>NZ_AZDO01000028.1 GCF_001435505.1 Companilactobacillus futsaii JCM 17355 | reverse complement strand
AATCCATGATTTCTTAAAACTTATAAAAATGTCTAACTTTTTTATTGCACTTCAAAACCGCAGAATGTTTGACGACTTTTTTTAAATTTATTAGAGGAGGATCTGATTTTTTGTTTTAAATGTGTGAATGTGAATTGTTTTCAATAAATTTTTGATTTTTGGATTATTATTAATGATCAATTAGATCAAGTTTGCAATTTGCATCAAGATAGGCACAACGATTACGAACAAGACGGTTGAAGTAGTAACCAAGTTTGTAGCGTAGTCGACGTCACCGTGTGATTGATCAACTAGGATAGGCAATACGGCTAAACCAGGAGCAGCTGATTGGATGATGAATGAGCTACTTTCAAGTTGTGGCATTGAACCGATCATTGAACCACCGACAAGGATGATACCGATCATGATAGCAGGAGCGACGATAAATCTACCAACTAAGGCAAGGATCGTATCACGGTCAAATTTGATAGATTTCAAACCAGCATCGGCTAAGATAATACCAATGTAGATAAGTGACATAGGTGTAACGATACCACCGACCATGTCTAAGGTCTTATTGATCCATTCTGGAACAGGAATTGCTAGTAGTAAGAATACTAATGAAACTAAGAAACCAACAAGTGGGGCAGGAAGTAATTTCTTCCAGTTGAAATCTTTCTTTTCACCCTTTTCAACGTTTGGATCATCACTTGAGATGAAGAAGATACCAACAGCCCAAGTTGAAATTGTATTCATAACATAGTAGATAAGGAAGTAAGGTAAACTCTTATCTCCAAACAAAGCCATGTTCAAAGGTAAACCAATGAAGATTGTATTAGCATTAACGAACATGTTAATGAAAGTACCACGGCGGCCTTTTCTAATACGGAAAACTTTCGTTAGGATCCATGCGACAATGTATCCTATAGTGAAACTGGCGAAGGTGAAGACCAAACCACCAGAAAGACTAGCTAATTTGTCTCGGTTCAAATATTTAAGAACAGAAACGAAAATTGAAGCAGGTAGGGCAATTTTCATAATAATGAATGAGATATTCCCTTTAAATTCATCACCTAAACGGCCTGACCCTCTTAGCCAATAACCTAGGGCGATAACTAGTACGATTTCAGCGACACTTTCAAGTGAAGTGATAAATGCAGCCATAAAATAATTCCCCTTTATTTTACAAATTTATATATTAATATTTAGGTTCCCACTTAGCGTCTTCAACAGCCTTCTTAGCATCAGTAGCAGATGTAAGTTTTTCATCAATAGCTTGTTGAGCGACACCTTCGGCAACAGTAATACTGAACTTGTCTAGTTTTGAAACTGGAGGAAGTACAGCAGCACCTGGTTGTGTAGCATCAACGATTCCACCCAATGAGTGAGCAGCTTTGTTGATCATACCGTCTGAAAGAACTTTAGCATTAACAGCTAATGAACCAAGACCAAGACCAGGGTAAACCAAAGCATTGTTAGCTTGACCAATGTTGTATGTAACACCGTTGTATTCGATTGGATCAACCGGAATACCAGTAGCGATAAGAGCTTTACCATCAGTCCACTTCAAAAGATCTTCAGCCTTTGCTTCAGCAAGTTTTGTAGGGTTTGAAAGTGGGAAGATAATTGGACGTTCTGTGTGAGCAGCCATTTCCTTGATGATAGGTTCTGTAAATGTACCAGGTTGTGTTGATGTACCAACTAAGATCGTTGGATGAACTGCTTTAACGACAGCTTCCAAGTTAGTCAATTCATCAGCATTGTCGAATTCACTACGTTGTCTTGTGAATGGTTTTTGTTCAGGTGTAAGACCTTCTGTGTCATCGAACAATAGACCTTGCTTGTCAACTAGGTAGAAGTGTTTCTTAGCTTCTTCTTCAGAGAGTCCTTCTTCAACCATGGCGTCAAAGATTCTCTTAGTAATACCAGCACCAGCAGTACCAGCACCAAATGATAGGTAAACTTGATCAGTAAGCTTTTGCTTAGAAATGTTCAAAGCACCTAAGATACCAGCTAAGGTAATGATACCTGTACCTTGGATATCATCATTGAATGTCAAGATGTCATCCTTGTACTTGTTCAAAATATTAGCAGCATTGCTACGACCAAAGTCTTCAAAGTGAAGATACATGTTAGGGAACAAGTTTTCAGCAGTTTGAACGAATTTATCAACGAATGCATAGTACTTGTCACCTGTAACACGTTGGTGATGATTACCCATGTAAAGGTCATCTGAAAGAAGTTCTTTGTTATTAGTACCAACATCAAGAACAACTGGAAGAACTGACTTAGGATCAACACCAGCAGCAGCTGTATAAACCATCAATTTACCAACAGAGATGTCAACACCTTGAACACCCCAGTCACCAATACCAAGAATACCTTCACCGTCAGTTACAACGATAAGTTTGATGTCACGACCCTTAGTAGCATTCTTTAATGAAGCTTCTAATTCGTCTTGATCATCAATTGATAGGTAAACGGCGTTTTGTGGGTCTAAGAAGAAGTGACTGTAATTTTCGATTGTGTCAGCGATAGTTGGATCATAAACAACTGGCATAAATTCATTAACATGTTCACTGAACAACTTATAGAACAAAGTAACGTTTTCGTTAAAAATGTCCATCAAGTACATTCTCTTATCAAGGAAGGTAGCCTTCTTTGAATAGTTTTCATAAGCTTGTTCTACTTGTTGGTCCAAAGTTTGAACGAATGGTGGAAGTAAGCCTTCAATATGATTTTCTTTTCTTTCTTCTTTAGTAAAGGCAGTACCTTTATTGAAGAAATGATTATTGAGTAAATCTAAACCTTCATATTTCATAAAAAAAATTCCTCCTAATTAACTTTTCTACAGTTAAAACATTAATATATTTAATACCCCGATACATACCATATTATATAAATTAATTTTATTAATATTGGAATAAGAGTTTATGCCTTCTTGGCATATTAAATAATTAGTGTTCTTAATTAACTTTCGAATGTATAATAATACATGATAAAAAATATAGTCAAATATGTGTACTTTGATAAATAAAATTTATAGGTGGAAAAATGAACTTAAAAGATTATCAATATTTTAAAAAATTATCTGAATTAAAGAACTTTTCTGATACGGCTAGTTTCTTTGGTGTCAGTCAGCCGACGATCACTTATTCTCTAAAAAGGTTGGAAGATACTTACGGACTTTCTTTAGTAAAACGAAAAAGTTTTGCTAATTCCTTATCATTAACATATGCGGGGAGGCAATTATTAATGCATATTGATCGAATTCTTTTGGAAAATGATTTGATCAGTGATGATATGGAACGAATAAAGCGTGAAAAAATCGTAATGGGATGGCCACCGATTATTACTAACTACGTTATTCCTAAGGTTTTTGATCGATTACGGGATGCTGACTTACTTAATTCAATTATTCCGATTGCCGATGGTTCAGGGGAATTATTGGATAAATTAAAAAATGGTGAAATTGATCTTTCCTTATTAGGAACGACAATTTTGCCACAGGAAAATCACTTGGATTATCAATTGATCAAGGAACATCATTTTAAATTTATTGCTGCAGCTGATCGGGATGTTTCCAAGGTTAAAACGATTGAAGATTTATTTGCAGAAGATTTTATTTCTTTAAATGAAGGTTCAGTCCACAATTTAGTTTTGCAAAGAATGATTGAAAGATATAATGTTACTCCACATACCTTATTTCAAACTTCTGACTATCGATTGATGCTCAGCTTGGTTAAAGAAAATAAGGGAATCAGCTTTGTTACGGAGACGGCTATTCAAGGGGTCTCAGGCATTCAAGAAATCAAACTTTCTGATATTCAATTACCGCCATTTTATATCCTGTTCGTTTATCGTCATAATATGGTCGGAAATGAAACACTGGCACAGTTGATGCACATCTTTAAAAATATCTAGATAATGTAATATAAATAATTTAGGGTGTACAGGTATAGTCCAATAAGGGTACAATGTATTTACCAATTGGTATTGGTGGATTAATCCTTAGATAGTTTTTATAACTATTTAATTGTCGACTTTGTGATAGTAATGCAATATAATAAAAAAGTTATATCTCATCAATATAGCTGCTTTATTATGCTTTCATTACATTTTTATCACTTTTTTTAAATAAAATGGATTAAAAGTTGTGGGATAGTACATGTTTAAATAAATCCATTTTGCTGTCAGAAAGCCATTCTAGTGGGCTTTCTGTCTTTTTTTAAGCTGTTATTTATAAAAATATGGCGACTTTTTGTAATAGCCTGTATTTAAAAATGAGTGTGTTATTATATTAATTGAAGAGGAGATAAATCCTACATTTCCTCTTTCTTGATAATTTCATGATAATAATTGGTTAAAAACTATTGTCGATTTAATGGTGGTTCCTCCCTGAGCTACCATTTTTTTATGCCCTTTTTAAGGAATTTGACTGTTAAAACTTTGTTACATCAATAATAGAGTTATTTTGTATGGTATAATTTTTTGTAATAAGCCGTTTAGGAGTTTTTAGTATGAATTACAATGAGAGTCAACAAAAAGAAATTGCGCAATATGCTATTGAACATGATAACAATTACAAAGCTACAGGTGAAAAGTATCAAATTTCTTATCAACAAGTTGCCGCTTGGGTAAGAAAATATAATAAAAAGCCCACTACTAAGAAATCTGTAAAAAAAGAAACAAAAACTTCAGCTCCACAAGCTAGTGCATTAGATGTTTTAAGCCGTAAAGATCCTGTTTTGGAAGCTCAATTAGAAGACGTTAAGAAAAGATTGGGATTGATTTAGATGAAAAAAGTCATTTTTGTTTGTTTAGGTAACATTTGTCGTTCACCAATGGCAGAGATGATGATGAGAAATTTTATCGAGCAGAAGAATTTGTTAGACCAAATATCAGTTTCTTCTCGGGCAACATCCACTTATGAAATCGGTAATCCACCACACCCTGGGGCAATTGCCGAACTAAAAGATAAAAAAATTCCAATTATTAACCATCGTGCTCAACAAATCTCCCGACAAGATTTTGATGAGGCCGATATAATAATTGGAATGGATCAGCAAAATATTGTTGATCTAAAAAATATGGCTCCAGTTGCTGATAAAGATAAAATTCATTTAGCTTATGAAGTCTTGGGACAAACCAAAATAATTGAAGACCCCTGGTATGATCATAAGTTTGATCGGACTTATCAACAATTAGCTGAAGTTTTGCCTGCTTGGTTAAAGGTATTAATGGACCAATAGAGAAATCTATTGGCTTTTTTGCGTTCTGATAACATAGGAATCTAGTAAAATGCGACTGATTACTTGAAGAGGCAGTCTCGATCTGACTTCGTAATCAGGAAAGTATGAAGTTTGAGACTTGAAACCTAATAGTACCATTTCAGAGTATTTGATTATGGAACCTTCTTCGTTGGTAGTGATGGTTAGAGTACTAACACCGTTATTAAAAGCATTCTTGGCACCTGTTACTAATTCTTTAGTTTCACCGTTTAAAGTAATGAAGATAACTAAGTCTTCACATCTGATTCTTTTGCTCATAGTGACAATGATATTAGGATCAGTACTCAAAACACAATTTTTACCCAATAACTGCAGTTTTACTAGTAATTCTTGAGCAATAAATTCTGAAAATCCTCTGGCAAAGATATAAATGTCGGAGGATTTTTTGATTTTTTGGATAGCATCTTCGATTGACCCAACATTTATCATTTTTAAAGTATTATCAACTTCGTATTTATTTTTCAAAATGGCTTGTTTGATGTCATGATCCACTTTTTCCAAGTTTTTGTACTGTTGTGTGTCTTTTTTCTTGAATGTTAATTGTTGACGAAAATCGGTGTAGCCAGAGTAACCCATTTTTTTCGTAGTCCGGACGATGGTCGCTGTTGAAACGTTAGCATCTTCACTTAATTTAACTATGGAAAGGTTGGGAATATCATCGAGATTGTTTTGGATATATTCCCAAAGATATTTTTCTGATGAACTTAATTTATTTTTCATAAAATCTCCCTAATTAGTAAAAGATTTTCTTAATATTTGTAAATATACCTGATTATGAAAACATTTACATAATATCATATTGTAAGATGTATTTAGAAAGTAAAGAGGGGGATTGCAAATGATTTATACTTGTACATTAAATCCGGCAATCGATTTATTTATTGAAACTGAGCATTTAAAACCGGAAATTGTTAATCGAACTAACAGTTATGATATTCAGCCAAATGGTAAAGGTGTAAATGTTTCCTTTATTTTAAAGCATCTAGGTATTGATAATACTGCTTTAGGAATCGGTGGCGGTTTTACCAGCAATTTCATTGAAGAATCATTGAGAAATAAAGGTATAAAAACAGATTTTACACATATAGATGGAATTTCTCGAATCAATGTTTTTACACGAGTTATTGATACTGATACTGAATACAAACAGGTTAATAATGGACCTGAAGTAAATAAAGAAAAAGTAAATAATTTTCTTGAAAAAGTTTCTAAATTAAAAAAAGATGATAAATTAGTTGTCTCTGGTAGTTTTTCTAAAGGAGTTCCACCCAATATTATCATTGAAATCGCTAAAATGGCTCAAAAGCAAAAATTTAATTTGGTGATAGATACAAGTTATCCAGATGTTATTCAAACAATTAGTTATCATCCATATCTATTGAAACCAAATGATGAAGAACTTTTATCGTGGTTTGATGATGAACAAAACAACAATATTTCAACATTAATTGCTCATTCGAAGAAATTAATTGAAAAGGGTGCCAAAAATATTTTGCTATCTTTAGGTAGCAAAGGAGCTTTGTTAATAAATAAAGATAAGGTTCTTTTTGGTAATGCTCCTAAAATAAAAGTTGTTAATACAGCTTGCTCTGGCGATACAATGCTAGGAACATTCTTAGCAGGAATTGAGCAGAACTTAAGTGCAGAAGATAACTTGAGGAGAAGTATTGCTGCAGCCAGCTCAACAGCCGCAAGTTCTGGGTTAACTGATTTTAGTGATGTAGATGAATTAATAGAACAAATTAATATTAAACAAATGGAGGGGTAGATATGGCAAAATATGAAGTTATTGCAGCTACGGGATGTCCTACTGGAATTGCCCATACATATATGGCTCAAGAAGCTTTAGAAGAAGCTGCTAAGAAACGTGGCATTTCGATAAAAGTTGAAACACATGGACAATCTGGGGTAGAACATGCTTTTAGTCAATCAGAAATTGATCAGGCTAAAGGAGTCATCATCGCAGCTGATAAAGATGTTGACATTGATAGATTTGATGGTAAACGTTTGATCAATGTTTCAGTCACTAAAGGTATGAAAGAACCGGACGAACTAATTGAAAAAATTTTAAACGATAACAATGTTCCTATTTATCATAGTACCGGCAGTTCTAAGGCAAGTAGTTCAGAAGAATCAGAATTAACAGGATCATTTTGGCATAAGTTGTACGTTTATTTAATGAATGGTGTTTCACATATGCTACCATTAGTTGTTGCCGGTGGTGTTTTGACAGCTGTATCATTTTTCTGGGGTATCAATTCAGCTGACCCTAAAAGTGCTCAGTACAATGCAATTGCTGCCTTATTAAATACAATCGGTGGTTTTGCTATGAATCTAATGGTACCAGTATTATGTGCTTATATTGCTGAAGCAATTGGTAAAAGAACGGGTTTAATTATCGGATTTGTTACTGGTATGATAGCTTATACTAATGGTACAGGTTTCTTAGGTGGTATCGTTGGTGGTTTCTTAGCCGGATATGTTGCCGTATTATTAACGAAATTATTCAAATCCTTACCAAAATCACTAGATGGATTAAAATCTATTTTCATTTTCCCTGTTTTAGGTGTTTTAATTTCTGGGACCATTATGTGGTATGGATCAGTTCCAATGAAAGATCTTAATACTGGTATGATGGCTTTTCTAAAGAGTATGGAAAATTCAAGTCCTATTCTTTTGGGATTAATTGTTGGAATTATGTGTGCTGCTGATATGGGTGGCCCAATTAATAAAGCTGCTTATTTAACAGGTACAGCTCTTCTTGCGCAAGGTAATTACTTCTTTATGGCTGGAGTTTCAGCTGCTTGTATTGCTCCACCACTAGCTACTGGTTTTGCTGTTCTATTCAATAAAAAGGCTTATACCGCAAAGGAACGTAGTGCTGGTTATGTTAACTTCTTGTTAGGTTCAACGCACATTACTGAAGGTGCGATTCCATTTGCAGCTAAGAATCCACTATTGAATATTCCGTCATTCATGGTTGGTTCAGCTATTGCTGCAATCTTATCTTATGTAACTAAAATCTCTGTTCCAGCTCCTCATGGTGGATTCATTGTTTTACCATTAGTTAATAAACCATTCTTGTGGGTTCTTTGGATTGTTATTGGAGCATTAGTGTCAGGATTCTTGTTATCTATTATTGCAGGACGTCAAAGCCAAAAGAATAACGTTGTAGCTACTCCTGTTGGTAATATTAATGTTGGTAGTGAAGAATCAGAACCAACAAAAGAAGAATCAAATAACGATTTAGGAGAAATTCTTAATAAAAATAATATTGCATTAAATGTTGACGTTTCATCAAGAGATGAACTCTTACAATATTTATCTGATTTTTCAGAGAAATTAGGATATTCAACAGATTCAAAAGCTGTTTATAAGAAATATTTAGCTCGTGAAGCAGAAAATTCTACCGGTATGGAAAAAGGAATTGCTATTCCACATGCTCAAGATAAATCGATTAAAGGATCAGCTATGTTAATTGCTAAGTTAAGGAAACCTGTTGAATGGAAGACATTTGACAATAAACCAGTTGACATCATAATTTCATTCCTAATACCTGATGAAGACAATGGTAGTAATCATTTGGAATACTTATCAAGCACTTCAAAATTACTCATGCATGATGAATTTATTGAGTCGTTGAGAAAGGCACAAACTAAAGAAGAAATTCTTAAATTATTTAAATAATTAAGGCCACTAATTCTATTCGGATTAGTGGTTTTTTAGTTAAATGAAAGCGACAACTTAAAAATAATTGTATGATAAATATAAAGCAATTATTCGATGGGGGATGAGTGAATGGCCTTTTGGAAAAAGATTGGTGATTTTTTTACTGGAAAATCAGCTAAAAAAGATAATAAACCTAAGAAAACTATTGTAGTAGTAGCACGTGATAGTAACGTTCCAAATCAAAAGCAAATTGACCAAATGATGGATCTTTCAAAAATTTTAAATGAGGATAACATTGTTTTAGATGTTGAAGCTGATACGAAAGAAAAGGTTTTGAAGTATTTGGCCAATTTTGCTAAAAAATCAAATGGTAAGGTCGATTCTGAAGCTGTTTACGGAAAATTATTAATGAGAGAAGCTGAAGCATCAACGGTTTTAGGCAATGGAATCGTTATGCCACATGTTCAAGATGAATCAATCACTGAGTTAAAAATGTTCATTCTAAAGTTGCATCAACCGATAATTTGGGATGATCAAAAATCAACTGATATCGTTTTAGCTCTGTTAGGACCTGACCCAGAAGCAAATTATGAACACGTTCCATATATGTCAACAATCGTTCGCCTATTGCTAAGAAAAGATTTCATTGTTACACTAAAAAGTGCATCCACAAAGGAAATAATATTTAAATTATTTGAAAATAGTTAATAGCTTTGAATCTGGAGAACATCGGAGGGGTTATTTGATTAGTCAATTAAGTGTTCTTACAGTTATCACAAGATTATTGGTTTCAGTTTTATTTGCTGGAATAATTGGTATTGATCGTGCTTATAAACATCGCCCGGCTGGGTTAAGGACTCATATTTTAGTCTGTCTAGGTGCTTGTATAATTGCGATGATTCAACAAAACATTGGTTTTAATGCTTTGGAAATGGCTCGGCAATATCCTGAAGTAAAGGGTGTCCTAAGAGCTGATGATGCCAGATTGATTGCTCAAGTAGTTAGTGGAATTGGTTTCTTAGGTGCTGGAACGATTATCGTTGAACATCATTCAATCAGAGGTTTGACAACTGCTGCTAGTTTATGGGTCGTAGCCTGTATTGGACTAGCCGTTGGTATGGGAGACTATATTATTGCTATCGCCGGATTTTTAGTCGTTTATGCAGTTTTAGGTTTCTTGAAAAAAATTATTCGGATCAGTCCAGTTCGAAAACTTAAAGTTGAGTATTTGCACAAAGTAGAAACCAAAAAATTTATCGATGATTATTTTAAAAAGAATGATATCACTGTCGAAGGAGTCCGTTTTAGTGTCTACAAACGGGATGATGATAAGGTTTATACGAATGTCTATTCAATCGATTTTGGAAAGAACCTTGACTATGTTGATATCGTCGAAGGCTTGTCGATGAATTCCAATATAATTAAAGTTGAAACTATTAATGTCTAAAAAAATATTCCTAAATACAGATTTAGGAGTATTTTTTATTGGTTCATTTATATGAAAATATTTAAATAATTAATTGGTCTAAATCAATTGTAATTTGTCTAGACCTTTGCTATCTTTGGATTATTGGGGGAATTAAATGATAAGAAATTTACCGACCAGGCTCTTGATCACAGTTTTATGCCTGTTTGCTTTGTTGGCAATTTTTTTGATTTCATCAAAAGATAAAATATCAGGAAGTATTATGGAAACAAAAATCAATCTAGTTGATAAATCAAAACAAATCACTGCTGATGAATTTGCAAACAAACGTAAAAATTACTCATATGTCTCTTTTGATAATCTTTATTCCAATACAAGTCTCTATTATGGAACTAAGATTCATCAAAAGGGTCATATCAAGGATCTTGACATGGAACATAAATACTTATTAATTGCTTTAGACGGGAATGATGAGTCGAAGACTATCAAATTGAAATACAATCTATCCAACTTTGAACGGGGCAACGTTAGTTTACAGGAAAATGATCCTATTAAATTTTACGGTCGCGTTTTGACAACTGATAATTATATCAATGACAAAGGGCGAACTGTTCAACGACCAGTTATTTCCGCTGATTTTATTCAATCAAGAATATAAAGGGGATAAATTATGGCGTTATTCAATGGCGTATCAGACGCTTATTTTGAATATTTGATGTATCAGGAACTAATTGATTTAAGACAAGAAGCAACTGATGTAGATATTCGTTTTGATAACAAAAAATTTGAGTAAATAAAAAGGCCTAGAAGTTAATGTTCTAGGTCATTTTTTTATCAAAAGGATTCTCGTTAAAGAAATAGTAAAATAAATGGCAGTCGCTTACGAAAAGCAACATTAAACAAGAGAAACTTATTTTTTATCTTTTAGATTCTTTTCTTTTGAAGATTTTTTATCTGCAGAATCTACGCGTTTTACGTTTTCTTTTACATCATCGGGAAGAGAGGCAAACTTATCAAATAAACTGCCAAAATCACTTTCACGTTTCACTGTTAGGCCCATCGGTATCAGCCCCTTTCAGGTTTCTTTATAATTATATATATTATAAAACCTTTTTGAGTAAATAACAAATATCTACCTAAGCTTTTTCAATCTTTCCAGTAGCGATTGGCAAAGTAACATGAGCATCATAATCGCCAACTTCTCCGGCTACTGAGACAGGCAACTTAAGATCTTGAGGAACACCATGAACATAAATGACACGCTTATCTAGTTCCAAATCGTCTGTTCCAAATACTTCTTTAAATTGTTTCTTCAATGCATCTAAAGGAACATCCTTTTCATAAGCAAAATGACCACTAGCATCTGAAGTTGGATAATTGTCATTAGGGATGTTCATATCTTCTGGTGCATTATCAAAAGGAACCATTGTCGTACCAGAGACTACTTCAGTTTCAGGCAAATCAACTAAGTTATCATGGTTAACGTCTTGTTCCATTGTAGCGATTTGAGCATCTTTACCATCTGGGAAACCATGGAAATGTTCCCAATGTTGGGTGTTGGCAGGAGTATCAAACATTTCAATCTTAATGTGCAAGTTGTTTTCGTCCTCAGTAAATTCAGCTTGACCATGAGCTTTAGTACCAATAAAGTCAGCGTTTAAAGGAACAATCTTAGCAATATATTTTTGTGTCATCTTGAATACCTTCTTAATTAATTTTATACAAATCTATTTTACGCAATTCATTATATACCTAAAATATATATTTTCAAATTATTTGCTTGTATTATGAATGCGGCAGTAAATTTGACAATTATTTAGATTAAATTAAGATTAAATAAGTCTAGTATTAAAAGGGAGGGATATTTTCATTGGCAACTGAATATCTTGAACATAAATTAAGTCTTTTGCCACCACGTCCGGGTTGTTATTTAATGAAAGATATCAATTCCAAGATTATTTACGTTGGTAAGGCTAAGAATTTAAGAAATCGTGTTCGTTCATATTTTAAGAGTTCGCATGAAGGTAAAACGGCACGATTAGTCTCAGAAATTAGAGATTTTGAAACTATTATTACTTCTAATGATAAAGAAGCCTTTTTACTAGAAATAACGTTGATCCAAAAACATCAACCTTATTACAATATTAAATTGAAGCGTGGTACTGGCTATCCATACATTAAAATCACTAATGAACGTGATCCTAAAATGGAAATTACCGGTTTAATAAAAAAAGATGGCGCTTATTATTTTGGGCCATATCCTAACGTTTGGGCAGCTTCCAATACATTGAATTTCTTGCAAAAAGTTTATCCACTAAGAAGATGTCAGGGAAATCTTGGACGTCCGTGTTTGTACTATCATATGGGACAATGTTTAGGTGCCTGCTTCAAAACTGTTCCTAAGTCTGAATATGCTGCACAGATCGAAAAAATCAAAAAGTTTTTAGGCGGCAACGTTGGTGAAGTTAAACATCAATTGGAAGAAAGAATGTCACAGGCTGCCGAAAAGATGGAATTTGAACGTGCAGCAGAGTTGCGTGATCAAATCAAGTACATCGAAACGACGGTTGAAAAACAAAAGATTATTTCAAACGATAGTACGCCGAGAGATATTTTTAACTACTACGTTGAAAAGGGTTGGATTTCAATCCAAATCTTCTTTATTCGTCAAGCTCGACTGATGAAACGTGAGAAAAAAATTTTTGCTTGCATCAATACACCGGAAGAAGAATTATCGACGTTTATTTTGCAATTTTATAACCGTCGTAATCAAGTTTTACCGAAAGAAATTTTAGTACCTGATAATTTGGATAAAGATACCTTGTCACAAGTTTTAAATATTCCTTTTAGAACGCCACAACGTGGTCAAAAGAAAGATTTAATGGATATGGCGGCTGAAAATTCTAAATTAGTCTTACAAGAAAAATTTCGTTTGATGGAACTTGATAATCGTCAAACTTATGGTGCCCAAAAACAAATTTTTGAAGCCTTGGATCTGCCGTACGGTCATATTATAGAATCATTTGACCACTCTCATATTCAAGGAACTAGTCCAGTTTCAGCAATGGTCATGTTTAAAGATGGTCGTCCAGAAAAGAGCGGCTATCGTAAATATAAAATAAAGGGCGAGGTTGAACAACAATCTGGCGCTGATGAAGCAGCTAATACTCGTGAAGTTATTTATCGACGTTATTCACGCTTGATAAAAGAAAATCACCCATTACCGGATTTAATTTTAATGGATGGTGGTATCATTGAATTGCGTGCTGTTATGGATGTTTTGGTCAATGAATTAGGAATCGATATTCCAGTAGCCGGAATGGTCAAAGATGATCACCACAATACGTCACATCTGATCGTCGGTGAAAATGGTGTTGAGGTACCACTGGATCGAAAGAGTCAGGGCTTTTATTTGTTGCAGAGGATTCAAGATGAGGTCCACCGCTTTGCAATTACTTTTCATCGCAAAACACGTAGTAAAAATGCTTTATCATCACAGCTTGATAAGATTCAAGGTGTTGGGCCAAAGACGAGAACAAAGTTATTGAAAAAATTTGGTTCAGTCAAGAAGATGAAGGAAGCTACAGTTGAGCAGTTGACTGATTTGGGAATTCCTAAAACTACTGCTCAGACAATTAAAATTACGTTAGCTAGTACCGATTTTCATAAGAAATATCATAAAGGTTAAAAATTGGGGGATATTAGATGATTACATTAAAATCACAACGAGAAATAGAAGGAATGCGTGAATCTGGTAAGATTTTGGCAGGAGTACATTTGGGACTTCGTGACATTATCAAACCAGGTATCTCAGCTTATTCTATTGAAGAATTTGCTAATGACTATATCGTTAGCCATGGTGCTACACCTTCAGAAAAAGGTTTTGAAGGCTATAAATACGCTACTTGTGTTGATGTCAATGATGAAGTTGCTCATGGTACACCACGTAAGGATTTGATTTTACAAGAAGGCGACATCGTAAAAGTCGATATGACAGTTAACTATAAGGGTTACGAAAGTGATTCATGTTGGAGTTACGCTGTCGGATCAGTCACTCAAGAAACATCTGACTTGATGGAAGTTACTAAGAAGTCATTGTATTTAGGAATTGCTCAAAGTATTGCTGGCAATCGTCTGGGTGATATTGGCTATGCTATTCAACATTACACAGAAGATGAGCATGGTTATGGGGATGTACGTGAATTATGTGGACATGGAATTGGACCTACAATGCATGAAGAACCTGATGTTTTGCACTATGGTGAACCTGGTCGTGGATTGCGTTTGAAGAATGGAATGACTATTACGATTGAACCTATGATTAATGAAGGTACTTTGGAAATCGTCGATCGTTCTTTGAAAGATCCTAACGATGATTGGATCTACTATGCTAGTGCTGATGGTTCATGGTCAGCTCAATACGAACATACTTTAGCAATTACAGAAAATGGTCCCGAAATTTTGACATCACAAGATGCTGCTGAAGATGAAAAATACTTAGCATGGGCTCGTGATTATCTAAAGGAACACAATCAAAATAAATAAGTTCAAAACAAAAAGCCGTCCAAAACATGGGCGACTTTTTTGCTGCAAGAAATATTTAGTTATTTATCACGTCAGAGGCTTTAACGAATTCGTTAGTTGCTACACGATAATATTTTGTCTCGTTAGCACCCAAGTATGCAATACGGTCGTATTTCCAAGCAGTATTAGCAGCAAGTCCTCTGTTGTTAACGATTTTGTCCTCTACATTTGAGAGGTAAGTCACTTCAACGTCTTTCGTGTTAACTATGCCTTTTTGAGCTACATAACGATAGACATCGCTGTCCTTAACCCATTCATTAGTGGCCACACGATAGTATTTTACGCCATTTAAAGTAATGATTTGGTCAACTTTCCAATCGGAGTTGGCGGCTAATTGACGTTGTTTATTTTTAGTCATTTGACCAATGTTGAAGTCGTATAAATCAACTGGCTTTTTCATTGTTCCAACTAAACCGTTGTAATGACTGGGTAGGTTAGAATCAGTGTTATTGCCATTTGGATTATTAGTTTGATTATTGTTGTTGTTAGGTTTTTCCTCATTAGTATTTTTCTTAGTGTAAGTAACTTTTTCTTCAGTTGTAATTTTTCCATCTTTATCGACGTGAGCAATTACGGTTGTTTTATCAGCAACATAGCCATCTTTTTTAGGAACAGTAACTGTAATGTCTTCACCAACTTTACCAGTAACGTTTTTTACTACTTGTTTGCCTAAGTTAGATTCAATTGTAACGTCGGCAGTGACTGAAGTATCAGGAGTTTCATCAGCTTGGTTAGATTCGTAGTATAGTTCTAAAGTCGTTGTTCGACCAGCGTTATCATCGTTAACGAAAACTTGATTATCTTCAAGAGATTCACCACTGATACCATAAATACCAGTATTTAAAAAGTTAGGTTGACCATTGATCGTACTTGCAGCACCGATTTTACCAAAGTTTTGATCAAAAATTTTACTGTGCAAAACAGAGCCAGTTTGAATAGTAGTGCCAAGTTGAGGAACATATTCATTGATAGTACTCATAGCAGTTTTGCTTTTGTTTAAGGTAGCTACTGTACTATCGGGCATTTTAGGTTCATCTTGAAGTGGAATCGACCCATGTAATTCACCAGTAACTTTTTTAGAGAAGTAAGGCTTGTTATCTAAGTAAACTTTGAAATTGATCGTATAAGGCTTAGCTTTTTCTAAGTAAACTGTAAATTCCGTTCCGTGATCTTTATCGATTTCTTTGCGATTGTATTTTTCAATGATTGGGCTATCAAAATCAACATCATCGTCATCATCTTCGGATTCAAAAGGATTCCAGTTTGCTAAAGCTTCAAAGTCCATGTTATAAGCATCAAAGTAACCTACTGGTTCAGGAGCATCATAAATTTTTCTTAGAGGTTCAATCATAAATGTTTCCTCAGAAGGAAAATCACGATACTGTAGAACTTCTTTTTGCTCATAAGTGTAAAGTTCCTTTTTTGTATCTTTTAAAACGTAGTGGATTCTGGCGGAACCTTCGTATAACTCATAGACAATATCTTCTGTTATAGGATTTCCATTATCGAATAAGGTAAAAGTTTTGGTATTGTCATCATAAGTCATTTTTAAATTGATGTTTAAAGCTTCATATTCTAAGTGTCCACCCCAATTGGACTTCGTATAAATACTAGGTGTTGCGACAGTGGTTTCTTTCTTTTCTTGAAGATCCCAAATATTTCGTTGATTCAACTTAACATATCCATTTTCTAGGAATTGTCCAGTTTGAGCATAAGCTTTGACCGGGATTGAGGCTTCTTCCTTTAAATCAGACAGTTCAAATTTTTCACCGAAATGGAGAACTTTTCCTGAGGGGACCATATCGTCGACATTTCTAACAATTGCAGCTTTAGTATCAGCAGTTTGAATTATTGGGCTACAAAAGCCAGTTAAAATTAAAGCAGATAGTAAGATAGTTGTTTGTTTCTTCATAATAAAACTCCTTGCGTTTTGTGGTAGGGGGTTTCTTCAAGTTTTCCTTGAAAGCAGTTACAAGTATAGCAAGGAAAATGGTATTGTGAAGCAAAAATATCATGATATATCAACAAACAATTAATCACAAAAAGTAAAATTATATTAAATATTTAAAAAACTGCGACGAAATTAATCGTAGCAGTTTTTGATTTCTTTAAAACGTAAAGTTCCACGTGGTTTTTGCATAGTATTGTTCATCAGGTGTTAAAACGATATCCAGTAGACGAATGTCATTAGTTGGGGGATATTGAGCTTCTAAAGCAATACCACCGTATTTACCAATATTTTTAGTGAAATTGGTATGATTAAAATGATTTCCAGTATAAGCGACAATTGATGGATTAGTAGTTGTCATTTTTAAACATTTAGTTTTGTCGCTAGATTTTAATTCGGCTGCTATGGGGTCACCATTGAGAATAAAAGGATGATTCAAACCACCTTCTTGTTTGATCTGAGGGTCATTAGAGTTGATGGTGGCTCCAATTTGAGCAAATTTTTTAAAATCGAAAACACTATTCTCAACGGAATTTTCTTTGCCGAAAGGTAAGTGATCCTTATCCAAAGGCAAGAAGTTATCAGCGTTGATTTTTAATTGGTTACTCTCAATTGATGTGTTTGGGCCATCCAGAGCAAAATAAACATGATTAGCAATGTTGCAAAGAGTCGTTTGATCACTACTGGCGCTGACTTCATAAGCCAAAGTATCAGTGTTATCAAGAGTATAAGTTATCGTTAAATCTAGATTTCCAGGATAATTATTGTGACCATTAGGATCTATTAGATGGAAAATAACTGAGCAGGAATCATCGTTAGATTGTGTTTGAAAAGAAAATATCTGAGTATCGATACCTTCGTAACCACCATGTGAGTGAGTTTTATTATTTTCATTCAGTACGAAACGATTAACTTTTTTGTTACTTTCTTGCCACAAGCCATCTTTAATACGACCAATTACTCGTCCAACGCTACCACCGAGGTAATTTCTTTCTTTATCGTAATCACTTGGTTTTTCGAGACTTAAAATAATGTTCTCGAGTTTTCCTTTGGAATTAGGTAAGAGAATCTTTTCTAAAGTTGCTCCATAATTGAGCAATTTGACGGTCATGTTGTTGTCATTTTGCAAGGTGAATTCAAATTTATCTTCGTCGTATTTTTGCTGAGTAAGTTTCATTTTATTCGAAATTCTCCACGTGTTTTAAAGATTGAAAATGATTTGTCAAAGTGTCGATTTTATTGAATGTTTTCTTTGCATCATCATTTTTGCCTAAGCCTAAGTAGCCTAAGCCAATTAAATAGTAACAATTAATACTATTCTTTTCCTGATAATTTTCATCAAATAGTAAAGAATCAGGTAAAGAAACGGCAAAGTAATCGGGTGTGATTTTGTCGAAAAGATGTTTTTCACCATAAGAGATCAACTTATGATATTTAGCTAAAGCTTTTTCATGATTGTCTAATTCGTCAAAGGCGAGACCTTGATAAAACATTGAATCAGCTGGTTGGTCGTTGTAATACATCATGCTTGAAGGTTCATCAATACCTTTTGTTGCTTCTTTAAGATAGAAGTTTGCTTGATCAGGTTGATTGTTTTGTTTGTATGCTAGTCCTAAATAATATTCGACAATATTATCATGAATGGTTGATAGTTTACCTTCACCAATGTTTTTGGGGTAAGTGAGTGCTTTAGTCATTTTGTCGATAGCCTTTTGTGGTTGATTGTTTTGTAAATCAAGTTTAGCTAATTCAACTAGTGAATATTTATATTGAGAACTGACTTTACCTTCGCCACCTTCCCAAGGGTGAAAGTTATGAGCCATGATTTTATCATAAGCTTGTTGATAATGACCAGTTTCGTTGAGTAGGCTAATTAATTGGATATAACTATCGTCACGTTGGATAACTAGTTTTTCGTTCTTAGTTAGGAAGTCTAACCGCTCTGACAATGGATAATTCATTTTTTCATATAGGTTGTCTAATTCAAAAACTAAACGAGCATTATTAGGATCCAATTTAAAGGCGGTCTGTAAGGCTGTTAAGGCTTTTTGTGATTGTTTATCCTTATTGAAATATTTGATTGATAAATTACGATAGGCCATTGAATACTGTGGATTTTTTCTAGTACATTTTTCCCAGGATATCTGAGCTAAATCATAGTTTTTACGATCGTAGTACATATTGCCTAAGTAGTAATTAGCTAGGCCGTCGTTGGGATTCAATTCAATGATTTTCTTTAAAACAATTACATCAAATAATTTGTTAGGGAAAACGTAGTCAGGTGATAACTGTGCTGCAACCTGAGCATGGTGAAGTGCATCTTCGTGTTGATTCATTAATTCGTAAGTGTATGACAAGTAGTATTCCTTAAGTGGGTTATTTGAATCCGATAGGCTAAGAACGTTGATGGCATCTGTGAATTGTCCACTTTCAATCAATAATTGTGCTAAAGATAGAACGTCATTTATTTTTTCGCTAGTTTGTTTTAGCAGTGAATCATTTGAATAGTCATCATTCATTAGCTTAGCTTCATATAGTAAGGCTAGATTCAATGGATCTATAGCAAGACTTTCTTGGAGTATATCATGTGCTTTTTTACTTTGTCCTAGAAGATTTAAGATATGGATTTTTAAAAATCTCGTGTTCATATCTTGATAATTATAATTTAGTGCTTGTTTTGCAAAGTCTAAAGATTCTTGATATTTTTCAAATGAAATTGCTAATTTCATCAATTCAAAAAAGCTAACTGATTTAGTATCGTCTGACCAAGTAGCTTTATAAAAGGCATCAAAGGCTTCAGTTAAACGATTTTGCTTACGTAATGATAATCCTAAATGATACATTGCACTTCCTGAACGTGGATTAGTGTTGTGCTCATCAATACGGCTGATAGCTCTTCTGAAATATTTTTCACTTTCTTTGAATAAACCACTGCGATATAAAAGAAGACCATAAGCATCATTGATACGGCTATCTCGCGAGTCACGTTTTAATCCTTCCAAATAGTAATCTTTAGGATTAAAACTGGCATGACGATATTGTTCCAAGTGTTGACCAGCAAAGAACAATTCATCATTAGTCTTGATATTTTCTGGTGAGTCGATGGCTTTAGCTGGATCAGGAATATTTTCAATCTTTTTTTCTTGTGGTTTATAACTGACTAATAAATTATTGTCTTTATCGAAAAGTGCCAATTCTAAGCTTTCAAGAGGGTAATCAATATTAGTCTCTGAGGTAGTAAACGGCTGATCTGGGGCAATATTAATTTTGAAAGTTTTAATAATGTCTGTACCATGCTTTAGGTCTAAATGAGCCCCGTCATATTTAGCTGTTGTGTAAGCTGATAATTCAAAAATATCCTCATTCTTAGTTAAATTGATGGCACCGTTAATAGTAGCGTTTTTGACTGAACCGACTTCACGGTAAGGCATGAAGTATTCAACGGAATGTTTTTGCTCGTGAGGATTTAGCCAAGTAAAGTCAGGTTGATTATCAGTAAAAGTACCGACCATTAGTTCAATGTAAGGACCGTCGTTATCAGTTAATTGGTTATCCCAAGCTTTTCCAAAGTCTCCATTTCCCCAAGTCCACTGTTTTTTACCAGGAGATGTGTGATGGTCAGCAACGTGTAATAGTCCAGCCTTTTTTTGATAATCATAGTTTCCTAGAAAATCGTAATCGGAATGTGCCACCATATATGAAGTTGGAACAGGGATGTTCTTGTAACGAGAGATGTCTACCCCTTTAGAGTAATTCATTTTGTAGTATTCACCGGTTGCAATAGGGAAAGTTGAAACAGCTCTTTTACCATGGTCAAATACAGCATGAACGTCAGGTGGAAAGATAGATTGAGTATAATTGTTAACAGGAACAGCGGGATTAGCCCACCATAAGAAGGTTTGTGGTAATTCAGTAGGATTTGAGAAAGTTTCATCGAGTTTTAAGTATGATTTGTCTTCAAACAGAGTAAAGCCAACAACGACTTTTGTTCCATACATTCGATCAACGTCACTCATCCAAAGTGTTTTAGAACCATCGGAGTTATTTTGAATCTTGTAGTTAATTGGTAAATAAGTATCGGGACGATGATGTTGTGGCCAGTTAAATTCGATACCGCCGGAGATCCAAGAGCCGGCTAAGCCTACTAAGGCAGGTTTAATAACGTGGTTGTAATAGACAAAATCATAGTTATTAGTTTTATCTAACATTCTTTGAATTCTGCCACCTAGTTCTGGTAGGAAGGTAATTTGAACGTACTTATTCTCCATGATTACAGCAGTATATTCTTTGTTTTCTTTAGTATCATGGATCTTTTCAGTAACGGGGTAAGGATAAACTTTACCGCTACTACCTTGATAAGCACGATTTTCTAAAAATAAGGGATTCTTTTCGGGTTTACCAGTTTTATAAGTTGGAATAGTAATTTTTTTCTCAGTAATAGTTACTTTTGTATCTTGATTATTTTTAATAGCGTCCATTTTCGAGTCTCCTTTTTGGTTTCTAATGGACATATTATTACCGAAATCGCTTACTTTGAATGCATAGTTGACTACTAAAGATGGACAATTTTACACTAATTAATGTAAGCGCTTTTTAAATCCGAATATAATGTTATATTGATAATAAGAGTACAAGTTAATTGGAGGGATTTAATTGAAAAAATTAGACGGATTTGCAAATGAATATTTGTTTGTTTTACCACAAGAAATAATCAAAGAATTTAGTTTCTCTACAATTTTAAAAAATTTGTACATTACAGATTTAGGATTTTATCCTCATGCTGAATATCACTACGTTCATCGACCAGTAGGTGCAAATGAATGGGTGATGATTTTTTGTACTAATGGTGAGGGTACAGTTGAATCGAAAGATAATAGTTGGAAAATGAATCGGGGATCGATCATCATTATGCCACCGAATCAAGAACACACTTATTATGCATCGAAAGATAAGCCTTGGGACATTTTTTGGGTACATTTTACTGGAACAATGGTCAAAGAGTACTTATCTCCATCATACAATTTCAAACCAGAATTTTGGTATTTGAATGAAAGTTCTGAAGATAGCAATAATTATTTAATGTCGCTTTTTTGGCAAATGATTCAGGCTTTGTCATCAGGTTTTTCATTTGAAGCTATTTTTTATGACTCACAAGTTTTGGGTACACTATTGTCTTATATAATTTTGCATACTAAATTACCACAAGATAATAAAACAATGGGAAACGAGCATTTAACTAAGGCTATTCAATACATTTATGATAATTTGGATAGACCAATTTCTTTAAAAGATTTAACCAATTATTTGGGTGTATCAGTGAGTTATTTGAGCAGAATATTTAAAAAGAATCTTGATATGGGAGCAAATGAATTCATCACTTCAATCAAAGTTAAACAAGCTAGTCACTACTTACAAAACACTAATTTATCAATTCAGCAAATCGCCCAAAGCTTAGGGTATAATGATCCTTATTACTTTTCGAGAACTTTCAAAAAGGTTTATCAAGTTTCACCAGCCCACTTTAGGAAGCAATACGGCAGTGGATTAAAAATTAGTCATCCAGTGTAGATTTGTCCATCTTTTAAAGAAAAACGTCTATTTTTATGTAAGCGCTTTTATTTTATTATTTTGTTGAATTCAAAAACGTAGGTCTACAAAAAATAAAATAATTGAGGAGTTGCTAGAATTGCTAAAGTTAGATGTTCGTAAACGTAATTATATTGCTATTAGTGCAGTTAGTTTCTTTTACCTATTTGCCTGGTCAGCAGCCATGTCTTTCTTTGTTATTTGGTTGGGTCAAGTAATGGAGATTGGCAGTACTCAAACTGGTATTCTTTATTCTGCCAATTCATTTATGGCATTAGTTATGCAGCCACTTTTCGGATATGTTTCCGATAAGATTGGTTTGAGAAAGAATTTGTTATTAGGAATCTTATTGATTCTCCTACCAATTGGGCCATTTTTTATCTATGTTTATGGTCCTTTACTAAAGAGTGTTTTTTGGTTAGGAGCTGTTATTGGAGGAATTTATTTAGGATTTGTCTTCAATGCGGGTTACGGTGCCATTGATTCATTTATGGATAAAGTTTCTAGAAAATACGGTTTTGAATATGGTAGATGTAGAATGTTTGGTTCATTCGGTTGGGCCGCTGCCACATTTTTAGCCGGTCGTATTATTAACATTGATCCTAATATTACTTTTTGGTTAGCTTCATTAGCTGGATTGTTGGCTATGATTGCTTTGGCTGCAACTAAGATTAATCTTACGGTCGAAGAAAAAGAAAAAGCCGATTCTGTTAAAGTTAAAGATACATTTGGACTTGTTAAAAACAAGAAATTTATTTTCCTATTAATTTTTATGATTGGTGTCGGTTCAATTTATGATGTTTATGATCAACAATTTGGTACTTATTTTGTGCAACAATTTTCTTCTGAAGCTGTTGGTAATAAGTGGTTTGGTGATCTAGGTTCTATCCAAACTTTCTTTGAAGCAATCTTTTTAGCGGTTGCTCCTGTAATTTGTAAAAAATTAGGGGCCAAAAGAACTTTGCTACTTGCCGGAACCATTATGTCAATTAGAATTGTAGGTTCTTCATTCCAATGGGGACCACTTTGGATTGGAATTATGAAGTGTATTCACTCATTTGAAAAGCCATTATTCTTAGTAGCTCAATTTAAGTACATTTCTTTGAACTTTGATTTACGTTTATCATCTTCTGTATATTTAGGATGCCTATTTACTAGTTCAGCTATGTCAATCATCCTATCACCATTGTTTGGTACTTTTTATGCTGCTATTGGATTTTCAAATACTTATTTGTTAATAGGTATTTTGTCCAGTGTATTCACATTAATCTCAATGAAATTGTTGACAGGTGATAAAAAAGCCCTTAATTATGGAAATCAATTTGCAGAGGGAAATGAAGCAACTGCTTAAAAGGAGAAAAATAAATCATGAAAACTTTTGAACACTCAATCGATTTAAGAAATCAAGTTAATGATATTCATCCAGCATTGCCACAATTGCATGGTAAGGATCCGCAAGGCAACGAATTTAGTTTTACTAATCATTATATGGTTCGAGACAATCATCCATTCTTTGGAATTTGTGGTGAGTTCCACTTTAGTCGTTACAATTGTGAAGAGTGGGAAGATGAATTGATCAAGATGAAGATGGGTGGTATCAATATTATTCCTACCTATGTCATTTGGAATCATCATGAAGAAATTAAAGGTCATTTTGACTGGACAGGTAATAAAGATTTAAGACGTTTTATTCTTTTGTGTAAGAAACATAATATTGATGTAATTTTAAGAATTGGACCTTGGGATCATGGTGAGGCAAGAAACGGTGGTTATCCTGACTGGCTTTACGCTGAACCGTTAGTTCCGAGATCAAACGATAAACGTTATTTGATGTTTGTAAAGAAATTGTATGATGAGATTGGTAAGCAAGTCCATGGTCTGTTTTATAAAGATGGTGGACCTATTATCGGAATTCAACTAGAAAATGAATTCCAACACGCTGGAGCATCCTGGGAGATAACAACTGGAACTAGTAATGAATGGATTCCATCAGGTTTTGATGGCAATGAACACATTAAGACTTTAAAGAAATTAGCTAAAGAAGCTGGCATGGTTGCTCCAATTTATACTGGAACTGGTTGGGGTGGTGCCGTTGCTGAAACAGATACCGTTTTACCACTTTGGGGTGGATATGCATTCTGGCCTTGGATTTTCTATGACAAAACAGTCAAAGAACACCCCGCAACTCCAGAATACATTTATCGTGATTATCGCTATCCAACTTACAATTTCGATCCTAAATATGACCCTAAGGAAGTACCTTATGCAGCCTGTGAAATGGGCGGAGGTATGACTGTATTTTATGGTTATCGTTTTAAACTTCCATATCAAAGTGTTGATGCTATGACTAATGTAAAAGTTGCAAGTGGTTGTAATTTTGTTGGATATTATGTATTCCACGGTGGCTCAAATCCTCGCGGAATCAAGACACCTTATTTGAATGAGGCTGCTACTCCCAAAATCAGCTACGATTATCAAGCTGCTTTAGGTGAATTTGGTCAAGCGCGTCCATCATATTATCGTCTAAAACGCCAACACTATTTCTTCGCGACATTCCAAGATGATTTCTGTAAGATGGAAACAGTTTTGCCTGAAGGTGCTGAAGATATTAAGCCAGAGGATACCAAACAATTAAGATATTCAATTAGACAAAAAGACGGATCTGGCTATGTCTTTATTAATAATTATCAAGACCATATCGAAACAACCGACAAGAAGAATGAGTCAATTACATTGAATTTGGAAAATGAAGAATTAAGAATTCCTAATAAAGGCGGTTTTGATATAGACAAAGAGGAAAGCTGTATTTTACCATTTAACTTGAACCTGAATGATATGTTACTTAAGACAGCAACTATTCAATTGATTACTAAATTGGAAAAGAATAATCAAACTAATTACTTCTTCTACCAACCAAAGGGAATGAAACCAGAACTAGTTTTCAATAAGGAAACTGTTAAGGACATTAAGCTTACTAGTGGAAAAATCGATCAAGAAAATGGCACGATTATTGTCCACCCAGATAGTTCACAAATGACTAAATTAACATTAATTAATCAAAAGGATAAAGTGATTAATTTATATGTCTTAACTAATGAACAAAGTTTAAGCTTTTGGAAATTTAATTTTAATGATGAGGAAAATGTTTTGTTTGCTTCTTCAGAATTACTAGTTGATGAAAACGGCTTAAGATTTGAAAGTGAAGATAATGAAATTAATATTACGGCAATTGACGGACTAATTTCTGATACATTGCTAAATAAGCTTCCTGTAATCTCGGATGATGATTTAACTACGACTTATAAGTTAAGTACAGCTAAAGTCTCACCTAAATTTAGTGAAGAACATGTCACAGATGGCAAAGTGATTTTGAATATTGACACCAATGACTTAATTAAAGATTCAGTTAAAGATTTACGCTTGAAAGTCGACTATCAAGGGGACATTGGTTATGCCTTCTATAATGATGAGTTGATCAATGATAATTATGCTAATGGTAGAACATGGGAAATCGGTTTGAGACGTAATCTTAATATAGGACATGATGAACAAGTTTATATTTCAATTACTCCAATTAAGAAGGGGCAAGAAATTAAAAGTGATTCACCAATGGCTGCTAGAAGTGAAGTTGACTCAGGTGAGATAATGGAACTTGAAAACATTGCTCTAACACCAGTCTATGAATTCAAAATTTAGAGGGTAAAAAAGCTGGAAGTGTATCTCTTCAGCTTTTTTGCTAGGGGGGATACAATTTATGAGTTTTTTTACTTTTGCCAATGGCTTGAGTGTCGTCTGTATCTTGTTAATTATTGTTATGATAATTGGTAAGACGCATTTTACCAAAATAGTTGAAAGCATTATTAAATTTTTAATTGCGATTATGGCAACGACCTCATTAGTTTCGTTGTTGATGCAAACTTATAATCCTGATATTGCCAAATTAGTAGCAAAAACAGGGTTAAATTTAAATGTAATTGATTTAGGTTGGACGCCAGCAGCTATTATCACATGGACTTCAGCTTATAATTTATTAGTTTTATTAGTTATGATGATCGTTAATGTGATTTTGTTGCATTATCATGTTACGAAGACTTTAGATGTCGATGTCTTTGATATTTGGCATTTGTCATTCGTAGGTCTATTAGCGATGTACATGGGTGCAAATATTGTTGTCAGCTTGATTTTCGTGATTGCCTTAGGAATTTTGAAGTTTATTAATTCAGATTTGATGAAACCAACTTTTAATGACCTAATGAATGATCAAAAAGGTCCGATGACTTCAACTCATATGAACTACTTGATGAATCCTATCGTAATGCTGTTGGACGAAATCTGTAATTTGATTCCGGGTATTGATAAAATTAATTTCAATTCAACTAAATTAAATAAAGCGGTCGGTTTTTGGAGTTCTAAATTTGCAACCGGATTTTTCCTAGGAATTTTAATTGGTTTATTCGGACAAATCAGTTTGAAGGATATTTTTGGATTGGCATTCTTGTTAGGAGCTTTCATGGAACTGTTCAATCTCATCGGTTCATGGTTGACTTCTTCACTTGATCCAATTATTAAAGTTATCACTGATCATTTAAATAAATATGGCGTTAATATGAGCTTTGTTGGTTTGGATTGGGCCTTTTTATCCAGTCGTCCCGAAGTTTGGTCAGTGGCTAATATTTTAGCACCTTGCTTGATTATCGAGGCTTTCTTGTTGCCAGGTAATCGTATTATTCCTTTGGGTGGTTTGATTGCCATGGGTATTACACCATCGTTGTTGGTTGTAACACGTGGAAAAGTCTTTCGAATGATTATTATTGGAGTAGTGGAAATTCCAATTTTCTTGTGGTCAGCTACTTTAACAGCACCATTTATTACCTCAATGTTTAGGAATATTCTATTGAATGATACGAATATTGGGATGATTGGCTCTGCTACTAAAGAAGGACCAATTGAACAATTGTTGTTTACTTGTTGTTATTCTTCTGGTATCGAGGCAGAATGAAAAAACGTAATTTAGCTTATCAATCAGAAACAAATTAATTTGAGCCAAAATAAATAGGATGCAGATAATAATGAGACTGCTGAAAAAGTAGTTAACTTAATGAGGAAAGCGTTACTTGAATGCGAAAGCATTCGGTAGCGTTTTCTTTTTTTGTTATAATTAGGCATCGAGGTGATTGAGATGCTCCCTAAACAAAATAAAC
>NZ_AZDO01000151.1 GCF_001435505.1 Companilactobacillus futsaii JCM 17355 | reverse complement strand
ATCCATGATTTCTTAAAACTTATAAAAATGTCTAACTTTTTTATTGCACTTCATTGCAAGGTCTTCTTTTTCAGAAAAGTTAGTAACTTAATCTCTTGATCCAATACTTGAGAAGTACGAACAAAGCGATGAACAATCCACTAATCATCATGAATAAGCTGTTTTCATTACCAGTTTGTGGAAATGTACCTTTTTCATATGATGATTGACCAGAAATAGGGATTGTTGAATTACTTGTTCCACTAGTTGAAACAGATGGTTTCAAACTAGAACTAGTAGTATTGGAAGGTGTACCAGGAGTTTCTGGATAAGGAGTGGAAGAACTAGGAGCTTCTTCGGCATTTTCTGTACCAGGAATTTCTGGATAGACAGGTTCAGTTGCACTTGGAGATTCAGGTTGACTAGGACTTTCTGGGCTAGTTACAGAAGGTTCAGTAGTACCAGGATTTTCGGGTTGACTAGGACTTTCTGGATTAGTAGTTACAGGAGGTTCAGTAATGCTAGGAGATTCAGGTTGGCTAGGACTTTCTGGGTTAGTAGTTACAGGAGGTTCAGTAGTACCAGGATTTCCGGGTTGGCTAGGATTTTCTGGATTTGTTGTAGGAGGTGCAGTACCAGGTGTAGTGCCGGGATTTTCAGGTTCTACAGGTGTTACTGGGATATCTTCTTCGATTAAGGTATCCTTAGCTTCTACTTGAGTAGTTTCACCTTTGGAAATAGTAAAGTTGATTGGTTGAAGACTTGATTGATAGCCTTCAGGAGCTTTGGTTTCGACAAATGAATAAGTGCCAGTTGGTAAATCAGGAACAGTGATTTGGCCTTTAGCATCAGTTGTCAAACCCGTTTGAAGAATTGCGCCAGTACTGTCTACTAAATCATAAACAGCACCAGGTAAAACTGTATTAACATCACTTGCATCAACTTTTGTCAAAATAACACTACCAGTATCTGGTGTTGTATCAAGAGCAGTGTTGAATTTTTCAAGAGCTAATGGAGTAGTTTGATTTAAAGCAATTGTAAAGTTCAATGGTGTAGCATCCAATTCATAACCGGGTGCCGCAGCAGTTTCAACTAAGGAGTAGTTGCCAACAGGTAAGTCGTCGATAGCTAATTTACCACTGTTGTCAGTTACGAGTCCACTTTGGATGACCTTACCAGTACTATCTAATAATTCAAAAGTAGCACCAGCAATTGGATCCTTTGTTTCGGCATTTGATTTAGTTAAAATAACTGAACCAGGGATGGCTTTATCACTTTGACTAACTTTAAGATCGACATTGCCATCTTTATCTGGAATAGTGAATTCAATTGGACTTTGGTTAATCAAGTAACCATCAGGAGCTTTTACTTCAGTTAAAGTATAAGAACCATATGGTAGGTTGTGAATATTGATTTGACCATTTTCATCAGTTTCAGCGTTGGAAATGATGACGTAGCCAGTTCCGTCAGCTAATTGATATTCAGCACCACTTAAGGCTTTGTCAGTTGTAGCATCAGACTTTTGCAATGAAACACTACCGACTTGTTGATCACCATTACCAGTCCCAGAACCACCCCAAGATGTTGAAGCACTGATATTATTCGTGCCTTCACTTGAAGCCATGGTTGCGTTGTTGGTCCAAGTAGTTGAACCGCTGGCATTAGTGTTTGTTACTTTAACTCTATAATAAATATCGACAGCAGTTGTAACGTTGCCAGGGAAGGTCATGATAACCTTGTTACCATCAGTTGTAACTGTTGGATTTAATTGGTGACCATTACTTACAAAGCCACCAGGTCCATAAGATCCGCCGATAGCTGATAGAGAACCAGGAATGTACTCTTGGTTAGGACCTAAAGTGTCAGTAATGACAACGCCGCTTAAGTTGTGTTCATTAGGATTAAAGGCAATATTCCAAGTCAATTCATTTGGAACGTTGTTAGCATCGAATCCTGCGACCCAACCTAGTTTGTTGAACATCCAATCTTCGCCTTCGGTGTTGTTGCTAGTATTTGTACCTTTTGAGACTAAAGTCAAGGTGCCTTTACGATTAGCATTGGTGTTAGATAAAACATCATTGAAGGTTAAAGTACCAACAGTTTCACCATTTTTGATCGTAGCGGTACCGATTTCAGTATTGCTGCTATTGTAAATAGGGAAGGTCAAATCTCCGTTAGCAACGACGCCTTCAGGTAAAGTGAATTGAGTCGTGTCGCCAGCAGTGATTTGAACGCCATCTGGAATACTCCAATTGTAATTTACTTTGTAATTCAACCAAGTATACAAGTCATCACTTGGTTTGACAGGATTGCCATTGACATCGGTCAAAGTTGCATCTTCAGCACCTAAGCCAGTAATTGTTAAAGCTCTAGGTGTTACAGCTGTGGTTGTTGGTTGTGTAGCTTGAGTATTAGTCGAACTAGTAGTTGTAGACGAACTTTTGGATGTACTATTCCCAGGCGGAGAAGCCGTTGTTTCAGCTGGAGTAGTCGTTGTAGCTGCTTGAACTGAGATTTGTGGAACAAAGAAAATTAGAAATGCTATAAATAATCCAATTAAGGACGTAACAATCAATGATTTTTTCATATTCATTAAAAAGCATCTCCCTTAAAATACGATAAGTTATTAAAAATTAGTAACTTGATTATTGGTGCCGAACCCATACATATTCTCGTTACAACTAGAGTATATGGCCTACAAAAAAACAAGTAAAATAAATAGACCAATTAAATAATTATACTTATTAAATAACGATTGTTATATATACCGATTACAAAGATGCAAATAAAAGCACTTCAAATCAATGGACATTTCATCTATAAATTTGAAGTGTTCTTGCTTGAAAGCTATAAAATATTGGAAAAAATTCTTATCAAAAATATGTTATAGTGATGCCAAAAATAGTGATGGTGAGGATAATGACAAAAATTGATCGGCGGGTACGTAAAACTAATCAGTCCTTACAACTAGCATTTAAAGAACTGACTAAAACTACCAAATATCGAGATATTACAGTCAAACAATTGACCAAAACAGCTAAAATCAATCGGAAAACTTTTTATTTGCATTATGATTCGATCGATGAATTTGCGACGACGATTGCGGTTGAAATCTCTGAAAAAATTTTACAGCTGATTTTAGAAGAACCTCTTAAAAAAGGTTTATCAATTCCTGGTTATATTTTTGACAAAGTATTTGATTTTTTTTCACAAGCACGAGAATTTTATACTTTTATGATGACTTCGACTGATTATCTTTTTATCGCTCGACAAGTTGAAGAGAGAGTTTCAAAAGGTTTGGCTGATGCTATTTTAAAGGAATTTAAGCTCTGTAAATTGGATGCATATATCTGTGCTAATTTCTTGATTCGTAATACTTTATTATTATTTCGAATATATAATGACGGACAAGTGCAGCTTGATAAAGATGAATTCAGGGATCGGTTGATTCGTCTTAATTCATCGGGATTAAAAAGTTTTTTGGATATTAAGCGTAATTTGGCAAATTAATTTTTTTGAGAAGAATACAAATTGCTTAAAAAGCGCTATCATTATATTAGTTATAGTGAAAGTGCTGTTAAGAAGGGAGTGAATCTAATGGAATTAAAACAAAACTTGAATCAAAAACAAGTTCAGGGATTGTCTTTGACCCAAGGGATGCGTCAGTCTATTTTAATATTACAATCTGACGCAATTGATTTAGCTGATTATTTAAATGAACAAAGTTTGGAGAATCCGTTATTTGACGTCCATGTCAATTTGGATATGCCATTTATTGAAAATAGTAATAATACTTCATATCAAATTAAAGATGAACAACAATCATTATTTGAATATTTATTAGATCAAGTTCAATTGACAATGAGAAAAACAGCTTTGCGTGATTTGGTTATTTATTTGATTGAACAATTAGATCCGAATGGTTATTTGACTTTGTCAGATAAGGAAATTTTTGAGGAAGTAAAAGATATAACGCCAATTATGTTGCTTGATGCGAAGACGTTATTGCAACAATTAGACCCTCCAGGGATTGGAGCTCGTGATTTAAGAGAGTGCTTATACTTGCAAGCTCAAGCAGATAACGCCAACGCAGAGATTATGTCTATGTTGAGTGATAACTTTGAATTGTTCACTAAACATGAGTGGAAGCAATTGAAGCGCAGTTTGAAGATTTCTAATGTGGAATTGCAAAAAGATATTAATTTTATCCAGTCTTTGTCAGCAAATCCTGGACAAAGATATACTTCACAAAATGAGCAATACGTTGTTCCAGAATTACAAGTAAAAAAGAATCAGGATAAATTGACTCTATCAATCACTAAGTATGGTCAACCACAACTGGTCTTTGCTGAAGAAACTTATGACCGCTTAGTAAAATCAACTGATGATGATGTTCAAAAGTATATTCATGATAAGTACAATCAATATAAGACCTTGGAATATAATTTGCAGCGTCGAATCGATACCATTTCAATCATTGGTAGATGTATTGTCAGAGCTCAATATCAATTTTTTATGCAAAATACGCAAGCACTTGAGCCATTGTTGATCAGGGATGTTGCTCAAAAGTTGCAAATTAGTGAATCAACTGTCAGTCGAACAATCAACGGGAAGTACATTCAAACTGATTTTGGTATTTTTGAGTTGAAGCGTTTCTTCTCCCGTCGTAGTAAAGTGACAGTTGGTGAAGATAAGTCAGTTGATCAAGTAAAAGTAAAAATCAAAGATATTATCAATGATGAAGATAAGAAGAAGCCATTGAGCGACCAGAAAATTTCCGATATGTTGCAAAAGGACGGACTCAAGATTGCTCGTCGAACAGTTGCTAAATATCGTGAACAACTAGGTTTCCCATCAACTAGCCGTCGTCGCGTTTGAAGTCTAGTTGCTAATTAAAGAAGCAAAAAATCTCATTAAAATGTCATTATTAGACGTTTTAATGAGATTTTTTTGTTATGGCGAATTTTATAATCAAGTTAGCCACCTTAAGAAAAAATAAATAAAAAAACAC
>NZ_AZDO01000150.1 GCF_001435505.1 Companilactobacillus futsaii JCM 17355 | reverse complement strand
ATCTGCATTGCCGCCTCTTCTAATCGATAATCAGGAATTGAAATAACCATTTTATCTGGAACTTTTTCCTTTGAAACTGCCACTATATAGGGCGTTGTCTCAATATCAAATGTTTGTCTGATAAGTTCCCTATAAACATACATTTGAAGCTGATAGTTGTATTCAGCTACGAACGATTGCCATTCTCGATCTTCGTTGTTCCAAAACTTCTTATGGATATCTCTCGAAGTCTTTAAATCAAGGAAGTAACCACGTTTTAAATTCAAGCAATCAACTTTGCCTTTCCATTGGACTCCATCAATGAAACCAGTAACGATAGCTTCTTTTTCTCCTTGATATAGTCCCTGGAACAATGAATCTTCCTTCAAGGTATCGATCATATCTTCAGCTTTTTCAAATGGTGCTCTCAATTTCTTAGTTCTAGTCATGATCTCTGATTTGTGGTCATCAATGAACTTCTGATGTGATTCAGAGCTTTCAAAATAAGAATGAAGGTAATTACCAACCAAGAGTGCTTCATGGTTCATATCGGAGTATTCTCCGTTTAGCTCAGCCATCGTTTCAGCCTCACACTTCAAGAACTTTTTGAAAAAGGTTGGTGATTGATAATCCCAATCTGTCGAACGATCATAATAATTTTCTTGAGTTAAATCACTTGTTGGTGTCAGCATCGTCATCTATCTCCTTTTCAAATCCATCTAATACCTCTTGATTACTATTTTCTTTGGCCTTACGTGACGTCTTAGAACTTGTTTTCTTTGTATTCTTAGAAGATGAATCATTATTATTAATCAATTCAGATACATCAGATGCTGGTGCTTCATCTGTCTCGGTAGCATTGATATCTTTAATATCATTAGAAACATCATCAACAGTTTCTTCATCTGTTAAGAAAGCTGTTTGCATATCTACTGACATTGGACCCCATTTACCAATCAGGTTTCTTAAGACCGTCTTTAGCGCCATAGCATCAAAATCAGTTGCCCAAACTCCGGAAGGCTGTTGTTTACCTGACATTTTTGAGAATTTTTGACGGTG
>NZ_AZDO01000149.1 GCF_001435505.1 Companilactobacillus futsaii JCM 17355 | reverse complement strand
GCCCAAACTCCGGAAGGCTGTTGTTTACCTGACATTTTTGAGAATTTTTGACGGTGATCATCAATCATTGAATGTGTCCAAAATACTGTCTTTTCAAACCCGTTAAGCAATTTGAAACTACCAACGTATCCAATAGGCTGTTCATCCTTGTCTCTATCTCTAAATGCTGGCGTATAGTTAAGTTCTTCAGTCAATGGATTCCATCCATGAAATTCATCTTTATAGACCGAAATGGCATTTAATCGCTTGTATTGTCCAGAACGTTGAGCCAATTGAATGTAGCCTTTATAACCCATTTGAGGTTGAGCTTTACCACTATATGGAACCAAATACATATATCCAAAGTTTTGATTAATCGGTAAATCTAAAGATGCTGCTACTAGTGCCGATGAAATAACACTTGTCTGATCAACGTTCTTTAAATCTTGATTACTATTAACAATATTCACGATTGAGGAAATGAATTGTGGTGCTCTCTTACCTAAAACATCATTGAATTTGCTCTTAATCGTATCTGATCTAACTAACTCTTTAACTGGTATTCTTGCTAAGTCCTTCATAATTAAAATTCCTCCGCTCTGTCTGCTTTAATATCGTCTTCCTTGGCTTTCTCTTCGTAATAAGAATCAGCCTTAATAACGCTATCTTCATCAGATAGCCAACTATCAAAATTGCCCATTTCAAATTCCTCTTAACGTGTTAAAATAAATGTATAAATATTTTGTAATACCTTGGACTCTCTATTTTGTGGATAGGGAGTCTTTTTTTATGACCTCTGGTGTATGTTGCGTATAGGTATCCGTATTAGTTTCTTCATTCTTACCAAAGATTGAGCCGGTCAATTTCTTCCAAAACTTCTGAACTGATTTACGTTTCTTATCATCAATATCAAACAAATTAAGAAAACCGCCTTCTTCTTCGACAACTGAACCAATTCCTAAACCGATCACGATAAACATCCCAAAGCCAAAAATTGCATCTGATGTAACCATCTGTATCACCTCCTAAAATGTGAATCTGTATGTGTATTTGTCTTGCTCTGAACGAATCAACTTGGCCTTTAGATCAGCTTCCGACCATTCGAAAATAAGTTCTTCAGGGATTTGAGTGTCAAATGATTCTTCCATATTTGAATATCCTTGTTTAATCATCAACAGTGTTTTTTCTGGTACTTGTTCAATTTTGAAAGAACTCTTTGCTAACTTTCTTTGACGTTTATATTCTTCTGGATCAAACATATTTAAATTACCTCCGCTTTCATAAACTCCTTTTTGTGTCGTTCAATAAATTGCTTGAATTCTTTTGGATAAAACTTCCAAGGTTTTCTTCTAGCTTCGGGAAAGTAAACGCAACCGCCATTATCAACATCAAGTTGATCTCGGTATCGCTCAAGTTTTGGAATTAGAGTGTTTCTTGACTTAATTCCCGTAGTTTTGAGCGCCCATGAAAGATTTTCAAACGTGTGATCCTTAGATTTTTCGGCTTGTTGTTCGTTATATTCATCTATTGGAGTTAAAACATAAGTTTCTAGTCCGTTACCAAAATCAATCATCATTGTTTTAGGCTCTTGCATTGTTTACTTCTCTCCTTTCTAGTAAGGCTTCGGGTACCGAAATACCTTCGCTCTTTAAAATATTTGTAGCAGATAAAATCATCTTCAAACCTGTATCGAATAGTTCTAACGAATTACTTCCGATTTCCTTTTTATTAGGAATCTCAAGGCTTAGTAAGTTCATTAGATTGATAATTGCTGTGTCACTTTCACTGTCCTCTTGCTGCGCTCCAATTAGATCAGCTAGGCTGTCTTCTCTATTCTTTCTTAAAGAATTTAGATAAGAGCTTGGTAGTCTTAACTCGTAGCATAGAAGTGCTAGTAAGAAACGATCATCGCCATACTCTGAATTAGCAATTATCCATAAATATTTATCATCAACATGGTGCTTTGTGAACCACTCGCCAGCAGACGCTGGTTTTACATTGCATAAAATTGCAATCTTACGTTGACTTACGTTTTTGCGGTATCTCAAGTCTTCAAGTTCTTGGAAAATATTTACATTATTCATTTTTCTCACCCCCTTTGCCTATCCAAAATGTCTAACTTTGACAGGCGGGCTTTTAATATAATTTAGTTATCAAGATTTAAGTAAGCATCTTGTGTGAGTTTTTCTCACTATTGTCATCAAAAAAATAATTGATGGGTACATCTAGAGCCTTAGCCAATGCTTCTAATTCACTAGCCTTAAGAGATACCTCACCGTTTTCAATACGTGTGTAAGTAGTTCTAGAGTAGCGTCCTATTGCTTTGGCCATTTCTTCTTGAGAAATACCTTTTTTAATTCTTCTATCTCTTATCTTTTTTAAATCTAACATTTTTTCACCTCCTAGTGTGAGAATATCTCACTTGATAAATTCATTATAGTGTGCATTTTTCTCACTGTCAATATGTTTTAGTGTTTTTTTCTCACTTTTTATTGCGTGCAATATTTGCACATGATAATATCAAGCTGTAAAGGAAGTTATGCCTATGAATAGCTCACATAATTTATATGATATTGGTAAAAGAATTACTAATTTACGTGAACAAAATAAAATTAGTCAAGAAACGCTTGCTTCATACTTAAATATAGATAGAACATCTTTAAGCAGATTGGAAAATGGTAAACGAAAAATATCTTCTGATGAAATCAAACTTATCTCCAAATTTTTTAATGTTACCGCTGATTATTTGCTTGGCATTTCTCAAACTCCCGCTTGGGCAACAAAAAAAGACACTCTTGAACTTAGAAATTTCATTGACGAAAATTCCGAGGGGGGAATGACTTTCGATGGTGAGGACTTAACTAAAGAGGAAAAAGAAAAAGTTGAAATTGCCATGACTCAAATTTTTTGGGAAAAACTTAAAAAGATTAAGGCAAAGGAAGCAAAGAAAAATGGGGAAAACAAGTGATTTAAATAAGCTTGTCTTCACCATCGGCCAAAGGTATGGCACCTTTGATCCTTTCACTTGGGCGGACAAGCTAAATTTAGATATTCAATGGAAAGAACTGTTACCAAAGCCATTGGCCAAAACGGTCTATTTCTTTGATCAACCTGTAGTAATGATGTCAAATAATATTAAATATTCAAATCAACGCTATTTCGTTTTGGCACATGAAATTGGACATGTTCTTGAACATAAAGGCTTAGCAGCCTACTACATATCAAATAAGGTTCATGAACGCAGAACTGAACGTGAAGCGGATGCATTTGCTATGGCTGTGGTTACTAACCTTTATATAGAAGAGAATGGTCATTTACCTGATACTTACAAGGATTTAAGATATAATTACGGATTACCATTTTTAGGAAACTGATTTTTGTCCAAATACTGACGACATTAAAAGCTGAATTTTAGGGGAGGACTTTTCTAATGAAGAATCTAAAAATAAATATCTGGACAGGGATACTAGATATTGTAAATTGCGTTTTATTTGCTGTCTCATGGCCAGTAATCTTCAGTACTGCTGCTAGCGATGCATTTGGCGGTACTAATCTTACTAGCGGAACAGGTACATTTTTCTACATTATGGCCGCTATCGGCATCATCGTGAATGTTATAGCTCTTATTCAAAGTAAGCAACACAGCATTTCTATTTTTGGCCCAGTATTGGGAATTATCGGCAGTGCATTATTTCTACTTTCAGCAGCAATGGCATTCCCTGCAATTGTTGTATTGATCGTAGGTACTGTATTTATTTTCTTACACCACCCTTCAAAAAACGCTAAGGCAGTAAATTAAGATGAAAAATAATAAACCGTTCTACAAAATTTGGTGGTTTTGGCTTATTGTCGTTGTCCTAGTTGTTATTATCTTTGGAATGATTGGTAGTGGCGGAAGCTCATCTGATGACGATACTTCTAATAAGGCATCTGGACATACTACAATGCAAACAGAAAAAGGTGCAAAATCATCTTCAAATAAAGATACCTTAGATATCAATTACGATAATCACAAGATTTTAGATCAAAAATCTTATGACGTTTCATTTAATGATGATTCTTGGCAACCAGCTAATATTAAAGTCTCAAGGGTATCTATATTCAAATTGAATCCATACACTTCAGATGATGACTCAAATACTAAAGCTGAGGGCTATATTATCATTCATATGATTGTCGCAGCTAACAGAGACATTACGACTTATCCTGATCAAGGTACCTTAGTAACAAACGACGGACAACAAGTAGATGCTGTTCTTGACACTGTAAAAGGTTATAAAGAAAATTGGGCGGGAGAAATCTCCAAAGGTGTTACAAAACAAGGTGATATCCTCTTTCCTATTGAAAAGCTAAGTAAAATCAGTGATATGAAGACTTTACGCCTTAAATTTGATGCTTACTATGATACTGATGATTACGAAGATGAAAACTCTGATCACAATTATGACATCACTTTAAACTTAAATTAATGAATAGCCGGAAACGGCTTTTTTTAATAATAAAAGAAGCAAATTTTGGGTATATAAATAGCCATGCTGTGGCATGACTACCTTAAATTATTAATATAATCAATTGCACTCTTATCGAGTTGCAACCAGTGTATGTACTCCCCATCAGATAAGTCAACAACTGGTCCACCTTTTAGTAAATGGATGAGGACATCTTTTGTTATATTCGGTCTATCATCAACTGTTGATAACATTTCTTCTGATTCAGGTAAATTGAATACATCATTTAAACTTTCTATTTTAAATATTTCACTCAATGATTCAAACCTCGATTTCAATAAATTGGACTGTTAAGTGCTTCGTTTAATTCATATTTCAATTTATCTATATCAGAATATTTAACCTCTGCTTCATTACGAGCTTGCTTTAAACTCTTGGCCTTATCTTTAGCTACCAATAGGGTAGCCCATAAGTTAATAGCTTGCCAGTATGTTAAAGAATCAATAAAGGAGCTGGTAGCATCTACATCAACGACATCATTATTTTTTTTAAACATATTTTTCCTCCTAGAACTACACGTATTATTGGAGCTTGGTTAACTTGTATCGCGGTAGTTACAGCTTTTCACGACTTTTCTAATTGGATCAGTAAAAGCCTAGCATACGAAATTTTTGAGCTCTCCCTAATATTACTATTAGTATCTCTATTCATCAATTCTTGTATTGATAGATATAAATCGAATGTCAATATTGAAAAGAAAGAAAATGAAATAAGAAAATTAATAATTGAAAATAAACGACTAAAGGAAAACAAAGATGGATTAATTGAACAGGTCGATAAAGACAAAGTTGATATATTGAAGTTTCAGTTTCTATTTCAGCAACAACAGGATTTCAATAAATTAATGATTTCCTATATTCCTCCAGAGTCATTATCCGAATTAGAATCTCGAATAAAACTTAATCAATTAATACAGAAGGATGATAATAAAATTGAGTAAAGAAATGAGAATAGCCAAAATTATTGATACTGCTTCAGTAGTAATAAACGCTGGAGAGGATAATGGAATAAAAAAAGGCGATAAATTTCAAATAATTGGAAAAAAAGGCGTCGAAGTCCTTGATCCAGAAACTGGTGAATCTCTCGGCACACTGGATGATCTAAAAGCAACAGTCATTGCAAGTGAAATATATCCTCATATGACAATCGCAAACTCTGAAATGCATGAGATACCAGGAATTGGCTCTTCCGAGATGTTCAATGCAGAATCTTTTCAAAACGCATTAGGTACTTCTCAAATGGACATTTTTAAAAAGCGTTATGTTCATGATCGTTTAAACGTTGATAAATCTCAAATTACAGGAAGCTTTAAAAAATCAAATAAACCAATACAAATCGGTGACCTGGTTGTGAAAGAAAATTAGCCTTAATCGGCTTTTTATTTTTAATGTTAAAAGAACATATGTACCCCAATGAACTAATGAAGCAATATATAAATGTCAGTTTTAACTGGTGAATTTTTAAGGAGTGTTAGTTATGGCTTCAATTACTAAAAAGGATAATGGAAAATGGCTTGCTAGAGTTTCGTTTAAAGATGTCAATACAGGAAAATTCAAAACTAAGTCAGGTAGTTTCAAAACTAAAATGCAAGCTAATGAATGGGCTAGGAAATTAGAACTAGAAAAAGATAAAACTGATTTGGCTAAAAAGGATATTAGTTTCTATGACTATTACGTTAATTGGTATGAAACATTCAGAATCACTAATGTTTCTATTGGGACTATGAACAGATATGAAAATGTTGCTAGCATGATTAAAAATTATTTTAAAGATGAAAGATTAATAGATATTAATAAAAGGCGAATTTTATAATCAAGTTAGCCACCTTAAGAAAAAATAAATAAAAAAACA
>NZ_AZDO01000148.1 GCF_001435505.1 Companilactobacillus futsaii JCM 17355 | reverse complement strand
TATGGAAAATATTAAGTTTTAAAAAGTGTTCGGTTATTTCTTGCAATCTGCCAAATTCAAAAGTGGGTTATACCAACGATAGAACGGATGTTTGTTTCATTTATATTACTAAAATTACAGAAAACGGCTTTTTTGTAACTTTACGGACGTTGTTGTGTAATAAATACCTGTTAGTATATGCAACATAGCAAATGAGGGCTAAACAATTTTAAATATAAGGATGTAATTAATTCATGAAAAAAGTTTTATCTATCGCTTTAGTAAGTACTATGGCTTTAACAGCAATTTCTGCAACAACAAAAACTGCTCAAGCTGCAGTACAACTCGACAGTAACCATGTCCAAGTTGAAGCAGGTGACACATACAAGAGTATCGCTGAAAATGCTGGCGTAACAATCGCTGAACTTGAACAATCTAACGGCCGTGAAGTTGGCGGATACGACTTGATCTTCCCTGGTGAAACAGTAACATTACCAGGTGCTACAACTGCAGCCGCTACAGATACAACAACACAAGCTGCTCAAGATACAACACAAACAGCTCAAGCAACACAAACTACTGAAGATACAAGTTACCAAGCACAAGACACAACACAAGCTACAACTCAAAGTGCTGCTACTACAACACAAACTGGTACATCACAAGGAACATTCAAGATTTCATTCTATGATCCAGCTGTACTAGGTTCAAACATGGGTTATGGTGGTGTTGCTGCTAACCTTTCAGTATTCCCTAAGGGTACAACACTTAAGATTACACTTTCTGACGGTACAGTATTGATCAGAACAGTTAATGATACAGGTACATTTGCATACAGTAACCCTAACCAATTAGACGTTGCTATGCCAAATAACCAAATTCCTTCATACGGTGTAACTACTGCATCTGTTGAAGTACTTTAAGATAAATATTTGAGAAGCAGGACATTAATTTGTTCTGCTTTTTTTGTATAAGGCAGATTGCAAGAAATAACCGAACACTTTTTAAAACTTAATATTTTCCATA
>NZ_AZDO01000147.1 GCF_001435505.1 Companilactobacillus futsaii JCM 17355 | reverse complement strand
AATATTCATTTACTAATTTTACTTTAAATTCTGAAGAGTATTTTGTCATAAAAAAAGTGCTCCCAAAGTTGTTAGATTATGTCTAACAATTTTAGAGCACTTCAAGCAGTCGACTTCAATTCTCTTTTTGACTAATAATTCAAATGTTTGTCTTGATCCAAAGCACTGATAGCTTTAATTTCATCTTCATCTAAATTGAAATCGAATATGTCAAAGTTTTCCTTAACACGTGCAACTTTAGATGATTTAGGAAAGACTACAAATCCTGTGTCAATATGCCAACGCAATACTACTTGAGCAGCAGTCTTGTGATGATTTTTCGCAATCTTATTAATAGTTTCGTCTTCTAGAATCAAGTGGCCGTGTCCAATTGGTGAATATCCTTCATTGACAATACCATTATCTTCGTCAAATTTACCCAATTCTGCTTGAACCTTATATGGGTGACGCTCGATTTGATTGACCATAGGCTTAACCTTGCACATTGCAAAGACTTTCTTCAATTGGTCTTCTGAGAAGTTTGATACACCAATAGCTTTAACTTTACCTTGCTTATAAAGTGTTTCCATAGCTTTCCAAGTATCAAGTGTCAAATCAAAATCTTCTTCATTTGGCCAGTGAATCAAATATAGATCTAAGTAGTCCATTTGAAGGTCTTTAATAGTTTGTTCAAAAGCCTTTAGAGTCTTGTCATAACCTTGATCAGCATTCCAAACTTTTGAAGTGATGAATAAATCTTCTCTTTTAACGTCAGCTTTCTCAAATGCTTCACCGATAGCTGCTTCATTACCATAGATGTGGGCACAATCAAAGTGACGATATCCAGCATCTAAAGCACCTTGAATAGCAGCAGGAACGTCGGCGTTATCAATCTTGTAAGTCCCAAAACCTAACATCGGAATTGATACGCCATTACTAAATTCTTTATATTCCATACAAATTTCTCCATTCTCTTGAGTCATTCCACAATAATTTCAATTAAATAGAACGCGTTTACATTATATCATTTTAGAATCTAATTAAGGTAACTCTTGAGAAAAGCCATCTCATCGTCGTTAGCTTTTTTGGCAAGTTCATCTTTTTGATTGATCAAGAAAACGTGCCCGCGTGGATTCCTCTCATCACCATACATCTTACAAATATGGAAAATTTCTTTAGCCGTCAAAAAGCCGTCCATCTTAAAAGCACTATTGCGTAAGAAGTCTTGATTAGCTGTACTTAGATAAGTCGGTAAGAAATCTTTGGTAATGTACTTTTCAACATTCAACTGTTCTGAATATTTTTGAACTGACTCTGGAGTAAAGTACCCTGCCACAGCCCCATTGATAGCCTTAGGTTCAACCATAAAATTAGCAGCACTATTCAAAACGACCGCTTTAAATTTTAAGTCCGTCATTTCATAGTCGAATAATTGTCGATACTTCGGATTAGTCAAAATCGTGACATATTGTTCTGCCATTTGACCACCGGCACTGTCTCCCATTAAAAAGACATTATTTTTATCTAAACCATATTCAGCAGCATGCTTTGCCACAAAATGAATATAACTATTCACATCGTCCAACTCTTTTGGAAATGATACATCCGGTGCTAAACGATAATTAGCATTGATAAAAGCAAAACCTCGTTTAGCCCAATTTAAACCAAAGAATTGATAAGTCTCTTTAGTTCCATAGCACCAACCACCACCGTGAATATTAATAATAGTAGGAATTGGCTTTGTAGTATTTTTAGGTAAATAAATATCTAATAAATTCCATTTAGGATCTGGACCATATGCTAAATCATTGATCCGTGTCACTTCAGGAATTTCTGTTGGTAATCCCGCATCACGTTTATCATCTTGAGTCTTAAATTGTTTTCTCATCTGTAAAATTGCTTCTGTAATATTATCTTTCATAGAAAGCACCTCCAATTACATAGTAATTCTACCACAGACTAAATATGACCCTGTTTAGACGTAGACTTTTCAGTAATTTTTTCATAAACAATCAATAGGATTGCTCCAACAACAATTCCTAAGGCATTGGCGATTACATCATTGATGTCGCTTGTACGATTGATCAAGAAAATGTGGGATAAGAAAAATTGAGCTGTCTCAATTAAACTGCCAATTAGAAATCCAGCAAGTGCCATGGATATTGTTGAAATTTTTGGGAGATAATATTTGATCAAAAATCCTAATGGCACAGTCAAAATAATATTCTCAGCGAAACCTAATTCCCAAATATCTAACTGATGTAAATTCACTTGCCCAATACCAGCTGGCATCAAGTAAACTGATGAGCCATCAAATGAAATTGGTGTAAATAAAATGGTTGCTAGAAATGTTAAGTAAACCAAACTGATTAAATTGAAACGACGTTTTTCAAAATTTTTAACTAAATTGAGAACAGCTAATCCTAAGCAAAAAGCTATTGTCAGAATAAATAATAACGGTATATAACGCATACTATTTCTCCTTTCATCTTTTTTCTTATTTGTTAGTTATTACTTTACTTGAGGAGTATTTAAACTAGCTTAAGAAATGATGACGAAAGTTTGAAATTAATGTGGATTATTATTAAAAGCATGAAAAAAGGCTGGAGAAAACTCCAGTCTTATCTGAATATTGTTATAAAGTTAAGTTGTCAACTAGTCCACTAAGCAATACAATTTTTGGAAAGTTTTAATTCAATTTATATCTTGTCTATTTATTTACTTTATAAAATACATCTAAAAAACAAAATTTATTAATCATGTATTTATACTATAATCATGATATCAACTCTACCTAAGGAGGAAAAACAATTGACAAATATATTCGACGTAGCGAAAAAAGCCAACGTTTCTAAATCAACGGTTTCTCGAGTTTTTAGTGGTTCTCGTCATGTTTCCGAAAAAAGTAGACAAAAAATCATCGCCGCTGCTGACGAATTGGGCTATATGCCTAATATACTAGCCCGACAAATGCGACAACAAAAAACTAATATTATTGGTTTCGTAGCCACTAGTTATTATCCAGCTGTCGGATATCTATTGAGTTATATAACGCACATTGCTGAAGAGAAAGGATATAGTGTGAATGTTTATTTCACTAAGGATAAAGAACAAGAACTAAATGTTTTAAACTACCTAAAGTTACATGTTTTGGATGGATTGTTTTTAGTCTCTACAAGAAATGGATGGAATACCATCAAAGAATTTGCTAAATATGGCCCCATTTCTACTTGGAGAAGAATCGATAGTTGTTCAATCTATTCTTCATATATAGATCACCATCCACTTTACAAACAAATTTTATTGTATATTCTAAATACTTATGACGTTGACAATATTGGACATATATTGAATGATCGTAAAAAAAGTAATACGAAAGCCAGAATAAAAGCTATTAATGAATTTGAACATGACTATCCTTGCGTTAATAACGATTGGCAATTATTTTTTCCTGAACAAGGTGGAGCTGGAAAGCAAGCAGCTTTGACCTATTTAAAAACTATTAACCCACCAAAAGTTGTTTTAGCATATTCGGACTATGTTGCAGCAGATTTCATCTCTACTCTCAGAGAACATCAAGTTAACGTTCCGCGAGATGTTAAAGTATTTGGATTTGATAATAGCGATTTTGGTAAATATATGAATATCTCAACAGTCGATACTCATATGGAAATTCAGGCCATAAATTGCATCAATAACATAATTTCACGCTTGGAAAATAAAAAATTTGAAGAAATAAAAATCACTCCAAGGCTAATCATACGAACCACTTGCTAAGAAAGGATTATAACTTTTTATAATTCTTTTTTATTTTGCCCTTGACGTGGGAATATTCCCACGATGTACTATATTGTCGTTGGATGGAACCGGTTCCATACGAAGATAATAAATGTCGCATTGGAGGGAATTAATATGTCATATCACGATCTCGCAGAACAGATCCTAACGTTAATGGGCGGACCGAAGAACATAAAAAAAGTCTGGCATTGCGCTACTAGATTAAGATTCAATGTTAATAATCCAGACAAAGTTCAACAAAAGAAAATTGAAGCATTAGACGGTGTTATTCAAGTTGTATATAGCCGTGAACAGTTTCAAATAGTTATCGGAACTCAAGTCGCAGACTTATATAACGAATTTATTAAATTAGATGGAGTTCATGCGGATGCAAGTTCATCAACCGAAACTTCAGAAGATGAACCAAAGAAAAAAGGTATTTTAGGATTATTGAATAGATTTATTTCATTCATTTCCAGTTTATTCATGCCATTCTTAGATGCTATCTGTGGTGCCGGTGTTTTGAAAGGTGCTCTAGCATTATTCTCAACTGTAGGTTGGTTAAGTGCAAAGAGTGGAACATATATTATTTTGAATGCTGCTAGTGATTCATTGTTCTACTTCTTACCTATTTTCATTGCTTTTACGGCCGCTAAACAATTACACGTTGATAGATTTGTTAGTGTTGCTATTGCTGGTGCACTTGTTTATCCAGATATCGTTGCTTTAGCAACTAACGATACAACTCTACATTTCTTAGGGATTCCTGTAATTCCAATGAGTTACACTTCATCAGTTATTCCTATTATGTTATCAATTTGGATTTTGAGCTACTTAGAACCATTGCTTAACAAGGTTATTCCAAATAGTTTGAAATATGTTTTCGTTGCTCTACTAGAACTAGTTATCATGGTTCCATTAACTTTAATGGTAGTTGGTCCAATTGGCTCAACGATCAGTAATGCATTAGCTGGCTCAATCATGGGTATTTACAATCATGCCGCTATACTTGCTGGAATTATTATTGGTGGTCTATGGCAAGTAATCGTAATGTTTGGTTTCCATTGGATGATTTTACCTTTAATTATGAGTAATATTTCCAATCAAGGTGTTGATCCTATCTTCCCTATTGCTTGTGCCGCTGTATTCTCACAAGCTGGTGCCGCATTAGGTGTATTCTTGAAAACTAAGAATAAGAAAATGAAACAAGTATCTGGTTCCGCATTTATTGCCGCTATTTTTGGTATCACTGAACCAACTCTTTATGGTGTTACTTTGAAATACAAGAAGCCATTTTACATTGCGATTGCAAGTAGTGCCGTTGGTGGAATCATTATTGGACTTGCCGGAACACAAGCTCATGCTTTTGCTTTTCCAAGTTTACTTTCCATTCCTACATACTTAGGTCATGGCTTTGTTGGTGAAATGATTGGCTTGGCTGTCAGTTTTATTGGTGCAGCTGTTTTAACATATTTGTTTGGCCTAAAAGGTGTTGAAGATGAACAATCAAATCTCGATAGCGATACCGATACCATCCAAACATCTGACCATGATGAATTGATCATGCCAGTAAGTGGTACTAAAACTTCTTTATCTAATGTCAATGACGAAGTATTTTCTTCAGAAAAGATGGGAAAAGGAATCGCAATCATACCAACATCCAATAAAGTAGTTGCTCCTGTTTCAGGAAAAATCACAGCTACATTCCCTACCAATCATGCTATCGGAATTACTGACAGCTTTGGTACACAAGTACTTATCCATCTAAGAATCGATACTGTTAATTTAAAAGGCAAATATTTTAATAGTTTAGTCAAAGATGGCGATACTGTTATTCAAGGTCAAGAATTAATTGATTTTGATTATGAAAAAATTGCTGAAGCTGGATTTGACAATACCGTTATGATGATTGTTTTAAACAGTAAGGATTATAATGTCGAACCACAATTAGATACTAATAGTGATTTGGCAATCAATTTAACATTAAATTAAAAAGGAGATATTAATTATGAGTAACTTTCCAAAGAATTTCTTATGGGGTGGTGCTACTGCCGCAAATCAATACGAAGGTGGATTTGACGAAGATGGTAAAACATTGTCAGTAATGGATATTTTACCTGACGAAGCACATGGCAGAAAGCAAGCTATGAAACATCCCCTTGAAACAATGAAAAAGAAGTATGATTTTTATCCTAATAGAGTAAGTATTGACGGATATCATCACTGGGAAGAAGACCTAGAATTGCTTGCTGGTATGGGCTTTAACATCTATCGTATGTCTGTTTCATGGCCTAGAATCTTCCCTAAAGCTAATATGGATAAGCCTAATGAGGATGGTTTAAAATTCTATGATAAGGTCATCAAAAAAGCCAACGAATTGGGTATGCAAGTTCTAATTACTATTGACCACTTCGATACACCAATGTGGGCTGTTGAAGAATTCAATGGTTGGGCTGACCGCCGTATGATCGATGAATATTTGAAACTAGCTAAGTTATTATTCACACGCTACAAGGATCAAGTTAAATATTGGATCACATTCAATGAAATCAATATGTTGTTACACTATCCACTATTTGGTGCCGGACTAGATTTAACTGGTGATCCAAATCCTAAACAAACACAATATCAAGCTGCTCATTATCAATTAGTCGCATCGGCTAAAGCTGTAACTATGGGTCATAAAATCAATCCAAACTTCATGATTGGTAGTATGATTGCTGGAATTTGTAATTACGCTTATACTCCATACCCTCAAGATGTTTTGCAAAAACAAAAAGTTATGCGTGAATCATACTTCTTCCCTGATGTTCAAGCACGTGGATATTATCCTCGTTATGCTAAGAAGTTCTTTGAAGATAACAATATAAAATTGGATATCACTGACGATGATTTGGAAGCATTGAAGGATACAGTTGATTACGTTTCATTTAGTTACTACTCATCAGGTGTTATCACAACAGACAAACGTTTACTAGGAAATACAGCATCAAGTAACTTTGCAAGTACTTTCTCCGATTCAGTTATTAATCCTTACTTGAAAGCAAGTGACTGGGGTTGGATCATTGATCCAGTTGGTCTAAGAATCACTATGAATGATATGTATGATCGTTATCAAAAACCTCTTATGGTCGTTGAAAACGGTCTTGGGGCAATCGATCATGTAACTGATGATGATAAGATTCATGATGATTATCGTATCAAGTATCACAAGGAACACTTGGAACAAATGGGCTTAGCTATCAGAGACGGTGTTGAGTGCTTAGGTTACACTATGTGGGGTCCAATCGACTTAGTTTCAGTATCTACTGGCGAAATGTCAAAACGTTACGGATTCATTTATGTTGACCGTGACAATGACGGCAACGGTACTAATAAGAGATTAAAGAAAGACTCCTACTACTGGTATAAGAAAGCTGTTGAAAGTAACGGTGAAGACTTAGATTAAATTTTATACTGAAATAAAAAAACATCCCTTTTACGGGGTGTTTTTATTTTTCGCAAATTGCAAGAACAAGTTAGCCACTTTGGAAAAATAAAGAAAAGTTAAG
>NZ_AZDO01000146.1:8423-71219 GCF_001435505.1 Companilactobacillus futsaii JCM 17355 | reverse complement strand
GGTGTTTTTTTATTTATTTTTTCTTAAGGTGGCTAACTTGATTATAAAATTCGCCGAAATTAAATATCAAGCCACGAGCAAAAAAATATTTAGCCAACAAAATCCCGACCAAAAGTAATTTACTTTTAACAACGACCGACGGAACAAATAATAGTGCAACTTGTGCTTTAGTTTATAGTTTTCAACTAATTATTATCAATAAACCAGATTCAAAATTTTCAATCTTGGTTGACAATAATGCCGGTTATAAAATTTGGATAAACCCTTCCGAAGAATATTTATTTAATGACGGTCTCAGCCTAAATTTTTCACACGGTTCCTTGGTCCTCAGTGACAATGGTGGCGTGATGGATTCAGCTGTTCCTGTCATTGATTGGCGCGATCTTGTTAAATAAGGAGCCCAAAATGACTAAAATCCAGATTAAAGAATTTAACCCTACAGAACTCGAAAAAGTTCGTCAATTCGCTACTACTGGCATGCAATTCGACAAATACATCAACAATAGATTTGCCCTGCATTTTTACGGAAAAATCGTTGCGGAAATGGAATTGAAGAACTCCACCATTGCTTTAGGAGCCTACTTAAACGACAAATTAGTTGGATTCATTTTTGCCAGAGTCAATTTTCAAAGATTAAAATATTCCAATTTAAAAAGAAATTTAACAGTCAGCATAGGCAATAAATTAATTAATCTTTTTGATAACGATGATATGACAAAAACTTATGATCAAGCCAATCAAAAAATGCTCAAACAATTTATGAAAAACAAGCCTGACGGTGAAATTACCTTCTTTGCTGTTGATTCTAATATCAAACACCAGGGTATCGGTACGCAATTACTTGAGGCATTAGAAAATAAGCTCCATCAACAACAAATTTATGTTTTCACAGATTCGAATTGTGATTATCAGTTTTATTTAAAAAAGGGATTTAAAATCTTTGATCAAATTGATGTCACTTTAGATCAAAATGATCCAACACCATTAACTTGTTTCCTATTATATAAAAATATTTTGTAAAATAAAAAGCCAACTGGGAAATCCCAATTGGTTTATTTTTATCCAATAATATATTTAGCATCGACCCACTCGTTTGTAGCAACACGATGATAAGTAACACCATCGATAGTCTTTGTTTGATCAGTTACCCAAGGAGTATTGTTGGCTAAAGCACGATTAGTTATTGTCTTTGTGATGTTATTTTGAATGGCTACTAAAGGCACATAACTACCATTACTATTATTTACGCTAATTACCCCCTTTGAGGAAATTGCGTTATTTTTCGAATTACTATTAGTTTGATTACTACTATTATCTACACTAACTGTTTGTGGTGCTTGATAACTCGTAAAATAATTATCGTAAAGCTGTGAGACATCAAAATTACCATAACTGCCATCGAATTGATAATGGCTCGTCCATTGCCAACCATGAGCATTAGGATACCAATACTGATCAGTAGCATCATAAGGATAAGCGGCTATCCAACCTTTTTTGACTTGCATGACCAAATTAACCCAAGAGCCCATCGTGTAAATATCAGAACGATAACCATATTTTGCTACTTGATTAATGAAAGCAATGTTACTTTGAGTATTTGTTCCCGGATCGTTATGTTGCTGTTCAGTACTTTCAACATCAGTTACCAAAACAGCTCCCGCTGGCAATCCGTCGGCCTTAGCAGTTTGAGCAGCAAAATTAGCTTCAGCAATAGCTTCGTTTACATTACTATAGTGAGCATAATGATAACCATGAATATAAAGTCCCGCAGCTTGTGCTGTTTTAATGTTATTAGCTGCATAAGCATCCTTATAAGTAGTTCCTTCACTGATCTTAGTAACGGCAGCTTTTACACCATAATTATTATGCATATCTTGAAAGTTAGCGATTGTCATAGCTCCATTATGATTGGAGACATCAACCATATCCATACGTGCAGCATCGACCGTGGTAACGCAGAAAAATAACGTTACTAGTGAAGCAATTGTTGCAATAATCGCAGAAATTTTCTTCTTAGACATAATTCTCCCCCTATAACAAAAAAATATTTATTCAAAGTATACCCTCTTTATCATTGATATAACGGTATTTCTAGAAATCTTAAAAACAATATAATAATTATTTCAGCCATTTAAGTTGTGCACAATCAATTTATGTGGTATAGTATTAACTGTAATAAAGGTTGTACACAACTTAATGTTTGGCAATCAATTAAATTTAGTTCCCGAAAGGATCTTATATAAAATGAAAATCAATATTAAAGAAACTCAAACATACTTAAAGAATAAAGAAGTTCCAACAAACGCTAAAATGATTCTAACAACTGACGATGGTTCAAATAAATACTCAAGCCTTGGTGGTAGTTGTGCTATCGGTGATAAGTTCCAAATCGTTATTTTAAAGGATGATGATCCTAATTACACAATCGACTTAGAAAATGATGCTGGTCTTGATCTTAAGACTTCCCCATCTGATGCCGACTTATTAGGTAATGGTCTTAACATTTCTGTATGGCACAATGCTTTAGCTCTTAAAGATAACTCTGGTATTCTTGATGGTTCACTAGCTGTTGTCGATTGGAGAAATGTTAAACCTGAAACTGACCAAGAACGTCGTGACAAAATGATCAAGCTTGGTGACCAAATTTGTTAATCAGTTTGTGATTAATTTATCTAATTACCAAAAATATATTTTGCTTTATTGAGCTGATAGTTTGCAAGAATTCACAACATGCTGTAACTTAAAGTACGTAATGAGAATAATTGTAAACTAATCAGTGTTGCACAATTCAAATTATTGTAACGGAAAGGATCTTAATTTATGAAAATTAATATTAAAGACGATGCACAAAAATACTTAGCTGATAAAATACCAGCAGGAAGCACAATGATCTTGACTACCGATGATGGTTCAAACAAGTACTCAAGTCTTGGTGGTAGCTGTGCTATTGGTGATAAATTTCAACTAGTTATTCTTAACGAAAATGATCCTAAATATACTGTTCCGATTGAAAATAACGCCGGCTACAAACTAGCTACTGAACCTCAATATACAGATTTCTTCACTGCTGGTCTTAACATTTCTCTATGGCACAATGCCTTGGCTCTTAAAGACAACTCAGGTATCTTAGATGGTGCTCTTTCAGTTGTTGACTGGAGAAACGTTAAACCTGAAACTGCTGAAGAACGTCGTGCAAAAATGGAAAAACTTGGCGACCAAATCTGCTAATCATTTACTAATAATCAAAAATACACTAAAAGACCTCGACATCTATTTTGATATCGAGGTCTTATTTTTATTTATAAGTACTATTTTTTACCTGCACGGCGTTGGAAGAATTTAACAATTTCAACGATTAAAATCATCAAGACTCCGGCACCTAAAACAATCAACCATTGTTCTAAGTTTAGTTCAGTTACATGGAATAGACTGTTGAATCCTGGAACAACAATCGTTGCTGCTACCATGATAAATGATGTTAATACACCAATATTAAACATCTTATTCTTGAACATATGAACTTTAAAAATAGATTGATAAGTCGATTTAACATTAAATGCGTGGAACAATTGAATCAAAGCTAAAGTTGCATAAGCCATTGTTAAAGCATCAGCGTGCATTGCATCATTAGCTGTGTGAACTGGGAACATGATGGCTAATCCATAAACTCCTAATGTTATTAGTCCTTCAAGAATACCTTGATAAACAATTGAAGAACCGATTCCGCCACCTAAGAAACTAGAACGACGTCCACGAGGTTTTTTATCCATAATACCTGGTTCAGTTGGTTCAACCCCTAAGGCAATTGCTGGGAAAGTATCGGTTGCTAAGTTGATCCAGAGCAATTGAACTGGTAATAAAATATCCCAACCTAACAAAGTCATCATGAACAATGTCAAAACTTCACCTAAGTTAGCTGAAAGTAAGTATTGAATTGATTTTTGAATATTGGAGAAGACCTTACGACCTTCTTCAACAGCAACGATAATTGTAGCAAAATTATCATCAGCCAAGACCATATCAGAAGCACCTTTTGAAACTTCAGTACCTGTGATACCCATACCAATACCGATATCAGCAGACTTCAAAGCAGGAGCATCATTGACACCGTCACCAGTCATCGCTACAACTTTACCTTTATCTTGCCAAGCTTTAACGATTCTAACCTTATGTTCTGGAGAAACACGAGCATAAACTGAATATAATTGAACTTTCTTTTCAAATTCTTCGTCACTCATTTGGTCCAATTGAGCTCCAGTAATGACTGCTGCATCATCACCAGCTTCAATAATTCCTAATCGAGCAGCAATAGCTTCAGCAGTATCTTGATGGTCACCAGTAATCATCATTGGACGAATACCAGCTTTTTTAGCATCAGCAACCGCTTTAGCAGCTTCAGGACGTTCTGGATCAATCATCCCAATCAGACCTGCAAAAACTAAATCATTTTCAACGGTCTCTGAATCAACGGTTTGTGGAATTTCATCGATGATCTTATACCCCATCGCCAAAACTCTTAGAGCTTGAGTTGCCATTGATTTATTTTGCTTTAAGATTTCTGTTTTGTCAGCCTCAGTAAAATCAGCAACTTCATCGGGAGTCTTTTGAATTTTGGTAACTCTTTGTAACAACATGTCAGGAGCACCTTTAACTGCTACTAAGAATTTACCATCGGATAATTTGTGAATCGTTGACATCAATTTACGATCTGAATCAAAAGGTACTTCAGCAACACGAGGTTCCTTCTTCAATTCATCTTCAACTTGATAATCATGGTCAAATCCAAATTGGACCAAAGCAGTTTCTGTTGGATCACCGACTAAGGTACCATCGTTTTGAATTTTTGTATCATTGGCAAAAGTCATCACTTGAAGGACTTTATCGGCACCAGTAATGTTTGATGAAGCATCATTTAACTTACCGTATTGATAAAACTTTTCAACGGTCATTTTATTTTGTGTTAAAGTACCAGTTTTATCAGAAGCAACGATATCCGTACTACCCAAAGTTTCAACAGCTGGAAGTTTTCTAACTAAAGCTTTACGCTTAGCCATTCTAGTTGTTCCAAGAGCCAAAATAATCGTAACGATAGCTGGTAGACCTTCTGGAATTGCAGCTACGGCCAGTGAAATTGCAACTAACATCATGTTGATAACTAATTCATTCATAGGCAATCCTGAATGATTATTGAATATACCAACGGCAAAGATCACAGCAGCGATCCCTAAAATCAACCAAGTTAATGTTTTACCAAGTGAGTTTAAATTATCTTGCAGTGGTGTGCTAGTTTCTTCGGCTTTGTTGATCATTCCAGCAATCTGACCAACTTGTGTGTCCATCCCAACACCAACTACGACCCCAGTTCCACGACCATAAGTAACATTACTATTCATGTATGCCATGTTCTTACGATCACCTAACGGAACGTCCTCATCGGGTAAAGTTTTCGCTTCTTTTTCAACCGGAACGGATTCACCAGTCAAAGCGGCTTCTTCTATCTTCATTGAAGCTGAGTCAATCAAGCGGATATCTGCTGGAACAATATCACCAGCTTCTAGTAAAACCAAATCTCCTACTACTAAAGCTTCACTACTAACTGTTTCTAGTTTACCATTTCGTTTGATATGGGCTTCAGGTGTCGACATTTCTTTCAATGCATCAATTGCTTCTTCAGCTTTTGATTCTTGGAAAACGCCAAAGACAGCATTAATAATTACCACTGCCAAAATCAAAGCCGCATCAGCCCACTCTTGAGCCACAAATCCAGAAATCAGCGCTGCGACCAATAAGACAATAATCATGAAATCTTTAAATTGATCAAAAAATCTTTGGAACAAATTCTTTTTCTTGCCTTGTGCTAAAGCGTTTGGCCCATTTTCTTCCAAACGCTTTTTCGCTTGGTCGGTACTTAATCCAGCTTCACTAGTTTGCAACTTATCTAATAGTGAAGCTTTATCCAGTGCATAATATCGAGTATCTTTCAAAATCCAACCCCTCCTTTGGTTTAAAAAAAGAGACTTGCACGCCAAAAAGCGTACAAGTCTCACTAATTAAGACAAAACCAGACTTACGTCTTGCTGACGATTTTGTCACAGGCAACTTTTCTGCAAGTTACTCCCTTGTTTAAAATCAGTATATCGAATATCTATATTTAAATCAAAGAAAAGATGCAATAAATTAAATTATATATTTGGCATTAACCCATTCATTGGTTGCTACTCGATAATATGTTGTTCCATCGACAACCTTAGTTTGATCAGTTTGCCATGATGTGTTATTTGCTAAAGCACGATTAGTTATCGTTGTCATACTTCCGTCATCTTGTAAAGCCATCAACGGTACATAGCTACTTGAAGAATTGTCTACTTCAATTATAGAACTAGTAGATCCACTATCAGTTACAGCCGAATCATCTGTTGAGGTGGTTGTACTTGAAGTATTTGGTGACTGATATGTTGTAAAGAAATCATCATATAACTCAGATACATCAAAATAACCACTGCTTCCACTAAAAGTATAAGTACTCGACCATTGCCAGCCGTGATTAGATGTGTACCATTCTTGTCCAGCAGGATTATATGGATATGATGCGATCCAACCGGTATCGACATTCATTACACTACCGACCCATGAACCCATGGTATAAATTGTTGAACGATAACCATACTTAGCAACTTCGGTCATGAAAGCTTGATTATCGGCATCATTTTGTGATTCAGATACAGAACTTTGTTCTGAACTTTCAACATCAGTAGCTAAAACTGCTCCTTGTGGTAACCCATCAGCTTGAGCCAATTTTCCAGCATAATCTGCTTCAGCAATCGCACTAGCTACGCTATTATAATGAGCAAAGTGATAACCACTAATATACATGCCCGCTTTTTGAGCATTTGCAATATTATTAGCAGCTGTACTATCCTTAAAAGAAGTACCTTCACTAATTTTAATTACGACTGCTTTAACGCCATAGTTGTTGTACATATCTTGGAAATTAGCAACAGTCATAGCTCCATTATTGTTAGACACATCGACCATATCTGTCCTTGCAGCACTAACATTAGTTGCTCCCAAAAGTACTACCAAAAGCGAAAATATCAAAGCTAAAAGAATTGTCGTTTTTCTTTTTAAAACCATTATCAAATCTCCCTCTTGTTGTTATCACAACAAAAGAATTATAAAACTGGTATTAAAAAATGAACCAAAAATTACATGATTGTACTAATAAATTAACATGGTAACTATTTTTTAATCAAAAATTAACTTGATTTATTGTTTTTTTTGATTTTTATTTTTAACAACAATTCTTGCTTATTTACGGAGGTTTTTATGAACTATAAATACATCTTAATCGACTTAGACGACACTATCCTAGATACGAGAGCCAACACACGTAATGCTCTAAAAGAAATGTCAGAATTCGTCGATTTTCCCTTTAATGATGAACAAATTCAATATTGGTATCAGATGAATGACTACTTATGGAAACAATTGGAAGAAAAACAAATTAGCCGACAGGAACTGATGAACAGTCGCTTTCCAAACTTATTCCGTCATTTCAATAAAAAAATCGATACTACCAATATAAATCAACAGTACTTTGCTGTATTAAACCAACAACATGAATTAATGCCCGGTGCTAAAAAGACTCTACAAGAATTAAATAAAACTTATCGGTTATTTGCCGCTTCAAACGGAACTAGCGATAAACAGTATTCCCAGACTGCTGGTGCAAAAATCGACCAATATTTTGAAAAGATATTCTTATCAGAAAATATTGGTTTCGATAAACCTGATAAAAAATTCTTCGAATCTATTGAAAGTGAACTACAAGCACCGCCAAAAGATTTCTTAATGATCGGTGACTCACTTTCTTCAGATATAGCCGGTGCTAATGATAGCGATATTGACAGTCTTTGGTATAACAAGAATAAAAAAGTCAACCAAAGTCACGTCAAACCAATTTTTGAAGTAACTAGTCTACCAGAAATCATTAATATCCTTCAGTAATTATTCCATAGTTAAGACAATTCTCTTACCTTTAGTTTGTTGATTTTCCAGCAATTGATGGGCCTTTGCTGCTTGATCAAGTGGCATTTTTATAATTTCATCAGTTAACAAACGTCCAGCTTCAAAATTATCATTTAAAATCTTGCCCGCTGATTGGATTTGGCTTAAAGTAGCGTGGCTGATGACGAATCCATTGATGCTTTGGCTCTTCGTGTACATTTGACGAACACGAAAATTGAATTGATTATCTTTTGGAGCTGTAATCAGAGCAATTTTCCCATATAAATTCAGATGATCTAAGTTGTCTTGTAAATTAACCTTTCCGGACGTATCAACAATGTAGTCATAACTACCTTGGATTGATTTATGGTAATCGAATGTCTTATCAGTTCCCAATTGCTGTAATTTCTCAAAATCATTGGGATTACTAGTAGTCGTTACTTCAAGGCCCAATGATTTGGCCAATTCGATAAATTTTGTCCCGACGTGGCCTGCTCCGCCCTCAATTAAAATTTGTTGATCACTTTTTACTTGAAGTACATCTGACAATACAATCGCGGCGGTGGCTGAAGAATGAACTGAAGCAACTAATTTAACTGGATCAACTTCTGGTGCACGAAACAGTCTTTTTGCAGGTACGGCAACAAATTCACTACTCGTACCCATGCGACCGTCGTACCCCATACTGTTGGTCCAAACTAAATCGCCTATTTGAAAATCAGAAGTATCTTTTCCAATCGCACTGACTGTTCCAACAGCATCTCGTCCAATCACGAACGGAAAAGCTTGTTTAGTTTTAAAACTTCCCGCTCTAACAAAAGTATCGACAAAATTCACTGATACGGCTTTAACTTTTACTAAAATTTCATCTGTTTTTAATTCTGGGACTGGCAATTGAACAATTTTTATGGTTGATGCCGGTCCATTTTTTTCGATATATGCTGCTTTCATAATTACTCCTGACAAAAAAGACATCCGACTTGGATGTCTCTTTTCTATTTAATATCGTAATCAACTGGATTGATTTCTTTAGAAGCTTTCTTCAAGTGGAACATAGCTCTGAAGAAGATAACTAACAAGATGACCACTCCAGCTGTGAAAATAATATCAGGCACTGATCTAGCAATCGTTAAGCCATTTTCTAATGGTTGACGATAAAAGCTGATCTGTCTAGCGTGCCAATAACCATTTTCAAGAGCATCTTTTAACTGTAAATAACCCAATGGCATCAAAGTAACGAAGACCATTCCAGCTAAACCTACATTCATTGTAATGCATGCCCATTTGATCCACTTCTCAACTTTTGTAGTCCAGAAGTTAGTTTCAGTTAAATGTCTAATGGCAAACAACATGATAGCAACGGAGAAGAATCCGTAAACACCTGCCATTGAAGCATGAGCGTGTGCTGAAGTCCATTGTGTTCCGTGTTCAAAGTAATTGATAGCTGGGGCATTGATCAAGAATCCTAAAGCACCAGCACCTAAGGCGTTCCATAAACCAGTTGAAACTAAGAACATAAAAGTACCTTTGTAAGGGAAGCCTTTATGACTATCTTTATAAACACGATAATGAGTATATGCTTCCCATACCAATAGACAAAGTGGGATTACTTCTAGTGCTGAGAAACAAGCACCTAAGGCTAACCAAATCGAGTGGTCACCTTCCCAGAAGTAATGATGTCCCATACCAACAACACCTGTTCCCAATAGTAAAATCAATTGGAAATATAGCGCTCTGATAGTTGATTTGATAGTTGTTAACTTCATATCGACCATCAAATAACCAATCAAGATAACCGCAAATGACTCGAAGATTCCTTCAACCCACAAATGAACGATCCACCATCTCCAGTAATCAGCGAATGTGACGTGTGAATTTGGCAAGATGAAGAGCGATGCCAAATAGAAAGCTGGAATGGCGATGGAACCAATGATCAATAATTGTAGTAATCTGGAACGATGAAGATTCTTTTTGATTTTAATTGCTGGTACGAAACCACGCAACATAATGAAAATCCACAAGAACATCCCAATAATGAAGAGAATCTGCCAGAATTTACCCATTTCAGCGTATTCCCAGCCATAATGACCAAAAATCCACCATTTACCATTGATAAAACCAAGTGTTGATCCCCACTCACCTAACATGGAGCCACCAACGACAATGATCAAAGCCCAGAACAAAATATCAACTAAAATTCCTTGACGTTTTGGCTCTCGACCAAGAACCCGTGGCGTGATATAAATTCCAGTTGCTAACCAAGCTGTAGCAATCCAAAAAATAACTAGTTGCAAATGCCAAGTTTTCGCTAGATTGAATGGCCAGATGTATTGCAATGGCAAACCAAAGAAGGTGTCTTCAACATAATAATGCGACATCAACTCACCTAAAAGAATTTGAACTAAGAACATCATCATAACGATCAAGAAGAACTTAGCTGTCTTTCTTTGTGAATTACTGATTGGTTCATCCGTCCTAATTTCCGGTATATCAGCGTATGATTCATTAAATTGCATATCAAAATGATATTTCTTATAGAAATAAATTACTACTCCAACACCAGCAACTAATACCGCAACGGATAAAGCTGTCCAAACCATAGCCTCACTAGTCATAATATTGCCAGCATCTAAATCATAGGGCCAATTATTAGTGTATGAGTATGTTTGATGTGGTCGATTAGTTGATGACAACCAAGCACCCCAGAAGAAGAAATAAGTCAATTGGTCAATTTTATCACCATTTTGCATGAAATCATCAGTATTGTTGTGAATCATGTTCTCCGGTAAACCTGCTTCGTGAGGATTATTTCTAAACTCATGACGGTAGTGTTTCGTCAAATGATTCACCCCAGCCACTTGCGCAGTAGTCAAAACTAATTGATCCGTTTTACTATTGTAGCGATTTTTACGGATCTCGTGTTTTACTCTTCCCTTAATTCCTGATTGTTTTTCAACACTTAAATCTTTGAAATTAGTTTTGTATTGTTTTTGAGCATAATAATTTTGCATCCCCTGAATATAAACGTGCAAAGATTGTGCCGTGTAGTCGGGACCAAAATAAGTTCCGTTTCCTAAATAGGACCCGTAGTCAGTTAAGCCATATTTTTCATAGACCGCTTGTCCAGAAAGCAATTGTTTCTTAGTGACGATAGTGGTTCCTGATTCATCTACCATTTTTGAAGGCCTAGGTGCTTCGTTTTTAAAAATCAAAAATCCACCTGCAATCAAAATAGAAAAGGCAATTACTAGAACCCAAAGAAGCGTTCTATTCAGTCTTTTATAGACTTGCATTCTATCTCCCCCTATAACAAAATCATGGTCAATTTCGAATAATTTCTAAATGAACAAAGAAGACCACACTTTGAGTGTAGTACGCTTACAATTGAATGTAAATGATTTTTATATGATTTAATTATATTCTTGATATACTTTTATAAATATCAAGTTTTGCACTTTTGTATATGGGATTTGATGTGGAACCGGTTCGATAGACTAGAATAACCGTGATTACAGCGTTGATTAGTTTACATTGCGTTATAATCGATTTGGTCATAAATAATTTTATTTTTATTGGGGAGGGATTTTTATGTTACATTATTTTGACCTGAAACGTCCTCAAAAATTGGGCTTATCAATTGACGAACAAAAGAGTCGTTGGTTTCGTGAATTCTTAAAGTCATTTTTGGTCGTCTTCTTCGTTTATTTCTGTATGTATTTGATCCGGAATAATCTTTCTGCAGCACAACCTTTGTTAGTTAAAGATGGGATTTCTACAACTTCACTAGGTTGGATCGGTTATGGATTCTCACTAGCTTATGGGATTGGTAAAACCGTCTTAGGTTACGTTGTCGATGGTAAGAATACTAAGAAGTTCATGTCATTTCTTTTGATTCTCGCTGCAATTATGACATTAGTCATTGGGGTTGCCTTATTAATGGATCAAGCCCCCGTCGGATTAATCTTAGTCCTCTGGTCATTGAATGGTATTTTCCAATCACCTGGTGGTTCAGCCTCCTTGTCTACCATTTCACGTTGGACAACGACTACTACTCGTGGACGCTATATCGGGATTTGGAACATTTCTCATGAATTCGGTGGTGCCGTTGCTGGTGTTATTGCTCTTTGGGGTGCAAACCATCTCTTTGGTGGTAACGTCGGTGGTATGTTTATTTTTCCCGCTATTATTGGTTTGATTATCGGTTTCTGGGGATTATTCTTCGGTGCCGATGACCCACAAGAACTAGGTTGGGACCCTAGTGAAGTCATCTTTGGTGAAAATATCTCAAAAGCTGATCAATCGGCTTCTAAGATGAGTAAGTGGACTATTTTTAAGACCTTTGTTATGAAGAGTCCTTGGGTCTGGCTATTGTGTATCGCTAACGTCTTTGTTTATGTCGTTAGAATCGGAATCGTCAACTGGGCACCTTTGTACACCGTTCAACAACTTCACTTTACTGTTGCTCAAGGTGCTAACACTTTGTTGCTCTTCCAACTAGGTGGCATTATCGGTAGTGTTGTTTGGGGCTGGTTCTCTGATCTTCTGAAAGGACGTCGGGCAGTCGTTTCGATTATCTGTTTAGCTTTAACGGCCTTCGTTGTTTTAGGCTATCGTTACGGAACAACTCCTATGATGATCAATACTTCATTGTTTTTCTTAGGTATGTTGATTTACGGACCACAACTACTGATTGGTGTTTCTGTTATCAGCTTCGTTCCTAAAAACGCCTTGAATGTTTCTGATGGATTGACAGGTACCTTTGCTTATATTTTCGGTGATTTGATGGCTCAAGTTGGTTTTGCGGCTATCGCTGACCCTAAACAAAATGGTCTCTCAATTCTTGGAATGAATCTTCATGGTTGGAATGATACCTTCATTGTCTTCTATTTGGCAGTCGTGTTGAGTATCGTTATTCTAGCCATTATCGCTATTGGTGAAGAAAAGCGGATTCGCCAACAACTAAACTAATCTAACAAAAACAGGTTTGATTCCTTAGTCGAAATCAAACCTGTTTTTATTTACTTTTCTTTTACAAAATAATCTTCTAGAAACTTAGCTAGACCATCTTTAGCATTAGTTTCGGTAACAAAATTAGCTACCTTTTTAACCTCAGGTAAGCCATTACCCATTGCTACTGAATATTTAGCTTCTTTCATCATCCCAACGTCATTCATTCCATCACCAAAAACAAAAGTATGATCATAATCAATACCCCATTCTTGTTGAATTCTTTTGACCGCAGTTCCTTTATCCGTCCTCAATGGTATCATCTCCAAATTATCTGGACTTGAAGATGACATTTCCATTAGTTGGCTGTCGACCAATTCATCTCGAACGATATTGAGCTCCGACATATCGCCACGACTCAAAATCACTCCATTAGTAATGTCTTTAGTAACTGATTCTAATTCCGAAAAGCTTTCGACTTCCTCATAGCCAAAATCTTCATCAAAATTACCAGCATTTTGAGCTATAAAATCAGGAATTTTTCTAGTGAAGTAGGCTTTTTCTGGTGTGAACAGCATCATTGGCAACTGATATTTGGACGTTATTCGATAAGCTAATTTAACTGATTCTGAACCTAGTTTAATTATTTCACGACCCTTTGCTCCATCAAATACAGCACCGTTAGACGTTATCATTTTTACATTAGGATTCAATAGTCTTTGTGTAATTTTAGCTAATTCATACATACGTCCAGTTGCAATGTAAAAAACTACGCCTCGCTGTTGTAAATCTTCGATTGTTTGCTTAGTTCGTGGAGATATATGCTTATGATCACTTGTTAAAAGCGTTCCATCAAGATCCATAAATACTAAATACTCTGGCATGAATTTTCCCCTCGATTTTTTAAATAATTTCATAATCTATTGTAGCAAAGTTTTTGTAATCGGTTACTTTATTCGGGCTAATTGTTTAAGTAATTCTTCTCTTTGTTGCTTTAATCTCTTACCAACATCGGTTTGAGCGACTCTTTTTCGACTTACAGCTTGTTCTATTACCCTTTTGGTCGAAACAACGTCAGTCATTTCTTTGATTGCTTTATCTCTAGTTGTAAAAGGCTCGTGGGTCACTAATTGCAAGCCATAAGAATTTGATAGCAGTGTGTATCCACCAATACCAGTCGTTTTGTGATATGGCTTTGACATTCCACCATCTATCACAAAAATTTTCCCATTAGCCATAATTGGCGATTCTCCAACTCTGACTGGCGTATGACCATTGATAATATGACCATTCTCTAAGCCAAAGTTTTGTAACAACTTATCGGCAAACCATTCTTCTTGACGTAAAGAGTAATAAGGATTTAAAACTTCAACATGGGTCTTTTTATCAGCGATAAAATAACGTTCAAAAGTTGTCATTCGGTCTTTTCCAAACAGAGGCGATAATTTTCCCGTCCATAAATACCAAATCATATCAACATCTTGACTAGTCGCTTTATTTTTTAAAGCTTCTCGGATGATTTCATCGAAATAGTCAAATAGAGTATGTCCAAAATATTTATGACCATCAATTTCTAAACTCAACAATTCTCCATTTTTATCAACGGGAACACAACCGTGTAACAAAAGATTATCATTATATTTTAAATACATTGAACCGTTGTCAATCAAATAATTAATATGACGATGTAGCTTCTCTGAGTTAGCAAATTGTTCCATCAAATAATCAATTATTGCAGTTTCATCTTCCGTCAATTGATAAGGATCCTCTCGATCAATTAACTGAAAACATCCCTCTTGAATAGGATAAGTTTGTCCATCTATCGTGATAGTTTGACGATCAAAATCAATTTTTTCTAATAAAAGCCGACTCTCCATTTGAAATTCTGGATGTTTTTTTATTGTTTGACCTTCTAATTTAAACTGCATGATGGCAGCGGCCTGTTGAACGCAGCCATCGATTGTTGCTTGTGATTTAGAAATTTTTTTGCCTGTGTCCGATTTTGGTAAAAACACTGTTTGTGCCTGATAATTTTTCAAAGAAAAATCAACCATCTTCTGTAAATCGATTCCATATGCAGTTTGTAAAATCGTTAAATTATCATAACGTGCACAAATTCGTAAAAGGTTTAGCATACACAATTTAGATCCAGCCAGACTACCCATCCACAAAATATCGTGATTCCCCCATTGAAAATCAAAACTCTGCCAATGTCTAGCTAAATGTTCGATCACAAAATCCGGATGTGGACCACGATCATAAATATCACCGATAACATGAACGTGATCGACTACCAAACGCTGAATAGAATGACATGTTGCAATAATGAACTCATCAGCCATTTGTAAATCAATAATCCCATCCAAGATATTCTGATAAGACAATTGTTTTGTTTCCATATTGTTATCAGCATAAAGTAATTCTTCAGTCACATAAACAAATTCGGGATCGAGGGTTTTTCTAACTTTAGAACGAGTATATTTGTTAGCTGTATAACGTAACATTTCAATTAAATTATTAAAAGTATCCATATACCACTGCGTCAAATCATCTTTATCATCAATACTAGCTTTCGTTCTTTTCAAAATTTCTGAAGGGTAATAAATCAAAAAAGCTAACTTCTTTTGAGAAACGCTAGACAAACGACCGGTAAATAATTCAGCAATTTTTTGTTTAGTATTTCCTGATCCATTACGCATAATGTGGGCAAATTCATCATATTCACCGTGGATATCGCTGACGAAAACTTCGGTACCTTTGGGCAATCCTAAAATTGCCGATAAATTAATCAATTCCGTCTTAAGTTCATTTTCCGTTGTAAAATTATTAGCCATTTGTATATACCTTTCTAAATATTATTGATTAAATAGTTATATTAACAATGACAATTAAAACTATACCATTTAAAGAAAACGATTCCAAGACACAAAAAAGACACCCATTTGGATGTCTAATTTTTTTAAACTGTCAATTCGATTTGATTGCCTTCAGGATCACAAACGACACTTTCATAGTACCCATCACCAGTCACTCTAGGCCCACTTAGATGTTTGTAGCCAGCTTTTTTTATTCTTTCAGTTAACTGGTCAACTTTTTCTTTTGATCCTAAGGCAATAGCAATATGCATATAGCCGAGTGGATTACCCTTTTCATGATGTCGGTTCAGGTCATCTCTAGTACCGACTTCTAATCTTGCTCCATCTGGAAAAGTCAAAAAACGAGAAGAAAAAGTTGTGACTGGATTATGATATTTGTCTGAAGCTCTAGCCTCAAAATAAGTTTCATAAAATTCGACTGTTCGTTCTAAGTCTCGTACAAATAGACCAACGTGTTCTATCCTCATAAAACCCCTCTAATCTAATTTTCTATATTTATACTTATTAGTGTAGCTTACTTTCTGATTGGCGGGTAGAATTGTGTTTCCAAAGTCTGGATGATGAATGGCATCTGGCAAAGTTTGTAATTCCATAGCAATTGAACTGAAATCATGATTTTGAGCTTTCGTAGAATCAATTGGATTAGCTGTGAAAATAACTAAACCATCTCTATCAGTATATAAATCAATTGCACGATGCTCAGACTTCAATGTAGCAGCCTTTTTACCAACAACAAAAGCATCATCAAATTCAACTTTATCCAATGGTTTAAGCTGTTTTAATCCCTGACCTATTTTTTTGAAATTTTTAAAATCATAAGCATTAGTCGTAGCTAGTAATTTTCCAGTGGGAATTTTTTTGTTGTCAACATCAACAAAACGTTTAGAATTAATTTTCAATTGTTGCTGGCGAATATTTTCATCGTCAATATCAAAATAAACGTGACAAGTTGGATTAAATAATGTGTCGTGATCAGTTTTAGCGTTGTAAGTAATTTGTACCTCATCATCATCGTTTAAACTATAACGAACTTCGACATCCAATATCCCTGGAAATTCATCTTCACCTTTGACTGTATGAGTAAACAAAACTGAATTATCTGAATCGATCGTACTGTCAAAGTTTTGACTCTGTAATCCATGATCACCACTGTGCATCACATTCTCGCCATTGTTAGGTGTCATCTGATAATCAACGCCATTAATCGAAAATTTAGCACCTTTGATTCGTCCGGCAACCCGTCCAATAGTTTTTCCAACCATGTAAGGCGTTTTAATGTAATCTTCCAAGTTATTGAAATGCTCGATCAAAGAATGCTTAACACCATCTTCAACCACTTCAAAGTTTTGCCACGTTGCTGCATAAGTCAAAACATTGATACTAGTTTGATTTTTATTTGTTATTTTGTATGAATAAACGGGATCAGTTCCAATTTCCCCAAAAATTGTCTTCGTTACTGTCATATTTCTACCCATTCTGTGCAATCAATATCTGATACTGCGATTAGATAATTAATCCATAGCCTTTTTAATATTTTCTAACGTTACTTCAGAAGTATCGTTGAAGTTAATATCTGCTTCATTAAGAATCTTTGGATCACCAATCCCAAGAGAAGTTTCATAAGCCCCGTTGATTGATTTAATTCCAGCAATTGCATCTTCTAAGCCGATACATTCCTCAGGTTTTAGGTTTAAGACCTCAGCTCCACGAGTATAAATTTCTGGATCAGGCTTTCCATGAGTCAAAGTGGCTGGATCAACTTTTCCATCAAAGTATTTGGCTAAATCTAATTTTTTCAAGACGATTGGTGAATTTTTTGAAGAAGAAGCCAAAGAAATCAAATAGTGATGAGCTGATAAATCTTCGATAAATTCCTTCATTCCTGGCAAAATATCATCTTGACTCAAAGAATCTAACAATCCTAAATAGTTATCGTTTTTCTTAGCAGCTAACTTTTCCTTTTCAGCTTGCGTGTAGTCATTTTCTTTGCCACCAGCTTTAAGGATTAAATTCAAGGAATCCATTCTGGCGACCCCTTTTAATTGGTTAGCCAAATCTTCAGTCCAAGTAACACCCAATTCATCAGCCAATTGATGCCAAGCTTTGCCATGATAAAGTGACGTATTAGCAATCACGCCATCCAGATCGAAGATAAAACCTTTAATTTGTTCAAATTTAACCATACTATTCTCCTTTGATAAAAAAGTGCCTGAATAAAATTATCCAGACACCTTTATTTTTTACAATTATTTAAGCATTTGTGGCTTACCGTAAACTTGAATCTGTAATGGTTCACCAGAAATCAATCTGAATTGTGGTCCATCACTTGAAACAGACACTTCAATTACACGATTTCTAAAGACTTGTCTAAATGAATAACTGTTCCATTTCTTAGGCAAGAAAGGCTTGTAACTTAACGTTCCATCATCAGCTACTCGCATACCGGCAAATCCTTGAACCATTGCTAGCCAACCACCAGTCATCGAAGTAATGTGTAAACCATCCGCGGTGTCGTTATTATAATTGTCTAAGTCTAGTCTAGCGGTTCTCTCATATAATGCAACCGCTTTCTCTTCGTAGTGAAGATCAGCAGCTAAAACAGAGTGAATTGCTGGGGAAAGACTTGATTCATGGACTGTCATTGGTTCATAAAAATCAAAGTTACGTTTCTTTTCACGTTCACTGAAGTCGTCGATGAAGTCCCAAATCCCTTGGAGAACATCACCTTGTTTGATATATGGCGAACGTAAGATTTTATCCCATGACCAATATTGATTGATTGGCAATTGATCACTTGGAATAGTTGAAACGGGATCATGATTCTTATTCAAGTAACCATCATGTTGAACGAAGATACCCAAATCTTCATCATAAGGTAGATACATCTTATCGATGATGTCTTGCCACTGATCCATTTCAGCCTTAGAAACAGCTAGCTTATCAAATTGTTCTTCTGAAACTTCGCCGAGAATTTGCAACGTATACTTCAAGGTCCACTTAGCTAAGAAGTTCGTGTACCAGTTATTATCAACGTTATTCTCATATTCATCTGGTCCGGTAACGCCAAAGATCATGTAACGGTCATGACGCTTGCTGTAGTCAACTCGATCAGCCCAGAAACGAGAAATCTCTGTTAGAATCTTGCTGCCTTCATTGAGAACAAAGGATTTATCACCGGTATAACGAGTATAGTTATAAATAGCAAAGGCTATATCGCCGTTACGGTGAATTTCTTCAAAGGTAATTTCCCATTCGTTATGGCATTCAATTCCGTTGAAAGTAACCATTGGGAACAAAGCACCCTTTAAGCCTTGTTCTTTAGCATTGACGTAGGCACCGTCTAATTGGTTATAACGATACATCAAGAGATTTCTTGAAACATCTGGTTGAGTGATACCTAAGTAAACTGGAATACAAAAGGCTTCGGTATCCCAATAAGTAGCACCACCATATTTTTCACCAGTGAAGCCTTTTGGTCCAATGTTCAAACGAGAATCTTCACCAGAATATGTCGTCAATAAACCGAAGAGATTGAAACGCATGCCTTGTTGAGCATCAATATCGCCGTCAATTTTAATATCTGATTGGCTCCAACGTTGGTCCCAAACATTTTTGTGTTCACTGAGTAATTGTTCATAAGAGAACTTAGTAGTTTTGGCACTAACTGCTTCAAGGGCATCTCTTAAATCGTCAACCGTTTCATAATCACGTGATGTTAAAACAACGACACGTTTTTCAATGCTTTTAACTTCTTTTGGCTTCAAAGTCTTTTGGAAAATTTTGCTTGTCTCAATATCGGTAACTTTTTGATCAACTTCATCTAAGTCAGTTACATATTTGGCATCCATCCCCGAAGTAAATCTCGGCGTACCAAAGTCATTAGGCTTAGTCTTGGCAATCAAATAATCTTCGTTAATTTCTAGAACTTGCCAGAAACGTTCGTCGTAGTTAGCATCTTCATTTTTTACATCAGCATCAATACTTGAGATGACTTTAATAGTGACATTTTGATCAGAAAGGTTCTCAAAAGTTACTTTTTGAACTGACAAATTCTTCTGAGCAGCACTTAAAAATCTTACAAAATTAAATTTGATCTTTTTACCATCTTTGTCAACGATAAAAGATCTCGATAAAGTGGCATCTTTCATATTTAAATCTAATGTGAAATCACTGATTGAATCTTTATTTAAATCTAGTTTTGATCCATCGATCAAGAAATTCATTTTAATGAAGTTGACGGCATTAATGACCTTTCCAAAATACTTAGGATAACCATTCTTCCACCAACCGACACGTGTTTTATCGGGGAACCAAACCCCTGCTAAGTAAATTCCAGGAAGACTATCCCCTGAATAATCTTCTTCGAAATTACCTCTCATCCCCATGTATCCGTTACCTAGACTCGTAATACTTTCTTGGAGTCGCTTGTTTTCTTTATCTAAATTGTGGGTTAAAACATTCCAAGGACTAACTTCAAAAATCCTTTGCATTTTGACACCTCCTATAAAAAAAGGCAATTAGGTAAACACCTAATTACCTTTTATAATCCTTAAAGAATTGTTTCTTCTGTATCTTTGTCAAAGTAATGTGCTTTTGTCATTTCAAAAGCCATTTGAACGTTATCGCCAGGTTGTCTATGATCACGTGCATCAACTTTTGCAATAAAGTCAGTTCCACCGAGATTAGAGTAAAGGATTGATTCAGCACCTAGCAATTCGGAAACTTGAATCTTAGCATTAATTATGGCATCAGGGAAAGCTTGAATTGCAACTTCTTCGGCATGAATATCTTCTGGACGAATACCAAAAGTAACTTCCTTGCCGACGTAACCTTTTTGTTGAAGTACTTTGTATTGACCTTCAGGAATAGCGATGTTGATACCACCGTCATTTACAATTTTGCCATCTTCAATTTTGACATCGAAGAAATTAGTAGCTGGTGAACCAATGAATCCAGCAACGAATTTATTTTCTGGCTTACTGTACAATTCAGAAGGACTACCAACTTGTTGAATCTTACCATCACTCATGATGACGATACGATCAGCCATAGTCATAGCTTCGACTTGGTCGTGAGTAACATAGATAAAGTTACGTCCCAAACGTTGATGCAATTGAGCGATTTCAGTACGCATCTGAACTCTCAACTTAGCATCCAAGTTTGACAATGGTTCATCAAGTAAGAACAAGTTCGCATCACGGACAATGGCACGACCTAAGGCAACACGTTGTCTTTGACCACCTGATAGAGCAGCTGGTTTACGTTTCAAATATGGTGTCAATCCTAAGATTTTAGCGGCGTTTTCAACCCGTTTCTTAGTATCTTCCTTATCGTTTTTACGAATATTTAAACCAAAAGCCATATTATCAAAGACTGTCATATGTGGATACAAGGCATAGTTTTGGAAAACCATCGCGATATCACGATCTTTTGGTTGAACCTTATTCATGACCTTGCCGTCCATCTTAAAGTCACCTTTAGTAATATCCTCTAGTCCCGCTATCATACGTAATGTGGTGGATTTACCACATCCGGAAGGTCCAACGAAGACAATAAACTCACCATCTTTAATGTCTAGGTTGAAATCACTAACTGAATAGTCAGTATTACCTTGATAGCGTTTGTAAATGTGTTCCAAATTAATTTTTACCATTCTTAACGCTCCTTTTATTTTTTGACTTCCAGTTAACTAATAAGTTTAATCTTACTAATCAATCTAGATGTGTCCTCCACACCCAAAGTCAATCCTTTTTGGCTACTTGACCACCTAATAATCTGTATGAGACATACGTTGCAAGCGAGACACTACAGATTACACTCAAGAAGGCCAACTGCAAAACGAAATTCAACAATATCAAGATTAAAAATACTATTACTGAGATTATAATTGGTAAAGGCTTTTCAACGAATAGAGTCAAAGTACTCTCAAACTTATTCGTTGCTAATTGGAAACTAGCAGCAACTAAAGCCATGAAGTAAACGAACGTTAAGATCATTACTGCTACATGCCATTGCGTGCTTCCCATTGCAATTTTATTTAATAAAATAAACAAACTTGCAACAAAACCTAAACCAAAGTTGAGAAGATAGTTTTTCTGAAAATCAAACCATTTTTTAAAAAAATATTTGAAAAAACTTACACTACCATTTAATTGCCATTCTTGAACTGCTGCATAACTTGCAACTAATCCAGGAATTGTAAAAACTGATAACATCAACCACACGATTACTAGAAGTACCGTATAGGTTGTTGAAAACTTCAAACTGAACAAGATAATTGCTGTCAATATCACTGGAAAATTGATGATAAAGAATGAGAAATTAATGGTAAACAATGACCAAAGCCAGTTACCACTAGCCATTAATCTTTGTCCGTTTTTCGATTTGAGATTGATCACAATAATCTGTCCTTTCTTTAATTACTTAACAGCACCATCGGTAACACCCTTGATGATCCATTTTTGTGCGAATAGATAAAATAGGATGACCGGAATGATGGAAATAGTGATACCAGCCAAGGCTAAGTGCCATTGCTTTGTGTATTCACCGAAGAAATTAAACATTTGAAGTGGAATTGTGTATTGCGCTTGAGGCAATACTAGTGATGGCAATAGATAATCGTTCCAGATAGCAATGATATTTAGGATTGCTACAGTAACTGTGATAGGACTGAGCATTGGGAAGATAACTTTAGTAAAGATCTGCCAACGACTTGCCCCTTCTAGTTCAGCTGATTCATCCATTGCGATAGGAATACTTGATAATGTACCCTGATACAAGAAGACTGACAAACTACAGTCAAATCCTAGATACATAACGACAAGTCCCCACATGTTAAGAAAATGTACAGCACCGAAGTTAGCTGTCAAAGGAATCATAACTGATTGGAAAGGAATCAACATAGCGGAGATGAATAGCAACAACAATCCACTACTCAATTTACTATGATTTCTTTGCAGAGCATATGCGGCCATTGATGAAGCTAAAATGATGACCAATACACTGCAGACTGTAATAATCAATGAATTCGTTAACGAAGCGATAAAGTGTAAAGCTTGGAACGAATTAACATAGTTATCAGTTGTACTTGGATGTGGCAATGATAAAACTGATGCAAAGATACCTTTTGGTGTCTTAAATGAATTTGATACGATCAAATAAAATGGGAACAACCATAAGATACCTAACAAGAGTCCGACAATTCCAATAACGGTTCTACTTTTTGTTTTCAATGGAGATCAGCCTCCCTCTTACGGTTATAAGCAACTTGCAATAGTGAAATAGCAGCAACAATTACGAAGAACACGATAGCTTTAGCCTCTGACAAGGAGAAGTTAGCTGAGTTATAAGCGGTATTAACAATATCCATCGCTAACATTTGTGTTGAATTGTAAGGACCACCATTTGTCAATGACAAGTTTTGATCATAAATCTTAAAACCATTTGATAAAGTTAAAAACATGCAAACTGTAAATGCAGGAGCAATCATTGGGAACGTGATTTTTGTGAAACGTTGCCATGCTGAAGCTCCATCGATCTTTGCAGCTTCGATGATTTCATTAGGGATGTTTTGTAGGTAAGCGATGTAGATGATCATGATGTAACCACTCATTTGCCATACTGTAACAATAACTAGTCCCCAGAAACCAGTTGTTTCATTTGTTAGCCAATTCAATAGCCAATGCATATGCAAGGCATTACCTAAAGCTTGGAAACCTTGAGTAAAAATAAATTGCCAGATGAAACCTAAAATTAAACCACCAATCATATTTGGCATAAAGAAAACGGTACGTAAGAAATTATTTCCCTTGAATTTTTGTGTTACTAATAATGCTAAGCCCAAGCCTATTACGTTCAGCATAATGACAGTGACAATTACAAACCCCACTGTAAACCAAAAGGCGTTAATAAACGCCTTATCGTGGAACAATGTTATGTAATTTTGAAATCCTACCATCTTGGTAAAAGTTAAACCGTCCCAATCAGTAAATGAGTAAAACAATCCTTCAATTACCGGAATAAATACTACCAAAGCTAACGCAATGAGGGTTGGTGTTAAAAATAGCCAAAACGAAAGACTTCTATTTTTCATATTCATTGCCCTCTTTTGTTACTTTTAGTTAGATGATTTTTGTTGTTTTGCCCAACCATCTTTCATATTTTGAACTGTCTTATCCCAGCTTTGTTTGCCTGATAAGTACTTTTGTAGATTTGGTTGTGCAACATCTGGATCCCATGAAGTACCAGTGTATCCTGGGAATGCCCAGCCTGTTGTCTTGTGATTTTGTGAGTATTCAAAGACTGATGTTGTCAATGGATCGCTCATCTTAAAGTTATCGTAACCCTTGTAAGCAGGTACAAAGTGCAACTTGTTTACAACTTGTTTCTTACCTTCCTTAGATGTGTACATCCAGTCTAAGAAGTCTTTAGCAGCTTTTTGTTCTTGTGTTGATTTCTTACTATTAACTGCCCAGTATAGTGAAGTACCGACAGGCATCTTGCCTTCTTGACCAGGTACAGGAATAGGAATCATACCAACGTCGTTCTTAGCAAAGTCTTTATCGATACCTTCGATTGTAGGATAGATCCAGTCACCTTGTTGAATCATAGCAACTTTACCTTGTGAGAAGTATTGGTTAACTTGTGCTGAGTAATCTAGTTGCATGATTGGTTGGATAGAATAAGTCTTTTCAAGATCAATCATAGTCTTCATATCATTAGCCTTTGTGAATGGCATCTTCTTTGATTTGTAAAGTTTCAAAGCGTTACCATTGAAGTCTTGACCAATGTATAGGTTTGCCAAGTGATCTGAGAATACCCAAGCTTCTTTACCAGGTGTAGCAAAGACGCCTTTGATACCTAATTCACTCTTTTGTGCATCAATTTGTTTGATAGCTGCTTCAAGTTTATCCATAGTTGTCAAACTGTTTGGATCAATACCAGCCTTTTGGAAGACTTGCTTGTTATAAACTAAACCATAACCTTCAACGTTGAATGGAAGTCCAACGGTCTTACCATTAGTCTTAACAGCGTCCAAAGTACCAGGTTGTGCAGCCTTTGCTGCCTTTGTATTTGACAAATCTGCTTCATGTGCTTTGAATTGTTGCACATCAGCTGGACCAGCCAAACTGAAGATTGTTGGTGCATTACCAGATGAAATTCTGGTCTTTAGAACTGGATCATATTGAGTACCACCACCGATTGATGTAACTTCAATCTTTACATGTGGATGTGACTTTTCATAATCCTTAGCAATTTGTTTGAATTGCTTGTTGTTCTCAACCTTTCCTTGAAGAATTGTGATCTTAACATCCTTACCTGAGGATGAACTGTTACCACACGCTGCCAGCATAAACGCTGCACTGGCTGCCAGAGCAACAACTGCTATACGCTTTCCAAAGCGTTTCCAGAAGTTCTTCTTCATTACCAAAACCCCCTATAAAAATATTATTTCCTTACTACAGTTTCCATTATGTTTCTAAAAAGGTTTCTTTGCAACCGTTTTCAAGATGTTACCGATAACAGGTTTGTAACACAATTGAAATTTAAGGTATTCAAAAAGCAGTCAATTATTAATCTAATCGACTGCTTTTTATTATTCGTTATTCTTACCTTGGATAATAATTGGATCATAGTCTAACATAACGATTCCATCTTCAACTTTGATCATGGAATTGTCAATCATGTTAGTGTAAGTATCACTTGCCAATGCTACAGGAACCTCTCCTGGCATCCCTTTAAGAGTGAAGATACCAATTCTAATAATGTCTCCCATCTTATAAGTTACTTCAACGATATCATTTTCTAGAGCAGTAATCTTATAGGTTCCCGATACTTGAATATTGCTTTGACTCATTTGGTGCATCTTGAAAATCAAAGAACTGAGATTCATCTTCTTATCATCCCAATTCAACTTGTCGCTATCAAAAAGACTTGGAGTATGTTTAAAGCCATATTCTTGTCCGGCATAAACTAAGGTTGAGCCTTTTTGGAATTCTGAGAATGCTGTCCAATTGTAGACATCATTTTCATTGATAAAGAGACTGTGCGCTCTTTCTTGGTCATGATTCTCCAAAGCTCTCATCTTAATATAGTTAGAAGGATAAATTACTCCCTGAGTATTCAAAGCTTCAACATACTTCTTTAGAGGCACATCGCCTTTAACATATTTACGGAAAGTCTGGTCAATATCATAATCATAAGTCATGTCAAAGGCACTGTATAGCTCAGCATCTGAAGAAACATGATATCCCTTAGCACCTAAGGCTTTAATATAATCTGGACCAGTTGATTCAGCTAACCAAATAGTCTTAGGGTTGACCTTAGCTACTTCTTTTCTAGCTTCTTTCCAAAATTCGATCGGTACTTGTGGAGCAACGTCACATCTGAAGCCATCGACAATTTTAGCGTAGCGTTTGAGCGTTTCGATTTGATAATTCCACAAAGCCTTGTGGGAATAGTCTAATTCAGCTACATCTGTCCAATCTTCATTTTTATTGTACAAATCACCTTCATGGTCATGTAAGAACCATTCTGGATGTACTTGTAACAAGACTGAATCACGAGAAGTATGATTGTAGACAATGTCCAACATGACTTTCATACCACGATCATGGATAGCTTTTACTAATTCTAGAAAGTCTTGCCATGTACCCAATTTGGGATCAATTGCACGATAATCCTTGATTGAATAAGGTGAACCTAATTTGCCTTTACGATTTTTTCTACCGATGGGAAAAATTGGTAACAACCAAATACAATCGGTACCTAAACTCTTGATTCGGTCCAAATCAGGTTCAATTGCTTTTAAAGTACCCTTTTTAGTATGGTTTCTTACAAAAATGCAGTAAATTTGCATTTTTCTCAATTTAACATCTGTTTGACTTGCCATTATTACACCCCTCTAATTAGATTCCAAAGCACAACATCCCCAAGGACCTAGTTTCACTACCCCATCCTTGATTTCATTAGACTCATTAGCTAATACAATTCTCCAAATATTCTTTGGCAAAGTAAATTTAGCTTTTTTATCAGAAAAATTAGCTATTACTAATCCTTGTTTATCAATAAATTTTCGTTGGTAAGCGTAAATATTTGAATTCGTAATTAACAAATTATAATCGCCACTAGTAAAACAGTCATGCTTTTTAACTTTTAAAAGTTCTCTATAAAAATTCATAACACTATCGGGATCAGCAATTTCTTGAGCAACACAATTCGAATCCACCTTAGCCCAATTCCAAGGTCTCTTTTTTGAAAAACCACGATACTGCGTCGAATCCCATTGCATCGGACCACGAGCCGTCATTTCATCTTGATTGTTCAATAAACGTAAAATTTGGGCATCAGTAAAGGACTTGTGATGTAAATTACTGATCAAATCAAGTGCTCTTTGGTCGGAGAAATCAGCCACTTTTTGATATTTCAAACCGTGCATGCCAATTTCTTCACCATAATAAATTACTGGTATTCCTCGTTGTAAAAACAACATCATTGCTAATAATTTAGTGATTTTTTCATCGTGTACCGGCAAATTCAACCGATCTAGAACTCGACTGATATCATGATTACCCCATGTTAAAGTTGGTAAACTGACATGATCTAAAATACTTTCCCAAGTCACATAAGTTTGTTTCAGCATATCGAGTGACAGTTTTCGATCTTGGAAGAATTTAGGAATATCCGGATTACTATCATCGTAAACTTCGCCATAATTATCTGAGTTAACTACCACATCACAGACATGTTCATCCGGACGCGTGTATTCGGCTGCATCACGAGCTTTAGCAGATGACGCTTCGCCAAACAAAAATACATCAGGCTTAAATTGCTTGATTTCTTTAACGAATTCTGACATATAGTCTTTTACTGCGGGCAACTTAGCATAAAATTTATCATCAATTGGAAACTTAGTACTATTGTCCAAAGAATTCTGTTCAAAATTAGCTTTAGCGATATGAATAAAAGCATCCAGACGGAAACCGTCAACACCTTTTTCGAGCCAAAACTTGGCAATGTCAGCAATTGACTTTTGAACTTCAGGATTTTTCCAATTCAAATCGGGCATCTTTTTATCAAATAAATGGAAATAATACTCGTTTGAATCAGTTGGATTCTTTTCCCAAACGCTACCGCCAAAAAATGAACCCCAATTATTTGGTTCATGGCCGTCAACTGCAGAATGCCAAATATAATAATCCTTAAAAATACTATGTGGATCATTCACCGCGTCTTGGAACCATGGATGTTGATCGGATGTATGATTGATCGGTAAATCCAAAATAATGTGTAGCCCCAATTCATGAGCTTTGTTCATCATTTCAGAAAAATCATTCATATCCCCCAAAATTGGATCGATAGCAAAGTAATTAGATACATCATAGCCATTGTCGATCTGTGGCGAAACGAAGATTGGATTCAACCAAATCGTATTGAAACCCATATCTCTAATATAGCTCAAATGTTTAATAATCCCTTGTAGATCACCAATACCATCATCATTAGTATCTTGAAAACTCTTAGGATAAATCTGGTAAATAATTGCTTGATCATACCAATTCATGATAGTTGCCCCTTTCATGTAAACCCTTACACCTTAGTATAAAAAAGTAAGCCTCGCCTAAGCAAGACTATCTGAGATGTTATCGGTAACAGGTTAATCCCTAAGAGTACCGCCAAAACTAATCTTGGGTTCAAAGACTAAAGCTCCTTGGCTTTCTTTGGTTTCAATTTTATCCAGTAAATTTTCTCCACAGGCACTGCCCATCTCAATAATCGACTGTTTAATCGTAGTTATCTTTGGTGAAGCTACCTGATTTAAAAAGACGCCATCAAAACCAGTTACGCCAAAATCTTCTGGAACTTTGCCGCCAGAGCGGACTATTCCTCGTAATATACCGATTGCTAAACGATCCGATGCGCATAAAAAGGCAGTATTCGGTTTGATTTTCTTCCAATTCGTTTCTATAAATTCCTCTGCCAAATGACTATGGTTATCGAATCGATGTAATTCCGGAAGCATCCGTAGCTCTTGGACTTGTTGTAAGTAACCAGCTTCTCGGGAATACTCGAATGATTCTTTACTATCGATCCCTATATAAACTAGTTTCTCATAACCTCTTTGCAAAGCTAATTGTGCCAGTTTATAAAGGCCGGCTTTGTTGTTAGTATCTACGTAATCAAATCCGTAACGGTTCTCACCAAACATAACAACTGGTTTTTTCAAATTCTTGATCCAGTCTACGTCTTGTTGACGCATCCCAGTGATAATATAACCGTCACAATTACCAATGTCAAAGTTCTTACGAGTAACCAACTGCAATGAATACTGGTGTAAATCTAAAGTTTTAGCTATACCAATCATTAAATTCATATAATATGGTTCAGTCGTATCGATATCTTCCAAAATACATAGCTTAATAATTCTAGTACTTTTATCCACCAATGCCTTGGCAATCATATTTGGATGATAATCCAATTCACGCATGGCTTCATAAACTAATGCTTTCAATTCATCGGTTACTTTGTCTGGATGATTGATTACCCGAGACACAGTCATCTTTGAAACGTTAGCTTTTTTTGCAACATCAACTAAAGTAGTCATGCTCTTCCCCTCCATATGCCACAATTTTATTATACCAATTTAAAGGCTTTACAGTCTTCTTTTTATAAATTTATCCATTTTTTTAAATTATATTCAAATCAATATATTGTTTTTATTTACAAAAATTACGCTAATCTAGTTGTTTGAACATCTTTTAATTCTATGCAAAAATTTAGTTGGATAAATTACTAAAGAGATGATGCAGATGATTATTTACTTGATTGCAATTACTATCTTTATTATCCAATGTGCAATTATGTATTTTATTTACTTCAAAGATCACAAACTTTTTAAATCAGAAATGGCAGCTGCTTATCACATTAACAACAATCTAGACCAATTCTTCTATTTTTTACTGGTACCTTGCTTAAATGAAGAAAAAGTTATTCAAAATACTCTACAAAATTTATTAAATCTAGCTGGTCAAAAAGAAATCATTGTCATTGATGATGATTCAGATGACCAAACGATTCAAAAAATCAAAAAAATGTCTGGACCTATCAGTACTGTGGAAAGAAAATTACCTAATGCAAGAACTGGCAAAGGAGACTCTTTAAACAATGCCATGTCCTTAGTCCACAAAATAATTAAACAAAGAAAACTAGATCCTAAAAAATGTATCGTTGGCGTTATTGATGCTGATGGTATTTTGAGTGCCAATTGTATCTACAAAATAAACAACGCCTTTGAAGATGAACACATCGATGCTGTTCAATTAAGGGTCAAGATGAAAAAACCTACGACTGTCTTGCAAACCTTTCAAGATATCGAGTTTTATACTATTAATCACCTGATTCAATTGATCCGTGGCAAGATGCATGCAGTTGCTCTTTGCGGTAATGGCCAATTTTTCAGATATAAAACTGTCACTCAAAGAATGGGTATAAAGCCTTGGGGCAATGCATTACTAGAAGATTTCGAACTTACTTTAAAGTTTGAATTAAATGGCTTGAATATTAAATATTTAGACGATGCCTACGTTGATCAAGAAGCTCTATTGAATTTCAAAACGTTAATCAGACAAAGATCACGTTGGGCACAAGGTGGCTTAGATTGTTGGAAATATCTATTTCGTGTCACGAAGTCTCCAATCATGTCTAAAGCTCAAAAATTTGATACTTACTTCTTTTTAACTCAACCATTATTAAATGTGTTAGCTGATTTCAGTATTATTTATTTAACGATAAAATATCTTATTTATGCTGTTGGCAATCCTAGTTTCTTCATTGTTTCTCTTTTCTTCCTAGTTATTATTGGTTCAATTTTTGGAATGATTTTTACTTTGATCTATCTTCATGAATTGCGAATAACCCAAAAAGCCAATATTGCGATTGAAGAAAGTGATATGTTGAATTTGGATATGAAATTGGGCAAATTTCTGTTAACAGTTGGCCTTTTGTCTTATATCTACGTCGTTTTATTTTTGAGTCTGATGAAGTCTATTTATTCTAAAATTCGTGGTAACACTCACTGGGTTAAAACTAAACGCATCTAAAAATAAGCCACCCTAATTAAAGGATGGCTTATTTTTTTAGTTACGGAGTCAACATAACTATTGCATGTACTTTTTTATTTTTAACAAATATCTAGGATATCTGTTGACTATCATTATTCACTTTTTCACTTTTCGTGTAAACATTTGATTGATTTTATGACTAAATCGTTAGTTTCATGTGACAGAATTGTAAGATTGCGCCGATTATGGAATACTAGAAATATACTAATATGGAAGTGATAAAATGCTTTTTCCGACTCAAATGATTTTTAATATTACCATCATCATCATCGCAATTGCTTTGATAGTGGGCGTAATCCTTAGTTCAATAGCTCTTTTAAAAATTTCTCACGCTTTAAAGTTACGTAACCAAATGCTGAAACAAGTCAGTCGAGCTTATTTGAACTGTACCAAAAATAACAATCAATTAGAAATTCGTAACATCGGCCAGGTTCCTTTAACGATCGACAAAATAGTTTCCTCCGAAAAATTAAATATGACTTTGACAACAATTGCACCTAATCAAGTATATTACTTCCAAATCAATGGCATCAAAAAATTATCCCTCTCAATCGACTACCATGATCAACTCAATCATTATTCTGAAGAATTCGATTTATAATCTAACACTTTTCTACCATTAATATATTGTTATGATAAGATTCATACTTTTCTTCTTACAAACCTTACAAAACCGTTAGTATTAAAGCCTTTCAAAGCATGATATTATCCTTGTAAGCTTTGGAGGGATAAAGATGAGTAAAAAAATTTGGTCTGTCTTAATAGTAGGAATAATTTTATTAATACCCTTTTTGGGATATGAATTGTGGTACGTACCTAATTATGCTAGTGAAGATTATTACACTTTCGTTGGTGACTCTTATCAAGAAGTAATTGAAAAAGACGACTCTGGCAATGACTATCGTGCTTATTATTATCGCCAAAAATCATATGATAAAGATGGCAACGAAAAATTATTAAAATTCAATAGTGCTATTGGTCGACCCATTAAGCCAGATAATTTTATTAAAGTAACTTACAATAAAAAAAGAGATTTAGTTTTATCATGGGAGAAAGTTCAAAAAAATGAGGTACCAACCAAATCACTCGATGCTCTAGACGAATAAAAAGGCAAGTATGATTGGCTTCAAACCAATTACACTTACCTTTTTTCTATTTAAAGTACTCTTTAGCAAAGTCAATCGTATTAGTAACATACTTTTGACCGGCAACCTTTTTAGCTTCGGCGTGCGCTGCTCCTTTGACTATCCAGAGTTTCTTTGGACCTTTGTCATACTGGTAATTCTTATAAGCATTTTCAGTTGGAACAAATCTATCCTTTGAACCGTGAATGATGTACAAAGGTACTTTGTTATTCTTTAAAGTATCCTTGGTACTTGCTTGATAAAAATTATAACCAGCTAGCACATCACCATATAAACTAGCCGTTGGTACGAGTGGAAAACTTGGTAAATTGAACATTTCTTTAAGTTGATAGTTCAACTCACCTGAAATAGTGGAATATCCACAATCAGCAATTGCAAATTTTACATTACTTGGATGTTTACCCAAAGTATACATTACAGTTGCCGCTCCCATACTGACCCCGAACAAACCAATCTCTGATTTCTGACCAAATTTTTGATTGATCTGTTTGATCCAGTTCATAATATCGTCACGGTCTTTCCAACCATAACCGACGTATTTTCCTTGACTCATCCCGAAGGAACGATTATCCGGTGCTAAGACGTTGTAACCTGCATCATGAAACATTTTGGCATAGTCACCCATGTAACTGCTACCGGTACCATAACCATGAATCACAACGACAGTTTTAGCAGTTTTCTTTTCGGCTGGTAAGAATCTGGCTTTTAACTTCAGATTATCTTTTGACGTTTGTTGCCAAGTTTCAGTCTTAGAATTCACGAACCATTTATCATCTTTTGATAATGGTCCTTGTGGCTTACTGCTATAACCATTTTTACTAAAGGCGTAATGGAATAAATAACCACTGCCGCCAATATCAGCCACTAATGCAACCCCAACTGCAATAGAGAGAATAACTTTAACATATTTTTTTACTCGCATAAATCTACCCACTTATAATTTGTTGCTCAATAATCATAAGCTATTTTACAAATTAATTGCAAATTTTATTTATGCTTGTTCGCGAGCTACTTCTTCATCACGAGCACGGTTTTCGCTTGCATCACTGTGGAACCAGTGGATATGTGAATCAAAGAAAGCAATCATATCGTTCATGAAGTACATAATGTATGTCAAGAATAAGACTGGACTAGCGTCACCTTGAGTTGCTGTAACACCCCAAAGGACGATTGACATAACACCTTGAACTGTCCAGAAATAATATTGTTCACGGAAACGCAAAGTACACAACAAAGCACCTGTAAAGCCAATAGCTGCTGAAACTGAATCGATGATAGGACGAGGACTGATGAATAAATTAGTATCCATCAAATACAATAGGCCCCAAACAACAAAGAAGAAGACAGCTGTTAAAAGCCATTTCTTTCCAGTTAATCCATGGATGTGCTTTTCAGCATCCTTAGCCCATTGTGGACTGATCAAAACAGGAATATCCAATAAAACAATATAGCTCAATTGCAAAACAACATCTGAGAAGTTCTTGGCGTTGATAGCAACGAAAATATAAATAAGTGCTGAAACTAATCCTAAGACACCATTCAAAGGCTTAGCATTAGTGATTGCAACGGTACAAGTAAAACCTAAAGTACCAGCTAACCAAGTCCAAATAGCAATACCTGTGATTTGGTGTGAAAGTGTTGATGCAGTAATGGCCCCTAGACCAAACATTAATAGCATGTAACTTCTGAAACTCCAATGTTTCATTTGTTCAACATACCATCTTGGGTTGAAAATGCTCATGGTTCAATCTCCTCTTAGATTAAAAATGATTAATTAATAATCAAATTCAATCAAATTAATTTATCCTCAAACTGTATTTATATTAAAATACAAATTTAACGACAGCTAAAATCATACCACCAATCGAAACCAAAATGCGAGCCGAAATGTTTGATGTAATGAAGCCATATCGATGTAAAGCGTTTACCTTTGTTGGTGCGATAGTAATTTATCATTTGATACAAGATATTGATTTTTGCTCTTTTATAACACTATATCTTGTTATAACGGTCTAGAACTTTGATGATTTTATCGTTATAACAAAAAAAAGCTACATGCCAATTTTGACATGTAGCTTCTATAATCTACTTTTAAATTTTACCAACTAAATCACCACTAGGCTTGATTGTTTCTTCCCCGGGATGCCAGTTAGCTGGACAAACATTATCACCATGTGCTTCAACGAATTGAGCAGCTTGCAAGGTTCTCAAGATTTCACGTGCATTACGTCCAATTCCCATAGCATTGATAGTATAAGACTTAATAAGTCCTTTTGGATCAATGATAAAGACTCCACGATAAGCTTGACCACTTTGTTCATCTAAAATATTAAAGAAGTCAGTTAATTGATGTTTTTGGTCTGACAACATTGGATATTGGATTTTTCCAATTGTATCCGTTGTTTGAGCCCAAGACATATGTGAAAATTGGCTATCGACTGAACATGAATAAATTTCAGCATTGGCAGCTTTGAAATCTTCATAAGAATCTTGCAAATCGCTCAATTCAGTTGGGCAAACAAATGAAAAATCGGCTGGATAAAAGAACAAGATTGACCATTTGCCGAGAAGATCTGACTTATTAAAAGTTTTCAACTCCCCTTTTTGATATGCGTTAACAGTAAAATCAGGAATTTCTTTATTAATATAGTTCATATTGTGCCTCCTAAGCTTTGTTTAAACACATATATAATATAACAAACTTTTTCTTTATTTTAAATAAAAGGCCTTTTGTGTGACAATAGAATTATTCTAATAATGAGGACTGAGTAAATGACAAATCAAGACCAACTTTTAAAGGTAAAAGAATTCTCTTATAACAAAATGAAAAATGATTCTACTGGTCACAATTTTGACCATATTCAAAGAGTCATCAAAACTGTTCAAAAACTATTAAAGAGCGAACCAGCAGATCCTGTTATTACCTTGTCAGCTGCTTATTTACACGATGTGGCCGACGATAAATTAGTCAAAGATCCAGCAAAATTAGAGACTGAGATCCGTCAATTTTTAAAAGAGATTGATTTCACTCCCACACAAATAGATGAAATAGTTTATATCACTCACAACTTATCTTTTAGTAAATCATTGAGCGAGAATCCACCTAAATTGTCGTTAGCTGGACAAATTGTCCAAGATGCTGATCGATTAGATGCTATTGGAGCGATTGGGATCATTCGTGCAATCTATTATGGTGGCGCCAATTCTGAAACAATCTATGATCCAGAAATTTTACCACGTAAAAAAATGGATAAAAAAGAATATCGTAATTTATCTGATGAAACGATCATCAATCATTTTTACGAGAAATTGTTGAAGTTAACTGGTATGATGAATACCCCAACGGCTAAAGAAATCGCTAAAAAGCGTCATCAATACATGCTTGATTTTCTCGATGAATTCAAAGCTGAATGGAATAGTGAAAAATAGAGAGGAAGTAAGAAATTTGGTCTCATATGAAGAATTAGATAAGCAATATTACGAACATATCATTCGTAATTTAAAGAATCGTGGCGTTGAACTAAAAGATATCGCTGAAATTGTCATGTTTTTAGAAAAAGATTACGTAAAAGGACTCGATGAAGAAATTTCAATTCACGCTATCAATAAAGTCCTCCACAAGCGTGAAGCTCAAAATGCTATCATGACTGGAATTGAACTCGATATTTTAGCTGAAAAACATCTTTTATCCGCTCCTATGCAACGAATTATGGAAACTGATGAATCAACTTATGGTATCGATGAAAATATGGCGATAACTTTAGCCAGTCTTTACGGATCAGTTTCAGTTACTAACTATGGCTACGTCGACAAATTAAAGCATGGTATCTTAGGCAAACTCAATGACAAATCTACCGGTAAAATCAATGTCTTTTTAGATGATTTAGTTGGTGCTATTGCTGCCGGTGCTTGTGGTTGGTTAGCTCACAATGAACATGAAGTTCAAGAATTATTAAATCAGGAAAAATAAAATAATCCTATCAGAGTAAGTTAACTCTAATAGGATTATTTTTTAAACTACAATCAAAATATTTATATTACTGTGTTCTGAAACGTAACGAGTAACGGAACCGACAAATACTCTGGTAAATGAATTAGTTCCTGTCTTTCCCATCACGATCAAATCAATATCATTTTCTTTGGGGAATCTGGTCAATTGCTCTCTTGGTTCTCCATCTAAGAGTTTTACGTAAGGTGAGATTCCAGCTTGTTTGACGATATCTGTTGCTTTGTCCAAATCTTTTTGAGCAGCATTTTTTAAGTCGTTAACTAAACCAGGTGCATAAGAAACACCAACATTCATTGGCAAGTTAGCCGTATTTACAACTGAAACTAGATACAACGCTGACTTAAATTGTTTAGTCAAATCAATTGCCGCATTCAAAGCATTGTATGAACTTTGACTACCATCAATAGCTACTAATATTTTTTTATACACAATACCTACCTCCCATTTTATTCTTTACATAAATTTTACCAAGTTCTGGACAAAGATGGTAATTTTATATATCAACTTTGATATACTTATTAATGAATAGTAAATAATTTTTTTATAGGGGATTAGTTATTATGCAAACCAAACAGAGACTGGAGCTTATCAAACAAGAATGTCAAATTAGAACTGATTTAAAAGAAATTCAATTTACTCATTACTTCACCAACCGATTCATGGAACAAAATACGCAATTTTTTTGTATTGAAGAATTCTTTGAATCGATTGGCGTGACTAGTCAAAAGGCTTTAGAACGCCTACCGATTGATGCTTGGGAAAAACATGTACGAAAATCAACTATCTTCTCTTCTTGGCAGGAAATGTTAAATTCTGCTGGCGAAGAATATGCCAATAATAATTTCTATTAAAAAAGGTACGTGAGCCATTTGTGGAACTTCATTCCAAGAAACTGGATAACCAGCGCCATGAGCACAAAAAACTGAATCTGGTGTATTTTCTAAATCTGATACCGGATCATAATCTCTACTCTCAATCACTTCTTTTGCATTGTGACAAGCTTGGTATCCCATTACAACACATTCTAAATTACCTAAACCATGCGTATAAGAATTAACCGATTGTGAATAGCCTTGCATCGTTTTTACTGGCGCTGTCCCAGAAATTATCGTTAAGTCTGACCCATCAATCATTTCTGGAGTTTCAAAAGTGCCATTCATCTGTTGAATATCATTCATAGCATGTCCCACTTGATCTTGTGGTACTTCTAATCGGAATTGATACCAAGGTTCCAACAATTGACTACCATTGTTTCTTAATTCCATCAAACCTTGTCGAACAGCTCGCCAAGTAGCTTCCTTGAAATCTCCACCAACTGAGTGAACATTGCTAGCTTTTCCACCGATCAAAGTAATCTTCATGTCAGTGATAGGTGCGCCAATCAACACTCCTAAATGTTCTTTTGACTGCAAATTGCTCAAGACTTGATGTTGCCAATTGCTAGCTAGAACATCCAAACTACAATTCGAGGCAAATTGTAAACCACTGCCAACTGGACCTGGCTCTAGTAATAAATGAACTTCTGAGTAATGACGCAAAGGTTCAAAATGCCCTACCGCTTCAATAGGTTTTGTAATGGTTTCTTTATATAAGATATTTCCCTCACCAAAGTTAACATCTAAACTAAAACGATCTAACAATAACTGTTGAATTATTTCTAATTGGACTTGACCCATCACTTGAATTCTAATTTCTTGTAAGTGACTTAACCACTGAACATGTAATTGTGGGTCTTCATCTTCCAATTGACGCAATGCCTCTAAGCATTGATGAATATCGTTCTTCTTAGGATCCAAAGCAAAGTTTAGGACTGGTTGAATAGTTGGCTTTTCACTATCTGCTTGTTTTCCCAAACCTAATCCTGGATAAGTATCAGTCAAACCGGTAATGGCACAAACCTCACCAGCTGATAAATTTTGATTTAAAGCAAATTTTGAACCATCATAAATTCGTAGTTGATTAGCTTTTTGATCATGGTACAAAACAGCTTTATTTTCCAATACCCCACCAGTAACCTTAACCCACGTCAAACGTTCATTATCATCGTGAGAAATTTTGAAAACTTTAGCACCAAATTCTGTTGGATAATCTTCTTTAGTTGAAAAACGTTGAATACCTTGCAAAAACTCTTCGATACCTTCCATTTTCAAGGCTGAACCAAAGAAAACTGGAAAGACCTGGCGGTGTTTGATCAATCTTTGAATGGTTGAATCTACTAGTTCACCATTATCTAAGAACTGTTCCAAGACATCGTCATCTACCATTGATACGTCTTCTTGAAAATTATCAGATTCAAAATCGACACAACCATTAGCTAAATTTTTTTGCAAATCTGCTAGGACTTTTTGTCGATCAACCCCTACTGCATCCATTTTATTGACAAAAATAAAAATTGGAACTTGGTAATGCTCTAGCAAATGCCACAAGGTCCTCGTGTAACCTTGCACGCCATCAGTCGCTGAAACTACTAAAATAGCATAATCTAAAACACTCAAGACTTGTTCTGTCTGGGAGGCAAAATCGACGTGTCCTGGAGTATCCAAAAGTGTCAATTTCAAATCTTGATATTGTAAATTAGCTTGGTGAGAAAATATCGTGATTCCGCGCTTTTTTTCTAAAGCATCTGGGTCCAAAAAGGCATTTCCTTTATCGACTCTTCCTAATTTTCTAAGTGCACCCGTTTGATATAGTAAAGCTTCTGACAAAGTAGTCTTGCCCGCATCGACGTGTGCTACGATTCCTGTTACTATTTGCTTCATTTTAATTCCTCCAGAGCTACTGCAAATAGTTTATCATAGCACATTGATAATTAAATGAATTAACCATAAGTGAGCCGGATAAAAAATATAAAAAAGATACTTCAATTGTCGACTATGTGGACCAATTTTACCGTTGTAAAAATGTAACAGTGGAATTATTAAAACAAAGAAAATATCACTGGCATTCATAGCGATACTGTCAAACAACATTAAAAAGTTATTAATTGGGACAGTCAGTGCCATTGGTAACTCAAGCAACGCTAAGATTGCCATTAAACCTAGATAACAAAGATTTCGTTTCTTGATATTTTGATGCGTTAACTGAGTAATAAACATAAATGGTACAACGACTGTACTGCCTTCAAAGAATGGGACGATACTAAAAATCAATAATACCACCGATAAAATACGTAATTTTTTCTTAGTATTTAAATTTTTTGATTGATTATCCCACAGCCAAATAACTATTAATCCTAACGCTAACGTTGCAAAAATGTTGTCACCGAGGATAGACATTTGATTTGATTGTCGTAAAACAAATATATTTAGTAAATAATTACCTAAAGCCATAAAAACACTCCAACCAACTAAACGAACTAGATAGTTTTTACGACTATGAGTGTAATGCATCCCTTCAACTACTAAATATGCAAAGCCAACTGCGACAACTCTAGTAATAATATGGAAAAAATCTGCTAAATATGGGGAAATAAAATATTCAATATGATCCAAAACCATCAACCCCATTAAGATGATTTTAAATTTTTCGCGATTCATCGCCTTATTAGAAATACTTGGTATGAATTGTTGCATATATATAATCTCCTCTTTCATCAATATTTCACATTATCCAAATTTCTCTAAGGCTTGTAAATATACCTAACACAACCGTTAGTGATATATTACAAAACAGTAAGGTTAAGGAGTAAATTATGCAAAAATTCAATCGATTCTTACATTCAGATAGTTATTATGTTGTTATTGTCTTAGCAGGACTATTATCATTAGTAATTTTAGTTTTGAGTTTTATTCCCGGTTTTAATATTTCCAAATCACCATATGTCGAAATTGATTTTACAACTTTATTAATTTTTGGATTCGATTACTTTGGAAGGTTATTTTTAGCTAAAAATAAAATGCATTTTTTCCGACATAATATCGTTGACTTGTTAGCAATCATGCCCTTCTTTACTATTTTTAATGTCTTTCGATTTTTCCGAGTCTTCAATGTCATTCGCTTTTCAAAAGTGTTCACCCTCGTTCGACTCATTGGAACTGCTGGTAAGATGCAAAAAAGCGCTAAAAGATTTTTAAAGATCAATGGTTTTGTTTATTTATTAATAATTTGTGGCATAGTCTTAGTTACATCAGCCATCACTTATTCATTAGCTGAAAAGGCTTCTTTAAGTAATTCTTTTTGGTGGGCTATCGTCACAGCATCAACTGTCGGTTATGGCGACGTTGCTCCTCAAACTTTGATGGGTAGATTGGCAGCAGTTTCCTTAATGATCGTTGGAATCGGCTTTATTGGAACTTTGACTAGTACGATAACTAATTACTTTACTAACGAGCATAATCACGAAAGTGATGATAAATTGGAACAAATTCTGTCCAAACTGGATCATATTGAATCTGAAAATCAGAAACTGCAACAAGAAATCGTCCAATTAAAGCAGCAGAACGATCAAGAAAAACTTAAATAGTGATTAATATTTTTCGATATAGTAAGTATTGTATTTTAATAACGTTTTCATTTATATTTATTAATACTTTTTGTTTATTTATCATTAACTTGTAATATAATTATTTTGTTAGAAGAAAACCAAAATATGTAATATTAAAACTAAAATTCTCATTAGTACGATTCTTCTATAAAATATTCTTCTAACAAAGAGGACACTACTCAATCGTAGGGTCCTTTATTTTTATGTTCAATAAGCATATTACATTATCATATTTTTGTTATATAATATAAATCGATAGAGATATTACAATTAAAACCTAGAAAAATCTATTCACACATATCTCTTTCATTGAGGAAGGTCACTTCAGGTGATCTTTTTTTATTTAATTATTCGTATTTAGTCAGAAAATTTCAATTGATTTAATATATCAAATTCGTGTGGAATATCCTTTTTAACTTCAGCTATAATGATGCAAAATAAATAGGAGCAAATTAATGAAACTAAAGCTTACTTTGTTGAATTTACTAGCCTTGACTATATTTACGAGTTTTCCTAACAACGTCTATGCAAGCAAAAGTAGTCCAACAGACAATCTGTCTACTGAAGAAAAAAGAGATCACCATTTAGCTAATAAAATTAAAAAGATCAATCATACACTCAACAAGCTGATTTATGATTTTAAGGAGCATCCTCAAAAACAGGCTAATTTTGAAGAAAAATCATGGATAAATTACGTAAAAAACGTCAACTATTTAAAAAATAACCAACTAGAAATTTACGTTAATCGCAACTTTACAAAACTCAGCGAAAAAAGACGAGAAAACATTGTAGCAACAGTTCAACGAATTTCCTTATCAGAGGTACTTAAAGTATTAGATATGTCCCCTGAAGACTATATGGAGGGTCTCAGTTCAATTATTTATTACGATGGTAGTCGTTTGGGTCGTTCAGCTTTTTTAAATTCCAAAGAACTAATATGGTACGACTAAAATATGCTATAGTTTAGCTAAAAAGAGGAATTGCCATTGAAAAAAAGATTGAAACGGGTCTTACAGTTAAATACTTTCTTAACGGCTTCAATAATTGCGGCTGACTTATTTCTTTTACACCATCACGATGAACCAGATTCACACGTCCGCCAAGTAACAACTTCAAAGAAAATGTTATTAAGGCCGATTTCCAAATTACGCAGTATCCAATCTAATGAAGAAGAAGAATTTAACGATAAATAAAGATGGACAAAATTTTGTTCATCTTTTTTCGTATTTTCTCCTAAAGGAGTGAAAATGATGCTAAACTTTGGAGAAATCTATGCCCTATCAATTTTGGATGGAAAACGTGAGGACTATTACTTTAATTCACATATCCTCAGAAATGTCTTTATGGTCTCAGAAACTAGTATTGCTAATCATTTGCTAGAAAAAGGATTATTGACCTTAAGCTTTGAAAGAGAATTGAGCTTATCTAAATTTTACGTTGATCAACTAAAAGACATTCTCATAAAACATGATCTTTCTACCACTGGACGCAAAGCAATCCTAATAGATCGTATTATAGAGAATCTCAACCACGAAGAAATTAATAAAATTATCAAAACCAAAACTTTTTTACTTACCGACCAAGGCCAAGAATTGCTCGATAACAACCCTCTTGTCCACTTTATTACTGAGAATTATTGTGACAATGTTATTACTTTTAAAACTGCCGAAATGGCTGGGGTATCTAACGATCAAAATGATCCTATAATTATTATTGATCAAATAACCGACTTTCTAATTCAAAAATACCTTCAAGAAAGGCGTTATCAAAAATTGTTTGAAGTCCTTAGTCACAGACTTTTTAGCAAATTAAAATATGATGTCGACCAAATTGATTTCTTGGATACCTGTTTAAAAATAATTTTTTTAGCCCCCGCTGGACAATCATCAAATATTGACAATTATCAACTGTCAGAGCTCAAACAGCACCTTGAAAGTCTCGATGATTTAAAATCAAAAAGCGCAATTTTCCCCATGAATTATGTAAATAAACTAATTCGATTCCAAGCAGGTAGCGGTGTCTCAGATGACAGTCTTTTATTACAATTTCACTGTATTTTGGATGAATACCAACAAATAGACAGTCTATTCTCTGACGTTGAATTAGTTGCCCTTCTAAAGGCGGGATTGACGTATAACTACGAAGCTATCGATAAAATTTATCAAAACACTTTTGAAAACACAAAAAAGGAATGCCGTTAACTCAGCATTCCTTTTCCATTTATTTAAGGTGAGTACAGGATTTGAAAAAGTCCATGTATCAGTCTTTATGACGCTTTTGCGCAAAATAAGCGCAAATAGTTATCTTTTCTTACCCTTTTTTACCTAGTTAAAAGGTAAAATATTTATTAATTTCCAGCTCTTCAATAATCAAAATTGTATCACAACCCAGTCACTAAAAAGCACCCATCACTTAAATTAATAGATGATGGATGTTTTTATACTATAGAAGGCAATTTACAGTAAATTATGAACCTTGGACATATTTGGATATCTTTATTAGTGATGATATTATGTTAATTAGATAAAAACAAATCAAGGTACGAGGAAAGATTTATGCTTTTTAAAAAAAATTATTACTTTTCTTTTGTAATGATATATATATATTTCATTATCATGTCTTTTTTAATAATTCCTGTTGGAGATGACTACTTTTGGTGGGGAAATAATGGCATTTATTTACTAAAACACAATTTCTATGGAAATAATCCAGTGTTTGGTGGGAGCTGCAATGGTAGATACTTGGGAAATATATTCGAAATATTAATAATGCACAGCTCTCTATTTGCCGCCATAGTGTATGCCAGTACTGTAACTTTATTTATTTGGTGTATATGGAATTTAACAGGTAAGGGAAAAGTATCTCTCGGATTATCATTAGCATTTCTAACTATTTTTCAAATGGAATATATTAGAAGTATTTTCTTATGGTTTAGTGGCTTTGCAAATTATCTTCCACCTATCACATTATTACTTTTCTATTTTGTTTTGATTAAAAATCATATTAAAAAAAAATCTATGTTACCTATTCCTATCTATTTCTTAATTTCGTTGGCTGGTGGACTTTTTGTCGAACATATGACTATTTATCAAATTTTTATTGGATTCTTTTCAATCTTGCTTATCCACACTATAAACAAGCTTAAATTATATAATTTATCTCTAAAACCTATGTATGCTTATCTCTTAGGAGCCTTAATGTCAGCAATTATAATGTTCTCGAATCCATCATACCATCATAATAATTCTTCATATCACAAAGTTGCTTTTTCCTTTGTCAAATCTATACATAATTTCAATTTCATTACACACTTTTGGATATTAACTTTCAATTGGCAAATCATTCTACTAATTTCCATCTCCATTTTAATAATTTCATGGAAAAATATTTCTAATAAAAAGATAAAACTTTTTTTGATTTCATCTTCCTTGTTATTTATTTCATATTATTCCATTGTAAACATTTATATTAAATATAATTACAAAATAAATGAATACACAAATCAAATCATAAATGTTAATAAGATTTTTGCCTATTTTGATACAGTATTTGGTGTACTATTTTTTTTGTTTATATTAATATCTACATTCATAATCTTTAACAATATAAAATTCTTAGATATTTATTTTTATTTATTTAGTTTTCTTGCATTAATCGTACCCTTCTTTTTTATTTTGTCTCCTATATTTATTAGAGAGTATTTTAGTTCATTCGTTTTTCTATTCATTGTATCAATACTATATTTTCGAAAAGCTATAGATACATTATCGAATGAATCCTCTAAAATTTTAGAAAAAGCTATCTTAATATTGATTTTTATTACATATTCCTTAACTATGTTTATGATGATGGCCAATTACCATTCTAATATTCAACGTGTGAATGATAGTTCTTTTCTTTCAGAATCCAGACCCTTAAAATATAAAGTTCCGTACAATAATTATGTATTTTTAAACGATACATTAAATATGCAATCTTCTGAATATTGGAATAATAAACTAAGCTTTAAAACAAGCGATTATATTTTCAACAGTTATTATAAATAAAAAAAGAGGATCATCCATAAGTATAAAAATACTTATAGATGATCCTCTTTTTAAAACCATTTTTTTACAACATTTATAACTTCAGGTGACCACATTATAGTTCCATGATTTTGGTTATTACATACAGTGACACTGCCAGGGAATACCAAAGAACCACACAAGGCACTATCTTCTGCAATCGTACCATCATTTGCAATCGTACTTGGAAAAGTATTATATCGATCATCTCTAGCAACAAATACATGGACACTATTATATTTAATCCTATCTTTATCTGCCATAACTTCTTTTACAAATCCTGTTTGTTTAACTGTAACTGCCTTTCCATTATATGGAGTAGCTGCAGTAACAATTTCATTAATGTAGTTAGGGGTATAGGTTTCTAACCATCTAACAATAGCGTTACCAACATTAGAATGTCCTAAAATATTAATACTATCAGTAGGTCCCTCCGCATTTCTAAATAATTGTACTGCATTTTCTAAATAGTAACCTAAGTTCTCTAATTCTTCACAATTATAATGATAAGTTTGAAATGTAACCGTAGCAGACTTTGCACCGTATACTCTTTTAACAAACTTTGCTTCTCCCGTCTTAGTGACTGTTATAACATTAAAGTTGTTTACACTAACACCCCAATGTGATAATTCGGAACCATCAACTATAAAACTTGTTGTTGCTCCTGATCCACCTACAAAAATATTTAACATAATTAATTCACTCCTTTTTGTTCTGGAAAATATCTACCATACATAAGCGGTGTTCCAGTAGCATCGTTTATATTAATAAATTGATTATCACCAATCTTAAAGCCAGTTCTATCATTAGTCGTATAAACCGCATCTGATAATATTTGATGGCCTAAATTATAATGAATATTAGTTACTGCATTTCCGTTTAGGTCAAAATAATCTGGTGCAACACTATTGACATTAATAATTTTATTAATTGCTGTTACGTTTTCACCATAAACTGATCCACTAGAATAAGTAAGTTTGGAATCTGGAAATACGCTTTTCATACTATAATAATCAGTGTTATCAACTCTAAATCCTGTATTATAACTAGAAATAGTTACTCCATTACTAGTTGTAGAATCAAACATTTCAATCCCACCATTAGTGATAAATCTACCCCCGTCAGTTTGATAAACCTGCGTAGTTTCTGAATCAGAATGATAACTATCTACAGGATATAAAGTAAAAGTTCTAGGGACTAAATAATCAAAGTCTCTGTCAATAATTACAGTATAATTACCATCTGAATTGTCAAAATCTACTTTAATATTTTGATTTTGTTTTTCAAGACAAGCCCACTCTGTATTATCAACTTTAAAAAATTTTCTTTTTAATGATTCATCATATGCATATTCTTGGTACTTCCATGCAGTATGAGAGCCCAAAGTATTACCATTTTTCACAAAAGTATTCCCATTTAAAATATATAAATCAATGATATTTTCTTGTGTTGAAAAAATACCATTTGAATTGAATCTTCTAATCATTATTCATTTCTCCTTTTATTTGTTTCCGCCACCGATAGTGTAAAAAGCGCTGATATATTCATTTGTAGCTACTTGGAAGTAAATCGTTCCGTTGATGACTTTTACCCCACTATCAGGTGATTGCCATTTACTAAAATCAGTAAACGTTCGTTCAGTTCCTGAAATACTATTTCCATTTCCGTCATATGCAACAATTCCTTTGATTGCGTTGATTGTAATAATTCCAGCTTGATCAGTGTACTTTTTTGGAATGTATTCATCGGTTGCAACCTTGTACATTGGTAAACCGTTAATAATTTTAATTCCAGCAGATTGCCAACTTGAACCATTTACAAAAGTTGTATTTGATCCCGCAACAATTTCACCCTTGCTATTCCAACCAGCGATACCAGTTGATGGTCCATTTTTGACTGTGACAACATTTCTTGCAGGTGTGCTAGGTTTCGTTGAACTCCCACCAGTGGAACCACCAGAAGTGCCATTAATACCGTATGCAATATCATGAGCTAATTGCTCTTGAGTGATACCCCATTTTGGATATAGGTAACTTTGAACAGGGTCAATATGACTGCCCCAAATATTTTGTGATACCCAATAATGGGTCTTGATTCCTTTATCATACTTGCCACCTGTATCAAGGGTACATGGAATGCCAAATTGTTGAGCCTTATAACGGGCAAAATTGACAAATGTTTCATAATCCTTTTGGAATGTCGCTTTATCATTTGTACGAGCCAATTCGATCTGGACTGGAGAATTGGCATTTGCATATGAACCTGCACCCCAAGCAACGTAGCCATCAGAACCAACTTGGTAAATCTTACCCCCATCACCGATAACATATTGCACATAGGTTTGTGTCGTTGACCAATTATTTTTGAAATAAATTGCATTATTAGCAGCACCTACATTCGTTGTTTCATGAAGGATAATAAACATATTATTCGTTCTTTGGGATGAACCTTCATTTGCTCCCAAAGCATATTGTGTATTGATATTAAATTGTGCCATTTTAAAATTCCTTTCTATTAGTGCTTGTCATTTGATTCGTAACCACCTGTAACACCTTTGAACCCTGTAAATAGACCGGCAGTCGTCCCACCGACTAGAAAGCCTGCAAGACCTGCTTTGCCTAGGCTTACATCTCCAAAGATTCCTGCAATGACTAGACCGACAATAATGCCGACCACCATTGCGATAAATGGTAGATATGTGTTAGCTATCTTTAACTTTGATAACTTGATCGCTTGGATTATGAAATATACTCCAATACCTATAATTGCTAATTCTGGCGCACTTACTAATCCAAAACCTTGTATTATATCCATAAATTACCCCCCTTTACTCTTTTCTTTTTTCCATTCAAACAGTGTTTTTAACTGTTCATCATGCCTTGATAAATGCTCGCTCTGGTCATGCAACTGGTCATAAATATCATTGTGAGTGTTCCCCGAACGCTCATCTAATTCATTAACATGGGTAATAACTGAATCAACAGAATCAATAAATTCAATAAACTTTTTCAACAAGTTAAAAAAACTCCAAAGGAAACCACCAATTGCCCCAAATATCGAAATAACGGTTAATATCGTCGTCAAAGGCAATGGCTTCGCCCCCCTTCATAAAAAAAGAAACAATCTAACATTCGTTAGACTGTTCCATATCTGCTATCCAAATATTGATCTGTTGCGACACGGTAAGCTATATGCCCACCGATTTCCATTTTACGGTCATAAACAAATGGTGTGCCTTCGGTTAGATTCATAGTGTATTGCTCTCCTGATTCGTGATAGCCGGTTTGAGCTGTTCCTGTCGCTTTGATTTGACCCGATACCACAACATAAGAATATGCGACTTGGTCTTGATATACCCATTCATTGGTTGCTACTCTCAATACCTTCTTGCCATTCAAGGTACCTGTATTGGCTACTGAATATGTTTGACCTACGGTTAATGCACGACCGATTGTGCCATCAGGTCCATAAATATTCGTTGGTTGATATACACCAATAATAGGAGTATTTGTTACATCTTTTTGATTCTCAATGATTGAAACAGGCTTATTATTATTCGTCTCACTCTCATCAAGAGCCAATGAATATGCAGTCGTGAATACTACCTTCGTTGTGTCATGTGTCGTGTCTTCCAAAATAACACGACCATCTGGCATGAATGATAAGAATACAGGTTCAGCATTGTGTCCATCACTATCCATTGCAACACCAACCCCAATCTTTTCAGACTGTGGGCGACATTCCTTAGGTAATAGGAATACCGTTGAACCACCTGACGTATTACTAAATGCAGCGATTGACATTTCAACAACGCCATCTCGTAAAATCAGACTTGAACCACCTGCTTGGTGCCATGAATTAAATGGATCTTGCCAATCAATGTCACTAGCTTTATATGTCTTCGTTGCCATTGATGTTACATGTTCATTGAACGTTGCCTTTGATACGACATCATTGTTTGCAAATAATTCTTTGATATTACTGCCGATTTGATTTAATGCGTCATAATCGGATTGAAATTTCTTGATTGCGTCATCTGCCGCATTGGCACTCTTTTCAGCCTTATCGTTTGCTTCTTGCAATCTTTGAATAATTTCATCACTCAACTGGCTAGAGAAATTCTCCGAGCCAATACTGATGTTATAAAAATCATTTGGTAAGACATCAAGGTTAAAATTAATCGTTGCGATTACTTGATCGCTATTCTTAACTTCAACAACCATGCGCTTATATTGACCTGCACTCGCAAAGCATTGAGATGGCAAATACATGGTTACTCGTCCACTTTGCCAATCTGTATCAGGTTGAGCGCTCACGACTTTAAACTTACTGTTTGAATCTTCTCCATACAAGGTAACAGAAGCATTGTCAGGGTCTAACTGATGGGGAATATTGCCATCATAGAACCACATCTTTAAATCTGCCCCATTTTCTCCCTGTCTGAATCTCTTATTTAATGAATAGGTAACTAAATCAACTTTGTTAAGGTCGATTTTTAAGAATCCACCAACAGAATCAGGAGTTGCGGGCAACCATGAATCTTGGTTCAAAATTTTATCTTTGTTTTCGTCCATTATTGATTTTCCTTTCTTTTAAACCCGTAAAAAATAAGACTGGCGTTCATGTCTCCAATTAATTCGGAAACCTTGAGCCAATCTTTATTTACTGTGTCTATATAATCTTTTGTAAAATATATCGTTTCAGGTATGTTCAACGTGAACACCTTGAAATTACTGAAATCCGTTCGGATTATGTCATTCTTATTGAACCCCTTATTGATTAAATGATTAATTAACGTTTCCAACTTATTGAAATCATAAAGCCAATTCTTATAAATTGCTGAATCATCTCTCGTCGCATACAAGGGTTTGAATACTGATGTCGGTACAATACTTGGATCAACAATATAATTATCTGTTAAGACCTTCCACACCGAAGCCATCTCGTTAGATACGACTTTGAAATTATCATCATTAATCTTCAAAAAATCAGGATAAGGTGTATTCGTTTCTATCTTCTTAAATTCCATTTTCTCCCCCTAATAACTCGTCACATACGTAACCGTAAATTGAGCATAACCATACGTTATTGATGTTTGTAATGTGACATTCCCCGACGTATCTATATTTACTGCACCTGCACTGTAACTATGATAATTTTGGTCCATTGTAAATACTATGCTACTAACGGTATTCATTGGATATGCCCAACTTGGCAGACTGGCAAAGGTAGTGTAATTACTGTTTGCATCCATTCCTGAATACTGAATCGTTACTAATCTACCTTGTTTCGTGATATACGCTGAACCTGTAAAAACATTAGTGTTGATTGACAACTGCTGATGTATAAACGTTGGCTCATTCTCTGAAATCTTGCTATTGATCTGCGATATTGTTTGACCCTTCGTATAATAATTCGACAAATTTATATTACTTATTGCACTATTGATTGCTGAATTTACTTGCGTTGCCGTCTGATAACTTGATAAATCTGGCTTTGCTTCTGCAATCGCTGAATTTACCACGCTTTGGATTTTAGACACTGTTTCGGCTTTGGTAAGGTAATTAGCCATGTCTGGCGATAAACCTTCTGTCGCTTTAGAAATAGCGTCTTTAACCTGCGTGCTAGTCATGTAATTAGTCATATCTGGTTTTATATCGGCAACTGCCTTACTAATTTGACTGCTTACATCACTCTTCGTTGGATAATCTGTTAAATCTGGTTTTAATCCTGAAATCTGGGATGTTACTTCTGCTTTGGTTGCGTAATCTGTTAAATCTGGCTTTGCCTTATCAATTTGAGCCGTTACTTCGGCTTGGGTTATGTAACTTGATAAATCTGGCTTTGCACTATTGATTTGAGCGGTTACTTCGTCTTTAGTCAGGTAATTCGATAAATCCGGTTTCAATCCTGAAATTGCATTATCAACTTGAGTTTTGACTTCATCTTTCGTTGGATAATCACTTAGATCGGTAGGAGTGATATTCTCCACTGCACTATCTATCTTTTCTTGGACTTCATCACTGTTCAAATAGGTTTTTAATGCGTTCTTAATTAAAGACTGAACTTGCGTTGATGTCTGAAATCCTGATACATCAGGTGCATTGGCTTTGATTTCATTCAAAATCTTTTCGTCTAATCCATCAGACTTCACATAGTCATTAAGTGCACTGGTAATTGCTTCCTGAACCTGTTCCCCTGTCTGATAACCCGATTTATCGTTATTATCCTTGATAGCCTTATTTACCACTGATTGGACCTTAGAAACAATTTCGTCTTTTGTAAGATAATTACTTAGGTCTGGCTTTAATCCTTCGGTAGCTTCACTTATTGCTGTTTTAACCTGTTCTTTGGTCAAGTAATCTGATAAATTTACCTTGGATTTTTGAACAATGTCGTCTACAAAATCATAAATACCCAAAACAGCTTGTACATGGGTCTGTGGAAAGAATGCTGTCCCATTCTTTGACATTTTAAATATATCAGTCATCAACTTCGCCTACCTTTGTAACATCAAATTGACTGTTTACATCAGCATTTGATTGCTTAGATTGCAATTCTTTGATTGCTTTTGTATCAGTCATACGATTTGACTGTAATTGAGCAATCATTTTATTTGGATCAAGCATAAAATTACCAAATGTTAATGTATCTTCTTGGTTACTCTGTGGGTATAAATCCTTCTGAATAACACGAGTTTCAACATCAATGTCATTTCTATCTTTTAGATAACCCCAATTACCTATTGTCGGGTCATTTAATTTGTCGGTTGGGTTATTAGTCTCAAACTTATTTACGTTCGCCGTGTACTGAATTGATGGATAATCTTTGAGCTTTGCTTTCATCTCTTGAATTAATTGGTCTTCGGTAGTCGCATTATCATCTGTAAATAAATCATCGTCAATCACTCCATAGACTTTTGCAAATGGACTGGTATATTCTGCCTTAACTGTGCTTGATGTTGTCGTACTGTCTGTATCATCACTTGAATCGTCTGAATCGGACGATTGCGAACTGTCAGAGCTATTTTCTGTTGTCGTCTCGGTAGTTTTACCTACTCCATAAATATGTGTTCTAATCTGCGTATAATCTCCTGTATCTGCAAGCGTGTAAATATCGCTTCCTGATACATAAACAAACGCATTGTGTTCTCCCAACGATTTATAAATATCAATGTGATACCCGTGTGCCTTAAACTCAAACTTAAAATCATTCATGACTGTATCGGTAAATAATCCTAATGCCTTTTCTTGACCGATTCCGTCTTCGCCAAAATCAAAATTATCAAAACTATCATGAATCGTATATGTGAATTTTGTTCCCTTCGTCAAGAATTGCATGGTACTATCCAAACTCTGGGAACCTGTCAATTTATCCATGATTAAATGATCGTCAAGGTCTTGCAATACCTGCAACCCTGTAATCGTCCTTTGATAATTATTACCAAACGTCGTTCCATCATTCTCGGATATTCGATACTGTTCGCCTGTTTCTGGAACTGTAATTATTGACCTTGGTTGAAGCATTTTATACGCCGATTCATTATCGGGAATATTTATCGTTGTAAAGTCCAACTGTTCGACCGTATTCAACTGTTGGGTAATATGAACATCACTTACAAGCAACGGTTCTTGGTTACCTGCCAAATCGGATATATACAACATATGAACACCCCCTTAATAATAAAATCTCGTTGTAAAACTTATCGTCCAATTACTTGCACCACTTACTACGATTTCATTCTTGCCTACTGCAAAGTCTAGAAATTCATGATTACTATATTGAAATGCTGAAACACCGTCTAAAACAGGTTTCAAACCATAAATCTGCAATTTATTGCCACCATTCAATGCTTTCTTAAACGTTAGCGTTTGATCGGTGGTTTTATTTTCTATTGATAATTGACTTCCAACATTCCCTGTAAATTCAATCAATACTGGTCTTTCATCAGCCTTGAGTGGAATGTGTCCCAAATTCCAAATGTCGAAGTTACTTTGATTGCTATATTTGTATGAAATTTTTTCATCACTCGGAACACCAAGTCCCCAACTCATCAAATTACTTGGAACTGTGAAATCATTTTCGGCTGTCGTAAATACTGTTTCTGCGAATCCTTCTCCATAAACCAAATTGATGGTTATTGGTTGCGAATACCAGAAACTGCCTTGTCTCGGAAAATCAAATGCTTCTGCACGCACCTTCCAACGAATCGTAGGTATTCGCATATTGATTACATAAAAATCTTCGTAACTTGCGAATATCTTCAACACTCTTTGGCGCATTAACTCATAATCATAAACATTTTTGGCTTTCACACGAATCACTAATGGAGCCGTTGTCTGTTGAACTTGCGTATCAGTCAACGTTGCTCTTGTCTCATGAATCTGTGTGTATGTAAATTGATAATTTGGACTTGGTGGGTCAAAACTAATAACCCGAATGCCTAAATCATCAAGGTTATATGTTGTTCCATCTAACCGTTGAATTAAAATGCTTTCACTCATTAGTGAAGCCCACCTTTCTTGGATTGAATACTAATTTCTTTGGCTTGCATTGCCTTCATTAATGGATATGTACCTTGTACGATTACACCATTATCGAGCAATGTATTTACTGTGATATTGCCTAAATTATTTGAATTGATTCCAACATTGCCACGACCGATTGAAGCATTAGCATTTGAAATGCTCTTGCCTGTAAATTCATGAGCTTGGTTCCTTGAATTATGAATGGTCTTCAATGCTTTAGCCATGGCTCCATTAGGATTCTTTTCAACACGTTTCTTGATTGCTTCCATGATTAATTGATCGGCACTATCTCTGTTTGGATTGATTGCTACTTCTGGTTCGCCCGGAATCTCCCCAAAAATAGCTTCTTTATCAGACCAACCACCATTGCCAAATCTTGGACGTCCTTGTGGTCCTGAATGCAACCAGTCAATCTTAGATGTCCCCCAAATTGATGTTGGACCGATTGAACTTTGCCAATCACTGTTATTAAAGAATGCAAGTAATTGGTCGAATGGATTCATGATATTGGTATGTCCCGGAACAGCATAATAACTGAATGTCGGTGGTGTGTATTGCAAAATACCACGAGCTTCGTTACCACCACTGTTCATATCTTGGATTTGTTGAACAATATTTCTGCCACCTGATTCGGATTGAATTACTGATTGCAACATCTTAATGAATGAATCACTAGGATTTACCTTCATCATTAAAGCAGCAGCCTTAATCATCTTTGGATCATAATTGCCACCCATGCTGAAATCCATATCGGACAATTCTTTCTTGAATGGTTCAGAAATTGACTTCAACAATCCATTTTCTAATGCGGGTCCAAACTGTCTTACAAATGGACTGCCCGTAAACTTAGCCTTTTTATCGAATGATTTCTTCAATAATGGCATTGGGTCTTTCTTAATCGTATCAAGATGTGTAATTAGGTAATCCATCATGTCATTGCTTGCGTCGCCTTTACCATTTGCATGATGTGGCAATCCTGCAACCATTGACATAAATTGCTTAGACATACTGTGTGGCATGATTGACGTATCTTGGTCAAGGTATCGAATTTCTTCGCCTTTAGTACCAACTGGATAAATACCATGGCGCTTGTCATATGCTAATTCGTAACCTTGTTCCCCAACGACTGCCAAACCACCTGCGTAACCTGATGTACCACCTGCAAATTGTGCAAGTCCTAACTTCTTACCACCAAATGCACCAATGACTGTGTTCACGCCACCAATACCCTTGTTGATTTGAGCAATGACTTTGCCCATATCTTTATTAGCGATACCCGGTAAACTGTTAAATGCACTTCTGAACGATTTCTTCATGGAACCGAGCCATGAACTCCACGTATCAAGAAACTTGCTTGAGAATTTACTTTCAGAATTAAGTATTCTGTTGGTTTCATTAACGAATGTACTGTCTAACTTGCTGACTTTGGATTTTTCATCACTATTAGCTTTAGTCCAGACATCACGCCAATCACTATTGAACGTCTTCTTGAAACTTCTTAACCGTCTAATAATCTTATTTACTGAATTATCGAATTGAGTAGCAAACTTACTGCCCTTCGTGGCTTTATTGGCAAGACTTACTTGTTCTTGCAACTCTTTACCGATATTGTCACGCTTCAATGTCTTAGATAAACGTTGGAAATCTCTATTTAGCTTGCTGAATGGGTCTGATTTGCTCATTCTCTTACTGAATGTGTTCAAGGTCTTAAATGTACTATTTACGACCCTAACCTGTTTAGCAAACTGTCTCCAAATTGGCGTGCTCTTCTTGATTTCTCTATCAATCTTCTTGATTCGCTTGCTTGGATCATTCTTCTTTAATCCAGTATTTAATCTCTTGAAATCTTTAACAATATCATTCTTCTTTAAAGTCTTGTGCAACTTCTTGAAGTCCTTATTCAACTTAGAAAATGGGTCGGACTTCTTGATTTGCTTGCTAAAACTAATCAAGGTCTTAAAACCTTTTTCAACCTGCTTGAGTGGCTTTACGAAGTTCTTCCAAGAAGATGTATTTTTCTTGATTGAATTAGACAAATTCTTAAATGTCTTACCAAGCTTATTCTTCTTCAAGTCCTTATCCATTTTGTTTAGATAAGTCGCAATTTTGTTTTTCTTCAAGGTCTTTTCTAATTTAGGCAAGTCCTTGTTGAGTTGAGCAAATGCGTCTTTCTTGCTCATGGATTTAGCAAACTTAGCTAACGTCTTGAAGGCATTACCAATTGACTTAATTGGCTTGGCTAACTTGTTCCAACCCTTTGTAGAACCTTTGATGTTCTTACTGATAGCAGTAAGTTCCTTGTTAGGATTGTTCTTCTTCAAGAATGACTTGAGACCAGATAAAGCTTTCTTATACTTCTTGATTGCAGGCACCATATCTTTAACATTCTTAATATCTTTTTTAGATACATGTGTCGTTGCTACATCTTGAATTGCTTTAGAAGTGGAAATCTTCTTAGACATTGACTTTTTTGTTCTTCTAGATCTCGATTTACCCCCACGAGTTTCTGAATTATCACTCGTAAAGATATTCTTTACATTCTCAAAATCATCTTTGAAACCTTCAAATATACCTGTCCAACGTTTCTTTAATGCAGGTATAATCTTGTCAAATCTGCCTAAGAAAGCATTAGAAACAACGTCCCAAATTGAAGACTTAATGCCAAATGCTACCTTGAACATATCTTTAACGATGTTAAATTCACTCTCTATGGAGCTTTTAACTAATCTAATACCAAAACCAATAACAGGGTGCTTACTTTCAATCTTGGCAATAATATTGTTCCAATTATGCATTGCTTCATGAGTATTGAAACCAATCTTGGCTATGATTCCTTTTGGCTTGAATCCTTTAGCCCAATCATTCCAACCATTGGAGAAATTGAGAGTAGCTTTTCCTGCCCATTTTCCTGCCATTCGTCCAATGATATTACCAATCGTAGCGCCGACACCACCACCGAACACTACACCAATACCGGTACCAATTAAGCCCCCGATACCTTTACCTGTTCGTGTAAAACGTTCGTCTCTACTCTTTGATGTAATACCCTTGAATATATCGAATGCGTCAAATGCAATATTTAATCCTAGGACTAGCTTTCCACCGATTGACTTACCAACATTGGTAGCCTTTGCTAGACTTCCAGAACCTAAGATTTTAGATAGAATGCCACCTTTACCTGCACTAGCCGTTGCACCTTCTGCACCTTTTGCTAAATCTGTGCCTAATGCAATGGTCTTCAATCCTTTAAACAATTTGATTAATGATTGGATCTTCAACATGTAATTAGTAATCTTTGATGTTGCCCACATTCCTGCGAGTATACCACCGAGAACTTGAATAGCCGTCTTATGCTTTGCAATTCTTTCTAAACCATCTGCAATGGCATTTACTCCGTCGCCTTTGGCACCAATAAAAATCTTAAACAGACTTGCTAAACCGTCGATATATCCAATCGTCAAATTACTACCGATTGAGCCAACACTCTTGAATATTCCTGTAATTGACTTAGCATGGTCGGCAACCCAATCAAGGGAATCTGTTAGTCCTTTACTGATTTTATTTACTGCGCCATTTAAGACACTAGACATATTTGTGTTTCCAACTTGATTGCTGAAAGCACTCATTACGTTATTCATTCCATTGCTAACCTTTTTACTGGCTTGCTTGAATACATCATCAGTCTTTGGATCAGAAACCCAACTGGACACACTCTTAAATAATGGGTTCGACATATCAAAGAATGGTTGCGTTATTTCTCCAATCAATGCAGGTAATCTACCCTTGATTGTACGAACCATACCTTCGGACGTGGCACCAAAATTCTCGGTAGCGGATTTATATTTCTTTTGCATATGAATAAGAACTTCGTCCATTGTTGCGGACGAAATTTTACCCGCCGACATCATGTCATTCATTTGCTTCATGGTTAAACTACTGTTATTCGTTTGCTGTTGCATTGTCTTTAACAACTCGGTACGAATCTTTGGAAAGACATTAACGAAACTCATCATATCTTGTGCCGAAATTTTACCGTTGGCTTCCATCTGTGACCATTGTGTTGCAAAATTTTGAACAGAAGCGTCACTTTGACCGAATGCGTCTTGCAACGTCAACATTGCTTTGGTCAATTTTCCTGTTCTTTCGGCATTATTCGTAACAGCGTATAACTTAGAATTTAAATCCTGAACCATGGGAACCGAATTAGCAGCCGCAGCCGCCATGTCGGTCGTCATTTTGACCATCTGTTTACCTTTTTTAGATGAACCGGTTAATGTCGTCCATGTAGCGTTCATTGTCTGCATTTGCTTGTTATATTCAATACCTGCACCAACTACACCAGTCACTGCTGACTTGATCGCATTGAATCCACTGATTGCAGCATTAGAAGCTATGCCACCAAAGAATGCACCACTGAATACGCCCCGAATCTTGCCCGATTGTTCTTTCAAATCTCGAACTTTATCCATTGCAGAACCCATATTGTGGTTGAAATTAGAAAAATCTGCCTTGAATTTCGTCTTAACAGGCTTTTTAAGCGATTCTTCTTCTTTCTTAATACGATTGACCTTGCTGTTTACATCTTCTGTCTGAGCCTTGATTTTTTGTGTTACGGTATCGCCTAATTCGGACTTTACCTTCTCGTGGGTTTCCTTTGCCTTATTAGATACCTTGGACGAGTTATTTTTGAACGATTCGTCCATCTTATCCCCTGCATTATCGCCAAAATTGCGAATTAATTGCTTTGCGGATTCCAAATCAGGCGTGAATTTGTCTTTATTCAAAACTAAATCAATGTCTATTGTTCCATCTGCCATTTAATTACACCCCCTTTCTCGTCTAAATTGAACTATTTCTGTTCAGCCATGCCTTTTAGCATAGTGAACATGTCTCCTACTTGTTGATTGAGTGTATCTACACTTGAATCTTCAAGGGAATAATATTCTTGAGCTCTTGTAAGGTCAGCTAACGCCTGTCCTTGATAATCGAGTATATTTGCTTGCCTGATGTCAATGATTCTCATGATTGGAGATTTACTTGAAAGGTTATTAAAAAGCGCCCTGAACTTCTCCCAACGCATTTTGTCGATTGAATCAATTAGATCAATTCCATAATCAAACAAAAAAGACGCATAAATTGCTTCTGCGTCCTGTTGGTAACTGAACCATTTTGTCGGTTCGATATTCGGTTGATTATTTCCTATCCCTATTTGACTTTCAGGTTGGTATGGGTCTTGTGATATGTACTCTGTGATTTTCTTTAAAGCGTCAGCCGACACTTCGTAATCTTCCATATCATTAAAACTCAACGTATCAGCACCGAGAAAGATATTCCAACCAATAACCAATTTCTTGGTAAGAGCAACGTCGTTTTTATCAAGGAGTTCATACCATTTCAAAACATTATTGAATGAAAGATTTACTTTCAAATCTCCAATTTCAGTGCTTACTCTATCATCTAGCCCATTGGTTAGAGATAACAATATTTACACCCTATTTCTTTTTGGTATTAGTATTGATTTCAACTTTATCAAGGCATTCATTGACCTTGCCGAATACTGTTGCTAATGCTCTTGTTGATTCATTGAAGTATTGGTAAATTTCTGTTCCTTGACCGTCGCCAAAATACTTGTCAAAGAATGGAATGATTGCATTGCGGATTTCTTTATATAATCCTGACATCATTTTCACTTGTTCATCAGTGGACTTCTTATTTACAACGTTTTCTTGCATTCTATTGACCTTGTCAGAAATCTTTTGCACCTTAAATTGAACCTTGTCCATATCTAATGCACATTGGTCATCAAATGTAAGCTCACGCTTTTTGCCACCAATCATAAATGAGTATTTTAGTGCTAGTTGATTATCAATATTTACGTTAATTGCCATTATTAAAAATTCCCTTCTAATTTACCGCCTTCGTCTACCGAATACTGTTTATTTCTTAGGCGATTTTTATACATGATTATTTATTATTTTCCAGTGTCTCCAGAAGCTGTTTTATCTCCTAATGCTTGGCTTGAGCCTGATGTTGTACCATTCTCGCCGTCGCCATCATCATTATTTTTGCCACCTGTACCTAGAACTGGAACGCCATTCAATGAGAATGTAACAGACATTGTTTGACGTGCATTGGCATTACCACCAAATGGAACAATTGCAGTCATGGTTGCATTAGCAATTACTGTGTTTCCTGCTTGATCGATCCAACGGAACAATGTACGCAATGAATCTCCCATGGATAAGAACTTAGAAGCAATATAATCTTGTGCTTCGTCCCCTACCACTCTTTGGAATGTCATTGCAAATGTGACACGTTTACCTGTGACATCTGTTTCACTAAATCCTTTATCATTCCAGAATGATTGTGTATCGGCTGTTTCATTGGCAGCAGGTGTTGCTGTTTGCAATCCTTGAGAAATCTCTGCCCATTGCGCTTTTTCAGCGTCAGCACTTGGGTCTTGACCGCCATTTAAATCTACTTCAAACTTATTGACCCAGTTTTCAGGTCTTGTTAATGTTTTTGTTGGCATTTTTTATACTTCCTATTTCTTAATATTTGTAACGACATCTACAAAAAAATCGAGCATATACACTGAATAACCTTGCGTATCTTGTTCAGACACACTGGGTAATCCTGTTTGCTCGATTTCGTCAAATTGAAAGCTGTCGTTCTTACTTTCAATATCATTCAACTGTTCTAGGAAATTTGAGATTTTCCATAATGAATCATTCGCTAATTCTTGGTCTTTGGTTCTGATCGCAATTTCATAATTGATTCGCTTCGTCTGGTTTCCTGCCCAATCTTGGTCAATTACAGAAGAACCCGGCAATGGATATAATCCTATCGAATCATCAGCTTGCATGTACCCTATTCTTACTCTGGTTGGTAAATCTGGAACTGTATTCAAGGCTTCGCATAATCTATCTATTAGGTCCATATAACTTGGCTCCATTGATTAATGCTTTTTTAACATGTCTCATTTTCGATTTATTACCCTTTAACCTTAAATCCCAACGTTTACCAGTCCCCGGTGTCGAATAATTATGGATTGGATATTGATTGTCTATCAATCCAATAAATTGAGCATGAGCATATGGTTGGGTATATCTGATGGTTCTACCATCATCTGTAACGTAAGAATCGTCACGTAAATCCCCTTCTTTGTAAGGAACGTATTTCTCCATCTCTGATTGTGCTTGAGAAGCCGCCGCCTTACGCCCTGCTTTTACTCGATTAGGCATATCATTAATGTCCTTCATGTTTATTGATACATTGATTGCCATTTATAGCACTTCCAATTCATAAGACCATACTTCATTGCTGTATGGGTCACGATTATCTGTAATTTGAGTGATTGAGTAGTCTTTTCCTTCAAAATTCAATGTCGAACCAACATGCTTAGGGTTCAAAACTGGCATTGGACTAGTGATTTTGGCATAAAAAAATACAATAGCATTGGCAACGATCTGCCTGTTATTGTTACTTCCTGAATAGATTGTCTGTGGTTGAACTACACAATGTTCAATAGAAATCTTTTCATATTCTTCTTTGCCCCAATTATCCACTTCGCCTGTCTTGAACTTTAACACAACTGATTGGTTTGCCATCTCTTTGGAAATCGTTGGTAACTTAATGACTATCAACCCCACGATAAAGAAGCCCTGTATGTACTAACAATTCATATGCAGGCAAATATACACCCGACTTGCCATAGGTAACCGCATTTACTGGGTTACTTGACTGTTGAAGATGTGTCCTGCCTATCTGAACGTCTGTAATACCTGCCTTCTGTTGTTCTACCAGACTTGAAGCCCCTAAATCATCTGCAAATTCACACTGTACGCAAATTGCTTTTTGAAATTGGTTAGCTCTGAACTTGATGAAATCATCATCAGAATTTAAGTCTTTTTGAATATCATGAAATTCGTAATAATCCTTAGCGAGATTACCGACCAATAACTGCGAACTAGCTATAACTTTATTGAATGAATCATTGTCTAACTTCTTGAATCCTAATTCTGTATATCTTGCAAATTCCATTTGCTTCATGTGTTACACCCCTATCTGTGGGTATTAACTAGGCTTTTGAACCTGAACTTGTACTTGAACTTGCAGGAACTGCACTCATGTAAATACCTGATTTGGCATTATCAAGAACGATTGCGTCATAATATGATAATCCCTTAATTGTGTAACGGTTACCATTACGATCGGTTGATGGGTCAATTACAGAAACATTGTCATACTTGATAACTGGTGCAACTGCTGTCAATGGTGCTAATGCAAATTGAACTGTGTCTTTGATTGATAGACCTGCCAAACGGTCTTTAGCAACTCTCAAAATAGGCACTGAACCGTCGATTTGCGCAACTGTACGATTGATTCCTTGGATTCCCATTTGGTTGGTTGAGAATGTACGAGAAACACCACTTGCATTCTTCAATGCTGTATAGAAACCACTTGAAGCGAACAATACATAACCACCGGGAACTTGGTTATCTGTCATATATGCTTCGGCTTGGTCATATGCGTCAAGAGCATTCTTAGCGTCGATTGTGTCTGTTACTTTCTTGCCTGCATTATCATAAAGAACTTGCATAGCAACCTTGTCACGACGTGGAATTGTAACCAAACGATTATGTTCAGCAACTACATTACTTACTGTTAATGCTCCATTTTCGTCCATGTCCAATTCGTCAAGGTCATATGAGAACCAATCTTCATGTGTTAGCTTAACTGTTTCTTTATCCATACTTACTTGTGAACGTACATTATCTTGATTACGTTTATATTCTGATGGTTGAACTAAACCACTCATTTTATTAATACGAACTTCATGAGTTCCGACAAAATCAGCTGATGTAACACTCTTTGCACCACCTGTTAATGGTTGCCAAATTTGTGAATCGGCTTGATATTCTTTGTCTAATTCTGCCATGTCTTTTGAATCTAATACTACTGTCATTATGTCTCCACACTCCTATTTGTTATTTACCGCTCATTCGATCGGCAATCTTTTTAACTAATGAATCTTCTTGCCCACCATTGTTTCCAGAAGGATTGCCACCTTTAAACGCATTGATATGATTGTTAGGTTCAGGTTCTTCATTTTCAAATAAGTAATCATGGCTTTCTTTTAAATCCTTGATTTGCTTATCAAGACCGGTCAATTTTCCATCTTCGCCTAATTCAATACCTGACATGTCTAAATCTTTAAACACCAAGTCTGCGTCCTTAGCTTTACTGTCACGCAATGCTAATTTGATTGCATTATCCTTCTTAACGCCTGCGAGTTGAGCCTTAAAATCATCACTCGATTTCTTGTTATCATCTTGTAATTGTGCAATTTGAGCCTTTAATTCTTTATTGTCGCCTGATTTCTCTTTTAAATCCTTTAATTGAGAATCACGATCGGTAACGCCTTGCTTATATGAATCACGTTCTGTCTTTATTGATTCGAGTTCACTCTTGATTGGGTCAATATCAGAATTGTAAGCCTTCATTACTCCATTTACTTGTTTGTCTGATAATCCTAAGTCTTTTAATGCTTTACGTTCCATGCTTAAATTCTCCTAACATTTTTTTGTACGTGGTAACGACCACGACGGATTTTTT
>NZ_AZDO01000146.1:2183-8413 GCF_001435505.1 Companilactobacillus futsaii JCM 17355 | reverse complement strand
AAAAAAAGAACGGTTTAATGTCATGTTCAGGACAATAATTATTTAATGCTTTGGTACTTCATATTCGACTATATCTTCATTATTTACAGAAAATGTAATATCATCATCTTCGCCAACTTGAGAATGTGGGTAATATTCAGCCAAATAATCTGGCTTTGTATCGTACACTTCAAGAATTGCACCAGTGATACCATCTTTCGTTTTAATCCAACTAAATTCGGGTAATAATTTCTTTGGTGTCATGCTATCCCTTCTTCCTATGATTAACAAAAATACTTGTAAGCCTTAATTCCCCATTTTTAGGGTCTTTAACCCAAGCAGTTCTAACACTTCTTGTATTACCGTTTGGACCCTTTATTGGCATATTGATTCTGTATTTTTGACCATGTTCCGTGTCATTTTGTGGAATGGCTTCGTATTTCGTAACGCCATTATAAACCTTGTCCATTAGATCTGTATAATTATTTAAATTATAACCTAAGGCACTTTGAAAGACTTTTGCCTTAGAAGCTCCACCACTTTTTATGGCTGTTGGGTCTAGTGCATACTTTGTTAATTTTTCTTTATGGAATACTGCATTTTTTGCGTCAGGCATGATGTATTTATCTACCTTGGTTATTACCTTTTCACGGCTATAATCACGATGTAAGAAATCATGGTCTTTAACTATTTCACGTATCTTGGCACGGTGTCCACTCAATAAACTTTTGTAATGAGATACCCCGAACTCGTCTCCCTGACTTTCAGCATAGGCAATCATCTTCTTGTCTTGTCTAACTAATCTTTCTAATCCACGTTGCTTCTGCTGAATCTTGCCATTTTTAATGGCTTTTTTAGTATTAGGGTGGTGGAATGGGTTCGTGTTGACACCTTCAATATATGGATATAATTCATGCTTACAATTAGCACCCTGCGTACCCCACGCATAACCATAACCATGATCGTAAATTGTTGGATAACGTGGATTGAAATGTTTATCAGTCCTTGGAACTGTGTTAACTATCATTCCTTGAATTGGCGCACATGCAGGACGTGAAGCAGCGTGTGAACTCATTGACGCAAGTGTTACTTCAAATTCGCTCATGGTCGACATTCTAACTTGGTTAAAGGTACTGTGTGCCGTCGAATTGATAACCATTCGGCTATATCCTTCTAACGACCACCTGTGCCCTGCCTTATCAACTAGGTTCGTTTTCAATCCTGAATCAACCCATTTTTGGACATTATCTAATATGGCTTGTTCATGTGTTTTAAGACCTGTAATTGTTTCTACTGTTGATTTATTTACAATGTCTTGATATGCCCTTAGAGCTCCATTATCTTCGGCATTCTTACTGATTAAAGATTGGTTTACTACATTATTCAAATTTGAATATGTCTGTTGCAGTAATCCATTCAATAACTGTTCATTGTCTGGTTTAACATTCGATTTATGTGTCATTCCTACAAGTTGAGCAGTCATTTCGTCTTGAATGGTAATGCCATCATCAACAATCATGCTTTTAATCTTCTTTTCAGCCACTCCTGTGACCTGTGAGAGCATTTTAACAACATCACTATTAAGCATACCCATTTTAGACAACTGCTCTATCTGCCACGATAAGACATTATCCTTACCAACATTCTTGTAATTTGAATCTCTTAAATAAAAGATAATCCTGTTAAAGATTTCATTTTGCAAGTTCGAATAAAGGTTATTAATATCATCTGCCTTGTTCTGCATATAATCTTGAGTAATCAATCTCCATCGCCACCACCGAATAGTGCATTTTCTCCACCGCTAACTGTATCTTGGCTCGGTGTTTCTTCTTGAATCAATTTCAATTCTTTCTTAACATCTGAATCAGACAAACCATAATTACGTTGTAAGAATGTTTGCTTGGACAACACACCTGCAACGACATTTTTTAGGTCTTCTTCCATTTGCTTGTCTTTATCAACGAACACGCCATCGTCATATTGAACATGGATTCCAATATCATTCAAATTCATTTCGTCAGTCATAGTAAATTGAGCTTTTCCATCACTGAAAAACTCTGGTACGCTTGCGACTTCCAAAATAGCTTGGCATAACTGTTCAATACATGATGTAACATTCGTCAATATACTGGATCTCGTCTGATATGTCATTGAGTTCTCACTAACGACTTCTGTTGCTGTCTGTAATCCATTATTAGCGTTATAACTGAAAGTCCCTTGAGCCATACCGATATTACTTTCAAACTCACGTAACCACGCATTCATTGAATCGGTAAATTGTTGAACTCTAATATCATGTGTCAAATCTTGAATACCTGAGCCATTGTCTTCGCTTAACATCTTCAAATAGACATCTGTGTCTGTATCAAACATTGGTTTGTGTGTTCTATTATCGAATCGCAACATACTTTCAGGCACTGCCACTGTTCTCTTGCCGTTTCTAATCTCCCACATGAAACTATCATGAGTAAGATTGAGATTATCCAACGTAGATTTGCTATTATCTACAATCCCAATGCCTAGCGGACTTTCAAGACTGATATTATTAGCCCCCGGCATTCTGAAATAGCTAAACAATGGGTGTACCATTCCTGAACCATTCAAAACGACTTGTGGTTCTATGTCTGGATATAGTTCTTTAAGACTTACCTGCATGCCAATGATTTCTGGTTGTGTTGAGCGATACAATTCATTGGTTATAACGTAATTACCATTGACCCACTGGTGGAACTCTAACAACGTGTAATATGCTGTCTGGTTATTCTCCACCTTGCTTGTCCTACTTGCGATTGCCGCTTCACTAATCGAATTGGTATTTGAACGCAATGGATAGAATTGATCAGCACGAATCCATGCAATTTTTATCTTGTCATTATCCACATAAGGTCGCATTGCAAAACCACCTGCAACGATTCCTTTTTCTAGGTTCATTTCAAACTGGTTCTTAAAATCATTGTCGGTCAATACTTGATTAAGATATTCGTTTAAATTCTTATTATCAAAACTAATCTTGCATTGCTCATTGAACACGATTGAAGCGATTCTTTGGCTCGCCCTTTTAGTTAGATTCAATGTATTATATTTTCTCTTACGTCGAACACCAGAAGCGTCTATGTAATGCTTGACTGGATATAGGTTTCTGTAATATCTGAAATCCCTATGAATACGTTCATATTCGTGTTCATCAATATTGATACGGCTATCATCTGTAATCTTATTGAGTTCTTTTCTTTCTCCCACTGCAACTTGTCCTTTCTGCCATAATCTCTTTATACTGTCTAGCAAGTTCATGTTTCCACCTACCTTTGTTGGCTACCACTTCAAGCCTAAATCTCGTCTATTATCCAAAATGAAGTACTGAAATTGATCGCATGTGTGGTCTTTAACCTTGATAACTTTCGGGTCGTCTGATTCCAATGTGTCTTGGTCCCAACGATATTGCTTGTGTTCTTCAATGAATATCTTGTTGGCTTCCGTGTCCAAATAAAAAAACCTGCCCTGTGCGAGCAAGTCCTGAACATGGTCAATCATCTGTACTTTTTTGGTCTTAGCGACATGGTGCCATTGGATTCCATAATCCTTATAAAATTCATTATCTAACGCATAATCAGCTGTTGCACTATCGGCAGAACGCTTGTAAGGCTCCATATCCCACCTGTCAATGTTCTTCTGTTCGAACTCGTATAAATCCTTGACCAAATCACTTGGTGCCTTCTTATGCGATTTATTGGCAGGAGAATAATAATACGTATCAAGCAATATAACTCTGCCTTTGGCTGTTAAACCATAACAACCTTCTGTGGTTGCTGATGTTTCGTGTCCTGAATCCACTGAAAAATAGATATTCCATAACTCATCATCTTCTGGTATTTCATCAATCGAATGGAATAGGTCCATATTATAAATATTGTCCCCTAATCCAACGACCTTGCCCAAATAGAGCCATTTATAATAATCTAGGTCATTGTGTTTATATCTATCAATCAATTTCAACTGTTGATTCGTTGTTATACCTAATTCATCATCTAGGTACGTTGATGTATCAATGAAATAATCTGGGTCGTCTTCACACTGCTTTATCCACTCATTAATCCAATCATAAGGATTACGTGGTGGGTTATAAGAATAAAAGATTTTCACATCATTCACGAATGGGGACTTCTGCCGAATGAATGTCGGATTGGCTTGGTCGAATACTTTTGCACTATCAAAGTTGGCAGCTTCTTCATACCACAATGCAATTAAATTCTGCACTGTATTAGATTTCAAACGTTCAGGATTATTCCCACCATAAAAATAAAAGGCACTGCCTGTGCGCTTATTGATAATCCGCATTGGCGATACCTGATATGTAAATTCATTTGCCATGTTCAACATACTAATTGCCCACTGGATCTGTTTATAAACCGAATCCCGAAGGTTTACCGAATTTTCACGAACACACACGATATTGGCTTCATGTCCCTGTTGAATTTCTTTCTTCATCATGGTTACAAGTTTCAAACTAATGGTTGAAGACTTGAACGAACCACGTCCACCCTTTGCGATAATGTATGGCTTGTTAGTTGTCCACATAGTATTAAAGTGTGGATTTACCAAGTCTGACATCTTAATTATTGTCTTGCTTGTCGTCGCTTTCACTTTCACTGTCGTCACTATCATCTCCAATGTCGTCTATAATAATTGTACTTTCATTACTTCCAGCGCTACCCGTCAAGATGTCAGCTTTAGCACGGGCAACGTCAGCGTCAGCCTCAGCACGTCTAATCTGCTCTTCAGTAAGTTGTTCTTCAAGCGGTGTCTTTTGACTATCTGAGTACTTCTCACGGTAATTGTTCTTTAACCAGAAAATCATTGCCGTTGTATTTCCATCTATCGCTTTTTTAAACAATGCGTTTTCTACGGCATAATTAGCGTGTTCCTTGCCTTTTTTTAGAGCCTGACAAATCTGACTATAACTATTTTTCCAGCGCTCTAATGTCCTCGGAGCAATGCCTATGTTGCTAGCAATTTGTTCATCTGTTAGTCCTTTATATTTCCAGCCTTGGAGGAGCAACAAATTATCACTTTCTAGCCACTTTTTATACACGCCTTTAGCCATGAGATGGTCGCCCCTCCTTCCAAACTCGATAACAAAAAAATGTACCAGTCTTTATAGCTTAACTGCATTAGTCACTTCATTTTTTACTTTCATTTTTTTGTTTCTTTCTACTTTTTACTTTTTTCTCATTATCAATATTGTTATCAATATCATTAATCATTTTATATTCTAATGGCGTCATATATCCACACGATGTCTTAATCATTTTCATGGAACCACAGCTTCCTAAGCTTCTCGTCAGATCTCTTTACAGCTCTTAATGTCATATTTTTTCCTCCAAAATAAAAAGACCAGCCATATTGACTGATCTAATTGATATAGCATGGGTCGGGATTGAACCGACGACTTTTAGGCTCTACCTCTGAGCTACCATACTGCCCTCAACCTTTGCGGTCACACGTCTGCTCCCCTCATCATCACGATGTCAACCAACGTACGAATAGTTGGTATAAGTTTCACGGCTAATCTTAAATCTTAAGCGGATATCTGGAGTCGAACCAGAATATTAATTGAGTAATAAAGTTTTGGTTTCGAAAGGAGTTTATTATGAAAGTAATCGGTAACTTAGAATCAACATTATCTGTATCCATGGGGAAAATCTACGTTTGAAATATGTATCCGATACTATCCGCATAGCATGGCTAGCTTTATCATCACTAGCCATTGAGAGTTAAAACAGCTGTTTAACGTCTGCCAGGACGATTGTTATTCACGTTGTGGACCTTGGTTGAATGGGTTGTCCTTCCCATGTTTGCTCCTTTTGTGTATCGGAGGAGTAACCGCATGTATCTATATACTAAATGTCATATTTTCTACTCCAACTAAAAATCATATTCAACATTCTCAAATTTCTTGTAGGCATCAAGATATAATTCCTTCTTGTCACCGTTGTAAGTAGCCTCATAATACATTCCATCGGGTAATGTGGTAGATAGCAAAGCCTTGCTGTTTTGAAGTGTCTTACATTGCCATACGACATAGACATTAGATTTATCAATCGATGTGTTATCTGTCTTATCTATATGTTTATTTGCGTATTCAACTACCTTTTCTTTACATACTGTAGTAAATTCTTGTTCATTCATATTCTTTTCCTCCAAAATAAAAAGACCAGCCATAATTGACTGATCTTCTTTATATAGTCAGGCAT
>NZ_AZDO01000146.1:0-2085 GCF_001435505.1 Companilactobacillus futsaii JCM 17355 | reverse complement strand
AACCGCATATCTCTTAATCTTTCGATAATACTAATATAACACGTAAAGTGGTCGCTAAGTGGTCGCTTGTGTAACGCTCTTTCATCGCTAAAACATCGCTAATACGTCGGCATTACATCGCTTTTTTTATTTTCTGGAATATAAACATGCAAATCGTAATAATCAATAAAAGCATCAGCAAAGTATAGCAAAGCCATATTCTTTAGCTCATTACATCGCGTTTGTCCATAGCCTAATAATTCTTGCAAATCAATGTTCGTCATATTATGGATATAATAATTTTTCAAAATAACCATATAATCATGTGGACAGTTGCTAATAAGTTTCATCGTTATTTGGATATATTCCTTTGCACCTAATTTACCCACAATTTTATCCTCTTGAGTATTTCTCGTATTAATTCCGCTCCCAATACGATCAAAACTTGGAGACTGCACATACGTGAGACTCATGTGAGATTGAGCAATTAATCTTGGAAATTCATGCTCAAAATAATTTTTAACATTCTTAATTGTTTTTTCTTCATCAATATCTGGTAATAGTAATCCCACGATATATACAGCCTCCACTTATGATATAATTGATTTGTCGGAACCAATTAATTAGCTGCTCACTTTGTGGGTGGCTTTTTTATTTTGTCCTGATAGTTCTTAAATCAATCCAAATGTTAATTAAAATATCTAATATCAGAAAGAATCCTATTTTAATTGTCAAACTCGTAGCCGTATAGAATAGCTTCTAAACATTTTCTATATCTGTTCTCATCAACTAAATTCATGCCAAGAACTCTGTTGTATTTGCCACTATGCACCCATATGTACAATTCTCTTTCTGGCTCATAGCTGTTGTATTCTCCGTCAATCGTCGAATTAAAAGAATTAATGATTCCTTGAATATCTGATGATTCCGCTGTTACATCCTTGTACCAATCATCGAACACTTTTGGCATTACTATTTTTTTATTCATGATTAATTCCCCTAATAAATTTCTCTTAATCGTTAAATTTAAAAGATTCAAGCTCATCATTCTCATACGTAAACAATTTGAATTCTGAATCTTTGTAAAGTCTCTTTTTAATTTCTAAACATCTTTGAGCACTGTTTGCATCAGGAAATGCATTGATCTTCTCAATACCGTCATACGATGAATTAAAACTAGGAATATATTTTTCCTTGGTATCCTTTTCCCGGCTGGCTAAAATATAAATTTTCATTCGTCTTCAACCTCGTACTTCAGCAACTGGTAATCTTCAACAATTGTCTTAATTTCAATATCTTCTTTTAAAGTTGGAGCCACTTCTTTTAAAGCATTAATAAGAAGCAAATCAAATGGAGGTTCCAAAGTCTTAGCTAAGATACAAACTCCTGCTATAAGCTGTTCTTTATTAACTGTTATTTTTTATCCAATTAATTAGTCCTCCTAATTAATATCATCAATATTTCTAATATCTTCATCGCTATAGCCTAATGAATTAGCTATTTCAGCAAAAGTGTAGTCATTTTTGCGCATTTGATAAACTTGCAAGTTAATATCTTGAATCATGTCTTTTCCTCCTTTGCTTATTTCTTCTAGCATTCAACCGCTGCCATTCATCGTCTTCTCTATATAATTTTTTACCGATCCTGTTATTTTGACGTATTATGTCTTCTATATAAAAAAGCTCTTTATGCATAGCAGCTGCTATTTCTTTATTCTTATATCTATTTTCACGCATTTGATAGACTGCTAAATTATCATCTGTCATTTTCATCATCTAATTAAAATCGCTAAGATTTAACCTTCCTAATCTAATCATTTCTAATTTTGCCAAATGTTCTTGATTGGCCTTGTCAATAAACTCAACATCTTCATCGCTAATATGTAAAGCATCAGCAATTTCAACACACGGATACTTATTGCAACGCATTTCATACACGGCACAATTTAAATCTGTTAGCAAGTTCGTCCTCCCACAGAATTGATTGAATTATTCTGTTCTTAGTCTGATCACTAAGCTCTCTGTCAGCATTTCGAAACTCTTTTGGCATGGCATAAAAATGCTTTTGAATATAAATAATTGCTCGAACAATGTTGTGACATTCATC
>NZ_AZDO01000145.1:20292-24275 GCF_001435505.1 Companilactobacillus futsaii JCM 17355 | reverse complement strand
TGTTTTTTTATTTATTTTTTCTTAAGGTGGCTAACTTGATTATAAAATTCGCCTAATTTTGAAATTCACTAACTTGAGAAAATACTCTAAAATTGATTCCCCAATCTTCATTGGCTTGAACGAATTCTTCTCTTTCCAAACTTTGTCCCTTGTTATCAACAGTTACTAAAGGCATCTCCTCATTAATATTGGTACTAGACATGACAAACCACCAAGTAGGTTTCCTAGTTTCACCAACTGCTCGATGTGCCCCAATCCCTACTATCACTTGTCTTTTATTAGATTTCATTAACATGTAACTGTAGCCGGTTCTAACTTTCATGCTTCCACGACCCCAACCTAAAAGCATCCCTTCAAAAGTACGAGTATCATTTTTAGAATTGCGAATCGTAGTCTTATCTAATTTGTCAGTCCCCTTGGCTGGATTAAAGGAAGGTGTCGCAATCGAACCATCGATGAGCATTGGAAAGAAACAGTTGGCTAAAGTAGTTTTTCCAGCTGCATTTTCACCAATTAACGTTAAATTACCGTTTTGGGAAGCCGAAATATCTAAGCTCGTATAATTATTAAAATTTCTCAAATGAAAACTTACTGGTGTCAACATTTCTTTACTCATCATAAGTACTCCTTTTTTCTTTACTTATTGCGAACCGCTGAATTATAGATGTGGGAAAAATAAAACCATCATGTACGTTTATCAAGCCAAAATCAATCAATGATTCCTTAACTAAACTTAGCCCAATATTATTATTGGGAAAAACTTCAATAATCTTTTCTTTGATTACTTCATTCAAATCGACTTCAGAAATCCCTGTATGAATTGCCTGTGCGACGGCAATTGCCACAACTGCCGGTTTAGATTTTACTTGCTGTCTTTTCTTATCTAGTAATAAAGCATAATTATCCCCAATTTCAATATCAAATCGATCTAAATTAGCCCACTGCTCTGCAATTTTTTCCTTCTTATCTAATAAGGTCTGCCATAGTTGTGGGGATTTCTTTGAGCTAATGAAACGTTGTAATAACAAAGCACGATTAACTCTTTGTTCATCATTAAGGGTTATCACATTTGAAGTTGTCATTTGATTTATTATGGCCTGTGCTACCAAATTAAAATCGGAGCTAATATTCCAATATTCAGTAATTTCCTGATTTTGTTCACTCTGAATTAATTCTGGATAGTCTAATGTAAATAATTTAAATCGATCTACAAATAATTCTGTTATTATTCGTCTAATTTCTTTTTCATCTAAATCCACTACTTCGCTATGGACCTGTCGAATAATCGTTTGTGCTAAAACAGATCTATCTATTTGATTGGCTTGTAATTCAGGCAAATTTATTACAGCTTTTAAAGTTGCCAATAAGACATGAACATTTTCACTAGATTCATAATCAGATCCAATCATTAATAAAAGATTTTCTTGAACATTTTCTGGATAAACACCAATTAGACTATTTATATAACTATTAATCCTTTGTTGACCACGCGGTCTCTTAAGTACATTGACAGCATTGATCATTTCTTGTGTTGGATGATTTGGATTACTAGTAAATAAGCCATTATCAATTAATTGATTTATTATTAGACGTTCTGGATTGCTAAGTTTTGTTACCATTTTGTAATCTTCCCCTTTTTAGAATTCAAACTCAAATCCACAAGGTAATTGGACACTATAGTTTTCGTTTTTGCAGTGAAGCCAAATTGGTCCAGTTTTTTGAATAGCTGTTACTTTTTTTATTGGCCTCCCAAAAGGAGCAAAACTATCGTAGTGATCATAATTTGTTGCACTGTATAAACGCATTATTTCATCACGTGCCATGATTGTTTGTAATTCTAAATTACGATCCAAACGACCGTTATTTTCATCGACCATGACTAATTTTTGAAATTCTGATAAGGCTTCAGAAATGTCTAAGGCTACTTCATCATCTTCTGCAATCATAGGATTGTCTTCAACCGTAGCAACTTTTTTAGAAGTTGTATCAGCTTGATAAATAACTGGTCCTAAGACGCCTGCTTCCAACAGATCATTAGTATCAGAAACTTGCCGATCTTGTGCTAAATGACGAGGTGTTTGTTTAGGCATAGAAATGGATTGATAATTAGTTAGTAAGCCATCGATTTGCTTAGTCAATTGTTTAATATCAACAGTTTGTGAGTGAATATGATCATATTCTTTACTTAACAAATTGATCGAGTCTAGAATTGTTTGAAAAATTAAATAAATAGAATCGTAACTACTATCTATTGCAGAAGCTGTCGGCTCAAAACTAGTCGTCAAAATCTGTAATTGTTCCTGTACATAAATTTTATCTTGATGCATTTGAGCTGATAATTTTAATTGATTATTTATCGCTTGATCAATTTCTAAACTATCAGATCCTTGACGACTACGAGCCACTTGATCAGAAAAACTTTCGCTTTTTGCTAAATTTTGTATCAATGAACCCTGTTGGATCAATTTTGTATATGCCGGCAAAGCTTTTTTGTTCAACATCTGATTTAAATGTTCAGCCACTTTGCCACCATGATTGAAAGCTAAGTCATTAGAGACTTCATCTAAATCTTCACCTAATTTATGCATTCCCTTCATAACATCTGAATATGCTGAAACCATATTGTGAAAATCGTTGAATAATTTTGTATTAGTGGCATCTAAATGTGGTGAATTTAATTTGGCTACTAAATTGCAATATTCTTCTATACGAGCAGTATTAGCAGTAACAGTACTTTCCGCATCTAACACTTTAGGAATCATTGTTAAATATTCAATTCCTCGACTGGTAATTCGATAAACCGGTGCCTGTTGCATATGATAAGCTCCGCTAGCCATGCGGACTCTGATTTTACGTGGAGAAACTTCTACAAAACTAGCTTCTTCCTCCAAAACTTTTAAAACATTCTTTAAGACAGCATCAGTAATCATTTTTTCGTTAGTTTTGCCATCTAAATAATTGATATTGTATTGTTCAACTATAAAACCCAAAGTACGTGGTATATCGGCACTAGCCCGATTCCCATAAAGAATCGTCAAAATATTCCATCCTGCTAAAGGATGATCTCGACTACGTCCTAAATTAGTTGCTAAAAGCAAATTTCTTAAATCATCATTAATACCTAACATTATTTTGAATTCTCCATTTTGCGTTTTGCATTTAATCTAAATTATGAAGAAAAAATTTAACTTCTGCAACGATATATTTAAGTAACGCCTATATTTAAGTAATGAAATATCGTTAATATAAACTACGTATTTTTTGTGAACTACATCGGCACTAAAGTACCGAGCTTCTAGGAACATTCCATACTTGCCGGCTAGTATTTCAACTAGTCAGTAGAGGCTAGAACTATTTTACTAAGGCTTGTTCCAAGCCTTTATTTAATATATTTTTACTCGCATTGATATCACGATCATGATGAATACCACAACTAGGACAATCCCATTCTCTAATGTCTAACTCGTGTTTACCATCATCATACCCACAGTTAGAACAGATTTGACTAGTCTTGAATGGATTAACAATTAGAAGTTTCTTGCCGTACCATTCACATTTGTATTCAAGCATCAGTCTTAATACTCTCCATGATTGATTAGCGATAGCACGTGATAGTTTGTGATTACCAAGAAGATTTTTGGTTTTCAAATCTTCAATAACAATCAAATCGTTATCTTCAACTAATTTACGAGTTATCTTGTGGAGATAGTCTTTTCTTTGATTGGCAATCTTCTCACTATACTTAGCTACCATGAGTTTAGCTTTCATGTAGTTTGAGTATTGTTCTAAAGGTTTTGGATCAATCAATCCAAATTTCTTTTTATACTGAATATCCTTTAGAGCTTGATTACGTCTTCTAGCTAATCGTTTTTCCCAATAGTGTTTCCTTTTGGCAAGTTTTTTATCAAAACGGATTGTCTTATACTTACTTCCGTCTGAACAGATGACTAGGTCACAAACACCCATATCAAGGCCGACAGACT
>NZ_AZDO01000145.1:0-20282 GCF_001435505.1 Companilactobacillus futsaii JCM 17355 | reverse complement strand
GTCTTTGGTAATTGAGTAATATCTTCATCAACCGTAAGAATGGCGTAATATTTATTGGTTGATGATTTACGAATAGTCACGTATTTGATGATATTGGGGATTGATTTCTTGTTCTTATATTTCATTACTCCAAGTTTAGGTAATTTGATATAAGAATCATCAATGATTTCAACATTGTTATTAACAAATTTAGATTGATAACTTTGTTTTGGAAACTTCTTACTTTTGAATCGTGGAAATTTACGCTTTTTACTAAAGAATCCCTTGTACGCTTCAAATAAGTCTTTATTAGAAACTTGTAAGCTAGTACTTTCAGCTTTCTTTAGCCACGTATGTTCTTTTTTGAAAGTCGTTAGAATGTAATTTAAGTCAAATACTTTCAAAGATTTCAAATCAGGATTATTTTCATGACGTTTGATCATCATATCTAGCATATTATTCCAAACAAAACGATTAGCACCAAAGTTATATTCGATAAGTTTCTTCTGGTAATTATCTGGATAGATGCGTAGTTTGATTCCCTTTAAGACCATATGAACCCTCTCCCATGATTTGGTATCGTAATTATATCACATAAGGGGAACATACGTTTGTGAAAGCGTCTAAAATCGCATAAATCATTGATTCATCACGGCAATAAATTACCATGTTTTCTCAATTAGCGATTTTTATAAAAAAAGACCGCTAATCAAATGATTAACGGCCAAAATATTACGTTTAATTTTAAAACAATTATTGGGCATATTGGGAACAATATGAACATCCAATAAATACTGTAATATCAACGATTATAGCCTGTTCATTAGTGAAATAACACCCTTTGACTATATTTTGACTATACGCCCTCTAAAAATCAACATAATTAGCGTACTTTTGAGCAGTATCTTTACGCTGTTTTTTAGTAACTTCCGTATACACATCAGCAGTAGTTTTATAACTTGAGTGTCCTAATTGCGCTTGTACCTCTTTTAGTGAAGCGCCAGACTCAATAGCAAGGGTAGCAAACGTACGTCTAAATGCATGAACAGTTACATTCTTTAAATCAAAACGAGAAATAACCAGTTGTAACCATATTCTAGGTTTAGTAGGAACAAGCATAGTATTTCTATTATTGGAAAATACAAGTTGATCTTTATTAATTGTATTAAAACCTAACATTAGTAGCTCATTACGTTGCGTTTTACGCCACTCTTTCAGCATTGACATAGTTTTATCATCAACGTTTACTACTCTCACACTTGCATCCGTCTTAGGTGTATTAACTAATAAGCGACCATGAGCGCCTTGCGATTCCGTTTTAGTAATACTTATCTGATTATTATTAAAGTCTATATCAGTCCAAAGCAACGCCAAACTTTCGCCTTTGCGCATCCCTGTAAATGCTAATAGTCTAAAATACATGTATGCCTGCGGATTATCCAAGTCATTCAAACATTCAAAAAAATGTTTCAATTCTTTTAAATCATAATAGTTATCTTTCATAGTTTTAAATTGGCTTGTGTTAACTGGTAAAATAACCCTACTTGCGGGATTATCATTAATAATCTGCATCTTATAAGCCCACGTAAGAACTCTATTAATATAATTGTAAAATCTCTTATACCTAGTTAAGCCAGCCTTAAACCACTTATTAACAGCCGTCTGAATATGAATAGTTTTAAGCTTATTCATAGGGATGCTACCTATTTCTGGTAAAATATGAAGTGTAAAGTGTTCATCGGTTTTAGTATAAGTAGATTCTTTGACCGTTGATTTATATTGATCGTACCATTGTTTATAGATAGCCTTAAACGGCTTATTATCTAATTTCTTAAAGCCATGCTTGTCAGTGTCTAATAGTAGTTTAGACATTGCTAAGCGGGCTTCTTTTTGTGTCTGAAAACCTCTACGAGTAGTAGTTTTTACTTTGCCTGTTAGTTCATCCATTCCTAAATAAACACTAAACATATAGGCGGTCGTACCGTCTTTTTTTTCATACATCTTAATTTCTGTCATTGTCCTACTCCTAAACGCTAGCGGGGCGTGTTAGTTTCGTGGATGGTTAATATTTATCAATTTCTTTTTCAAGTTGATCCAAAAGTCTTTTTTGATTACTAATATTGGATTTTATTTTATTCTTTATTGTTTCTTTAGACCCTTCCAAATCATTCATATAAGGTTCGTATTCAAAATAGTTTCTAATGTCATAACTTCTTTTCCAGTTATTATCAGATATACTATTGTTCAATTTAACGATATCCTCTGGAACAACTTCTTTAGGCTTGGGTAAATGCTCCTCAATTTCGCTAACTAGCCCATTACGTAAAGCATCTTTAATGTATTTCTTACTATCCCAATATTGCAAATCATCTATATCAACATCGGTTTTATTAATAATATTTTTTATATATGGACGTAAAGCATTGGAAAATTCCTTTTTTGCTCCCCTATATTCTTCTGTATTCTCATTTTCAAAATCAGTTAACTGCATAAAATATTTTGTTTTAATATCATTTATTCTAAACAATCCATCAATCTCATCAGTAACTTCATCATCCATTTGACCGTACATATCCCAATATGTGTCAATGTATGCATTTATGGTTTTTGTGTCCCTTTCAATCCCCTGCAAATAAGGGATAGACACATTTAATAGTGTAGACATTTTTTGCCAAGTTTCTAATTTCGGTTCCCTTGCATTGACCTCATATAAACTAACCGATTGTTGAGACACGCCTAAATAATCAGCTAATTCTTTTTGACTAATATTTTGGGATTCGCGAGAAACTCTAATATTATTCTTCATTTTTTTGCCCACCTTTATGTGGATAGTTTAATATATTTTCATCTCCAATACAACATAAAGTTGTGTACAACAAATAGTTGTGCTAATATAACAACATAAAGTTGTGAAAGGAGGATAACTTTTTGAAAACATTATCGAATGATTTTATTAGCGATGTTATTGCTGCCAAAGGAATGACGTCCGTTAAGGACTTGTCAAAAGTCACTAAGGTTAACCGTTGGACGCTATCAGACGTTTTGAACAAGCGTAAAAATAACGTTAGTGATGAAACATACACTAGACTGTATAACTTTAAACAATCTAAGGAGGACAAATAGAAATGGAAATTACACTATCACACGATCAACAAGCATCCCTAGGGGATGATATTTATAAGTTGGTTACTGATTCCATTAGCAAGGCTCGTAAGGATGCCAGCATTGATAGTAAAGATTTTTTCCGTAAGAAAGAGGCTTGTATGTATTTAGGTGTATCGAATAATACCCTTGATAAGTTTCTCGCTATTGGCATGCCCTACCACGTTGTTAGAGGTATCACGCTTTACAGTAAAGATGAAATTAAACAATTTGTATTAGAACAATAATTCAAGTCTAGCGGGGCGTTTAAAACTAATATAAATAAAATAATCGGAGAAATCAACATATGACACCATACAACAGTGAATTAGATGACAAATTAGACAAAGAGCTACTAGGACTATATGACGAAATGCATATTTATTTTGATGCTATCGAAAATGATAGCGTGGTTATTGAGAATAGCATTTCATATGATGCTACTGAATTGGCTACCAAACTAGCTAAAGATTCTTTGCGAGTAGCTGAAATCTTACATATTTACGATACAGAAATAGCGAAATAATTATGAAATCGAGTGTAAATAAAAAAGACTTATCCTCTCTCGCCAAAGTAAGGATAAGTTCGCAATATTCTTTACAATATCTACACTCAATTATAAACGAAAATTGAGGGAGATTCATTAATATGAACGAACAAATACAATGTTTATCATCCGAAAGTAAAGTAACGGCAATATTCACGTTATTAGATCAAGGCGGTTTAAATTCTATTCAAGATAACCTCATGAATGCATCGCTATCAATAAACGATGTTAACGCTAAACTATCCGATCTATTGGAGGATATTAAACATGACTAAAGTAGTTGATACTTACGACATTGAATATATTGCCTATCACATGGATAAATTAATAGAACTAGTTAACGGTGCAATACATGAGAACAAATAACGAGGAGGTGTGTAATTGCTATATCTGCAAACTGGTACTAATAATAACAATCTAACTAAGGTATCTACCACTAAAACACTTATTAAATATATCTTAGATTACACACCACAAATATCTAACGGAAAGGACGAGGACGGCAACAAGCAATTTAAAGAAACAAAAGCCAAATATATAATATCTGGAACGTTAAAAAGTGGTGTTACTACACGATCTAATGAAAATCTTTTGACACGGGATGCTTTAATCTTAGATATTGACCACTTAAAAAGGCATGACGTATCAACAATGTATAATAATCTTTCAAAACATTTTAATAACATTGAATGGCTTGCCTACCCTAGTATTAATTCAAATCTTATGTGGACAAACCGCAAAACTCACATATATGAAAAAAAGGGTTATGGTTATAGACTTATTTTTACAGTTGATCGTTCTTTTAAAGAGAATGAACGTAAGTCTTTAATCACTAATGTATGTAAAAAGATTGGCGTACAGGATGATCCCAGTGCCGAACAATGGTCTCAAGTCATGGGTTTGCCTGTTAAGAATATTCATACTAAAAAAATGGATAACTTTCTAAAATATCACGAGGGACAACCTCTAAAAGTTGATAATTACATCACGTCTAGCATCCCTATTAAAACACCTACGACCGTGCCCACAAATAGCAACAACAACATTTATCCTATTGATGATGCTGATGCCATTAGTCTTTTAGAAATCTGGAGTAAACGACATCACGACTATTTAAATGATGAAAGTAATTTCTCAAATATTCTCATTGGTTTAATTGGGTATTACCAACGTGAAGAAATATCCTACAATGTTTTAACACAGGCTATGACTATATTAGCTAATGGTAACGATAAGTGGGCTAATGATAACATGAGAAAGTTAAAAGCTCATTTTAATTACTCCGCTAACGATCCCGATAAGTCATTTAGTGAGTTCTTTTCATCAAGCACAATAGACAAATTTAAGTCTGTCAAAATGACTACTAACTTGCTTATTAGCAAAATGAAACATACGCATGATGAATGGTTAAATAAAATTAATGAACAACTTGAATTAGAACATCCAAATGCACAAACAAAAAACACCCTTTCACAGTCCGCAATAGCCAAACTAATTAAAATGTACATCCCTATATTTAAAACCACTGGTAAAGACGATGCATTGGTATGTATGTATAACTTTGATAAAGGTATTTACGATACTAACGATTTATATTTAGCTAAACTTGTAGATCAGATTGAAGAAAGCTATACGGAGAAACAAATTGAGGGTGTAAGATACAAACTTATTTTACGAGCAAGTATTAATGAATTAGAACAACGACCAACATTAATACCCGTTAGTAACGGTATTTACGATCAAAAAAATAATAAGCTCATCCCCTTTGATCCAAGTTATAAATTTATAACAAAAATTGCTACTAACTATAATAAGTATGCTAAAGAACCTAAATATCAAATGTCTAACGGCAAATATTGGACTCCTAGCAGTCTTATAAGTGACCTTGCCTGTAAGGATATTCAAATAGAAAAAGTTTTATACGAAGTGATTTCTGATGCCGTAAATGGTAACTTTTCACGAGACCAAGCAATATTCCTACTAGGTAAAACAAATGGCGGTTTAAGTAATAACGGTTCTAACGGTAAAGGTACATTTCAAGACTTGTTACAAGCTATTATTGGAGATGATAATACTGCACATCTTAAAGTTGATGATATGGACAAACGTTTTATGATAAACGAATTGGTTGGTAAAACTGTAAACATCGGGGATGATTTACAATCTAATGTTTATATTGATAACTCATCAAATTTTAATAGTGCTGTTACTGGGGATGTTATATTTACCGATCGCAAGAATAAGAAGCCAATATCTTTTAGATTTAAAGGTACTATTATTCAATCAACTAATGAAATGCCTAGTTTTAAAAACAAAACTGGTGGAACGTATAGACGTATGATTATCATTCCGTTTAACGCTCATTTTGCACCTAGTAGAGACGGTAAAAACATTAAGGGCTTATTCATTAAGACTAAAGAAACACGTGAATGGCTACTAAAAAAAGCCTTAGAAATACCATTCTTTACCGAATACACGCAACCTGATGCATCAAAGGAATTAATGGATGAATTTAAAGTCGATAATGATACGGTTAGACAATTCTTTGATGATTTCATGTCTAAATTGCCTATTGCTCGCATTGGTAGCAAACCCTTATATCAAAGTTATCAAAATTGGTGTAATGATAATGGCTATAAGAAGCCACTAGCCAAGCAAACGTTTATTAAACAAGTTGAGGGCATTCTTAACGAACAACAAAATAAAATAACTACCATATCTATGCAAAATTTTGATGATATTGCTAAAAGTAAAGATAATCGAAACGATCTAATTATAGATAAATTACCATTAATACAATGTAGGTATACATATTCTAATATTGTTCCAACTACTAAGTATTCTAATTATACAGATAGCGAGAATATTAGTTATGCATCTAATAATCAAGGACGTTCATTCAGATTCCCACTAAGAGAGTTATTAATTGATACATTGAATTTGCACGATAATTTACCTAATAGAGATAGTCCCGAATATGACAAGATTAATAGACAGATTAGTGATTATCAAAAAAGATTAATAAAATGACGTGCATAGTTATTTAGCCCTGATATATCAATGTTTTCAAACAAAGTATGCACGTGCCTATGCACGTGAAAAAGATGGTGCATTGTTTCAAAAGTCTATTGTATCAACGTTTATAAGGCCAACTATTCAGGTAAGCACCTTATATTAAGTTTTTATATATTTAATAGTTATTATCTTAGTAAGAAAACACTATATATAACATATGAACAACCTAAGTTAAAAGCACGTGCATAGTGCATAGTTGCTCTTGCTAGCCTTGGTATATCAACATTTATCAACTATGCACCTACGTGCATTATTACTACTTTAAAAATTAATGGAGATATAAATAATGACAAAACAAACTAAAAGAATGTATCAAGTGAAATATGTAACTGCTAAAGATGTGGGTGGTTATAATAGTGATCCGTTTGAACGTGCTAAGAATACACAAGACTATATCAATGATATATGTAGCGTATTAGCTGATAATGATTGTAACGTATTAGATATAGAGAATGCTCACAGCTTCCCTATCATCATTAAGTACACGCAATCTATTGAATAGAACTACTAAGGGATGTCGTGAGTGGCATCCTTTTATTGTCCACGCAAATATAATAACGAGGTATATCAATGACACGAGATTATAATGAAATAATAGACTGGATGCAGTTAATTAATAAAGCCAACACGCAATTGATACACTATCGTGATATGACTAGCAAAGCTAATGAACTAGCAACTATCCAAGGGATGCACATTGATCTAGCTCATGTATCGAATGGTAATAATGATAATGGAACAGAGAATAAACTAATTAGATATTTAGAAATCAAAGAACAAATAAATAAGATTGATAAAGCAGTTAAGCCATTGAATGAACGACAAAAGCAAATACTTACATTGACTTACTTTAACGAGTATCGTGCATCCGAGTATATTATTATGGATGTCATGAACCTTTCAGATCGTGGCGATTATATTGACCTATGGGATGATGCTCTAATAGACTTTTCTAATAATTACTATGATAAAAATACTATTGATAGTTGTTATTATGAACGTGCTAAGTTTGAATTACATACAGAACCATATGAAGACTTCATGAAACGATTAAAAGAAAAAAGTTAGTAGTTATCATACACAAAATTATTAACATCAGAATAGAATAGATACGATCTGATAGAGTGTGTACTTAGTTGTATGCTCTCTATTTCTTTATAGACCCCCGCCTACTGTTTCTAGGGAGACAGCTCGCATAGTGGGCATGAGCTTTAAAAATAATCCGAAAATTAAATTTTTAGCGCCTTTAAACGTATAGGTAACATTACATAGACATCATTAGTATAGTATGTATTAATCATTGATAATAAGGCAACTAAGAGTTGTATTCATTAATCGATAAGAACTATAAAACCTTATTAAGTTGCTCTAAATTAGTCTATTTTTGCATGATTTAAAGTAAGTTTTGTTAGTTTTATACAATTAATTGAATTAGTAATTTTAATTATATTTAGGACGTTGACACACGCCGTGTATGACTTAGTTCACTTATCATACCAACGATTACACACTATACCCCCTGTGAATTAACGGGGCCAAGATTATAAATAATCACTTGAACGTACAACCTCTTTTTTGCATGCTAAATTCTATTAAATAAAAATTCAAAATGGGCATAGATATTATAGATTTAAAGGCTGGTAATTTTGCTATCGTTTTAAACGAGAGCGGATTTAGTCAAAATCATTCAAAAAGATATGAAACAGGTCGTTCGAAACGATCTGTTTTAACTAAAATGCATTGGTTACTCAAAAAAATAGTAACAGTTAACTAAGCTCAACTTAGGGAGTGCCGTTTTAACACCCCTTTGTAAGAAATACATGCGCCACTTTTGGCAGGCATGGGGTAAAAGACAATTTTGTCTAAAACTATATTTCTCCATAGGCGGAGAAAAGCTATTGGTCATAAAAGACCAACAGTATAAAATCTATAAACTTTAAAAATAAGTCTGCGTATAATTACGCAGGGGGTAACGTTTCGTTCAATGCTTATCAGTTGGGCAATAATTACTAAACGTAAAAATTTGTTTCACATCCTAGATAGTCATTTTAATGTTTTGACTATATTTTTTATTGTCATAACATCCCTAAGTACAAAAAAAGACCGCTAGTCCAATGACTAACGATCTACACGCCCCGATAGTATATTTATTTTTTGACTATATTTTGACTATATAGTTATGAAATTGATTGATAATTTTTAAAACTGTAATTCGTAAAACGTTTATTTATCAAGGCTTATAGCACCTTATACACCTTGTGAAACACTCAATATTGGGCATATTGGGTTCGAACCAATAAATTGCGGATTCAGAGTCCGCTGCCTTACCATTTGGCGAATGCCCATTAGCAATAAAACTAACAGTAAAATGTTATAAAAAAAACGCTCCAATGTCAATAGTATTCCCGATATAACTACTTTTTGAGCCGAAAAAAAGGCCATTCAGCTATACATTAGCCAAAATGGTCTCACTAATACTATTTATTTTCAGCTACTTTAGTAACCTTAGCTTTAAAAGCAGGTTTCTTAACTTCTGCTTGTTCCATGTTATTTTCTAAAATATTAATGGCATGATCTAATGATTCGAAGGATTCGTTATTTAGTAGCTCAATGATAGGACTTAATCGTTCAAATTCATTTGAGAAAAGTCCTTTATTAATCTGTTCGTTATTAATGCGTTTTAATTTTAGGTTAAAGTCCATCAATGCATTAATGCGAATTTTTGTATTATCCAATTCACATAATAAATCATCAATTTTATCCATATCATAAGTTCTGGTTAGTTTATCTGTATTACTCATAATAATACACTCCTTAGTTTATTTCTTGTAACTGGTTATACCAATCTCTCTGACAACTATTATTCTAGCGACTTTGACTAGAAAAGATAGTCTATTATCCAGAATGTACATATTATTTTTAGATAAAATGATACTGATTTTTTTGTACAATTAATTTGGTTTTAATATAAATATTCTCATAATATATTTATTTGATATACTTTTTTATATTTAAAATATTTTCAGAAAGTATATGGATGTGTTACACTAATCTAGTTTTGCGATAAACTTTCACAAATAAAGGAGATTTCAATTTTTACATGCACTTATCAACTATCGAAAAAAGAAATTATTTAATTGGTTTTCTTTTTATCATTTTCATGGTTTCAACTGCGACATTCTTAAATGATTTAGAAATTATTCTGCCAGAAATTGGCGCTTTGACTGCTGGTACTTGGATCTACCAAAACGATGGCTGGATCCACCAACCAGTTAAAATTTTCTTGGCGCCTTCAGGAACGGCTATTATCGGATTTTTGGTCAATCAACTATCCATCGGCTACGCGCAAAAGGTCTTAATTGGCCTATTATTAATGCTAGTTCTATTAAAAATTCTTCGATCAAACTTGGCACCTTCATTTGCGACAGGACTATTACCGATTATTATTAACGCAACTCACTGGTCCTTCATCGTCGCTATCCTACTATTTACACTAGCCTTAATGTGTGGCGTTTTCCTTCAGGGAAATTATAGAGAAACTATTCCTGACAAAGCTGTCCAAAAACATCACATGATGATTTTTACAATTATGGCAATAATATGGGTCACAGCAGTTTGGTTCTTTGGATTTCCACAAATGGCTGCCATCCCACCAGTTATGGTCGTCTTCTTTGAAGTAATGCAAAAGCCAAATTATCAATGGCGCATGGCCGCTAAACATTTCATCGCATTAGTCGGTGCCGCTAGTATTGGTGTTTTCGTTCATACTTTCATTGCATCATGGATTATTTCAGCATTGATTGCTATGCCATTAGTTTTCATACTCTTACAAATACTAAGAATCAAGTTGCCAGCAGCATTTGCTTTCCCACTCCTAGCTTTAGTCTTACCTAAATCAATGTTTCATATGTTACCAATCACCGCAATTTTAGCATCTACTTTCTTTTTAGGCTCAATTGTGATTTTGAAAAAAATTAAACCAATTTTACAAGCAAAAACTGAATAATTAGCAAAAACATCCCTGAATTTACTCAGAGATGTTTTTTTATACGGTTTCTAATAGGTTAATCAAACAATTAGTAATGTATTGCGAGTCTTTCTTCACATCATTTAATGGTAATTTATTTACTAATTTCTCAGTAGGATTAAAGAAAACTATTTCTTCATTCAAGGCCTTGCCCACGGGAAGTTCCATATCTAAGCCAGTTTTCTTGACTCGACGATATTCAATATTTCGAACACGTAAGACAGTTTCTTTCAAAATATAATTTTCTACATTTTCAAAACTAGTCTTATCACCATAATTTTGATAAATTTTCTTCAATTTTTGTAATAAAACAATATTATTATTCATAGCTTCATCTCTCCCAATCTGTATATTACATTTTTAATTTTATACTATCGGAAGATTTATTCCGTGCCGTTACTCAATAAAAAAACACCTAATTATTAGAATTAGATGTTTTTAAATCTATTCACCAGGATCGATACGATCAATAATCGCCCTAGCATCATCAGTTGTTTTAGTTTGCATCAAGTCATTTCGAATAGCAGAAGCACCCTTCATGCCACGAACGTAAATCTTGAAGAAACGTTGCAATGGAGCAAAATGTCCGGGAATTTCTTTAGCAACAAATTGGTCATACAAATCAAGTTGATAGCGCAACAAATTCAACAACTCATGTTCAGAGTGATGTTTAGGAGTCTTTTCAAAAGCAAAAGGATTCATGAAGATTCCTCGTCCTATCATAATTCCGTCGACACCAGGGTGAGCATTGGCTAAATCAATCCCAGCTTGATAATCAGCAATATCGCCATTGATTTGTAACAAAGTATCAGGAGCGTAAGTGTCACGCATTTGAACTAGATCATCAATCAATTCATAGTGAGCTGGCACTTTACTCATTTCTTCTCGAGTGCGCATGTGAACTGTCAAAACTGGAACTTGTTGCTTCAATAAGAATGGTATCCAAGTTTCATATTCGTGTATATCACTATAGCCAATTCGGGTCTTAACAGACACGGGCAAATCGCTTTGACGGGCACCTTCAATGACCTCTTTAGCGGTATCAAAATGACGAATCAAATCACTACCACTGTGGTTTTTGATAACAGCAATGTCTGGGCAACCCATGTTGATATCAATCGCTTCATAACCTTGCTTCTCTACTTCTTTAGCCGCTTTGGCAAAATCAATCTCCGAGTTACCCCACAATTGCACGATTGGCTTAGGATTTTCAGCTGGATCAATATACAAACGGCCCTTAGTAGTTTCTTTAGCTAATGGATGAGTGATACTCAAAGCATTAGTAAATTCAGTATAAAAATTATCTGGAGCTGCAGCTTTCATCACTACTCGACGAAAAACTGATCCCGTTACAGCCTCCATTGGTGCCAAACTAAAGAAAGGACGATTCTCATCTTTAGCTTTTTTGGCGATGCGATTCCAGTATGCTGACTGGGTCACATTCTCACTTCCTATCACAATAAATTACAATACTATCAACTATACCGAGTTTAGTCAATTCAATGCAAGCTTTAAGTTTTAATTTGCAATTATATAATTATTTCTATATCATACTAAGCAGACTTTAGGAAATTAGGTGAAAACCATGGAATTATCAAACATCATGGCTTGTATGCCTGCAAATGATGAAGGACGTTTTTCAGCAAAATAAAATTTAGGAGTCTAAAATGAAAAACGTCCGCAATACCGTACCATCCATTTTATTAATTATCGTTCTGGTAGGTTTTCCACAAATCAGTGAATCAATTTTCACCCCTGTCCTACCACAACTTAGTTCCAATCTGAATGTATCAGCTTCTACAGCTCAACTCACCATGAGTATTTATTTTATTGCATTTGCCTTAGGAGTATTCTTCTGGGGACAGCTGTCAGACAAAATTGGTCGTCGAAAAGCTATGAATTTAGGCATCATTGTCTATCTAATCGGAAATATCGGCTTGTATTTCAGTCCTACATTCCAACTTTTATTAGCTTCACGATTTATCCAAGCATTAGGTAGTAGCGTTGGTTCAGTCGTCACTCAAACTATTATGCGTGAAAGTTTTGAGGGCATTAAAGGCACCCAAGTGTTTTCCAAAGTTGGTGCTGCAATGGCTTTATCACCAGCTTTTGGTCCTCTGATCGGTGGTGCTATTGAAACTTACTTGGGTTACAAAAATGTCTTTAGTGGCTTGATCATAATGGCTATTCTGGTCTTGCTATACAGCTATACTCGCTTACCTGAAACAAGAAATATCAACAAAATCAAACGAATTTCACTATTAAAAGTTACAATCAAACTGCTGCAAGACCCAATCGTTTGGGGTTATGGCATTTTGATTGGTGGTATCAATGGAATCCTCTTTGGCTATTATTCAGAAGCACCTTTTATCTTCATAGAACATTTTGGCTTTTCGTCAGTCAAGTATGGTTCTTTAGGCTTAACAATAGCTTTGGCTAGTTTGGTTGGTGCTTATATCGTTAATGTTTCTGTCAAATACATCAAATCTGAAATAATTGCCCTATTAGGATTAGCTTTCAGTCTGATATCTGCATTATTACTGTTAATAAGTCTACAATTTGATCAAGCATATTTAATGATAATCGGCTTTTTCTTAATATTTTTAGGTTTGAATACTACTTTACCAATTACCTTGAATTTAGCTTTAAAAGGCTACGAAGAAATTATTGGTAGTGCCAGTGGAATTTTTAGCCTTGGATATTATTTAATTGTCAGTTTATTGACCTACCTTGTTAGCTTCATTCACAACGGAACAATTTATGCCTTACCGAGCTTTATTTTAGTAACCAGCTTGATCATGCTAATAATTTATTTGCCAATCGGTTTAAAAAAGAAATAGTTTTACAAGCTATCGCAATTCGCGGTAGTTTTTTTAGATTTGCATTGTAAGCGCATTAATGAAATACTAAAATCATAATCTTTAAGGGGGCTAATTATGGTCGAACTATATATCGTCAGACACGGTGAAACTGACACTAACTATACTGGTAAAATCAACGGTTCAGCAACTGACTTGAGCTTGAATGAAACTGGTAGAAAACAAGTTGAACATTTAAAAGAACATCTTAATATCAATGACTTTGATGAAATTTATGCTAGTCCATTAAAACGTGCACAAGAAACTGCAGCTATCTTGAATCAAGATACTTTAGAAATTCAAACTGACAAACGCTTAAGAGAAATAAATTATGGTTCATGGGACGGTCTTTTGGCTGACGACGTTCACAAAAAGTATCCTAACTGTTTTGATGAAAATGGCTATTTAACTAAAAATTATTCAGACTATTCGCAAAACGCTGAAACTTATCAATCAGTGTTAGATCGTTTACAATCATTCATTGACGATATGAGTAATAAAGGCGATAAAAAGATTCTAGTCGTCTGCCACGGTTTCGTGACTCGGTCTTTCGTACAATTAGTTACACAAACACCGGACATTGAAGATATTTTGGAACCAATCAACGCTTCAGTGACACAAATTAAAATTTCCAATAAGACTGGTCGTACTTATTTAGGCTATTATGGTCGACTAGAAAATATCTAAATTTAAAAATGAAAACACAAAAAGAGCACTAGGTGACCACACCCAGTGCTTTTTTGGATACGGAATAACCGAGAATAGTCATCCCTTGTTTGATGTACCACTTGCATTATAACAGTTAATAACAATTAATACAGTATAAATTTGAAAATAAACATTAGCCTACCCTATTAAAAACTAGTAATATATAATGATGTAGTTAATTTTTCAAATAGTAAGGAAGTAATTAAACGTGACAAAATCAACTTTCTGGCCGGATATTGCCGCCAAAGCTAAATCAGAACACCGGCCTTTTTTCACGATGGCACCTATGGAAGCTGTCAGCAACACTGTTTTTCGACAAGTAATTGCTAAAGCTTATGCTCCTGACACCTTCTTCAGTGAATTCGTTTATGCTAAAGGTATCACTGATCCAACGACTAAATTTCCTGTTGATGGCCGTTTGTATGTCGACAAAACTGAATCAAAGAAACCGGTCGTTCAATTGTGGGGTAACATTGCTGAAGACTTTGAATCTGCCGGCCAAGCTATCCAATCACAAGGTTTTCCAGCAATCGATATCAATACTGGTTGTCCTGATAAAACTGTTATCAAAAATCATGGTGGCAGCGACTTGATTAGACACCACGATGATTTAATTAAAATTGTTCAAGCTGCTAAAAAGACTGATTTAGCTGTCAGTATCAAAACTCGTCTTGGCTACAGTAAAGCTGAAGAATTTAAAGAATGGATTCCTTTCTTGTTAGAACAACACGTTGATCTTTTGACGATTCACTTACGTAGTAAGATGGAAATGAGTAAAGTTCCAGCCCATTTTGAAGTTATCGACGATATTATCAAAATGCGTAACGAAATTGCTCCAGAAACTCTTATCCAAATTAACGGTGACGTCGAAGATTTTCAAGCAGGATTAAAATTAGCCAAAGAACATCCCGGATTAGATGGAATCATGATTGGCCGTGGCGTCTTCCATAACCCATTTGCCTTTGAACCAGTATCTAAAAATCATTCATTAGATGAATTATTGGGACTCTTGAGAATGCAGTTGGATTTATTCGATAAGTTTGCCACTCACTACGACGTACCACGGTTCCCTTCTTTGAAACGTTTCTTTAAAATCTACGCTCGCCCAGAATTAGGCGCTACTGATTTGAGAAACGAAATGTTGCAAGCAAACTCAACTGACGAAGTTAGAAAGATTTTAGATGATTTTCAAAGTAAATAAATCTCTCCGTTTCATGAAACATCACTTTAATCAAACAAAAACTCTATTAGATGCATTAAAACATCTAATAGAGTTTTTGTTAGTCTTTCAATAAATTGTGTTTAACTAGATAATCGTGAGCTACAACACTAGCTTTTTTATTCTTAACTGAAACTTGATAATTCATCTTCTGCATATCTTCAGCTGAAATCTTACCAGCTAACTTATTCAGACTCTTCACTACCTTAGGATTCTTCTTAGCGAAGTCACTATTCATCAAAGGTGCACCTTGATATGGTGGGAAGAAATGCTTATCATCTTTCAAAACAACTAAATGATACTGTTGGACTTGTGGATCGGTTGTGTAACCATCAACCAAATTGACACGTTTATGGGCAATCGCTTTGTAACGTAAACTTGGTTCCATACGATTGATTGAGGCAAAGTTTAGATTGTATTTCTTTTTCAATCCCAAATATCCATCTGGCTGATTTGAGAAGTCAGGATCAAAAGCCGCTTTAACTTTATCATTGACCCGCTCTAGATCACTTAATTTAGTAACATTGTATTTCTTCGAGAATTCTTTGGTAACTGCTAAATCATAACCATTTTCATATTCCATTGGTTTCAAGAAAGCCATGTTTTCTTCCTTAGACAATTTAGTTTTAGCAAGTTTATAAGTCGTCTTTGGATTCTTTGGCGTTGGTTTGTCGTAATTGACCAAAGCTTCCAAAACTGTTCCGGTAAATTCTGGATAAATATCGATTTGATTTTTCTTCAAGGCTTTAAACAAGAAAGTCGTACCACCAAAATTAGGCTTAACAGTAATATTGGCATTTGGTTGATCTTGTTTAATTAAATCCTTGTACATATTCATCAGAATTTCTGGTTCACTACCGAGCTTTCCGGCAATTGTAATATTGACTGGTTGAGGCTTAACTGCTTGATATACTCTTGTTCCACCGATACCTAATAAGAACAAAAGTATAACAATTCCGCCGCCATAAATACGTTTTTTGGATGAACCCATGTACTTCAACAGTCCACTGAAAATAAAGGCTAGTAAGGCTGACAAAACACCACCAATAACTAAGTAGTAATTATTGTTTTGTTGAATACCGAGCATGATGTAATCACCCAAACCACCAGCACCAATGAAGGCAGCTAGAGTGGCGGTACCGATAATCATAACTAAGGCGATTCTAATTCCAGAAATTATCATTGGTAAAGCTAATGGAAATTCCAGACGTTGTAGTCTTTTCCACTTTGATAAACCAAAGGCCACTGCTGCTTCTTCCAAATTTGGGTCAATGTTGGTCAATCCAGAATAGGTATTTTGATACAACGGCATAATAGCATACATCGTCAAAGCTACCACCGCTGGAACTGTACCAATCCCAACTATCGGAATCAATAGTCCTAACAAGGCAAGACTTGGAATAGTTTGAATAATTCCGGCGATTTGCAAACCAATTTCACCAAAACGGCGATGATTTCTTAATAAGATTGCTAATGGAATCGCAATCAGCATTGCAATTAATAATGAAATAAAAGAAATTTCAATATGTTGATACAAAGCTTTTAAGATTTCCCCTCGTTGATCAACAATCGTCTGCATCAATACTTGCATTAGCGACTACCCCCTTCTTGACCAAATAGGCAATCAATTCTTGAGCAGTCATTGAGTAACCTTTATTTTGATATTGAAAATCAAATTTATTAACATCTTTAAGTTGATTCATCAATTGTTTAAATTCATTAATAACTGGCAATTTCTCGTCAAAGGAAATTTCTCTTAATAATCCTGATTCAATCAAAAAGTCCATATCCCACCAATGTGGTGTCTTCGTATCGAAAAATTGACGGACAAAGTCAGTTGCAGGATTTTGCATAATATCGTGGGGCGTTCCAATTTGTTGAACTACTCCTTTATTTAAGACAGCAATCCTTTGGCCCATTCGCAAAGCTTCTTGCATATCATGTGTCACAAAGACAATTGTTGTCTGATATTGTTGGTGTAACTTCAAGACTAGATCTTGCGACTTTCTTCTCAGTACTGGATCCAAGGCGCTAAATGATTCATCCATCAAAATCAAACTTGGTTCAGTTGCCAAAGCTCGAATAATAGCCACACGTTGTTGTTGTCCACCGGATAGTTCTGATGGCATTCGTTTAGCATATTTTTTTGGATCAAGTTCAACTGACTCTAACAATTCAGCTGCTCGTTGATGTCGTTTTGCTTTAGATACACCTTTTTGTTCCAATTGAATCGCAATATTATCTTCAACGTTCAAATTTGGAAACAGACTACTGTCTTGTAAAACATACCCCATATCCAAACGCAATTTTTGAACGTCATAATCTTTTATTTTACGATTGGCAAAATAAACATCCCCGTCGGTTGGCACAGTCAATTGATTAAGCATTCTTAATAAAGTAGTTTTTCCACTACCACTGGGACCAACAAGAACGAACAGTTCACCATCGTTGATCGTCAAATTGATATCATGCAAAATCATATTTTGGCCGTACTTCATTCCGACATTTTTATAAGTTATCAATTTATTTCCCCTCTCTATTAACTTACTTTAATAATAATTATCTTCTGACTTTTAGACAAAAGATTAGCACAATAATATTTTGATACTCGTCGCTACCAACCATTTATAAATAATTTATCATATAATATAGTTATATTAATGGGGGAACAACATGGACTACATTGATCAAAAAATACTCAAAGAATTAAATCGTAATTGTCGCATCACTAAAACTGAATTAGCTAAAATTGTTAATATGACTCCTCCAGCCGTAAATACTCGTATTGAGCAATTAGAAGCTGAAGGTGTCATTAAACGATACACAATTGAAGTTAATTTGGATAAAATGGGCTATACGCATCAAGTTTTTATTGAAACACAAATGGAATATTACAGTCATGAGAAATATTTACAATTCATCCATTCTCAAAGAAATTCCATTCGTCATCACTACAAAATATCTGGTGAAATGAATTATATGATTCATGGTGCTTTTCGTTCTAATGATGAATTAAACCTATTCTTAGAAAAATTAAACAAATATGCCAATTACAAAGTTTTAGACGTTATTTCCGAATTAATTTAAGCAACTGAATAAGTTTAATTGAAATTCATTTAAAGCTACATACATAAAATAAAGTATTTCCATCAATTATTTTATTTTTTAAAGCAAACCAAAAAGGCCGCATAACCGTTAGACTAATTAACAATTATGCGGCCTCTTCTTATGGTAAAACTACAATTTTACCAGGTTTAGTTTGACTTTCTAAAAATTCATGTGCTTCAGGAAGTTGTTTCAATGAGAAAACTTTAACTGGATGAACATCAATATTCTTGTCAGAAATCAATTTCAACAAATCATTCAACTGACCTTCATCAATCACATAACTAGCAAAAGATGTCATATAACGATCATTTGGAATCGCTGTGACTGGATCGAAATGGTCAATATCCCAAACTCCACCCATGTCACCAGTAATACTTGCAATACCAAAAGGTTTCAAATTATTCATTGAATCCAAGGCGGTTGCTGCACCGACTAAATCAAAAATCCGTTCGACTGGTTGATCCATTTGCAATTTCTGATGATTATCCCAAACAAAACCGTCATAACCCAGTTGAAGGATTTCATCTTTAGCAGTTTCTTTTCTAGATGTACCAAACACTTTAATGTTGGGATTGATAGCTCTAGCTAATTTCAAGCCTGCTATTCCAACTCCACTAGTTCCTCCACGGATCAATAATGAATCAGCCTTATCGATTTGAAGTTGTAACAAAGCTCGATAAGCAGTATGAAAAGTCTCAGGAATAGCTGCTAAATCTTCCCAAGGAATATTCGTTTCAACTGGATGAATTATGTCATTAGGTAACAATGCATATTCAGCGTAACTACCATCAAAATCACGTCCCATTTCACCGTTCATGGCAATGATTTTTTGTCCTACTGGTAAACGCTGAGCATCAGTAGTTTTTTCGATGATTCCGACACATTCGATGCCTAAGATTCGTGGAAACTTGACTGAAGGAGACTTACCTTGTCGAGTAAAAATTTCAGAGTGAACGATTCCAAATCCTTTGATTTTTACCAATGACCAACCAGTTTTTACCTCTGGTGTTGGGACCTCTTTATATTCCAATACCTCAGGACCACCAGCTTTAGAAACGACGACTGCTTTCATAAATTATTACCACCCTTTCTCTATTGACCTGCCGAAAATACACCAAATTGATGACCAGTATTGTCATTTAATCTGGCAAAAGTTAAACCTGTTTTATCAGTAACAGGACCCCAAATAACGGTTGCCCCATTATCCTTGGCTGCCTTAATCGCCTTATCAACATCACTTACTAACGTATAAAATGTTGAATATTCAGCAATTTTACCAGCTGTACCTAAAATACCACCAGTTGGGTATTCATTGCCTGGTTCAATGATATTATAGTATTCATTTTCCATATCTGTATATTCTTGGAACTTCCAACCAAACATTTTGCTATAAAAATCCATTGTTTCTTGAGGATGATCTGTTCCAATTTCAAACCAATTTACGTTATTGTTGTTCATATTAAAATTCCTTCTTTCTTAACTGTCTAAAACAGTTTAAGACAAAAATTTTAATAACCGAATACATAAAATAAAGTGTTCTAGTAAAATATTTTATTTTTTAAAGTGGCAGATTGTAAAATATAACTGAACACTAGTGGACACAAAAACCCATAAAGGTCT
>NZ_AZDO01000144.1:1707-2865 GCF_001435505.1 Companilactobacillus futsaii JCM 17355 | reverse complement strand
TCTTAACTTTTCTTTATTTTTCCAAAGTGGCTAACTTGTTCTTGCAATTTGCGAATGGGAACAGTGTGCAAAATATGTGCAAGAAAACAAAAAATGAACCTGACTAATAAACTTTTGAAAACAATAAAAAAGCTCAAACTGTTGATACAACAACAATTTGAGCTAACTGATATTTGGTTTTACAAAGCTTCTGAAAACCGTCTAATACCGGTGATCGGGGTCGAACCGATACTCCCTAGTGGGAACAGGATTTTGAATCCTGCGCGTCTGCCAATTCCGCCACACCGGCATATCTCTATGCCTGATTATTTAAGCATAACCAAAGGCGGTAACCGGATTTGAACCGGTGATGAAGGTTTTGCAGACCTCTGCCTTACCACTTGGCTATACCGCCATATTCTTTTTTTACAGCAATTGGGTTAGCTGGATTCGAACCAGCGCATGACGGAGTCAAAGTCCGTTGCCTTACCGCTTGGCTATAACCCAATAAAGGGCGGTATGTGGGAGTCGAACCCACGTGTGCCGGTGCCACAAACCGGTGTGTTAACCACTTCACCAATACCGCCATGATAAAAGGTAGAAACAGGGATAGTAGGAATTGAACCCACACCGACGGTTTTGGAGACCGTAGTTCTACCTTTAAACTATATCCCTAAATATGGAGGGGAGTGGATTCGAACCACCGAACCCGAAGGAGCGGATTTACAGTCCGCCGCGTTTAGCCAGACTTCGCTACCCCTCCAAAATGGCGCGGGACGGAATCGAACCGCCGACACATGCAGCTTCAATGCATTGCTCTACCGACTGAGCTACCGAGCCATTAACGGTCCCTGCGGGAATCGAACCCGCGATCTCCTGCGTGACAGGCAGGCGTCCTAACCAACTAGACCAAGGAACCAGATTTAATTTTTTCAAGACAAATTGCGGGAGCAGGATTTGAACCTACGACCTTCGGGTTATGAGCCCGACGAGCTACCAGACTGCTCCATCCCGCGATAATAAAAATATCACATGCTACCCACTAAGGAGGATGTGGGATTCGAACCCACGCGCCGCTTTCGCGACCTGACGGTTTTCAAGACCGTTCCCTTAAGCCGGACTTGGGTAATCCTCCATTGCTTAATACGTAAAGCTATTTAATTCTTGATGACTAGCATC
>NZ_AZDO01000144.1:0-584 GCF_001435505.1 Companilactobacillus futsaii JCM 17355 | reverse complement strand
GCCGACTAGAGGATTCGAACCTCCGACCCCCTGTTTACAAGACAGATGCTCTGCCAGCTGAGCTAAGTCGGCATAAAACCAATACTTTCATATTTTACTAAATGAAACTCAATATTGCAACAACAATATTGAATACGGGTGAAAGGACTTGAACCTTCATGTCCAAAGGACACTAGAACCTAAATCTAGCGCGTCTGCCAATTCCGCCACACCCGCATGGTGCGTATATATGTTGCAAATGAGCCGTGACAGGTTCGAACTGTCGACCCTCTGATTAAAAGTCAGATGCTCTACCAACTGAGCTAACGGCTCATGATATGGAGGATACAGGGATCGAACCTGTGACCTCCTGCTTGTAAGGCAGATGCTCTCCCAGCTGAGCTAATCCTCCATCATGAGACAGCGTAGCGACTCTCTATCCTCGCAGGTATTTCCCACCAACTACTTTCGACGCGGAGAAGCTTAACTTCTGTGTTCGGCATGGGAACAGGTGTATCCTTCTCACTATCGTCACTACACTGCTTGACACTCGTACCTTCAAAACTAGATATTAAGATTAATGATGTAACACTTCAAACTGCTGT
>NZ_AZDO01000143.1 GCF_001435505.1 Companilactobacillus futsaii JCM 17355 | reverse complement strand
TTACGATTTGCATGTTTATATTCCAGAAAATAAAAAAAGCGATGTAATGCCGACGTATTAGCGATGTTTTAGCGATGAAAGAGCGTTACACAAGCGACCACTTTACGTGTTATATTAGTATTATCGAAAGATTAAGAGATATGCGGTTACTCTACCGCTTAAAAGGAGCTCATTTGTTAGAAGAGTTATGATAACGCTCTTCATTTCGTGAGAACACATGGGTGGGCTAAATTAAAAAAATAATTAGTATTTCCCTCAACAATATTTAAATGTTTTTCCTTCCAATTTAGCTTGAGGTTCGAATCC
>NZ_AZDO01000027.1 GCF_001435505.1 Companilactobacillus futsaii JCM 17355 | reverse complement strand
TCAACTTGACAAGGACGAGTGCATTCCAGCCAAATTTGCTTTGCTATGGAGGACGGCATACTAGAACAAGGCTAGGACAAACCAAATTCCTGTCAAAACACTAACCTTGATCTTATCCGATTGAGATACTTCTAAGAACTTCCAATTCAATAATGCCAAAGTTCCAAAGCCAAATACTCCAGCAATTCCGTTGACCCAAATATTAGTCTTTTTAGCAATCAAGTAGATAATAGTAATCAACACGGCTTCGATAGCTAAACCGATTGCCAAATTGATTACTAATTTCACTTTGTAATTATCATTATTTCTCAATAAGAGCGTAAATAACCAATACCCAATGGCAAAGCTAACTACTGCCCCAATTACAAATAACAATAACTTCAACCACTTACCCATTTGTGGCATTTGTGAAAAGTTTGGATCTGAAACGAACATCTCAATAACTGTCATCAAGATACTAATCAAGACTATTCCTAGTACTGACAGTTTATCTAAACCATATAATTTTTTCATATTTTCCCCTATTCTTCTTTCAACAATCCAACTAATTCCGACTTAGCTGCTTTATTAGAAGGAATAAATCCGAATATTAAACCAACTGCTGTCGATACCGCTAACGACAAGATAATTGCATAAGACGTTATAACGGCTTTAAATGGTAAGAAGGCGTTGATGATATTTACAAAAATATACCCGAAGATAATTCCAATAATTCCACCAATTATACAAAGAACGACACTTTCAATTAAGAATTGATTGCGAATATCACCTGATGTAGCACCAAAAGCACGTCTGATACCTATTTCTTTTCGGCGTTCTGAAACCGTTATGTACATTACATTCATAACCCCAATACCAGCAATCAACAATGAAATTCCAGCAATAAAAGCGATGAAGTAAGTAATATCATTGAGAATCTTAGTAAATTGCTTACTGATTTGATCAGGATTTGAAACTGAATACGTACCAGTCTTCTTCTGTTCACCAATCTTCTTCATTAATTTAGTAGCTTTTTTACCGACTTGTTTTTTATTAGCGTCAGAAGTGACGTACAATTTTGCCTGATCCTTAGAGATTTGGTTCGCAAATAATTGTTTGAAAGTCGTTTTAGAAACGTAGGCATCTGGCCGATAATCCATTGTCCCCACATGATAGATTCCTTCAACCACAAAAACTGTTCCATCGATAGTAATTAAACGATTAAGAGCATTCTTCTTAAACAATTTATGGGCTAAATATTCAGAAATATAAACACCACTGGAATCACCGTCTAGTGGCAAATACGTTCCTTTAACTAATTTCAAATGTTTAGGCTGTTTGTTCAAGCCGATACTGACATTCTTAGTCTTGTACTGAACCTTAGCACCAGCTTCAACAATGCTACTAGCTAGTTTGACGTGATCAACGCCTTTGACGCTACTTAGAGCTGATGCATCGTTCTTAGTAAAACCACCGTCAGTATCGTAAACGGACTTGGATTCCCACTGCAAAGTAACCTTATTTTTTACGTTGTGGTTGCCCATCCCTTTAGTAACCGTGTGCGTGAAACCATCACCGATTGCCAAAATACAAATGACACTAGCGATACCAATGATAATTCCTAACATCGTTAAGAAATTACGATTTTTATTTTTAGTAATTGATTTGAGTGCGATTGAAATTTTATCAGTCATGATTTTCCACACTCTTTTCATCGTTATATAGTCGACCATCACGAATATAAACCGTCCGCATGGCATGTTCAGCTACTTCGCTATCGTGAGTAACCATGATGATCGTCGTTCCATCTTGATTCAATTTTTCAAAAATATCCATAATTTCTTTACTAGTCTTTGAATCCAAAGCCCCAGTTGGTTCGTCAGCGATAATCAACTTAGGACGATTAACAATAGCTCGAGCAATTGCTACTCTTTGTTGTTGTCCACCAGAAAGTTCTGTCGGTAAATTTCTTTCTTTGCCTTTTAAGCCAACTTTTTCAATTACAGATTCAATCAAATGGCGTTTATTATTTTGAGCTTTTTTACTATGGCAGATTGTAAAATATAACCGAACACTAGTGGACACAAAAACCCATAAAGGT
>NZ_AZDO01000142.1 GCF_001435505.1 Companilactobacillus futsaii JCM 17355 | reverse complement strand
CAACAAGTTGTCTTACCCATCAAAGATTCAAATGTTCTCAAGGAGGTTCAAGATACCTTACTCAATAACTTTAAAGCTGGCCGGCGTAACTATACAGTTTTTCAAGTTGGCAAAGCGACACTGTTGCGAGTCAGTGATGTCATGCGCTTAAAACAAACCGATATTTTTAATCCGGACGGTTCTATTAAACAAAATGCGTTTATTCATGACCGAAAAACTGGTAAACCGAATACCTTGTACCTTAAACCTGTTCAAACAGATCTCTTATTGTACCGTCAATGGCTGCTTGATCATCAGCTGGATTCTGAATGGCTCTTTCCCTCAATTCA
>NZ_AZDO01000141.1 GCF_001435505.1 Companilactobacillus futsaii JCM 17355 | reverse complement strand
CCTTTATGGGTTTTTGTGTCCACTAGTGTTCGGTTATATTTTACAATCTGCCTTATTCATAAATCCCCCTTATTTTTAAAACATGATTTTATTTAATCAGGTCCAAGGTAATACAAAAAATATTTGTCTAGACCAAATTTAAATCTTATTTATTTTAAATAAAAAATAGCTTCAAAACAAGCAAAAAATGTTATCACTTTTTAATTTATATCTTTTTCAACAATACTAATATCAATCCATTTTCGCAAATTGCAAGAACAAGTTAGCCACTTTGGAAAAATAAAGAAAAGTTAA
>NZ_AZDO01000140.1 GCF_001435505.1 Companilactobacillus futsaii JCM 17355 | reverse complement strand
TGTTTTTTTATTTATTTTTTCTTAAGGTGGCTAACTTGATTATAAAATTCGCCTTTGTGTTTTCTTTTTGATAATTGTAAATTTTCTTTACTAATTTTATTTTGACTATTCTTGGAAGAATTTATTAATATCTGAATACTCTTGAATTAATTTATCTATTCGTAAATTCTCAGGAAGACTTACTTTTTCCAATTTTGGATCTTCAACTAAGACTACCTTACCCGCCTGGGCTTTATTGGCAGCTTGAATACCTGAAACTGAATCTTCAAAGATAGCACTACTACTAGCTTTGCCACCAAGGTTTTCGATTGCTTTTAAGAAAATATCTGGAGCCGGTTTCCCTTTGATTTTGCCGTCATTGAAGGCTACCTTTTCTAAATCAAACCAACGTCCTAATCGCAATTGATTGAAAAAGAATATTACATTGGAATGTTCTGATGCCGTTGCAATATTTAACTTAATGTTATTATTCTTGCACCAATCCAAAAAATCAGACAATCCGGGCACTAATTGGAATTCATCTGGAGTATTCAAACAAATTTCTCGGTAAATATTTTCTTTCTTATCAGATAATTGAGCCAATTCAGTATCAGAAATACTTCTGTCTAAATAATACTCGAACGTATTGCGATTATTGATCCCAGCAATATGCAATTGATAATCCTGGCTAGTCAATTCTCGATTGAATTCTACTTCTAAAAATTTCCCCCAAGCCCTCTTTTGAATCAAACCATCGAAAATCATAGTCCCGTTGAAATCAAAAATCATTGTATCAATCATAAATAACCTCCTATAACCATTTTAGATAGATTATCTCACGCACCAAATCCTTCAGGAATTCCCAAGGCCACTCGTGCATAACGACTCATTTTAGAAATATCCCAAATTGGATACCAGACTAATTCAATTTCACAATTTTTGATGTCTTCAACTGACTTGACCGCTGCCGTAATTGTATCATGCAACATGTCGCTCAAAGGGCAACCCATTGTGGTCAAGGTCATCGTTATAACGGCTTCATCTTCGTTCTCAATCTCTACTTCATAAATTAAACCTAAATTAACAATATCAATTCCTAGTTCAGGATCAATCACCTTCTCCAAGGCATCCATGACTAGGTCTTTTTTTGTCTTATCTTCTGTCATATTTTTAACCAATTGACCCTTCCATTTCATAACTGATTAAACGATTCAATTCAACCGCATATTCCATAGGGAGTTTCTTTGTAAATGGTTCAACAAAGCCCATAACGATCATTTCTGTGGCTTTTTCTTCAGAGATTCCCCGGCTCATTAAATAATAGAGTTGCTCTTCAGAAATCTTCGATACTCGAGCTTCATGCTCCATTGAAACATTGGCGTTATCAATTTCATTGTAAGGAATCGTATCTGATGAAGATTGATCATCCATAATAATTGTGTCACATTCAACATGAGCTTTTGAACCATCAGAATGTTTGCCAAATCTAACCGTTCCACGATAATCCACTGATCCACCAGTCTGTGCGATTGACTTAGAAACGATTGAACTAGAAGTATTCTTGGCGTTATGAATCATGCGGGCACCAGAATCTTGGTGAATTCCGTTACTGGCTACAGCAATTGACAACATTGTCCCTCGAGCGTTCTCCCCATTTAAGTAAACACTAGGATATTTCATCGTCACTTTTGAGCCAAGGTTACCATCGACCCATTCCATCGTGGCGTTCTCCAAAACGGCAGCCCGTTTAGTTTCCAAACTATAAACATTATCGGACCAATTTTGAATCGTTGTATAACGGCAATATGCATCACGCAAAACATTAACCTCTACTACTGCAGCATGCAAACTATCTGATGAATAATTAGGTGCTGTGCAGCCTTCAACGTAATCGACTTTGGCCCCTTCGTCGACGATAATTAAAGTCCGTTCAAATTGCCCTGAGTTTTCGGCGTTTAATCTAAAGTAAGACTGAATTGGAATATCGCATCTTACGCCTTTAGGCACATAAATAAATGAGCCACCCGACCAAACTGCCCCATTCAAAGCTGCAAATTTGTTGTCAGTCGGTTTAACCAATTTACCGAACCATTTTTTGAAAAGTTCTGGATATTCTTGTAATGCCGTATCAGTATCGGTAAACAAAATCCCTAACTTCTCAAATTCATTGCGCATATTGTGATAAACGACTTCTGATTCATACTGTGCTGAAGAACCGGCCAAATACTTTCGTTCAGCTTCAGGAACCCCTAAACGGTCAAAAGTTTCTTTCATTTTATCGGGTACATCGTCCCAATCACGATACTTCTTGTCAGTCATTTTTTGATAATAAAGCATATTCTCCAAATCTAAATCTGATAGATCAGGGCCAAATTTAGGCATGGCGAGTTTTTGATACGTATGATACGACTTCAAGCGATAATCCAACATCCATTGTGGTTCGTTTTTTTCAGCCGAAATTTTGCGGACAGTTTCCTCTGTCAATCCACGTCCGGTAGTAAATTTAGGCTTTACATCATCGTGAAAACCGTATTCGTATTCTGAATTTTCTAAATCAATCATCGACTTCTTCCCCTAACGATTTTCTCAAAGCCCACCAGCTCAGGGTAGCGCATTTGATTCGAGCTGGAAACTTCATAACACTAGATAAAATTGCAGCATCACCCAGTCTTTCCAAATCTGTATCTGGATGCTGCTTGCCCATGACCATATCAGAAAAGATGTGGGCCATTTCTAGTCCTTGCGTGGTTGTTTTTCCTATTATAACATCGGTCATCATGCTGGCAGAAGCTTGACTGATAGTACAACCTTCACCACTGAAACCCGCATCAATAATCTTGTCATCTTTAATTTCCAATTCCAAATTGATCACATCACCACAAGTAGGATTTTTCAAAGTAGTCTTGGTCGTTACTTGTGGTAAAGCGTGCTTGTGATGTGGATTTTGTGAGTGATCCAAAATAACTTCACGATATAAATTGTTCAATCCCATTAGACTCATACTCTGAAGAACTCCTTTGTATCCGCGATTGCTTGTAATAATTTATCAACATCAGCTTTAGTATTGTAAAAGTAAAAACTAGCACGGACAGTTGCCACAACGCCCAAATATTTCATCAATGGTTGCGCACAATGGTGTCCTGCTCTGACGGCCACTCCATCCATATCAAAAGCAGTTGCCACGTCATGTGGGTGTAAGTTATTAAAGTTAAAAGATATAACGGCGTTATGATTGTGTGAATCGTGTGGTCCGTAAATTGTTAAACCTTTAATATTCAACAATCTAGGCAACGCATAATCAACTAATTCTTGCTCATATTCAGCAATTTCTTCCATCCCAACATTATTCAAATAATCGATAGCTTTGCCTAATCCAATCGCTCCACTGACATTTTGAGTGCCAGCCTCAAATTTCCAAGGCAATTCACTCCAAGTACTGTTAAACTTCTCAACTGAATTTATCATCTCACCGCCAAATTGATACGGCGACATTTGTTCCAATAACTCTTTCTTACCATATAAGACGCCAATGCCCATGGGACTTAACATCTTATGCCCTGAAAAAGCATAGAAATCAGCATTCAACTCTTGCACATCGACTGGTTGATGGGGAACTGCTTGAGCACCGTCAACTACTATAACGGCGTTATGAGAATGTGCTATTTGTGCTAATTTCTTAATATCATTAGTTACGCCCAACACGTTACTAGCATGAGCTACGGCAACGATTTTAGTTTTATCAGTGATTTTATTTACAGCATCTGTCATATCTAATTGCCCGTCACTAGTTAATTCAATATACTTCAAAACCACATGCTTCTTAATAGCTAGTTGTTGCCAAGGAATCAAGTTGCTGTGATGCTCCATATAAGTAATGACTATCTCATCACCTGCTTGAATATTGTCTTCACCGTAACTGCTGGCAACTAAATTCAGACTGTCAGTCGTACCTTTAGTGAATATAACTTCTTTACTGAATTGAGCATTGATGAAATTTTGAATTTTTTTGCGAGCTAATTCGTATTGATCAGTTGCTTGCTGCCCCAGTGTATAAACGCTTCGATGAGTATTTGCATTAATAGTTTGATAATAGTCAGCAACAGCATCGATAACTGCTTGTGGTTTTTGAGAAGTGGCAGCACTATCTAAATAAACTAATGGTTCATCATTTATTCGTTGCTTTAGAATTGGAAAATCATCACGAATTTTCTGAAATTTCTTGTCCATTTGCCAACTTCCTTTCAATCGTCTGTACTAATTGTTCTCGAATAGCTTTAGAAGGAATAGAAACTAAAACATCCCCCAAGAACCCTCGAATAACCATCCTTTGGGCGGTTTTTTTATCTAAACCTCGACTCATCAAATAGTAGAGCTGATTTTGATCGACTTGACCAACACTAGCCGCATGTCCTGCCAAGACATCATTTTCATCGATCAACAAAATTGGATTGGCATCCCCGTGGGCATGACTCGACATCATCAAAACACGATTTTGTTGTTCAGCATTAGCTCCAGAAGCACCTTTGATAATATGACCGATACCATTAAAAATCAGTCGTGAATGGTCAGTAATCACCCCGCGTTGATTGATATTTCCGATTGTTTTCTTACCGTAATTAGTAACGCGAGTATTGACGCCTTCAAGTTGTTTACCGGCCGTAATATCGACAACTTTAATTTCTGAATGAGCACCAGTGCCCTTTAAATCAGTGTCAAAATCAGCGACAGTGTTACCCTCATTCATTAAACCAATCGACCAATCAACGTAAGCATCTCGATCAACATCGGCTCGACGGCTTAAGTATGACGTTACATTTTGACCGAGTTCATCAACTGCTGCATACTTTATTTCACTATTAGTTAGAGCCTTAATTTCCACAACACAGTTAGCAACACTTGCTTGATTTCCTTTGGTTGTAGTTTTTTGAATCAAAGAGAATTTTGAATTTTCGCCTGCTACAACTAAAACGTGAGAAACAAACGGTTGACTGGAATCTTGTTGTAATTCTAATTCAATTGGTTTTTCAATCACGGTATTTTTGGGTACATACAAGAAAACACCGTGATTTACAAAAGCCGCATGATAAGCCATTAATTTATTTTCGTCTGCTTTAATTATGCTGTACAAATACTTTTGAACTAAATCTGGATATTCATTTGAGGCATCGAATAAGTCCATCAAAATATAATTGTCTGGTGATGCTATATTTGTCTTAATAATTGTTCTTGTTGGTGGTGTCAGTTGCCAGTTATGAAAGTCAAAGCGCTGCATGGTAGGTAACGGTAATTTATCAGCCAAACCCAATGCAGTCAGCCTCTTTTGAACGAACCAATCCGGTTCATTAATTGTTAGATTTTCTAATGTCATAATATCCCCTTAATCGTCGACTAAATTCACTTTGAGTCCTAATTCGTCACGTAATCCAGCGTAACCTTCATTCTCAAGTTTTTGTGCAAGATCAGCAGAACCAGTTTTGACGATTTTTCCATCCATCATTACGTGAACTACATCTGGTTTAATGTAATTTAAAAGTCTTTGATAATGAGTAATGATCAAGGCACCAAAGTTATCGCCACGCATCGAATTGACACCTTTGGAGACAACTTTTAAAGCATCGATATCAAGTCCTGAGTCGATTTCATCCAATAAAGCAAAACTAGGTTTGATCATCAATAATTGCAAGATCTCATTACGCTTCTTTTCGCCACCAGAAAAGCCTTCATTCAAGTAGCGTTCCGTCATAGCTTGGCTCATATCTAGCAGTTCCAAATTCTTGTCGAGTTCTTTCAAAAAATCCATCACAGAAATTTTGTCATCCGCCGGGCGTCTAGCATTAATCGCTGCTCTTAAAAATTCAGCGTTAGTAACCCCTTGAATTTCAGCAGGATATTGCATTGCCAAAAATAATCCTTTTCGAGCACGTTGATCGACTGGCATATCCAAAATACTTTCTCCATTTAAGAGGATATCGCCGTTGGTAACGTGGTAATTTTTTTGCCCCATGATAGTTTGCGATAACGTTGATTTCCCTGTACCGTTAGGTCCCATGATGGCATGGATCTCACCTGTTTTCATCAGCAAGTTGACGCCTTTGAGAATTTCTTTTTTATTCTTAGTTTCTTCATCTTCCACTTCGACATGGAGATTTTTTACTTCAAGTGTTGCCATTGTGACCCTCCAAATATTTTCGATAATTATATTATAGTATGGAAAAACTTAAAATAACCCTTTTCATAAATATAATTAAATTGATGAAAAGAGTAGTAGAATGACTTTATAAGCCTTGCTTAAGGAAGTCAAGACTATCAACAAATGAGGGAGATTTTAAATATGTTTAAAAAGGGAAAGAACATATTTAGCCTACTGATCATAATTGCTTCAATTTTTATGACTAGTTCAACTAATATGGTCGAAGCACAAGATTCAGGGAATTCACCAGGAATTAGCACCGTCACTGACACTACAAACTGGGGAAATCAATTTATTACTAAAGCACAGTTACAGGATGCTAATGGCACTTCGCAAACTCACTTTGGATTGTACGATGATATTTATGCCAGTTGGGAATTTTCTACCAACAATCAAAAGATACATGCTGGTGATACGATGGAAATTCCTGTACCTAATCAAATTACTATCAAGAATGACATTGTAAATTCCAAACCACTTGAAGATAAAGATGGTGATGTTATTGCAAATATTTCTCTAAATAAAGATACGCGCCTTATAACCGTTACTTTCAATAGCAACGCCGCCACTAAATCTCAAACAAAAAATATTACTGGATGGATCAGTTTAAAAACAAATTGGAACACTAACATAGTCTCATCGAATCAAAATACACCAATTGACTGGGGACTAGACGATTCCGCCATGAAAAGTCCTGACACGACTAATTCGGCCACAGTTGATCCTCCATCAACCGATCAAGATAATAATTCCGTGCTTTATAAATATGGTAGTTTTGACAACGATAAAATTCATTGGACGGTAGAAATCAATTATCCAGGAGAAACAATTCCTAACGCTAAATATCGAGATTTTATTGGAGACAATCAAAAATTAATATCGGACATAACAGTCAATTCAGCTACTCGTGATTCTGACGGGAATATAACTAACGATAAGGAAAACAAGTACGCTAATTCCACAGTTGCTTATAACGATAATAATAAAGAATTCACTGTCGATTTTGGCGGGGACATCAACCAGCCAATAAACATTAGTTATACTACCCAAATAACTAATTACAATAATCTTTCTGATAATTACACTAATTCAGGCGATCTATTATCTAACGATACGATTAAGCAAAGCGTTACTGTTAATGATTCCACTACTTCAATTGGTGGTGGCGCAAGTACGAGTGACATTCTCATTTCTATACTTGGACAGAAAAAGTGGTCAGTACCTGAAGAGACCAAATTACCAGACTCCATCGTTGTTCATTTATTGCGTAAAATTACCGATGGCAAAGATCAAGAAGTCACTAAAAAAACAGTTACTGCAAAAGATAATTGGCAGTACATGTTCCGCTATCAACGCCAATATGATGATAATGGAAATCTCTATCATTACACGGTTAAAGAAGATACTCCTGTTGGCTACGTCTCCGTATCTGATCCTACTACTTACAATATAACCAATTATTTATCTGACACTTTTAAGGTAACTAAAATCTGGCACGACGGTAATAATGCTAAAAATACTCGACCAAAAAGTGTCATGGTTCACTTATATGATGACAAAGATCAAGCAAAAAATACTGAGAGTTTCAATTTAAATGACGATAATAATTGGACGCATACTTTCACTAATTTGCCACAAATTGCAGGTAACAATTGGTACGTTTCCGAAATTGGTTACGATGATAAGCAAACCAATACTATCCCCAAAGGATACATCAAAACTCAATACGCTAATGATGGAAATCCTCAGGATCAAACTATCGTTAATACTTTATCCACTTCCTTAGACGTCACAAAAAAATGGGCCGATAACGATTCAACTTCTCGCCCCAAGTCTATTAAAATTCAGTTGTACGCTAACGACAATAATCAAGGTGAAAAGACAGTTGGTGATCCTGTCACTTTAAATGCTGATAATAATTGGAGTTACTCATTTGGTACGAATGCTAATTCTAATGATGAAAAAGATCCAACTAACCAATTACCAAAATATGATAAAAATGATAAAGAAATCACTTATAGTGCTAAAGAAGTCGATGTTCCCAAAGGATATACCGCATCAAGTGAATTCAGTAATGACAATACTCAAGAAACTATTATCAATAAAAAGACTGACCCTAATACTCCAATTGAAACAAAGACTTTCACAGTCAATAAAAAATGGGCCGACAACAACGATCCTAACCGTCCTAAGTCAGCTCAAATTCAACTACTAGCAAATGGAGAAAAATACGGTGATCCTGTAACTGTTAATGCTGATAACGATTGGACGTATACTTGGAATAATTTAGACAAAGATACTACTTATTCTGTCAAAGAAATCAACGTTGCTGACAATTACGTTTCTAACATTGATAATACATCTAACAATGAAGCCACAATTACCAATACTTTGAAACCAAATTCAGGTGGCGAGACTCCAAGTGATAATAAGAAAACTTTAACGAATACACACGAACCTAATCAACCCGATACCAAAGATCCAGCTTCTAATAATCCAACACCAACGAATCCTGACCCAGAAACTCCATCTGGAGAAAAAGATCCCAAGCCTGTTATTCCAAACAATCCATTTACACCCGACCCAAATTCCGATACTTCAACCGATTTTAATTCAGAGCCAATGGTACCAAACGTTCCTTATAGCAATTCTCAATTGCCACAAACTAGTAATAAAGAATTAAACTGGATTTATCCATTAATCGGTGTAATGATTTTAGGACTAATTACTTTCAGAATAAAAAAGAGAGCCTGACAAAAAACGCTTGATTCTTAATTGAACCAAGCGTTTTTATCTACTCTAAATTTAAAATCTCATATTCAAAACCACAGGCATCGATAAATTTCATCAAATCACTAGCAGTCAAAAAAATCGTATGCGTATTAACGTTAGGATGGAAAGTTAAAATCTCCTCACTATCCAACATCTCTTTATCAAAATACAATTTTATATTGTGGTCCGTATTATTCATGATTCCAAACGGCGAAACGATTCCTGCTTCCAAACCTAATTGTTCTTCAATATCGTGATTGTGGGCCATTGAAATGCGTTTAGTTCCAGTAAGTTCTTGGAAATTCTTGAAATCTAGACGTTTTTTATCATCCATAATTACTAAATAGAAATGTTTCTTCTTATCTTTTAGAAACATCGTTTTAGTTCTAACACCTTCCAGACCAGCAATATAGCTGTCAGCTTGTTCAGTCGTTTCAGCCGCTGGATGATCAACTACTTTATACTCAATATTAATTTGATTGAGTTTTTGTGTTAAATCTTGATAAGCTTGTTCTGAACCTTTACTCATTGCCATTCCTCTTCATATCTTGATATTGTTTGCGCAAAGCGTTGATTCTTAGTTCCACCACTTCATTATGATTAATTTTAGCAAAAGCCATTGCATCCGTTAATAAGTCTTTGACATCTGTTGGCGATTGATTTCTGCCAATAGCAATCTTAGCTTCCAACAGTTTCAGTCTTGGCAAGTAGTAAGTAATATGTTGTTCGGAACACAATCTGATACCACGTTGAACTAATTCCAAACTAGTTTCAAAGTCATTTTTCACGATCAAAAAATCTGCCGTATAAAATACTATCGTTAAAATACGTAAGTAAACATTTAAACTGCTCTTCTGATAAGTTTGGTCTTTGTGAAGATTAATATATTCTAAAACTTTTTCAAAATAAAATTCAGCTTGTTCCATTTTGTTGATACGCGAATAAAAAATTCCTAAGCCTACATATGATAAGTAAGAATAAATTGTCTGATGTTTTTCGTCTAAATTGTCCAAAATTTGTGAAAAGTTGTAAAAAAGCTCCTCAAATTTACCATTTGTCAAAGTTATGAATAAGCCTTTTTGGTAATAAAATTGCATTTTTAATTCATTATTATTAACATCATCGATTTTTAAGTCCTTTAATGCTTCAGAAACTTTGTCATAACTTCCCATCATTAAATCGCTTTCAATACGACTCAAAACAGTTCGCATATGGGTAGTTGATGCGCTCGAATTCTTGTAAAGATCATCCACTGACAACCCAAGTCGTTCGCATAATTTATTGAGAATTGCTAAGGATGGTACTCGACCATTGTTTTCAAATTTACTGAGCGTTGATTGTGTACAAATCCCCTGACATAGCTTAACTTGTGACATTTTTAATTCTTTTCTACGTTCGATAAAAATATTAATATCCATATTTATTTCCTCATTCATTTCTCGCACGGTAGATAACTGATGCGAGACATTATCAAAACACTAACATCCCGCATTTTTTCGTCCAAAAAATATCCTACTATTACAATCAATTATCTAATTTATAGGTAGCTTTGTAAACATATATAACTACATTTATATTGGTTCATTTTATACAAGGAAATATAATATATTTTGATATTTATAATCATTTACAAGTATTTTTCAAATAAATATGAAAAAAATATGACAATTCAGTAAGAGTGAGTTATTATATATTCCATGATTTAAATACAGTTGTTCACATTTGATGAACAAACAAGGGTGGGAACTAATGTGGCTAAAGAAAATTTAAGCCGAAGTTTATCTTCAAGACAAATGCAAATGATTGCTCTAGGTGGGACAATTGGGGTTGGACTATTCATGGGTTCTGCTTCCACCATCAAATGGACCGGCCCTTCAGTCTTGTTGGCTTATGCTTTAGCTGGATTGATCCTTTATATGGTAATGCGGGCGCTCGGTGAAATGCTATACGTTGATCCTTCAACAGGTTCATTTGCCAAGTACGCGACCGAATACATACATCCAGTTGTTGGATACTTAACAGCTTGGAGTAACGTCTTCCAATATTTAGTCGTTGGTATCAGTGAAGTTATCGCCGTTGGAACTTATTTGGAATTTTGGTTCCCTACGATGCCTAAATGGATTGCCGGAGTAGTTGTCGTTGTAACGCTCTGTGTGGCTAATTTAACTTCTGTTAAAGCCTACGGTGAATTGGAATTTTGGTTTGCTTTGATTAAAGTTTTGACAATTATTATGATGATCATCTTAGGATTTTTCGTTATCGTCTTCGGTGTTGGTAATGGCGGACATCCCGTTGGTATCAGCAATCTTTGGACTCATGGTGGATTTTTCACAGGTGGTCTGAAAGGATTTATCTTCGCTCTATCAATTGTTGTCGCTTCATATCAAGGAATCGAAGTTATCGGTATTACAGCCGGTGAAGCTGAAAATCCTCAAGAAAATATCGTTAAAGCTATCCGCTCTATTGTTGGTAGAATCTTGATTTTCTATATTGGTGCAATTTTTGTCATCGTATCAATTTATCCTTGGAACAAATTAGGTACTATCGGCTCACCATTCGTAGAAACATTCGCTAAAGTTGGTATCACATTTGCGGCTGAAATCATCAACTTCGTTATGCTAACAGCTGCCATGTCTGGATGTAACTCTGGTATCTTCAGTTCCAGCCGGATGCTTTATACATTAGGTTTGGAAAAACATTTGCCTAAGTCATTCGTTAAACTATCAAGACACAACGTACCTTACATTCCTGTTCTAGCTATCTCAACTGGTATCTTAGTCGGCTTGATTTTGAACTACTCATTGCCAGCACTATTACACACATCAAGCAACATCTTCGTTATCGTTTATAGTTCTAGTGTTTTACCTGGTATGGTTCCTTGGTTCGTTATTCTAATTAGTGAATTGAGATTTAGACACATCAATAAAGATAAAATGGATAAACATCCGTTCAAAATGCCACTTTATCCAATCAGTAATTATTTAGCCATTGCTTCATTATTAGTTATCTTAGTCTTCATGTTCTTGAATCCTGAAACTACAGTTTCCCTATTAGTCGGTGTCGCCTTCTTAGTCGTTATGACGGTCATCTACTTCGTTAAAGAAAGAAAACCTGCTAAAGTCAGTGTCAAAGAAGAAGTTGAAGATGAAGAATTAGACTAAAAAATACCTCCCAGATTTTTTTCTAGGAGGTATTTTTTTAAATAAAATCAGTAACTTCATTAACGTTATAACGGACTGACTTAGTATAATCACCATCTGGTTTACCAATAGCGATTGAAGTGATTGGAATAAAACGGTCACCGTCTAATCCCAAAGCGGGAGCGACTTTATCGAAGTAGTAACCTGACATTGGATTAGCTTCATAGCCATGAGCACGAGCAATTAACATCAATTGCATGGCAGCCATTGAACCGTCGATCGTAGCATCCTTTTCCAAGAAACTTCTATCAGCGTGTTCATACAATGGCAAGAATGTCTTAAATACTTTGTCACGTTCTTCAGGACTGATTTGACCATTTTCACAAGCTTTATTCCAAACGTCACGGTACTTGTAGTGGGACTGTGTATCTCCTAAAACAAAAATCAAAGCGGAACAAGTATCAGTTTGTGGGTAATTGAATGGCATCATAATTGAACGAGCCTTCTTCTTACCTTCCTCATCATCACAAACGACGAAATGCCATGATTGCAAATTACATGCTGAAGGAGCCGAAAGAGTTTCTTCTAGCATTTCGTTAATCTCTTCACGAGAAATCTTAACGTCTGTCTTGAACTTACGATACGAATGGCGATTTAACATAATATCTTTAAAATCATTATTGACCATGTTTCTTGTTTCATCCATACAAAAACACCTCTCAACTTTTTATACGATAATTTTACCGCTGAGAGGTGTGTATGTAAACGTGTTCACAAAGTGTTATTCTTTAAAAACTGCCAATCCACCAGCTGGATTATTCCAATCTGGTTCTTGAGCTGTCACGATCAATTTTTCATTGGTAAAGGCATTCAAGCCTAGTTTACTCAATTCACGTCCATAACCTGAGCCTTTGACACCACCGAATGGTAATTCTGGCAATGAAACAAGGAATGAGTTGACGAAGACCATGCCTGTTTCGATTTTTTCAGCAACTGATTTACCATGTTGAGCATCAGCTGATACAACAATCCCACCGAGACCTAATTCGGAATCATTAGCTAGATCAATGGCTTCTTGATCAGAATGAACTTTGAATACTTGAGCTACTGGACCAAAGAATTCATCGTAAAATTCAGGATTATCTTTTTCGACATTAGTCAAAATTGTTGGTTGAATGAATTGTCCTGGTAAGTCGATTGGCTGATTACCGTAGTAAACTTTTGCACCATTTTCAACTGCCTTATCAATTTGTCCTTGAAGTTTTTCTTTAGCACGTTTGGAATTCATTGGAGCCAAAGTCGTCTTAGGATCCATTGGATCGCCAGGAACTAATTTAGAGAAGTTATCTTTAAGTTTCTCCAAGAATTCATCGTACAAGTTGTCAGCAACGATAAAACGCTTGTCAGAAGTACATACTTGTCCAGCATTGTAAATTCTGACACGCCATGCTAAATCGACTGCTTTATCGACGTCAGCATCAGATAAGACTACGAAGGCATCTGAACCACCGAGTTCCATTGAGTTCTTCTTGAGATATTTACCAGCCGTTTGAGCAACTGATTGTCCCCCACGTTTTGAACCTGTCAAAGCTACACCTTGAACACGAGGGTCGGCGATGATGTCACTAACTTGGTCATAACTAGCAAAGAGATTCTTGAAAGTACCTTTTGGTGCTTTGGCTTCTTCAACAATCTTCTCAAAAGCAGCAGCTGAAGCTGGAGTATTTGAAGCATGTTTCAAAATCATTGGATTTCCAACCATAAAGTTAGGAGCAAATACACGCATGATTTGATAATAAGGGAAATTCCAAGGTTCAACCATCATCAAAACGCCAGTTGCTTGATGATAAACTTGAGCATCGCCAGTATTACGACTATTGATTGGTGTGGGTTTCAATAAATCGGCTCCGTTGTCAGCGAAGTAGTCAGCAATGATAGCACACAACTCTACTTCACCTTTTGATTCGTTGTAAAGTTTTCCCATGTCGATCGTAGCAATTTTTGCCAATTCATCTTCATGTTCTCTCAATAAATCAGCAATTTTATGCAAGGTAGCTGCCCGACTTGTAACGGGGTCATCGCGCCACTTTTTGTATAACGCATGTCCATTTGCCAAAGCTTCCTCAATTTCTTCAGCGGTTGCGTCAGGATAAGTTTTTACTAATTCGTTGTTATATGGATTGATAGTTTTATATGCCATAAATGCATTCCTCCTGTGGCAAATTTTCTTATGATTATTATTTTAATCAAAATGAAAGGGATTTCAAGGATTTGAACTTTCCAATTTTTAATTTGGTTAGTACCAATTATAAATTTGATGAAAATCAAACAAGTTTTTTCATATTTTATCAAAAAAGTGTAAGATTGATTTTAATATTTAATGAAGGGTGTTTTGTATATGGGTGTCTTTTTTTCTAGTATCTCCGGAATCTTAATAATCATCGGTTTGATTGCCGTCGGCTATGGTTTGAGTGCCTTAGGTTGGTTTGATGACAAGTCTACTCGTTTGATTGCCAAAATCGTTACCCAAGTGGCTCTACCTGCGTACATGATCTCGACTATCACAAAAGACTTTACTGCCAAAAAATTAATTAAATTATTGCCGGACTTAGGTGTTCCGGTACTTTCGATGACAATTTTAATTTTCATTTCTATCTTGTTAATCAAGGTACTTAAAATCGACCCCAAGCACAAAGGTCTTTTCAGTTCGATGTTTTTTAATTCCAACACTGTTTTCGTTGGTTTACCCGTCAACATGGCTTTATTCGGTGAAAAGAGCTTACCTTACGTCTTGGTTTATTACATGGCTAACACGACTTTCTTCTGGACTCTTGGAACTTACTTGATTCAAATGGATGGTGAGGTCAAAGGTCATTTCAAACTCAAGACAACACTGAAAAAAGTTTTTTCTCCACCACTATTAGGATTCATCATCGGATTGATTCTAGTCATGCTTCACATTCAATTACCAAAATTCTTGATATCTGATTTTCAATATTTAGGTGGCCTAACAATTCCGCTGTCAATGATTTTCATTGGGATTTCTATTTATAACGCTGGACTCAAAAATGTTTCCTTCCACAAAGACAATCTGGCTATCCTCTTTGGAAGATTCCTCTGTGCCCCATTGTTAATGGCTGGCTTATTCTTATTCATTCCTGCCACTCCATTAATGAAACAAGTCTTCATCGTTCAAGCAGCAATGCCCGTAATGACTAACGCTCCAGTTGTGGCAAACCTTTATCACGCTGACTCTGATTACGCAGCTATTATGGTTACCGAAACTACTCTATTGAGTTTGATTGTTGTTCCAATCATTATGACAATCATCAAATAAAAAAATAATCCTCGCTAGATTGTAAATTTAATGGTTCTTTCTTAAATTAGGTTACCGCTGAATGCCGTCGTAAGTGAAGCTTTGTGGACGCTGGAACGCACTGGGCATCCACAAAGCTGCCACTACCGACTAGATAACGTCATTTATTGTTTATTTCAAATAATTCAAAGTCAAAAATAGCATCTATTCAGATATAGTCGATTAACGACTGCCATTATCTGAATAGATGCTTATTTGTTTAACTGTATAAAGATATAAAACAACTTTCCAGGCCGGAATATTACTACTAACCTAACTTAAGAAAGAACCAATTTGATCTAAAGAGGATTTTTATTTTAAGCCTTATATTCAGCAATTCCTTTTACCAAACGTTGCATGGCATCTTCGACGTTACTCTTTGGAGTAGCCAAATTCATCCGTAAGAATTGATTCCCATTGCCACGATACTTCGTTCCTTCAGCCAAATATAAACCAGTCTTATCACGTAAGAATTGGTTAAATTCATCTGATTTGTCCGTCAACTTCGAGCAATCGATCCAAGCTAGATAGGTTGCCTGAGCTTGTAAAACTTTGATATCAGGAAGATTTTTCTTAGCAAAATCTTCAACGTATTCACGGTTCTTTTGAATGTATTGGCGAAGTTCAGTCAACCATTCATGTCCTTGTGTGTAGGCAGCAATTGATGCATCCATTGACATAATACCGGGACTATTGATGCCATCAACCGAAATTGCATGTTCAACCTTTTGACGTAATTTTGCATTAGGAATAAACAACGTTGCCGCATGCAAAATCGCCAAATTAAAAGTCTTACTTGGAGAAGCTAATGAAATACTATTCTTAGTAACTTCCGCATCCAAAGAAGCAAACGGTACATAATCATATCCTGGCATCGTGATATCACCATGAATTTCATCAGAGATAATCAAAACGTCGTGTTTATTGGCTAATTTACCAATCTTAGTCAAAGTCTCTTTGTCCCAAATGATTCCAGCTGGATTGTGAGGATTGCAGACAATCATAGCCGTAGTTTGTGGATCAGATAGCTTTTCTTCCAAATCTTTCCAATTAATACTGTATTTACCATATTGATATTCCAGTTCACTGTTGACAATGTGACGACCGTTACTAGTGATAGCGTTATAAAATGAATTGTAATTAGGCTCTTGTAGCAAGACATTATCACCTAAATCAGTCAAATGACGCAAAATTGATCCGATACTAGGCATAACGCCGTTACTAAAGACCAACCAATCTAAATCTGGCTCGAAATTATGTTCTTTTTTGTACCAGCTAGCAATTGCTCGGTAATATTCATCAGGGACGTATTGATAACCAAAAATCCCACGGTCAGCATCTTTGTGCATTGCTTCAATAATAGCTGGCGCTGTTTGAATATCCATGTCAGCTACCCACATAGGTAACTCGTGTTCCTTCACTTGCCATTTACTTGAATTAGCGTTGCGACGATCATTGATCTTATCAAAATTGAATTGCATTAATTCCACCCCTTCTTCTTTATTAATCAAATAGTATCATTATTTTGATAAATGTCGAAAGGTCAAAGGTTTTAATTAAATTTTCTGTAATCAAATTAGACAAAAGACTGTAATTTTAACTTTCAAAATGTCATAATGATACTACTAAATGTTTAGGAAGTGTCTCAATTTATGCCTTCACTCTTTCGGAAAAAAGATATCGTCAACGATTTATTACATGAACAAACTTTAAATCGAACACTTGGTGCTAAAGACCTCATCATCATGGGGGTCGGGGTCATCGTTGGGTCTGGTATCTTTATCACGCCCGGAATCATCGCTGCTAACTATGCTGGTCCTGGGGTTATTTTAACTTATTTACTGGCCGCTTTAGTTTGTATCGGTGCCGCTTTTTGTTACTCTGAATTTTCATCAACAATTCCTTTGGCAGGTAGTGCTTATACCTACTCTTATTCTGTCTATGGTGAAATCGTCGCGTGGATTGTTGGCTGGTCGTTGATTTCTGAATACTTATTTGCGGCTTCTTCTACAGCAGTCAGTTGGTCAGCTTATTTTAGGAATCTCTTAGCAGGTTTTGGTATCACTCTTCCTAAAGCCCTACAATCAGCTCCTGGAACTGCCGGAAACACTGGTGGACGCTTTGACTTAATTGCTTTTATCATCGTTTTAATTGCGACCGTTTTATTGTTACAAGGTCTAAATGAGTCGATGAAAGTAAACACCATCATGGTTTACGTTAAAATTTTCGTTATCTTGTTATTTGTTGCTGTAACGATTTTTTACGTAAAACCTAAGAACTACAATCCATTTCTTCCTTTTGGAGTTGGTGGTATCGGTCGTGGAGCCGCTGTTGCCTTCTATGCTTTTTTAGGATTTGATGTTGTATCTTCGGCAAGTGAAGAAGTTAAAAATCCCAAACGTAACATGCCAATTGGAATCATCGCTTCACTTCTAATCGTTGCTATTTTATATGGTTTGGTGTCATTAGTTCTAGTCGGTGCCGTTAATTACAAACAACTAAACGTCGCCGATCCAGTTTCCCATGCTCTAAACCTATTAAATCTCAATTGGATCTCAGGAATCGTTTCACTAGGTGCCATCATGGGTATGACAACCGTTTTGCTAGTTGTTATCTACGGTGGAACTCGTTTGATTTTTTCACTAAGTCGCGATGGCTTATTGCCTAAAAAATTCAATCATCTGAGCAAACAAGGTGTCCCTGTCAGCAGTACTTTCCTAGTTGGATTAGTCGCTGCAACTGTAGCTGCCGTTGTTCCTATCGATAAAATCACTGAATTAGTCAATATCGGAACATTACTAGCTTTTTCAGTCACCTCAGTCGGCGTTATCTTCTTGCGTCACAGTAAAAACACCAAAGGGTTGAAACCGGCATTTAGAGTACCTTTCTATCCAGTTTTCCCATTGATTTCCTTTGCCGCTTGCGTCTACTTAATGACCCAATTGCAAAGTTTCACATGGAAAATGTACGCCATCTGGACTGTGGTCGGTTTAATAATTTACTTTGGCTATAGTTTTAGACATAGTAATGAAAAGTAAAAAAGCAGGCCTTATTAACGGTCTGCTTTTTTATAATGCTTATTTAACTGAATAGTTAGGAGCTTCTTTAGTAATTGTAACGTCATGTGGATGTGATTCTCTCAATCCGGCGTTAGAAATTTGGATAAATTGAGCATCTTGTAATTCCTTCAAGTTATGAGCACCAACGTAACCCATACCTGAACGTAATCCACCAAGTAGTTGATAAATTACATCACCAACGGCACCTTTAGCTGCAACTCGACCTTCGATACCTTCGGGAACTAACTTGTTAGCTTCGTTAACTCCACTTTGGAAGTAACGATCAGATGAACCGTGTGACATGGCAGCCAAACTACCCATTCCACGATAAGTCTTGAAACGACGACCTTGATAAATTTCAAAGTCACCAGGTGCCTCGTCAGTACCAGCTAACATTGAGCCAAGCATAACGGCGTTACCACCACCAGCTAGAGCTTTGACAATGTCCCCTGAATACTTGATACCACCATCAGCAATAATAGTTTTACCATATTCATGAGCTACACTAGCAGCATCATAAACAGCAGTTAACTGAGGAACACCAACACCGGCAACGATTCTAGTTGTACAAATTGAACCCGGTCCGATACCAACTTTAACAACATCAACACCGGCATCGTAAAGTGCTCTAGTACCTTCGGCAGTAGCAACGTTACCAGCAATCAAAGTAGCTTCTGGGAATTTAGCTCTAATTTCACCGATTTTTCTAAGGACTCCAGCTGAATGACCATGAGCAGTATCGATAATAATCGCATCGGCACCAGCACTTAAAAGAGCTTCGGCACGTTCAAAAGTATCGCTAGTTACACCAACAGCTGCAGCGACTAGTAAACGACCATACTTATCTTTAGCAGCGTTAGGAAATTCCTTAACTTTTTCGATATCTTTAATTGTAACTAAACCACCTAGGCGACCGTTTTTATCGATCAAAGGAAGTTTTTCAATTCTATGTTCTTGAAGGATTTGTTCTGCTTCTTTTAAAGAAGTACCAACTGGGGCAGTAACTAATTCTTCACTAGTCATAACTGTTCCAATTTTTACAGAATAATCAGTAATGAAACGCAAATCTCTGTTAGTAATAATACCAACTAATTTTAAATCATTAGTATTGTTAACGATTGGTACACCACTGATACGATAAGTACTCATTAATTTTTCTGCTTGGGCAACTTCATCATCCGCCGTCAAATAGATTGGATCGATGATAACACCATTTTCTGAGCGCTTAACCTTTGAAACCTCGTCAGCTTGTTGTTCAATACTCATATTCTTGTGAATAACACCTAATCCACCTTGACGTGCCATTGCGATGGCCATTGGTGCTTCGGTAACTGTATCCATACTTGCACTCAAAATTGGAGTGTTTAATTTAATATTCTTAGCTAATTGAACTGATAAATCTACTTCATTTGGTAAAACGTGACTCTCCGCTGGAATTAGTAAGACGTCATCAAACGTGAATCCCTTTTTATCAAATTTTGTATCCCATGCCGACATGATTTTCCTCCTAAGTATTTGTTTTTACCTATTAAGTAGATAAAATTTATAAACATGGTAGCCGATTTTTTTCTGATAGTCAATCAAAGTTTGTGAAAGAAAAAAAGACTTATCGTCATAACGACAAGCCTTTTAATACATTTTTATTGCTATAACTTTATAATTCCATAAATTTTGTTTTCTCAAATAAAAATCAAAACTTCTTTTTTTGAGACATAATTTATATCGAATTATATCGTCCTTTTTAGAAATCATTTCATCGATGCGATGCAGTTCATGATTATTATTCCGTCTCAAATAATCAGCTGTTTCATTATCAACTGAAATCTGTGAAATCTTCTCTCGATCACGTAACGCCGTTTCACAAGCAAAGACCATTCTTTTACGAATAAAATCATTTATGAATAAAACAATAATAATGCCCGCTATAACAAATAATAGTATCCCACCATATATTTCTGTCACCACTACATTTGAAAGATTCATAATCATCAACACTTTTTATATTTTTATTTAATTAAATGATATCATGCCAATAATATGATTATCAATCAAAGCGCTTATGGCTTTTGATTTGGCTGTTTCGTATCTTCATGGTAAGATTTTTTACAAACAAATATAGTTCTTTCTTTAACTAGGTTGTTATCAAATTGCCGTCGTCCGTTCGGCTTTGTGGACGCTGGAACGTACTGGGCACAACTTTAAGCCAATTCCAGAACCGGGAACAGTCTTAAAGCTTGACCTTCACTAAACGATAAAAAAACAGAACCACTATCTAGTCCGGAATAGCAAAGCAAATTGGTTCAGTAGTGAAATTATTCTTAGCAACTTGTTGCTTAGAATAAGGCCGAGCTTGAAGACTTTGCCCGAACTTGGGCTTAGCAAAGGCTCCAAGTCGTGTCCACTACGTTCCAGCCAAATTTTCTTTGCTATGGAGGACGGAATTCTACACCAATCTAAATTAAGAAAGAACTCAAATGTTATAGGGAGATTTTTATTTATGAAGAAATTAGTTAGAGATAAAATACCGGATATTCTCGCCGATAATGCCGAATTTGAAGTTCTTTCCAATGAAGATTATCGTCTGTCTTTGCGACACAAAATCGTTGAAGAAGCTAAAGAAGTCCAAACTGCTCAAACGCGCGCCAACCTTGTTGAAGAATTAGGGGATCTTGAAGAAGTTATTCGTGCTATTTTGACTGATGCCTCAATAAATTATGAAGAAATGGACAGCTTGCGCCAAGCGAAAATCAATCAAAAGGGTAATTTTTCACAAAAATTTGTTATGATAAACAACAATGAAGAATCGTAATGTAATTATGGTTCTTCTTTTTTTATCACTGAAATACAATTTGTACAACGTGAAAAAACAGTATAATATAGTTCTATACCATTAATAGAAAGAAGAAAAAATGCAAATTTTAACTTTATTTATAGTCGCATTGGTGGCTTTGGAACATATCGGCATTGCCGGTATTGAAATGTTTGCCAAACCTGAAGTTCAAGCCAATGCTTTCGATATGCCTGTCGAATTCGTTAAAGACTCACATGCTAAAATAGCTTTAGCTAATCAGGGTATTTATAACGGCCTATTTGGCGTTTTAATGTTATTAATGATCTTATTCTTTACTGGAGCAGTTTTAAGAACCATTCTTATTTTGATGTTGCTTTACGTTATCGGCGTCGCAATTTATGGTGCCTTTACCGCTACGAAAAAAATCTTATTCTTACAAGGTTTACCAGCTTTAATAGCTCTAATTTTAGTAGCTATCTTTTATAAGTAATTTTACGCAGAATGGAAAACAATCATGAAAAAAGATTCATTACTCAAGAGTTCTCTCTGGATTTCCATCAGTGGGATTCTTTCAAGAATACTTTCGGTCGTCTATATCATTCCTTGGAATCTTTGGATCGGCCCTGTGGCTGTTGGTGCAGCGAATGCTTTGTATGGAAAAGTCTACAATATTTATAACCTTTTCTTAATCATTGCTACAGCTGGAATTCCTTCGGCTATTTCTAAAGAAGTTGCTGCTCACAATGCTTTGGGTCGCTTTGACCAAAGTGAAAAGCTCTTCAAAAAATACACTATTTATATGTCTTTAGTCGGAATCGTCTTAGCATTCATTATGTTCTTTGGAGCCAAATATGTGGCAATTGTTCTGGCTGCCGGCGATATGCGAGTTGTAACGCCAATTAAATATTTGAGTATCGCAATGTTAATTATTCCAGCTCTAGGAATTTTGCGTGGTTATATTCAAGGATATGCCTTCATTTCCTACTCAGCTTTTTCACAAGTTATTGAACAAATTGCTCGTGTAGCTTACATGCTTTATGCAACTTATACAATTATGATCTTGCAAAAAGGTAGCTACATGGCAGCTGTTAACCAGTCAACTTTAGCTTCATTTATTGGAGCAACTTTAGCATATGTATTCCTTTTGTGGATTCGTATTCGAGTTAGAAAGACCGTGACTGTTCCTGATATCAAACCAAGCGACAACGTAAAAGACAACGGTCCAGAAATCAGTTTTAGTTCAATGTTGCGTTCAGCTATTCCGTTCTTGCTAGTTGATACGATCATGACAGTTCTGCAATTATTCGACCAAACAACTTTTACTTGGATCTACGAATTGATTTTACATGCTAGTCAAAAGACAATTGATGACTTGTATGCGATGTTTGGATTCCAAGCTAACAAGTTGATCATGGTCTTGGTTTCTTTGGCAATTTCCGTTTCTGCCTCCGTTATACCAGCGTTATCCGCTATGATCACTCGTAAAACTGGTCTAAAAACCGTTCAAAAATTAATGCAAAATATCGTTCAATTCACTTTCTTCATTATTCTGCCCGCTACTTTTGGAATGATGGCTATTAGTCGTCAATTATGGACTGTTTTCGTCTTCTATGACCAAAGTATCCTCGGTTCAAAAGTTTTGATTGTATCTTGTGTTGAAGCTTTCTTCTATTGTTTATTCATGATTTTGGAAAACATTCTCCAAGTTACGCATCATGTCAGAAAATCATTAATTTACTTGGCACTTGCCTACATTATTAAAATGATTTTACAAGTTCCATTAACAGTCAGTTTAGGAGTCTACGGACCAGTTACTGCCACTGCAATTGCCTTTATCTTGATGTCATATTTTGCTTTCAGATTGATCAACAAGCAGTTCCAAATCGTCAATAAAGAATTAGGTAAGAAATTATTCCGAATTCTTCTTGATGGAGTTGTAATGTTACTGGTAGTTGCCGTTGCTAATTTCCTTATCGTCAAAGTAATTTCCGACGCTACTAAGATTGGTGCCATCATCGTTATCATCATTTGTGGCTTGATCGGTGTGGCCGTTTATGGCTTCTTAGCTTATAAAGATGGATCATTGAGTATTCTAAAAGATATTCGTGATACTAAGATTTATTAAAAAACAATTTAAAATATATTATTGGAACTCCGACAAAGCACAACTGTCTTCCGATAATATATTTTTTATTATTAATAATTTTTTACTAATAAACAATCTTATTTGACGTCAAAAATAAAAAATAGTATCGTATTACTTATTGCAAACGATTACTATTAATTGCCAAGGAGATATTTATTTTGCTAGTAGGAAGTATTGAAGCAGGCGGAACAAAATTTGTTTGTGCTGTTGGTGACGAAGACTATCGTATCAAGGATAGCGTTCACTTCCCAACAACAACACCTGAGGAAACATTAAGAAAAACAATCGATTATTTCAAACAATTCGATATCGAAGCTCTCGGTATTGCTTCATTTGGACCAATCGAACAACGTAAGAATTCACCAAAATACGGTTACATCACTTCAACACCTAAACCAGGTTGGTCAAACACTGATTTTGTTGGTGCTTTGAAGAAAGAATTAGATGTACCAATGTTTTGGACAACTGACGTAAACGGTTCTGCTTATGGCGAATACGTAATGTCAACTCTATCTAATGAAAAAATCAATTCATTGGTTTACTACACAATTGGTACTGGTGTGGGAGCTGGTGCAATTGCTGACGGTAAATTTATCGGTAATATCGGTCACCCCGAAATGGGACATACTTTCTTGAAACGTCACCCTGATGATTTAGACTTCAAAGGTATTTGCCCATTCCACGGTGATTGTCTTGAAGGTTTGGTTGCCGGACCAACATTTGATGCTCGTTTAGGTAAACCTGGTAAGGACGTTCCATTGACTGACCATGTTTGGGATATCATGGCCTACTACGTTGCTCAAGCTGCTATTCAAGTTACCTTGATTCTTCGTCCCGACAAGATCGTCTTCGGTGGCGGTGTTGTCAGTGAAACATTCTTAGACAAAGTTCGTGTTCAATTTAAAGAATTACTCAATGACTATGTTGACGTTCCAGAATTAGACAAATACATCACAATGCCAGTAGTTAAGAACAACGGTTCAGCTACACTAGGTGATTTCGCCTTGGCTATTCGTGAATTAAATGCTTTCCAAGATTAGATCATAAAAAAAATTCTCGTTAGATTAAATTTTCTAACGAGAATTTTTTTTGCTTTAATTTCTTTTTCTAAAAATAATAAACTTACTAAAAATATAGTTCAGTAAAACAACCACGACATTGGCGATAATTTTTACGATAAAGCCGTTGCCATGTAATAGAACCATTCCGATAAACATCGTACCTTGGTCAAACACCCAAGATCCACCTCTGAATAAGAAGAAAGATCCCATTTCCTGGAAGAAAGCCTTCCAAGTCTTAGTATGAGAATTAAAGACCCACAATTTATTCGTGACATAAGCAAACAGAACCGAAATTACATATGCAATTGCATTAGCAATTTGGGAATTCATGTTTAAAACGCGCCACAATAAGGCAAAAGCCACGTAATTTACTACAGTTGTTAGGACTCCGAAAAATAAGTAGGGAATCGCATCTTTATATTTACTCCACAATTCTTTTATCATTTATACATATCCTTAATGGTTTAATTTCCAATTTTTGTAGCTCAATCCTAAGAAATAAGCAATAACTTCAAAGCCAGAAATAAAAAACGTCACTGGCCAATTAGTTATAAACGCTAGATACAAGCCTAACCAAACTCCGACTAATGACAATCCGACTGAAACCATAATTAGTTTAGGTACCGTACGGACAACGTATTTAGCTGTTGCTCCCGGTAGAGTTAATAAGACGAAAACTAATAATGATCCTACGATTTGGGCGCCGATACTGACGCTCAGAGCCAAAGTTACTAAAAAGGCTATTGAGAGTAATCGAGTCTTTAAACCGGCTGCACGGGCACCAATATGGTCAAACGAATCAAAAGCGAGCGGTTTATAGAAAATAATAAAGACAAAAATGACAAATAATGCCAAAATCATCAATTGTTGAACTTCTTTAGAACTAATTCCGACTATACTACCAAATAAAATATTCGTTGCATAACTACTCGATTCAGATGATAACGATAAAAATAAAATTCCTAAACCTATAAATAATGATGAAATAGCACTGATCGATGCTTCCCGTCTGGAAGATTCGCTACTTAAACTACCGACAGCAATCGAACTGACCAAAGTAAACAAAATCATTCCTGCCAGTGGTGAAATACCAATAAGTATCCCAAATGAAGCCCCAGCAAAACCAATCTCTGACAGTGTATGCGACAGAAACGACATATTTCTTGATACGACGAAAACCCCAACTAAGCCAGCCGTTATAGCGATAAAAGTACTGGCAATAAAAGCTTCACGCATAAATTCATATTCAAACATTTTTAACTCTCCATCTCAAACATATCTTCAGAAACGTCACTAACTTTGACTTCTTTAAGCGTTTTATTTTCAAAGAATAAAGCTCTAGTTGTATATTTCTTCGTCAATTCATAATCATGCGTAATAAAGATAACCGTCAAATTATATTTTTTATTCAGTTCAGCGACTAAATCCATCAATTGCATCTTCACTTCAACGTCTAGACTGGCCGTTGATTCATCTAAGATGAGAATTTTAGGGTCATTCAATAGAGCTTGGGCCAAATAGGCTTTTTGCTTTTCACCACCAGATGCCAATCCTAAAGGACGATTCTTTAAACGTGTTAACTTGGTCTTAGTCAAAATCGTTTTGATCGATTCATTATCAGCTTTTCGCTGTTTAGGACTGAGTGTAAATTTCAAATTCAAACGAACGAATTGCTCAATATTTAAAGGATAGTCCAAATCGATATTTCTGAATTGAGGCACATAACCAATATGTTTGTGATTAATTTTCAATTCGCCGCTAGTCTTCTTCTCAAGTCCCATCATGATTCTAACTAATGTCGTTTTACCCGAACCGTTAGGACCAATCAAACTGATAAAGTCGCCATCATTAATCTTAAAATTAACATCTTTAAAAACTAATTGCTTACCAAACCGTTTAGTCAGATTCTTCGCTTCAATCACTGTTATCTCTTCACTATCCTTTCGATTTGAGAAAGATTGCCATTCATCCACTCATAATATCCTAAATCACTTGGTAAGGTTTCAGTGAAATAAATAATTGGAACTTTATTCTTTTTAGCAATATTAGTCATTTTAGTGATAATACCACTAGTAACTTGTTTGTTAACAACTAAAAAACTCACTTTATGATGTCTCAGGCCATCTTCCATGTTCTTGATATCCTCAATCGATGGATCGGTATCCTCTTCGATTGCTTTGGCAAAATGAGGATTAGCAATACTTATTCCTAAATCCTTCAATAAGTAGTAGGGCAAAGGTTCAGTTACATAGGCTTTTTTACCAGCAACTTGTTGTTTTAGCTTATTTTCTCTTCTGACTAAGCCATCTAATTTTAATTTATATTTCTTAAAGTTAGCTTGATAATAAGTTTTATTTTTCGGATCCACTTTTCCCATATGTCGAGCCACTGACTGACTTAATTTTTGAACATTTTTGACTCCGAACCAAACGTGTTCATTGTCACCATCTTGTTTATGCAAAACGTCCCGGGAAAAATCAATCAAGTTTTTATCCTGACTATTAGCCGTAACGATTTTTTCAACCCAATCGTCATAACCTAAGCCACTGGCAACAATCAAACGTGAATCGGCTACTTGCTTAGCATCATTACTAGATGGCGAAAAACTATGAGGATCAACATTAACCGATTTAATAATTGATCCCACATGATACTTATCCCCAACGACACTCTTTACCGGTTCTGTGTAAGTATTAACAGTAGTCGTAATAATTTTTTTAGATGCAGTTTTATGACCACATCCCCCTACAAAAATTAGTAGCGAAAACAAAACTAATAATAGTGCATTCCTTTTTCGCATTTATTTTCCTCTATAACTCTTTTTTTAGTTGAATTAGCGTATGGTGCCGTCCTCCATAGCAAAGCAGAACGGACGACGACATCTAACCCCGACAAAAAAGAACCCCTCTATCCAATAATTATCCCACTAAAATAGAGGCCCTAACAAAACATAAGTTTTGATGCGACCTCTTAAGAATATAACTAATTATTATTCTAAAGGCAAGCTAGTCCAATTACCAGATTTGGAAGTATTGGCCATTAGCTGGAACTAAATAACTACCTACAGGTGAATCGGAATACTTACTATAAATATTGATCTGATAACCTGTTACATCATTCCAGGTAACTTTGCCATTAGCAACGTATTGAGTCGTTGACTTGTCATAAGTCGTGCTCAATTTATCAGCCAAAAATTCAACTGCTGCTTGCGAAGTTGTTAAATTAACTGACTCTTGAGTTTGATCTTGTTGTTGGTTATCGGATTGATTCTGTGTTTGATCAGTCGTTGTTTGATTAGTTGTCTGATCTTGTTGATTTTGCGTTTGCTTAGAATCAGATTCATTATTAGTATCTTTTTTTTCTGGTGACACTGTCTCATCAGTTGATTTAGTTGATTTTGTAGTTTTATTTGATTTTGTTGATTTTTTGGGAGTATTGCTTGTTGTTTTTTCAGTTTTATCACCTGTTGTCTTTAAATCAGCTGATTGTTGACTGGTACAACCGGCTAACAAAAGTCCAGATAAGACCACTGTTACGATAGATAATCTCTTAAACATAAAAATACCTCCTTATACATTTGCCATTATAGCGAACGTATAAAGAGGTACGCAATGTTTCTCGTGAAACATTAATAAATCTTATTAAAATCGATTTTTTCACCACGACGAATTTTTTCGCCAAATTCGATTGATTTATCAACGATAACTTCTTGACTATCGATAACTTCATAAGGATGATCAGGAGCCTTTTCTTGAGCTAGAGACAATTCAGTACATCCCAGAACAATTACATCACAGTCAAATTTATCGTGCATCGTTTGTAAAATATGATGGAATTTAGGTGCATTGACTGCGCCTTTGATTTTAATATCATCATAAATCAAACTTTCAACTTCATCTTGCACTGATTGATCACCGAGGCTGTATTCGTAGCCAGCATCTTTAATCTCATTTTCATAAACGTGATCAGCAATCGTACCTTTAGTGGCAATTAGACCAACTCTCTTGGCTTTAGGATACTTTTTCCCAATCATACTGATAGCCATATGTGGCATGTGAATAATTGGAATATCCGTAACAGCTTGTAATTCTTTATAGTAATAATGAGCGGTATTACAAATAATTACCATGAATTCCGGTTTCAATAAACTTTGTTGCTTAATGTCTTCAGCTAGTGGAGGCAAAAAGCTAGGTTTACTGTGATCAAGGATATGTGCTGTTCGATCGGGAACAGTTGAATGATTGACTAAAATATAATCTAAATAATCTTGATCTTTTTTAGTAGGTGTCTTCTCATTCAATAAGTGCACATAACTTTCAGTGGCTAAACTACCCATACCACCGATTACTGTAAAGAACTTTTTCATATTTCTAGCCCTCAATATCCTTCAAAATTTTCTTAGCAACTACTGGATCGCTTGGATAAGGTACATCGACACCCTTTGTCTTTTGATAAGCATCGTTTCCCTTAGCAGCCAAAACAACAATATCATCGCCAGAACTATGTTCGATCATATCTTTAATAGCGCTAGGACGATCTAAGATTGTCTTAACTTTGACCCTAGTATGATCGATTTTTTCATCGATTTCTTTACAAATGGCGGCTGGATCCTCAAACCCAGGGTCATCTGTCGTTAAAATTGCTTCATCAGCTGATTCAGTCAAAACTTGAGCAAAGCCAGCTCTTCTAGAAACTCCCTTATTACCAGGGCTTCCAACGACAACCTTAATTTTTGAACTTGGATACTCACGTTTTAAGAAGCTTAACAAAGCATTCATACTAGCATAATTGTGTGCATAATCTACAAAGATGGTCCCGTGAGACTTGGTATTAATGTGCTCCATTCTCCCCGGGACGAACGCTTTTTTTAGACTGTCGGCGATCACCTCATTGTCAACGCCCATAATCTTTGCGGCAGTAATGGCAGCTCCTGCATTCAATTCGTTGAAATCACCAACAAGTCCTAGTTGATAAGTGTACTCACCGTGTTCTTGTAAATCTTCAGCCTTGTCGCTTTCAGCAGTATAAGTAAAGACTGAGTCATTCAAATTAGATTCTTTGTTACGAATACTGAAGTCAGTATCACCAACTTCATTCTTAGCAAAACGATAAATATCTTTGTCGTCACTAGTTTGTTTAGCAGCCGCATAGACTGTATCGTAATCATTTGTCTGACGATTAATAATATTTACTTTAGAGTTGACTATTAGTTGTTTCTTGCAATTTAAGTAGTCAGCATAAGTTGGATGTTCATTAGGTCCAATGTGATCGGGAGTAATATTCAAGAAACCACCGATATCGAATTTCAATCCATAAACTCGATTCTTCTTATAAGCTTGAGACGATACTTCCATAACTAAATATTTAATACCATTGTCAACGCAAGTTCTCATGTCGTGGAAAAGATCCAATGATTCGGGAGTCGTTAAATCTGACTTGAATTCATCCTTGGGGTTTGGTCCTACAATACGATCTACAGTTGAGAATAGACCAACTTGCTTAGGATAAGCATTCTTCAAAATATCATATGTAAAGTATGATGTTGTCGTCTTTCCTTTAGTTCCTGTGAAAGCAACGATAAAGAGATCATTTTGAGGATTGCCAAAGTACTCTGAACTCAAAAGAGCTAAAGCCTTTGAGGCACTCTTAACGATTAGACGATCAATATCCTTGCTGTATTCTTTTTCTGAAACATAAATTTTGGCACCATTCTTAATGGCTTGGTTTAAGTATTCTGCCTTGAATTTATTACCCTTACAGAAGAAAATCCCATTAGTCTGATCTTCTTTAGAATTGTAGCTAATATTAGTTACTTCAAGGTTATCGTCACTAACTGAACTAGAAACCAGTAAATCATGTTTCTTCAAAATCTCTATAGCTTTACTTATTTTCAAACTCATTTTTTCACACTCCTAAAATAAATGGTTAAAAAATTCTACGATTTGATCCCACCAAGATTTCTGGTTTGTCTCCTTATGTATCTTTTTTCTAACATCTGCCTTTTTAAACGGAAGATAACCACTGTTAGTGTTCGTGGCAATCAATTTTACCGTCTGTTTATTGTGGATTGCAGTAAAACCTAAGTCGTCACTACTTATAGTATAACGTAAATCTGCGATATTAGAATTTTTAGGCAACCAAACATAAACAGGTTCATAAGTTTTATATTTTTTGTTATTTATTTTTATGTTTTTATCTTTTTGGATAACTTCTTTACGCTCAAAATTATCTTTCACATAGTGCACTAATTTTTGTGTTGACCGGAATCGTTTGTCATTATCATTATCTTCACCTTGAGCATCTAAGACGATCGTAACTAATCTAGTATTGTCTAATGGCAAAGTTCCTACAAAAGATTCACCAGCTTGTTCAGTCGTACCAGTCTTTAAACCATCGAATTCAAAACCCTCTTGATAGTCACGTTGACCTTTTAGTAAGAAATTCAAAGTATCATAAGTTTTGATTTCATTATCGATTGGAAATGATAGTTTTGTTTGCGAAGTTGTTTTAAGTATCTCTGGATACTGATCTAAGACGTGTTTCACAATAACACCGATATCGTTAGCAGATAGTTTATTTTCACCATCTGTTGGGCCGATGTACATATCAGTCTTCAAATCGGAATTATTCAATCCTGAAGCGTTATACAGTTCGGCATCTTTGATACCCCAATTTTTTACTGTTTTTCGCATCATTTTGACAAACTTAGCTTGAGTACCAGCGACCTTTCCAGCTAACATCATCGCTGCCGAGTTGGACGAAACTATCCAAGCAGCATTATAAAGGTCTTTGACTGAATAAGATTTGTCAGCGTCAAGTCGCACGTTGGCCAATTCATTATCTTGAGTCATGTCGGCTTCTTCTTGCGTCGGCGTTACTAAATCTGATTCAGAAATTTTGCCATCCTTGATAGCTTTGGTTACTAAATACAATGTAACGATTTTAGTAATTGAACCTATAGCTAATTTCTCTGCCGGATTTTTAGAATAGACAATTTGTCCAGTGTTCTCATCAAAAATCATCCCTGCACTAGCATTCAATTCTAGTTCTGGTTGAGTAAATGTTGCGGCAGTAGCCTCTGATGTAAAAATTGGCAACGTCAAAATAAAAACTGACATTACCAACATGAATTTCTTTGCGAAACCTTTCATTATAAAACCTCTCAAATCAATCTTTCGATTTCGAAATTGGAAAATGACTAATAAACGAAGTCTTTTCCTTATCGGAAGTAACTGCTATTGTACCACCGTGTAGTTGAACCATGCTTTGAGCAATCGCTAAACCTAAACCAGTCCCACCAGTTTTCTTAGAGCGAGAATCTTCAACTCGATAAAAACGATCAAAGACGTGTTTCAAAGAATCTTCTGGAATTGGTTGACCGTTATTCGCGACTGTTACAACTACTTCTTTATCTTTTTGTTCAGCATTTAGCCAAATATGCGTTGCCCCTTTACCGTACTTCAAGGCATTCATAATCAAATTATTAAAGACTCGACCTAATTTTTCAGTATCACCTTGCATCATGATCTTATCAGGCGTGGAGTTGACGATAATTTCCATCCCTCGTTTGTTAGCTTCTAATTCAAAATCAGCTGACAATTGATCTAGCATCTGAGCCATGTCAAATTTAGTAGTCTTCAAACGACTCGTTGCATGTTGAACATTGGCAAACTCAAAGAGCGAATTGACTAGATTTTGCATCTCTAGCGATTTCTTATAAGCAATATGCGTATACTTTAAAATTTGGTTCAAATCATTGAAATTCTTACCTTCAATCAATCCTAAATAACCAATTACTGAAGTCAATGGCGTTCGAATATCATGACTGACATTACTGATCAATTCATCCTTGCTCTTTTCAGATTGACGTTGTTCTTCAGCATGTTGGTCCATATTCAAAATCAATAAGTTAAAACTCTCAATGATACCTTGTAAACTAGAATTGACCTTAGTTTGAACTTGTTTTGTTTGATCATCAATAGCTGCTTTGTGCAAAATTTGCTTGATTTGAACTAATTCCATTTTGTGGAAAGTACTCAAAACTATTACGCAAGTTAAACACAATTCTAAAATTAAGACGACTCCGACTGTCCAAATTTTGTTTGCCAATAATGACCAATTATTTTGTAAATTCAACATGAAGTTATTTTTGCCAAGACTACCAATTATGATTGCATTTATTATCTGAAATAAAAGAAAGGTGCCTATTCCTTCAAAAAGGAGGACACCTTTTGCTTTTGCATTCAGTTTGATTCGTTTATCCAAAATCAAACCTCCACTTTATAGCCGACGCCCCAAACAGTTTCGATAACTTTTTCACCATTTGTAGCTTCTTCTAATTTGTCCCGCAAGTGACTGACGTGAACCATAACTGTTTTGGCAGAAACAACACTCTCCTGTTTCCAAACTCGTTCAAAAATTTCATCAGCAGAAAAGACCCGATTTGGATGGCTGGCTAATAAGTAAAGCACTCCAAATTCTAGAGCCGTTAATTGAACTTTTTGTCCTGAATCTGTAACGACTTCGTGTGAATCTTTATAAATAGTAATTGGTCCAACTTCTAGTTTATCTGGAACATTTTTGGTTGCTTGTTGATTACTACGGCGCAATAATGAACGAATTCTGGCCATAATCTCCAAAGGATTGAACGGTTTCGTGACATAATCGTCAGCACCAGTAATAAGACCTTGTATCTTATCCATATCGGTCGTTTTTGCTGAAACAATAATAATTGGAATCTGCGAAGTCTTCCGAACTCTTTTAACAACTTCAATTCCATCGATACCAGGCATCATAATATCCAATACCATCAAGGCAATATCACTGTGTGCTGCCAATTGGTCCAAAGCTTCTTGTCCTGAATTAGCTGCAATAGGTTCATAACCTTCGTTTTTAATATAAATGCTGAGTAGCTCTACAATTTCTTTATCATCATCAACCACTAAGATTTTCATTTTTAAACCTCTCAAGCGTACATATATTTACAAGTCTACAACTAGTTAGTATTATACAATAAGATGTAACTAGATTACTAATCACACTAAGAAAGTGAGCTTCCATGGAATATTTAAAAAAGAGAATGAAGTTCTTATTGATCATTATTTTTTCGATTGCAATTATCGCTTTTGTCCAGTACGAAATCCACTTTGACAAAAATATCAATTTGAGTAAAGTTGGTTTGATCATGACGATTTTACAGGCCGCTGCCGGGGGCTATGGTTTGTATGGTTTAGTGCAATTTTTTAGAGTTAAATAACAAAATAGTCTCACTAGATAACGTTGCCGAAAGGAGATTCACAGCTACGTTCTAGTGAGGCTATTTTTTTCGAGCGTATTTATTTAATGTTATCAAAATAATTTTGGAGGATATCGACAACATTTAACAAAATTTGTTACTAAACTACTTAATTAAACCTTTTAACTTATAAAACAATGATGGAAAATTAGGGATTACTTTTTGACGAATAGTTTGACCATCAATGCCAAAACCCATAATTGATACGAAATTATTAACATCATCAACTGCCGTTTGGCTAACTTCTGAAATACCAACTAAACGGTCATTCTCATCAAAAACTAATGTTAATTTAGCTTCATAATCAGCTATTCCCAAATAGAAAAAGTTCTCTGGAGCCATCTTTGCCAAATCATAATTTTCTATTTTGTATTTAGCATCACTTTTCGCAGTATCCACATCAATTCCTGCCATCGAAATTTGTGGGAAAGTGAATGCTACCGAACTGATAATCGGATAATCTATTGCTTTTAATTTTGGATCGTTGATAAATTTACCTAAATACTCGCCTTCAAATTGAGCTGTAGAAGTCAATTTAGGAACTTTTTTATCTACAATATCACCCATAGCATAAACACCTGGTACATTAGTTTCCAAGTGATTATCTGTGGTGATGCCTCGCGGATTATATTGGATATCAGTATTTTCCAAAGCTAACCTGTCAACCGTTGGAACTCTACCTGTAGCGTTTAATACCATATCAACGGGCAAATCTAAGCCTTGTTGTGTTTTAAGATGTCTGTCTGTAAACTCTTGAACGCCTTGTTCAAAGTAAAATTTAGCCCCATTGTCCTCTAACTCCTTGACTAAAACATCTACATGTTCACTATAAAACTGTTCTAATGGTCGCTTAGTCTGCGTGATAATTGAGACTTCAGATCCTGCTGCTAAAAAGATCGTAGCAAATTCCATTCCAATGTAGCCACTACCTATAATAGCGATTTTCTTAGGCAATTCTTCTAAATTGAAAACATCTGTACTCGTCAAAAATTCATCACTACCCGGAAGTTTCAATTGTCTTGGCTTTTGACCAGTCGCAATGACAATTTTATCTCCGTGGAATCGTTGATCGTCAACTTGAATTGTATGATTATCGACGAAATTAGCCATACCTTGCAAAATATCAGCACCCATTGCTTGATAGCTCTTTTTCACATCTTCTGGAAACGGATCGATAAAATGCTTCTTAGCTTTAATCAAAGCTGGCCAATCTAATTTAGCAGGCTGAGAAATCCCGTTACCCAACAACTTCTTGGCCGTTAAAACAGTTTTAACAGTACCTTCTAAAAATATTTTTGGCTCGCAACCTTCATTCGGGCAAATGCCACCAAAGAGACCGCCATCTACAACTAAAATACTTTTATTTTGAGGTTCAACGCTGCTCAAAAGTGAAGCAACACTTGGACCTGAACCAATAACGATAATGTCATACTTCTTCATAATTATTTTTCCTTTTTGTCTTGATTCTTCTCTCTATCACGATGTTCTTGAATGTTACAACCTTCTGGACCACAAACTGCACTTTCATCACTACCAAAAGTTTCAAATACTGGAGTCTTCTTCTCGTCTTTATCCATTATTTCACTGCTCCTGTCTGGATTTTCTTCAAAGCATCAAGCATTATCTCGTAAGGTTGTGCTCCGGAAATTCCATATTTATTGTTAATTACAAAGAATGGTGCACCATGAATTCCTAATTGTTGAGCTTCCATTTCATCAGCACGGACTTCTTTTAAATACTTGTCACTGTTCAAAATTGAATCAACTTCTGAAGCTTCTAACCCAGCATCTATGGCTGCCTTAGTCAACACATCATGGTCAGCAATCGATTCACCATTGCTAAAGTAAACTTGATAAAAAGCATCGATTACTCTTTCTGTTAGTGCATCATCATTTTTGGAATCAGCTAGTTTGATCAATCGATGAGCATCTTCAGTGTTAGTAGGAATGGCATTTATCAAATCAACCTTCAAACCATCACTGGCACCCATTTGTGAAATCTGTTCAATTTGTGCTTTGGCTTGTTCTTTTGACATCCCATGACCCTTAGAAAAATGATCGAGCATATTTTCTTTAGTAGTCTTAGGTAAAGTTGGATCTAATTGAAATGATTTGAATTCTAAAGGTGTTTCATCATAAATATTCATTTCTTTCAAAGCCCGTTTCATTCTCGTTGAGCCGATGTAACAAAATGGGCATGCGATATCTGACCAGTATTTAATTTCCATAACTTATTTCTCCTTTAGTCTGTTGCTGCATCCTTTAAACTCTCTAAATAATTAAAAGCTTCTTGGGCTGCGATACCACCGTCACCTACGGCAGTAGTAATTTGACGTAAATGTTTTTGTCTCACATCACCTATAGCGTAAACTCCAGCAATATTAGTTTTCATATCTTCGTCAGTTTTGATCCAGCCTTTTTCATCAGTGATTCCTAAATCTCGAAAAGCTTTTGTCATTGGTTCTGTTCCGACATAAATGAAGACTCCATCTGTTGGTACAACTTTATCCTCATTAGTTTCTTTATTGTGAACCTTTACGCCAGTTACTTTTCGGTCGTCTCCCACGATTTCGGTAACTTGACTGTTCCAAGTGAAGTTCATTTTATCATTTTTAAAAGCTCTATTTTGAAGTAACTTTTCTGCTCGTAGTTGATCTCGACGGTGGACCACATTAACATCACCTGTCACATTAGCCAAATACAAGCCTTCTTCAATGGCAGAATTTCCACCACCGACAACTGTTACGTCCTTATTCTTGTAAAAAGCCCCATCACAGACTGCACAGTAGGAAACGCCTCGACCACTAAATTCTTCTTCACCAGCAATACCTAACTTTCTAGGCTGCGAACCGGTCGCTATAATAACTGCCATCGCTGTCAATTCGCCATTGTCTGTATAAAGATGTTTACGACCCTCATCATCGACTACCAATCTTTCTACATCTCCGTACAAAAATTCAACGCCAAATTGTTGTGAACTCTTATACATTTTTTCTGATAAATCTGGTCCTAAGACATTTTCAAAGCCAGGATAATTTTCAATCTCAGCCGTATTGTTCATCTGACCACCATAAATCCCCCGATCAAGCATCGCTACATTTAGATTAGCTCTTGAAGCATATAAAGCAGCGGTCATTCCACTAGGACCAGCACCGATTACGATGACATCATAATTTTGAGACATTTTCTTCCCTCCTGTTCAAATCTATTCAACAAATTAATTGAATAGTTAAATATTAACATGACTTTTTCTTTTGTCAATTCAAAAGCCTAAAAAAAACACCACTTCGAAAAGTGATGTTTATTGTTGAGCGACAAATTCACGCCAGTCATAATAACTTTCATTTAAACTGTATGCATTACGCCCTTGTTCATTTAATAATCTTGTTGCTTGATTAGTCAAAGCGCACAAGTGACCTCGACAATATACAATTATATCTTTTTGCGGATCTATCTTTTCAGCTTGATTCGATAATTGATCGATTGGAATGTTAATGGCGCCTTTAATATGACCAGCTTGAAACTCATCTTTTGGTCTAACATCCAACAATTGGACATCATCTCGACTTAACAATTTAACTGCTGTTGATAAATCTAATGTCTTAACTTGCTCTGAAATATCAAAACTCTGTCGGATTTGTTTCATAGCCAAAAGCTGATTTTCTCCAACGTCACGCAATAAGTAAAATAATTGTTCTACTTGTTTTGTAGCTAATTTATAAACGACGAAGTTGCCATTTTTGGTACTACTAACTAAATTAGCATCGCGTAAAGTCTTCAAATGTCTAGAGGTATTAGCAATACTCATACCTGATTGTCTAGCTAAAGATTCTACTGTTTTAGGACTTTGAGACAATAAATCTAAAATTTCTAGTCTACGATCACTTGATAAACCTTTGCCAATTTTGCTTAATTCAGAATAAAGATTATCTTTATACTCATTTGCTGCTTGATTCATAAAATTCCACCTTTCAAGCACAGTATTTAACTAATTGATTGAATGCTTCAATTTTAAAGGAAGTTTTATTTTTGTCAATTAATTACTACTAAAAAAACTCCAGTCTACACTGAAGTTTTTGAGATAATTTTTACATAAATGAACGATCATGAATACCCATTGTACGACGGAAGAAGAAACGAATTCCGTAAGCTACTACTGCCGCGATGAAGTATCCAATTGCGTTAAGTGCTGGATTAATTGATGTAGGTACAGCTGTCATGGCAGCCAAGAAAATAAACATGAAGGCTAAACCAACGACCAAGTATCCAATCGTAATTCCCCAACCAGGACGTTGCGACTTAGGACGTTTCATTTGGTTGTTGAACCATGTTAATAGCGCACCCCACATAGCAGACAAGACAATCAAAGTGATAATACCAGTTTGATTGTTTGGATCAGGTTTCTTGGTCGTTAAAGCAACGATCCCGTACAAGACACCAAACAGAGCAAAGAATAACAATGATGTGTCGATCCATGAAGCCCAGAATGGTGTTACTTTAGGCTTTTTAGTTGGATGAACAATATCTTTAGCTCTTTGAGTTACTGGACCATAAAGTTGGTTAGCTGGAATCCCTTTGATTTGATTGTCAACAATTTCTGGAAGTAACTTGTCAATAGCTTCTTTAGCTTCATCTTCTTTGAAACCATCTTCCATCAAATATTTATTGAGTTTAAAAATATATTCAGCATTTTTATTACTCAATTTTTTACGCAAATCGTCTGCACTTGCATTATAGATTTCCGTTTTAATTTCTTCTTTTCTTTCATTCTTAGCTGAAGCAACTTTTTGTTTTTCAGCAGCTTGCTTATTCTTCTCTCTTAAATCCTCTGACATTTTTGTCCCCCTGGTTAGACGTTAAAGCGGAATTCGATGATGTCTCCATCTTGAACTTCGTAATCCTTACCTTCAACACGTAATTTACCGGCTTCTTTGACGGCTTTTTCACTACCTAATTCATCTAGATCACTAAATGACATAACTTCGGCACGGATGAATCCACGTTCAAAATCAGAGTGAATAATTCCGGCAACTTGTGGTGCTTTCATTCCTTCGTGGAAAGTCCAAGCACGAGTTTCTTTACCACCAGCAGTGAAGAATGTTCTAAGTCCTAATAGCTTGTAACTAGCTTTGATAAGTTTATCAAGACCTGATTCTGTAACACCTTCGGCTTCAAGGAATTCTTTTCTTTCATCATCATCTAGTTCAGCAATTTCTTCTTCAGTTCTAGCTGAAACACCGATTACTTGGGCGTTATCTTTCTTAGCGTAATCTTCAACGATCTTGTAATACTTAGAACTTTCAGGATCAGCCATGTCTTCTTCCGCGATATTAGCTACGTACAAGACAGGTTTTGAAGTTAGTAGGAATAATCCCTTAACGATCTTTTGTTCATCTTCGTCAAAGTCGATTGATCTCACAGCGCCACCTTCTTCAAGCACTGGTTTGATTTTTTCTAAGACTGCTAATTCTGCTTGAGCTTCTTTATCCTTAGCACTCTTAGCAGCTTTTTCAACACGAGTATAACGCTTGTTGATACTGTCAAGATCAGCGATACTCAATTCCAAATTAATAGTTTCAATATCATCTAGTGGATCAACTTTACCAGTAACACTTGTGATATCATCATCATCGAACGCACGAACAACGTGAACAATGGCATCAACTTGTCTGATATTTTCCAAGAACTTATTACCAAGTCCTTCACCTTTACTAGCACCTTTAACGATACCAGCGATATCAGTAAATTCAAAAGTTGTGTGAATAACCTTTTTAGCAGGGATCAATGAATCGATTCTTGCTAGACGACTATCTGGTACTTCAACCATTCCGACGTTTGGGTCGATTGTAGCGAAAGGATAGTTAGCCATCTCCGCACCAGCTTTTGTAATAGCATTAAATAAAGTTGACTTACCAACGTTTGGTAGTCCGACAATTCCGGCAGTTAGAGCCATTATTTATTCCTCATTTCTTTTAATAAAGTTTGGTGGCATTAATTGAGATTTTTTCAAATAATGTTTTTCATTTTCTGTTTTCACTTGGTCAGCTTGCGTTAAAACTTTTTTGAATTTCTTATTAAATTCAGCCCGTGGGATCATGACAATATGTCCACAACCTAAGCATTTAACTTTAATATCCGCACCTAAACGAATAACTTCCCAGCGATTTTCCCCACAAGCGTGAGGTTTTTTCATTGTGATAATATCTCCAAGTTTAAACATACAATTCCTCTAATCTAAATGGATTCCTAATATGTCTAAAATACGATTTAAATCTTCCGTATTCGAGAAATCAATTTCTAATTTTCCGTGGCCGCTTCTAGTTTCCTTGACGGCAACCGGTGTATCAAATCTTTCAACCAATTTTTCTTCAGTTGCTCTAATAAAAGGTGATTTTTGAACAGCTTTCTTCTTCTTTTTGCTGTTGTGCTTAGATTCAGTAGCCAATTGTTCTAGTTGACGTACAGTCAAGTCTTCTTCAACAGCACGTTTAGCTAGACGATCAATTTGGTCCTGATCTTTTAAACTCAATAAAGTTCTCGCTTGACCCATTGATAATTTGCCACTTTGAACTAATTTCTTCGTTGCTTCAGGTAAATTCAATAGTCGTAAGTAGTTAGCAATGTACGGACGAGACTTGCCTAATCTTTGAGAAACTTGCTCTTGGGTCAAATTCAACTTCGTAATTAAAGTCTGGTATGCATCAGCTTCTTCAAGAGGTGTTAAATCCTCACGTTGAAGGTTTTCCAAGACGGCAATTTCCATCATCCCTGATTCACTTAATGGACGAACGATAGCTGGAATCGTAGTTTTCTTAGCTATTTTACTAGCACGGAAACGTCTCTCACCAGCGATGATTTCAAAACCATTAACACTTTCACGAACGATGATTGGTTGAAAGACCCCATTTTGTTCAATTGAATGTGCTAACTCGTTTAAAGCAGCTTGGTCGAAAGTCTTTCTAGGTTGATAGGGATTGGGACGAATATCATCAATAGAAAGATCAACGACGGTTTCACTATTTTCATCAATAGCTTCGAATTCAGAAAAGATAGCGTCAATTCCTCTTCCTAAGCCTTTTTTATTTTTGCTTGATGCCATTACGCTTTAACACCTCCTCGGCAAGTTCACGATAAGCTTTAGCACCTCTTGACTTGTCGTCAAAGTCGACGATTGGTAAACCGTAACTAGGTGCTTCCGCTAGACGTGTGTTTCTAGGAACGATTGATTTGTAAACTGAGTCGCCAAAATACGATTTCACTTCATCAACTACTTGAGCACCCAAATTAGTTCTGGCATCTAACATAGTAATCAAGACGCCTTCAATGGCCAAGTTAGTATTGAAATGCTTTTGAACTAAACGAATGGTGTTTAGTAACTGACTCAATCCTTCCAAAGCGTAATATTCACTTTGAACTGGAATAATAATTGAGTCGCTAGCCGTAAAGGCATTGGTGGAAAGTTGACCTAATGAAGGTGGACAATCAATCAAAATAATATCGTAATCATTGTCGACTTCTTCGATTCCAGCACGTAAACGTGTTTCACGAGCCATCATTGTCGTCAATTCCATCTCTGCACCAGCTAGTTGAATCGTTGCTGGAACGATATCTAGTTTTGGATGTCTAGTATGAATGATAGTTTTTTTTAACGGATATTCATTTACTAAAACATCATAGACATCTTTTTCCACGTTAGCCTTTTTAATACCTAAACCGCTAGTAGCATTACCTTGAGGATCAGTATCAACAATTAACACTCTTTGACCCAAATCAGTTAAGCATGCTCCCAAATTGATGGTGGTAGTAGTCTTGCCAACACCACCTTTTTGATTTGCAACAGATATTTTTCGTGCCATTTTATTCCCCTATCTTTAGAGCCGTTATAACGGTCTCTCAAAATATTTACTTATGGTTCACTTTTTGCCATATCTATATAATCTTATCATTTTTACAGTAATCTTTAATACTGTCTAGTTATTTCACAAGTGGTTTTTTTGCAGGCGTACCTGGTTTTCTTGGATATTTTTTTGGTGTCTTATTAATCTTTCCTACAAAAATAAAATTACGAATTCCTGCATCATTTGGTAATTCAACCGACTTTTGTTGTTTGATTTCTCCACCCAAAGTTTCGATGGCAAATTTTGCGACTTTGACTTCTTCCGGAGCTTTTTCAGACTTCATAGCGACAAATTGTCCACCAACTTTAACTAATGGCAAACAAAATTCAGTCAAAACATTCATAGCGGCCACTGCACGAGCCGTTACAACGTCAAATTGTTCTCTAAATTGAGCATTCTTGCCAACTTCTTCAGCACGCCCATGAACCAAATTAACATCTTCTAGACCTAATTTAGTAACCAAACCATCTAAAAACTTGATTCGTTTGTTCAATGAATCAACGATAGTAATTTTAAGTTTAGGATTGACGATTTTCAAAGGCAAAGATGGAAAACCTGCCCCTGAACCGACATCACACAACGTTAATTGCTCACTCAAGATTTTTTTATCGACAAATCCTAATTCAATCGAATCGTAAAAATGTTTTAAATAAACTTGATCTTCATCGGTAATCGAAGTTAAGTTCATAACTTTATTAGTCTCAACCAATTCTTTAAAATAAGTTGCAAATTGATTTTTTTGAGTTTCACTTAACTCAATCCCCTGCTTTGCCAAGGATTCAAAAAATTCTTCCGGTTTCATTAAACTACCTCCACTCGTGAAACACATGTTTCACACCCTTTTATCCTATATTATTGTGGCCTTTAATTCAACGTCAGAAAAAAGAGTTTTTCTATAATTTGTAGCAGTTACAATAATATAATTGTATTATTATCAGCAAAAAACCTTGGAGGGATTTATATGATCACTGTCAAACATACTAATGAACTAACATCAAAAGAATTGATCGATATTTTAAAAGAACGTGTCAAAATTTTCGTCATTGAACAAAACTGTCCGTATCAAGAAGTCGATGACGATGATTATGATGACTTACACGTTTGCTTGATTGAAAACGGTCAATTAAAAGCTTATACAAGAATTATTGATAAAGGAGATCACATTACTTTTGGACGCGTCCTAGTTGTCAAAAAATTTCGTAAAAATGGTTTGGGAGAAAAAATCGTTGCGGCAACAATTGATGAAATCAAACAAAGATTCCCTAAACAATCAATTCAAATTCAAGCTCAAGCTTATCTACAAAAATTTTATGAACAATTCGGTTTCAAAGCTATTTCTGAGGTGTATTTAGAAGACAACATCCCTCATCTTGACATGTTGCTTAAATTCTAAAAATATTTACCTAAGATTTACATTTTTTATATTTTCCATACATACTTTTTTGCTACATTATCACTGTTACCAATTTAACAAAAAGAGCCAGAAAAATAGGCCAAACTCAATTTCTCGAGTTCAGCCTACGCCCCTGCCAAGGAACTTAATTTTAGCACATATCGCCACATTCTTCTGGCAAACAATCACAATGAACGTGTTCGGGAGCAGTTTTTTCTTTTTCTTGTAAAGTTTTCTCCAGTTTAGCAATATCAGACTGACTAATTTCTAATGAATTGATCAATTCATTCAATACCGATCCTGCTTTATGAGCACAAAAATCACTGAACAAGCTATTAGCATATTCATTCATCGTATCTTGTTCAGCTACAGTTGAAGAATAAATATAGCGACCTTGTTCTTTTTTACGACTGAGAAATTCTTTTTTAGTTAAGCGCGTAATTAAAGTCTTGATCGTAGAGTCAGACCAAGTTTGTTTCTTTTGCATCAAGTTAATGATTTCTGAACTAGTCACATGTTTCAAAGTCCAGACGATTCGCATGATTTGCCATTCAGCTGAAGAAATTTCTACTTTCTTCTGTTCTTTTTTTGTAACAATATCCATCAAAAACGTCCTCTCTTAATGAGAACATTATATAACATTATTTATTAGTTTTTATAGTCTGTTTCTCATCATAAATTTCTACACAATAATTTTCTTGATGACAGTTAGGACAACGTAACTTTCTGGCACGACTATTGTGTGGTTTCAAAATCACTTCCCAGAATTTAGGTTTAAATTCAAAATTACAATTGGGACAAATGTAATTGGTATTATCGTAGTAAAAATACGAAACGTATCCAGCTAACAGAATGACTAATACGATAGCAAATACAAATGGCATCCATTGACCTTTGAAGATACCCCAAAGTAAGGCAGCAATTTCTATAATATCAATGATAATTCCTATAAATAGCATTTTGAAATGTACTTTACGCAAAGCTTTTTTGTTTTCCATGATTTTGTCTATGTCATCAATTGATTGAAGTGAGGTTTGGCTCATCATTGGTAAATCCCGTTTAATGTTTTCGACCAATTTGAGTTGTTCCTTAGTAGTCTTTAGATTATCCTTGAGTGCTTTCTCTTGTTGATCTAATAACAAATTCAACACTTTTGTAGAGTTGGGACTGTCGATAATTTCTGCGATAGACTTCAGTGTCAAACCAAGATTTTTCAACAGCAATATTAATTTTAGTTTATTGAGATCTTCAGCGGTATAAATACGCTTGCCACCAGTTTGAATTTTACTAGGTATCAATAACTCTTTCTTGTCATAATATTGTAAAGTTCTAACTGAGACACCTGCAATCTTAGCCAACTCTCCAGTTGTGTATTCTGACATAGATAATCACCTCCTTGAACTTAGTTATAAAGTATTACCTTAGGTTACCTGCAAGAATTTTTTAGCATAACGCCGCTATAATATTGAAATAGGAATATTTTATATTCCACAATTAATAACCTGTTTAATTGATATAAATTAAAAAATGGAATAAAATACTCAAGTACAAGAGAATTTTAGGATAGGAGGGAAAATGCCTACGAAGTACAGTTTTTTTGTTCAACCACAAGTTAATCAGAGTACCAATACTCTATTTGGATATGAAGTCCTTTTACGTAAAGAAGATAACGGCAATTGGCATTTACCAGAAGATTTCACAGAACTTTCAATTGAAAAACAAGTAGGTTTGGTTGAAGAGACAGCTCATATATTAGCCAAGCAAAAGAATAAGCACAGATCCTTATCATTTAATCTGAACAAGGAACAAGCAAACGACCCACTTACTCTGGGAGCCATTATTGCTTTAAAGAAACGAATTGAGCCAGTCTCTTTAACGATTGAATTTACTGATGCTATGCCATTAATCAAAGTAAAAGAATACAGCTTGGTATTGCATCAATACGATATCGCCCTAGTGATTGACGACGTCGGGACGGGTTCTAATACTTTTGATAATATCAAACATTCATTGCCATACGTGGATCGAATCAAGTTTGCAATGCAAAATCTTCGCATGAGTGGTAATGCTGACAAAATTCCTGAATACCTATCCTTTTGGGTCCGCCAAGCTAGAAAGTACTGTTTAGATATGGTACTAGAAGGTGTAGAAGACTCCAAAGACCAAATTCTCGCTAAAAAATACGGCATCAATATTCAACAAGGTTACCTTTATGGCAAACCTTCAATGCCTTAAAAAAGACCAATTAGCTTATAAGAAGTTAATCGGCCTTTTTATTTTAGGCTAAAGAATCCCAAGCTGGTAATTCAATAGGATCTTGATTGTATTCAGATAATTCAGCAGCTGTTAAATATTTTTTATTGATAATTACTTCGTAGACGTAATCCTCAAACCACTTCTTATCCATCATGTAGTAGCCATTTTCGCCGTTGTCGCTACCCCAAGAATTTTCAACTTTGTAGCGATTAGCAAATCCATTAACTAAGTTGACCCCAGTAATAGTCATGGCGTGTGAAACTTGAGCTTGTTTGTAATCTAGGCGAAGTCCTTTTTCAATCTTAGAATCAATATTGAACAATTTATCGTATTGATACAAGTCACCCAATAAATAACCTTTCTTACGGTCAGATTCTTCAGAAACATCATTGCCAAACCAAACAGGATCATTGCCCTTTAATTGTTCAATCGTTAACTCTTCTAGGCGTTCAATTGGCAAATTCAAAAACTTATCGATTCGACCGCCAACAATATTACCAGATTCAGCAATTGTGTAGGCTTGATGATATTTCTTACTCTTTTGTGGTGAATTTTCTACGATAACGTAGTCATCCAAATTTATTGTAAAGTAACGTTTTAAGAAATCCTTTGGTGTGATGCTGTCTTCTTCAATTAATTTGTCATTATCCGTATGAAGTGACAACTCAAATTCCTTAGGTGGCATCCCAAATGAGTAAACACAAACTTTATAAACTTCCGAAAGCATTTCTTCAACGCGTTGATCAATTTTACCTTGATCTGTCTTATCTTGGACCATTTGACGCAATTCGATACCATTTTTGCGCAACATTTTATTCAAAACAGCGTTGAATTCAGTCGTATTATCAGAAGCTTGAGTTTCTGGCATTACATAATTAGGAACTACTCCGTATTTTTGAATCAAATTAGCCGCATAAACCCAGTAGCCACCGTCACCACTAGGATAACTGAACAATGTATTGACTTTTCTATCATCTACTGGCGAATCAGCTGTTTCTAAAATATTTTGATAGAAATAATTAGCCTTCTCTAGACGATCATAAAATGAAAGATAGTTCTGTGATAATTCAAAGTCTTTCAGGTTGTTTTTTTGAGCAAACTCAGTCCGCAAAGTATTCAACGCAGCAAATAACCAACAGCGGCCGGAATGCTTTTGATTAGATACCTTTCCTGTATCAACCGTAACATTAAATGATGGATTTAATAACGTCTTGGCTTGTGGATTTTCACTCGCTTGATAAATTCCTACTTGCGCTACAGCGTTTTTAAGCACATTATTAGTTGCATCTTGATTTAAGTTCTCATTAAAATCTGCTAAAATCTTTTTATTGATTTCTTTTGTCAATTCAATCACCTCATTTATTAATATTACAATATTCATACTATTTGGAGATAAATTATGTCTGAACCTATTAAAATTGCTTATTTGTACGAAGATTTAATGAACACATATGGAGACAGTGGCGATGTTAAAATCCTCAGCTTTCTTCTCAAAGAAAAAGGCTATGACACTCAAGTTGACAATATCAGTCTCGGTATGAAATTCAACGCCTTTGATTACGATTTTCTTTTCTTCGGCGGTGGCCAAGATTTTGAACAATCCGTTGTTTCAAAAGACCTCAAGAGACATCGCGAAACTATCAAGGAATATATCGACGATGATAACCCAATGCTTTGTATCTGTGGTGGCTATCAATTCCTAGGTAAATATTATGAAACTAGCAGTGGTCAAACGATCCCTTGTCTAGATATTTTGCCTTTCCACACCGTTTTTAAAGCTGACAGTCGTATGATCGGCGACACTGAATATAAGACCGAATGGGGTACTGTTAGAGCCTTTGAGAACCACAGTGGTCGTACTTATTTTGACGATAAGAGCGAGTTGAAGCCTTTTGGCCAAATGGTCGAAGGCTACGGTAATAATCCTGATGATAAACAAGAAGGCATGCGTTACAGGAACGTTATAGGTAGCTATTCTCACGGTCCTATTTTGAAAAATGAGAATGTTGCCCGAGCAATTGCTGATAAAATTATTGCTGCTCATGAAAAACGTTTGAGTGAAACTAGTAAATAAGTAAAAAAAATAACACAACCGACAAAGTTGTGTTATTTTTTTACAATTCTGCAACTTGACGAACCATTTCTAGCTCTTCATCAGTTGGAATCAACAAAACCTTAATAGCTGAGTCAGGACTACTGATCAATCCTTCCTGACCAGCTTTATTCAAATCCTTATCCAACTTCACATTGAAAATAGCTAATTCATTAATGATCTCTTGACGCAAATCATCATTATGTTCACCAATTCCACCAGCAAAAACTAAGGCATCAGCTCCGTTTAATTCTGTTAGGAAACTTCCTGCATATTTAACGATGCGATTAATAAAAACATCTACCGCTAATTTAGCACGTGGATCATTTTGTTCCTTAGCCTTGATTTCACGCATATCTGGTGAGATTCCTGAAATTCCGAGTAAACCAGACTTTTGGTTCAACATCATCATGATCTCGTTTGGATCATCAACTTTTAACTCTTGCATCAAATAAGGTACTAAAGCTGGATCCACATCACCGGCACGAGTCCCCATTGTGACACCAGTTAGTGGCGTGAAGCCCATTGATGTATCAAAAGCCTTACCGTTCTTAACAGCGGCAAGTGATGCCCCACTACCTAGATGCATAGTTACTAAATCAAGTTCATTCTTAGGCTTATTCAACAATTCTGCGGCACGTTTAGTTAAATAAGTATGTGAAATACCATGTTCGCCATAACGACGGATTTGGTATTTTTGTGTCAATTCATATGGCAAGCTATAAATCGCATTCTTTTCTGGTAAATCAGTGAAGAATTTACTATCGAAAACTGCGTATTGCACAACATTAGGCAAAGTTTTAGCCATCGTTTCAATTCCTTTAGCTTCCATCGGATTGTGCAATGGTGCGAAATTACTGAGTTCTTTGATCTTCTTCAATACTTCAGGTGTCACTTTTACAGCAGATTTGAAGGCTTGTCCACCTGCTACGACACGATGAGCTACTGCTGTGATTTCTGAAAGATCATTGATAATTTTCAAATTTTGCATTTCGTCAAAAACCATCTTAGCAGCAGCTTCTTGACTTAAATTATCGATTGTTCTCTCAAATTTCTGATGATCACCATACTTGATGGTAAAAATTGAACCTGGCATACTGATACGTTCCACTAAACCACTAGCCAAAATCTCTTCTGATGGCATTTCAAATAATTTCCATTTTAGTGATGAACTACCGGCATTGATGATTAATGTTTTTTGCATAATTTCCTCCCGTAACTATTACTAGCATACCTAATTTTCAGAAAATATGCTGGTATTTTTATTCTTTTTTACAACAAATTCTACTAATTGTCCAAAAATTTATTAGTCTTCAAAATAGCTGTTGAAATAGCTGGTGCTAAAATTATTGCTACGATCATTTCTGGTACCCCGTTTGTTCCCACAATGACTAATAGTAATTTATTCAATAAATCGGTTTGCGTTGCATAAGCTTGTGCCATGGTGCTGGCATACATTACTCGCATTAATCCCAATACTAATACGGTATTAGTCAACGATCCCATTGCTGACGCTACTGCCATCCCCAAAACTTTTTTCTGCGTATGCTGCCTGAACCATAAATAAATCCATCCAGCCAACAATCCCACGGCAATTCTAGGCAAAACTGCTACTACTGGATTAGTAAATACTGTCGTATCAATGATTGACGTTGGACTAGTAAATGCCCGGATTATCGTTCCAATGCCCCACACTAAACCGACAATTCCACCAGCCTTTGGTCCCAACACAATCGCTGCTACGATAACAGTGATGTGAATAATCGTAATATTGACGAATCCAGTTGGAATGTAGCCCAACATTGGAACCATCGATTGAACTAATATGATAGCAATCAATATGCCCAAAATTGCTGTCTTATAAGCCTTTCTTCTCTGCAAAATACTCTCCCCCAAATAATTATATTTTCTTAAGTTTACTCGATTATGAGAGAAAGAACAAAAAAAATAAAATCAAACAAAATGTCTGATTTCATCTTCAAATTTTATTCATTTTCAGCAGCATCAACGGCCTTGATAACAGCGTTTCTAAAACCATATTCTTCTAGAGCGGCCACTCCACGAATAGTTGAACCGCCTGGAGAAGTTACTTCGTCTTTTAAAGCAGAAACATTTAGTTGGGATTGCTTAGCTAATTTAGCAGCTCCGATAGCCATCCCAATGGCAGCATCATAGGAAAGTTGACGATTCAAACCATGTTTTACACCTGCATCGCTCAAAGCTTCAATAAAGACATCCAAGAAGGCTGGTGAACAACCGGCTACTGTTCCAAGAATTCCTAGTTGATCTTCGGGTACTTCGACAAGTTGTCCAGTATAACCCATAATTGAAGCAACTTTTTTCTTATCTTCATCAGTGAAGTCATTTGAATAAGTAATACCTGTAAAGCCAGCACCGACTTTAACTGGTGTATTGGGAATAGCGTGAGCAACTTTAACATCACTCCCTAAAGCTTGCTTCAAATGAGTAACCGAAGCACTACCAGTAAAAGCAACGACTAATTTACCAGTTACGATTTCTTTTAGTTCGCTCAAAACATTATCCAAAGCAGTTGCACCAACGGCAATAAAAATCACGTCCGCATCAGCTAATTGCTTAACTTTTTTTACCATTTGGAAACCGAGTTGGTCACACAAAAGTTTTGTTCGATTTGAACGTCCACCTTTTACAACAATCTTATCCTCATCAAAACCATTTTTGATCAAGCCCGTTATAACGGCTCCACCAATACTTCCAGCACCAATAAATCCAATCATGCAATCGACTCCTTTATAAAGAACTTCTTTTATTCATTATATCTTACAGCAAAATAGACGTAATTACGGTCTTTATTTATTATAATAAAAAGTAATTCAAGTATCTTCAAACAGAGGGGGTTTTTATGAAGACATATCGAACAAGATTTCAATTAAAATCTGAAGTCAAATCATTACTCAGGGGAAATTGGTCAAGAGGAGTTTTACTTTTCTTGATTCCATCGTTAGTATTCTGGTTTACTAATGAATACAGTAATTTCAACGAAAAAATTAAAATTAATTATGATACCGCTACAGTAAGCCCTGACCAATTAGTTAGAATGACAGCTAATTCAGGACTTATCAGCCTAATAGTTAGTTTGATTTTTTTAGTGATCACTTTATCTGCTAGTTTTAGGGGATTGGATTGGTTAGAAGATCCAAGTTTGGACTTTGTACCAATTAAAAGTAATTTTACTTACTTTAGAAGTCCTGATTGGTGGAAATTGATGCTAATTTACCTCATTTCCTATATCTTCTTAGCACTTTGGACTATTCTTTTAATCATTCCTGGAATCATAAAATACATGGCCTATTCACAAACTTACTTTGTTTATAAAGATTTGAATGACCGTGGTCTTGCTAATAATTACAAATTAACAGATTACATTACTAAGAGTCGCCAATTAATGATTGGTAATAAATGGCGTTATTTCGTCCTCCAACTTAGTTTCATCGGTTGGTGGCTACTTGGTTTTATAACCTTAGGAATTGGTTTCATCTGGATTTACCCATACTACAAACTAACTATGGCTAACTTTTACAAAGATTTGAAAGAAAATAACGGTGCAATTTTAGAATAGATTGCATCGCTTTTTTGTGTCGCTATAACGATTAAATTCATTTAGTATACTCGTAAACCACATCATGTAATAACTGAATAATTGGCATATTTGCTTTTTGATTGTAGTAATCGCCAAATCTAGTATCACTGATGTACATATCAACCAATCCTCGATGTGCTACTTTGGTATATTTAGGCCAAGTATACTCAAGCCATTGTTTATGTTCTTGATAAATACTTTTTGCTAGTGGAGATTTCATATCTGGATTTTTATTGAATTCAATCAAACTTTTAATTAAACTCTCTTCAATTTCTTGCATTTGGTGATAACTTTCCTCACTTAATTGAGAATACTTCTGATTCGATTCTTTTATAGTTTCTGAACCATATCTTTGACGAATTTCTGTACCATATTTAGTTTCATTTTCTGAAATCTTAGTCTTTTTAAAAGCTTCAAACTTTTCTGTATCTGTCATTTCAATTTCTCCTTGATAGTCTTTGATCGTCAAATCAATATTTGTTAGTAGAGTATTTATCTTTGCCTGTTCTTTAAGCAAGAGTTGCTTTTGTTTTTTTAAAGCAGCAATTCTCGAAAAATCTGGATCATCCATAATCTTTTTGATTTCCTGTAATGGAAAATTCAGTGACCGATAAAAAAGAATTTGCTGCAATTTATTTACGTTTTTTTCATCATAAATTCGATAATTATTTTCATTAATTTCACTTGGTTTCAACAAATTTATATCATCGTAATAACGCAATGTACGTGTTGTAATACCGGCCATTTCAGCTAATTTTTTAATTGTATATTTCATAAATATCTCTCCTAACAAAATGAATTCTATCGGTTGACGTTACGTTAAGGTCAAGTAAATTATGATAAAAATCGACCACTTTTTTCAGCTTTCCTGTTAATATAGGGGTTAACAATAATTAGGTGGGTGACTATATTGAATGAATTTACACAAGTTTTAACTATCGCAGGTTCCGACTCTGACGGAAGTGCCGGCGCTCAAGCAGATCTCAAAACATTCATGGCTCGTGGTGTTTACGGAATGTCCGTTCTCACTGCTGCTGTTGCTGGAAATTCATATGGAATTCACGACAGTGTAAATATGCCAGTTAGTTTTATTGAGAATCAAATCAAAGACATCAAAGATGATTTCAAAGTCTCAGCTTTTAAAACTGGTATGTTGTCTGATTCAGAAATTATTCACACAGTTACTGAAGCTATCAAGGATAAACCTTTTGGATATTTCATTTTAGATCCAGTTATCATCACTAAACATGGTGCTATGCTTTTAGAAACAGAAGCTTACCAAACTTTAATCGATGAATTATTCCCATTAGCTGATCTAATTACACCAAATTTCTATGAAGCTAAGAAATTATCTGGACTAGAATTAGAAAATAAAGAAGAAATTATTAAGGCTGCACATAAATTACGCAAATTAGGTCCAAAAAATATTATGATAAAGGGTGAACATAGCGACGACTCAATTGATGAAGTTGAAGATTATGTTCTACTAGAAGATGGTCAATCATTCTGGATCTCTGAACCATATGTCAAAACAGACCACATCAATGGTACTGGTGACACCTTGTCATCATGTATTGTGGCTGAATTGGCTAAGGGTCAAAGCATGGAAGATGCCATTAAGACTGCAAAAACATTTACTTATAATGCTATTAAACATGAAATCGCTGTAGGACATAAATATGGACCTATTAACCATTTTGTAAAGGATGATATACAATAGTATTGGTAAGTAAAATTGGAGGTTAACTATGGTAAGAATAACAAAAATTTCTGCCGGGATTTTATTGCTTATACTATCAATTGTATTAATGATCAAAGCTGGTTTTGAAGGTTTCATTGCCGCCTTGGTCGGTACTGGTGCTATCGGTGGTGCCGCCGGAATTTTAATGGCAATCACTTATATCATTTCAGCTGCAATCTACATTTTAACTAACCGAACGTACAGTATCGTTCCTGATATTGTTGGATTTGTCATCCTGATCCTCGGTGGTTTAATGGGCTTGTTCAATGCCAATATGCCTGGGGCTGGCTTCTTAAAGATTTGGGCTTGGGTTGGTATCATCATTGGTGCAATTGACTTGATTGTCGTCATCGTAGATATGATAATTCATCCAGTTTCTGACGAAGAACCTGAAGACGATTCGGATAATAATCAAAAACAGTTCGACAATCAAAATCAAAACTTTGGTCAATTTTATAATCAAAATCAACCAAATGGGCAATTTAATCAACCTAACAATTTTAATCAAGCAAATTACGGATATAATCCTTATCAAAATAACAACCAAAATCAATTTGGTAACAACAATCAAGGATACAATCAACAGTTCAATCCTAATCAAGCTCCAAATAATATGAATCAACAACAATTCCCTAACAATGGGAATTACAGCAATAACCGTTCAAACCAATTCAACAACCAAAATGGTGGCTATAACAATCAACAGTTCAATCAGCCAATGAATGGTAGTAATAACAATATGAACGGCAATATGAATAATAATATGAATCGCCCTAACCCTCGTGGGAATTACCAACAACCAAATAATCAATTTGGCAACAGCAATCAAGGACAATTCAATAATCAATCATATAATCCAAATTCAAATTACAATAATCAAAACTACGGACAAAACCAAAATTATGCACCTAACAACCAAAATCAAAATATGAATCCGTCAAACTTTGGTAATCAGAACAATCAACAATTCAATCCAAACAATGGCAATCCTCGTTTAGGTGCACCGCAACAAAATAATAATTTTGGAACAAGAAGTCGTAGCAGTAGACATTAGTCTCAAAAAGGACAAACGCGAATGCGTTTGTCCTTTTATTTTTTCATCAAATATCCAACTATCATTGAGCCAACAAATAAGACTACAAATAATAAGAAGCCTCGTACTTACTCATTAGGTTGTGTAGATACCTCAGTCGTTTGTTCTTCTTGTTTAACTTCTCTATTAAAATAAATCAATATTCCCGAATTCAAGGCAATACTTACCAAAATCAAGCCTGTACCAATATTTGATAATTTTCCCAAAAGCCTTTGCTGAGAAACAACTAATATCAAAATCAAATTTAAAATACTAGGTAACCACATGTACCTTTTTAAAGTCATCAAGCGTGTTTTCTTATCAATATCTCTCACAATATCAGATCCCTCCACCAATAAATTATCTAAAGAAATGTGATAGAGCTTCGATAAACGAATCAGACTATTAATATCAGGAAAAGTTTTACCAGTTTCCCAATTTGAGACAGTTTTCGACGAAACATACAACTTTTCCGCCAACTGCTCTTGGGTCAAATGATATTCCTGACGTTTCTTTCTTAAAATCTGATTCAATTCCATTTTTCTTGCTCACTTTCACATTGCTTAGTTTATTTATATTAGATTTGGAGAAAATTAACCATCCAATCCGTTTCTAATTACCTATTTTTGGGTCTATAACGCCGTTATAAGTAAATTGTTCCTAAATTAAAGATACCACTTACCTTTTGTAAATTTTCTTTTTCAAATCTGACAAGCAGAAGATTCTGAAAGCGGTATATTTAAGTATAAGTAATATAGAATTATCATTTTATGTATTGATGATTAATTAATTGTTATTCATAATATTTTTTATTTTGTGAAGTTTTATGCAATTCAGTTATATCAAGGCTGTTACCGCTTTTTTAAGTCAAATTTATTGATTAAGCAAGTAATTAATCATATGATAAATTCATATATTGGGTTTAAATTTATGTTTTTAAGGAGGTTATTGACCATGCTTGGTGTTGGTTTAAGTATTGTCTCTTTGGCACGTTTCCAATTTGCAATGACGACCGTCTTCCATTTCTTCTTTGTTCCATTTTCAATCGGAATGGGATTTTTAGTCGCTATCATGGAAACTATCTACGCCGTCAAAAAAGACAAAGTTTACCTAGATATGGCAAAGTTCTGGGGGAAAATCTTTCTTTTGAGTTTTGCTGTAGGTATTGTTACAGGTATTATTCAAGAATTCCAGTTCGGTATGAATTGGTCTGAGTACTCACGTTTCATGGGTGATGTATTCGGTGCTCCACTTGCTATTGAGGCTTTATTAGCATTCTTCATTGAATCCGTCTTTATCGGGATTTGGATGTTCACTTGGGATCGTTTCAAACCAGGTGTTCACGCCTTTATGATTTGGATGACTTCAATTGGTACAATGCTATCCGCTATTTGGATTTTAGCTGCCAATAGTTTCATGCAACATCCCACAGGTTTCAAGATCAACAACACAACTGGAAGAATCCAATTGACTGATTTTGGCGCAGTTGTTGCCAATCCTCAATTATGGAAAGTCTTCCCTCACGTTATCCTCGCCGCCTTTATGACAGCTGCAGTTGTCATTGCTGGTATGAGTGCTTGGGGATTGTTACGTAAAAAGAAAGACGAAAATCACTTCTTCAAAACTTCTCTACGTTTTGGACTTTGGGCAAGTTTGATTTTTGCCATTGCTTCAGCTGGTGCCGGAGATTTACAGACACAACAAATTATCAAAGATCAACCAATGAAATTTGCTGCAACTGAAGGTATTTATGAGGACACTAAAGATCCCGCTCCTTGGACAGTTGTTGAATTAATTGATGCTAAAGATCACAAGGCTAGCGGTAAAATTGAAGTTCCAGGTGTCTTGAGTATTTTGGCTTATCACAAACTTAGTGGTTCTGTTAAAGGTATGAATACCATCAATAAAGAACTTCATGCTAAGTATGATAATAAGTTTGGAAAAGATATGAACTACTACGTTCCACCTAAGACTCTATTCTGGAGTTTCAGAGTGATGACTGGAATCGATGCTCTAGTTATGCTGGTTGCTCTAGTCGGTTTGATTTTCTCTAGAAAGAAAAAAGATACTATTGAAAATCACAAGTGGATGCTAGTTGTTTTAGGACTCAGTATCTGGCTTCCATTTATCGGTAATTCTGCCGGTTGGTTCATTACTGAATTCGGTCGTTATCCTTGGATCGTTTATGGACTATTCACAATTGCTCAAGCTGTTTCACCTACTTCAACCGTTGCTAGTCTATTATTCAGTAATATTATTTACTTCTTGCTCTTTACTCTATTGGGTGGCGTCATGGTTTGGTATTGCAGACAAACACTTCATCACGGTCCATACTTTGAAGAAGCTGACTCCAAACAAAACGTCGATCCATTTGCAAAGGAGGCCTTCGGACAATGACACTCAGCACACTGTGGTTTATCTTAATCGGATTATTATTTGCCATTTTCCTATTTCTTGAAGGTTTCGACTTCGGTGTTGGAATGGCAACGAGGTTTCTCGCTAAAGATGACTTAGAAAGAACTGCCATCATGTCAACTATCGGTCCTCACTGGGACGGTAACGAAACTTGGTTAGTTACAGCTGGTGGTGCAATGTTTGCTTCCTTACCAATGTGGTACGCATCATTGTTCTCTGGTTATTACATTTTATTCTTGTTAGTTTTAGTCGGTTTGATTCTTCGTGGAGTTTCCTTCGAGTTCCACAAACACGCTGAAACTAGAACTGGGAAAAATCTTTGGATGTGGGCATTTTTTGCCGGTAGTATCATTCCACCGTTTTTCCTTTGTATGATTCTTTTGAGTATGGTTCAAGGTATCCCAATGGATGCTGCAGGTAATGCGTTCCCTAAATTCTTTGATGTCGTCAACTTATTGTCGATTGTCGGAGGAGTTGCCGGAGTATTACTTTCGTTAGTCCATGGTTTAAACTTCATTCGCTTAAGAATTGAAGGTCCATTACGCGATCGTGCTCGTAAATTAAATCAAATCCTTTATCCAATTTTGTTCCTCGGTGAAGTTGTCTTTGCTGTTTTAGTATTCTTGCAAACTGACTTCTTTACTAAGAGATTCTTCTCATCTCTAATCATCACTCTACTAATTGTTTTGTTCTCCTTATTAGGTTACTATGGAGTCCTAAAGAACAGAGAGGGATGGAGCTTTGCTGGTAGTGGTTTAGCACTAAGTATGGTCATCGTTTTATTGTTCAACGGACTATTCCCACGTGTTATGATTGCTACTAATCCAGCTCACAGTATTTTGATCAAAGATGCTGCTAATTCACCATATACTTTGACGATTATGACGATTGTTGCATGTATCTTGGTACCAATTGTAGCTATTTACTTCATTTGGTCATACTCTCTATTCACAAAGAGAATAAATCCAAGAGAGAATACGGTGAAATACTAATGATAGATAAGCGTTTATTTCGCTTACCTGGAACAAAAAAACTTCTTCAAATGCTTGCAGGATTAACTCTCTTGCAAGCATTTGTTGTTTTATTCCAAGGTAAGTATTTAGCAGAAGCACTCGTAAATTCGTGGGAACAAAAGCCTCTTCAATCAATCATCAATCCGATGCTCTTGTTTGCAGCATCTTTTGTTCTACGACATTTATTCAATTTAATTAATACTAAAATCGTTGAAAAATTTGCCAGTAAAACGTCCGAAGATATTCGTAGACGTTTATTAGACAAGGTTTACAATGCTGGTCCTGAGATGATCTCTGAAGAAGGAACTGGTAATTTAGTCACTTCTTCTCTTGACGGTATCGACTTGGTAGAAAATTATTTCAAATTAATTTTTACTAAGTTAATGAACATGTCGATCATTCCACCAGTTTTATTGATTTACATTTACACGCAAAATATTGCTTCAGGAATAACTTTGACCATCATCGTGCCATTAGTTATCTTATTTATGATAATTTTAGGGCTCGCTGCTCAGGCTAAGGCTGATGCCCAATACAAACAGTATACGATTCTTTCCAATCACTTCTTAGATGCTTTAAGAGGCTTACCGACGTTAAAAATGTTGGGTCTAAGTAAGCGCTATGCTAAAAATATCTATACTGTCAGTGACGAGTATCGCAGAAGAACTATGAATACGCTTAGAATTGCCATCTTATCGACTTTTGCTCTCGACTGGCTGACTACATTAGGAATCGCTATTTTGGCCGTATTCCTAGGTTTAGGGCTCATTAACAACAGTTTTCCGCTCTTCCCTGCCTTGGTCACTTTGATCTTAGCTCCTGAATACTTTTTACCTTTGAGAGATTTCTCTAACGATTATCATGCTACTTTGAATGGTAAGAATGCTCTAAATTCTATTTTTGATATCTTGGAACGTCCAGATACTAAGGAAGCCAATCAACTAGAAGACTTCACTTGGGATAAAGATTCCAACGTTACGATCAACAACTTACAATTCACTTATCAAGGCGTTGGTAACGATGCAGTTAGTCTTGATATTGATAATTTGAAATTAAATGGTTATCAAAAAGTTGGTGTCATTGGCAAATCCGGCTCTGGTAAAACAACTTTAATTAGAACTATCGGTGGTTTCTTAGTTCCTAACCAAGCTGACATCCAAATTAATCACCAAAAAGTTCCTAACTTTAAACAAGAAAATTGGCAAAAAAAGCTTACTTTCTTACCACAATCACCTTATCTATTCGCTGGTTCAATTGCTGAAAACATCGCCTTTTACCGTCCTAAAGCTTCAATGGATGAAATTAAAGATGCCGCTAAACAAGCTGGTTTACAAGAATTCATCGATACTTTAACTGACGGTTATCAAACGAAGATCGGTGAAGGTGGCCGTGGAATCTCTGGTGGTCAACAGCAACGTATCATGCTTGCTCGTGCTTTCTTGGCTGATGATCGTCACGTTTTAATCTTTGATGAACCAACAGCTCATTTGGATATTGAAACTGAATATGCTTTGAAAAAGCCAATGGAAAAGCTATTCCAAAATCATTTAGTTATTTTCGCTACCCACAGATTGCATTGGATCAAAGAAATGGATTATGTCATCGTTATGGATAATGGCACTATCGTTGAACAAGGCACGCCAGATCAACTTCAAGACCATAACGGTGCTTTCACCCAATTAATCAAAAATATGCGAGGTGATCAACTATGAATTTCTTCAAAACATTCAAACATGATACCTGGGTCAAACCATATATCAAACAATATAAAGGTTTGTTGATCACTGCTTTGACTTTAGGATTATTGACGTCATTTTGTGCCGGAGCTTTGATGTTTACTTCCGGTTATACAATTGATAAAGCCGCCACTCATCCAGTCAATATCTTACTGATTTACGTTCCTATCCTTCTAACTAGAGCCTTTGGTATCGGTCGTCCAGTCTTCAAATATATCGAACGTCTAAAGAGTCACAATTGGGTCTTACGTGTTACTTCTGATTTAAGAACCCGTCTTTATAAAACTTTGGAAAGCGACGCTTCATTTTTCAATGAACATCATAAAACTGGTGACATCATGGGATTGTTATCTGAAGATATTTCTCATTTACAAAATCTTTATTTAAGGACTATTTTCCCAGCCGTTATTGGTTACTTATTAACCATTATTGGTTCACTTGCCTTAGGGATCTTCAATCCTGCTTTTGGATTTTTCGTCTTCTTATTGCTATTCATTGAAGTTTTCTTAGTACCATTATTTTCAGTCTCAATTGAAAGTGCTCGGCGAGCTTATCAAAAAGAAGTCAAAAGTAATCTCTACATCCAATTGACCGACAATATTTTAGGTGTTGACGATTGGGTCATTTCCGGTCGTAAAAACGATTTTCAAAACTTGACTTCTAATAATATTCAAAATCTTGATCAATCGAAATTAAAATCAAAAGCTTTTCGCCGCAATCGTGATTTCGGGTTACAATTGATTTTCGCTGCTTTAGCAATTTGTTTTTTGATTTTCACTAACTTAACTATGACTAATGGTCAAGAACAAGCTAACTTTGTCTCTGCAGTAGTTTTGGCTATTTTTCCACTTTCGGATGCTATTATTCCTGTCAGTCAAGGCTTTGAAGAATGGCCACTCTATAAGGATTCAATTCAACGTTTAAACACCATTAAACCGGTCGAAAGTAATTTACCATCACAAGTCGATTTAGCTCCTAATGCCTTTAAGAGCTTGACTCTAGACAAAGTTTCTTTTGAATATGACACCGACTCACCGATTTTAATTAAGAATTTCTCACAGACAATTCATAAAGGTGAAAAATTAGCACTATTGGGCCCTAGTGGAATTGGTAAAACAACTATTTTGCAATTGATTTTAGGAGATCTCACACCAACTGCTGGACAAATTAAGATCAACGATTATGATATCGCCCAAATTCAAGAACATCGTCAAAAGCTCTTCTCCGTCTTGAATCAAAAGCCATTTCTTTTTAATACTACTTTGATGAATAACGTCAGATTAGGAAACGAAGGCAAGTCTGACGTTGAGGTTAAACAAGCCCTAGAACGTGTCGGTTTAAAAGATTTAGTAGAATCCTTGCCTGACAAGTACAACACCTTAGTCGGCGAAAATGGTTCTAGATTCTCTGGTGGCGAACAGGAAAGAATTGCTCTAGCTAGAATTCTTTTGCAGGATGCTCCTATTGTCCTACTAGATGAACCAACTGTTGGACTTGATCCAATTACTGAAAATGACCTGTTAAAGACTTTCTTCTCTGTATTAAAAGATAAAACTATCATCTGGGTAACCCACCACTTACAAGGGGTTAACCATGTTGATAAAGTCGTCTTCATGAATAGTGAAAGAGTTGAAATGCAAGGTGCCCCTAAAGACCTTTATCAATCGAATGAGCATTTTAAAGAACTATATCAGATGGACCAAGGATTATAATCGTTATAACGTTACAATAAAAAGGATATGTCGGGTCTTTCTTAAGTTAGTAGTAGCAGCTTAAGAAAGACCCACATATCCTTTTTTACTTGATTCGGTTATTTAATTTCTTAACAACGTTTTTTAAAATAGTCTGATTATGACACTTAGGCAGTTTTTCGATTTCTGCAACAGCACGATCAGTAAACTCACGAGCAACTTGTTTAGCTTGATCTAAATAGCCATCATCTAAGACGATCTGTGTAGCAATTCGATCATCTTTATCATTCAATTTATCTTTGGATAAAACTTCAATTAAGCGCTGATTTTTGGCTTCTAAACCTAAAATATAGGGTAATGAATAAACCCCATTTTTTAAATCCTCGTGAACCGGTTTGCCAGTTTGAGAAGTTGCGCTAAAATCCAAAATATCATCAATAATTTGAAAGGCCATGCCAATATCGTGACCAATGTTTTGACAACGTTCAACGATTTCTTGACTACTATCGCTAACAATAGCACCCATTTTGGCACTCAGACTGAATAATTCAGCCGTTTTTCCAGAAATTTCTTTGAAATACATATCGGTATTTGCATCGACGTTGAAATTAATCAACATTTGATCCAACTCTCCAACTAAAATCTTCTTCATACTCAAGGCATTCAATAAAATATCTGTATTATGACGCAAATTTTTTGAAATCAATTCAAAATATAACGTAAACAAATAATCCCCTGCATAAATAGCATTTCTACGACCATATTTAGTATGAATCGTAGGACGATTACGACGTAACGGCGAGTCATCAATTACATCATCATGAATCAAAGTTGCCACATGCAAAATTTCAATTGAAGCTGCTAAAGGAATCAATTCCTTTGTCGTCCTCTTAGTCGTACCAAAATCACTGAACAGCAAGAAAAATGCCGGACGTAACATCTTCCCGCCTGAGGTTAAATCGACAATCATTTTACTAATATCTAGATTTTGAATCTTAACTTCTTGATGAATGAAATCAGTCGTTAGATCCAATTTCTCCCCTAATTTAGGGTAATTTTTCCAAATTGAGTTCGCCATATAATTTCTCATACCCCTGTATCACTTTGTTGTAATCTAAAATAATTCTATAATAGAACCTATCAAATCCAAAGGACTGATTTTGTTGAAACCATCTGTTTTTTTCGAACTAGTTGAAATCAAAGCAAAAACGGCTAGTGTCTTCCCTTTTTTGATGGGGACGTTGTATTCATATTATCACTGGCACTCAATTAACGCTCTTGATTTGGTCTTATTTTTCATCGCTATGTTTTTATTCAATATGGCCGTCGATATCAATGACAACTATTGGGATTACAAAAACGCTACTGGTGACGACTTCCGTCAAAAAACTAATGTCATCGGTGTTCATAATTTAAATATCCATCTAGTCGGTTGGCTTGATTTCTCTTTCACCGTTATAGCGGCTATTATTGGTCTCTTCATCGTTTACCGAACCGGATTGCCTTTACTTTATTTAGGGTTATTCTCTTTTGTTGTCGGTTTTTGTTATGCTGGTGGACCTTTTCCTATTAACCGCGGACCATTAGGAGAGTTCTTTTCTGGATTCACAATGGGTTACGTCATTTACTTGATTGCTATTTACATTAACGTCGTCAACAATCCTTTCGTAGAACTGAACTTTAAATTCTACGGAGATGCCTTATTGTCTTCATTACTGACGGTTTTTGCAATTTCTAATTTATTATTAGCCAATAATATTGCTGACCAAAAAGAAGATATCGGACTAGGCAGAAAAACTCTAGTCTATTATCTTGGCAAAAACAATTCGATTTTTATTCTAAAATGGCTCTATATCTTAGGTTATTTAGCATTATTCTGCTCTGTAATACTAGGCTTATTGCCCAAATTAATGTTATTGACCTTCTTAATAACTCCAATAGTATACAAAAATGTCAAAGCTTTCAGCGAGAACCCAATCAAAAAGAAGACCTTCCCCTTGATCATCAAAAATCTCTTACTGATAACTTTGACACAGACAGTTACCTTTATTTTAGGTGTTATTTTTAAGATCTAAATCCATCCAATAATCTGGCAAAACTATAAGTATCTTGCGCAATCATTAATTCTTCATTAGTTGGAATCGTGTAAGCAGTAATCTTAGAATCGTCAGTTGTAATTTTGATTTCTTTACCTCGGACGTGATTGTTTTCATCATCGATCTTCAAGCCCATGAATTCTAATCCACTCATAATATCTTCACGAACTTCACTAGAATTCTCACCGACCCCGGCAGTAAAGGCCAAAACGTCTACTCCACCCATTTCAGCAATATAAGAACCGATGAATTTCAAAATGCGATTACGATACATTTCCAAAGCTAATTTGGCACGTTGATTAGTGTCTTCATTGGCTTCAATATCACGCATATCCGGTGAAATACCAGAGATACCTAACAATCCAGACTTGTTATTTAGGATATCGATCATATCGTTAATATCCGTCAAACCAAGTTTTCTCATCAAATATGGCAAAATTGAAAAGTCAATATCACCACTTCTAGAACTCATCATAATTCCAGCTAATGGCGTGAAGCCCATCGAAATATCAAAAGCTTTGCCTTGTTTAATAGCACTGATCGAAGCACCACTACCTAAGTGGAGAACGATAACATTTTTATCCTGAATGCCACCGTCAACAATTTTATCCAAACGTTGAGCGATATAACGGTGACTAGTTCCGTGTGCACCATAGCGACGAGTGTGATACTTCTTATAATCGTCCATATCGATACTGTAAAGATAATTCATTGCTGGAATATCAACAAAGAACGAGGTATCAAAAACAGCCACTTGAATAGCCCTAGGAACCAATTTCTTGAAGACATCAATGTAATAAGCTTCGATTTTGTTGTGCAATGGAGCATATTCTGATAAATCCATAATTTTTTGTAGATTTTCATCAGTCACAATAGCTGACTTTTTAAATTCTTCCCCTCCAGCAACTACACGATGACCAAAAGCTACAATATCTTCGTATCTTTGGATAATGTCCATATCTTTCAAAGCATCAAGAACTGCTAATACAGCAACATCATTAGATTCGATAGCTTTTTCTTCTTCTATTTTTTTACCATTATATTTCAATTTAAAGATAGCTTTAGGACTGCCCAGACGGTCGATCATACCTGAAGCTATTGTTACTTTTTCAGGCATTTCAAAAAGTTTCCACTTTAAAGTTGAACTACCTGCATTTATAGCCATAATCTTCATACAAAAACTCTCCTTTTTTTGGTCTAGGTTTACTCTTCAAATAGCTTTATATCAAACTTTACACTAATATAAAAAAATGCTACTCTTTAGTAACTATTATAAGTCTTTTTATGGGGGAATTCATTCGTGAAATTTTTAGACATGTTACGCAAAATTGATGAGAAACCAGAGCAGTCTCAAACACCTACTCCTGATACTCCTAAAAAGGATGAAAATCCTGAACAAAGTACTGAACAAAAGGCTTCTACACCAGTAGCTGAGCCTGAAAAGAAAGAAGAAAACCTTCCTGTGTCAGTTCATGATAAACGTATCAATATCGAAGAACAAATGAACGACCTTTCTCATCAGTATGCTAAATTAAGAAACGATCTCAAGACTAATCTTTTCACAGAAAAAGATGAATTTGAAGCCAAGAAAGCTACTTTAGATAAATATTTAAAAACTCTCAAACGTGATGAAAAAGAATCTAACGAAAAGCTTGCTAATACGAAAGCTCAAAACGACGACGCTGCTAAAGAACATCTTGCAAGTGTAAATGCTGATCGTAAAGAACAAACTGAGAAGCTCCAAAAACTTCAATCTGAATTAAGTGACTTAAATTCTGAAATCAACACTAAAACTGCTAAGTTGGAGTCATTACAAACTGATCTAGCCAAGAATGAACAATCAGAAACTGACATGTCCGATTCCATCAAAGAAGAAAAAGACTTACAAAAAATGATGGTTTTGATGGAGAAACAAAAGAACTCTATCAATACTCTCTATGATGAAAGAAAAGACCTCAAGGGTCAAATAAATAATGCCCAAGAAAATATTACTCAACTAAATGGTCAAGCAAATGACTTAAACAGCAACATTAATCAGGTTAAATCCCAAATCGATGATCTTAAGCAAAAGGCTAATGAAATTGACGATAAAATGAAGAGCGACCACAATTATCGTGTTGAAACTATCGGTGGTTTGGAGCGTCATCTTCAAAGTCTAGATGAAGAGCATCAAAAAATTGATGGTGAACTTGCTGAAGTCAATGACAACATCGACTACATTACTAAATATATCAAGGACGTTTTCCATTCAGCTTATTTAGTACGCGATGTTTACTTAGACAAAGACAAAGAATACTACGTGGCTGCCAATGATTTTGAAGCTGATGCATCAAAAAACGACTTGTTCGGTATGATTGACTACCTAGAAACTAAATTGCAAAAACCTGTTACTGTTGTTTCTACTTTCTATAACAATCATATTCACGACATCATTGATGCTAAAGCAAAAGCTAGTCACTTACCTATTCCAAATGTCGTCAATATTTTTGACCAACTTCAAGCTAGTTCTAATCCTACCGACAAAAAAGTCGCAATCCCAGAAAATACTGATTGGGTAACAAGAACTGACGTTGAATCTCAAGATACTTTCATTTACGACCAAAAACAAACGTTGCTCATGACGGTGGAATATTTTGACAAACTAATCGATCGAATTAATTACTACAAGAACGATCAAGTAGTTAAAACTAATATTTATAATGGTGACGGTCAATTATCATCTACACAAAACTTCAACAAGAACAAAGAACTTTCCGAACAAAATTTCTACCGTACTGATGGTTCAATTGTCTTAACAGTTATTTTTGAAAAGAATCAAGCTGTAAGTTTCCAATTATTTGATAAAAACGGCTTATTAGAACATGATTTCAATGAAAAATCTGAATTGATCACTTGGTGGCTGAAGAACATTGCTCCAAACACTGAAAATTCCGTTTTTGTTGGTAATAATTCTGACTTACTTTATCAACTAATCTTGAACATCAACAGTATTTCAAGCGACAATACAATTCGTCTACTTCAAGATGTCGTCAAAAACATCGACGCTGTGATCAATTTGCTAGATAAACACAATGACATCAAGGATATCTTCGTACAAACCGACGATGATCTCCACGAAATCGAGAATAAGACAAACCGTGACATTAGTGTTAGTGTTATTAATACATCAAGTAATGGTATGTTGTCTCTTCCCGAATCATTAAAAATATAATTTAGTTTTAAACGCTCATTAATGGGTGTTTTTTTATAATTTCTGCGAAAGTGAAAATAATATTTATGAAAACTATATCTGTTATCGTTCCGTGTTTTAACGAACAAGAAACTATTAATATTTATTATGACGCCATGACCAAGCTCAAGGAACAAACCAATAAATTCAAATTGGAATATTGGTTTATCGATGATGGATCAAAAGACCGAACTTACTCAATTTTAAAAGATTTACAAAAAGCTCACAGCGACGAAGTTCACTTCATTTCCTTCTCACGTAACTTCGGTAAAGAATCGGCGTTATACGCTGGATTAAATCAAGTAACTGGCGACTATACTGCCGTTATGGATGTCGATCTTCAAGACCCACCAGAAATGTTGCCTGAAATGTTTGATCTGCTAGAAGATGGCGAATATGATTGTGTCGGAACAGCTAGAATGGACCGCGAAGGTGAGAATAAAATCATTTCTTTCTTCTCTGATGGTTTTTACAAGGTCATTAATAAAATGTCCCAAACCAAAATCATACCTGGAGCTAGAGATTATCGCTTGATGACTCGTCAAATGGTCGAAGCTATCAAATCGATGACTGAATATAATCGGTTCTCAAAGGGAATATTTAGTTGGGTGGGATTCAAAACTAAATATTTACCTTATAAAAATCGTGAACGTTCAGCTGGTTCAACTTCTTGGAATTTCTGGAAATTATTCAAATACGCTATCACTGGGATCGTTGATTTCTCTGAAGGACCTTTGATGTTTGCCACTTGGATGGGAACATTCTTCTCAATCGTTTCAGTTATTGGTATCATTGCAGTATTTATTCGGAAATTAATCTATCCACTAAGCAGCGTTAGTGGCTGGGCCTCAATGGTCTCAATTATTTTGTTCATTGGTGGGATTCAACTTCTCAGTATCGGTATCTTAGGTGAATATATCGGTAAGATTTTCTTAGAAGTTAAAAAACGTCCTATCTACGTCATTAAAGACAAAAAATAACAGCAGGATATCATCGGAACAATTCGATAGATACCCTGCTTTTTCTTATCTTGTGATAAACAAGTTATATTAATATATAATGTATAGGAATAGATCAAGGGATGGATAAGAAAATGAACGTACGGGATCAACAAGCTGAAAATACTAAGAGTGCAATTTTAAAAGTTGCCGCTGAAATGTTTCTTTCTCAAGGCTATCAAGCGACCTCTACACGCAAGATTGCCCAAGAATTAAACATCACGCAACCCAACATGTATCACTACTATAAGAATAAAAAGATTCTTTATATTAAAGCGCTTGAGCACGTTATCAGCGGTTTTAGCAATAATTTATTAGAAGAATATAAAAAGAATCAAGATTTACCTTTTGAAGAGCTACTCTTAAAAATTTCACAATTCATGATTGGTAATTTTAAAATAAATTATTTTATTATGAGAAATGATATCGAAACCTTCTTCACCCCTGAAGAACGCAAAGAGATCATGCAAAATTGGGACGGTGGATATTATAAAGTTTTATTCAATGTTTTCCAATCTCACAAAGATGAACTACGTTCTGACCTAGCTATTCCGGTTCAAGTTGGAACTTTTTTAACAATGTTACTCCCTTACATTGAATATAACGATGCTAAAAGGAAGCGCAATATTGCTAATCTTAAAACGGTTATCAATATTTTTATCAATGGCATCACGAAAAATTAGGAGTTTGCCATGGAATTTATAACCCTTTTGGCCTTAATGCTTTTTCTAACACTAGTTGTTAGCCATATCTTTAACAAAATCAATATCCCAGCGGTTGTAGGACAACTTATCTTAGGAGTTATCTTAGGAAAAGGTGTCCTTAATATTGTCAAGTCAACGCATGAAGTAGAACTATTTGCCGACATCGGAGTTGTTTTATTAATGTTTCTAGCCGGACTAGAAAGTGACTTAAAACTGCTTAGAAAACATCTATTGCCTAGTATTAATGTCGCAATCTTTGGTGTCATCTTGCCAGTCGCATTAACTTTGGTTACTGCTTTACTTTTTGACATCAACCTTAAAGAAAGTATCTTCATGTCAGTCGTTTTTGCTGCCACTTCTGTTTCTATTTCAGTCGAAGTTTTGAAGAGTTTAAACTATCTTTCCAGCACATCTGGAACGGTTATTTTAGGTGCTGCGGTTGCCGATGATATTTTAGCTATCTCAATTTTGAGTGTTATGTCAGGAACTTTGACCGGTGACTTTTCAGCTCAAAAGATATTAACCTTATTAGGTCTTTGGTTAGTTTTTGCTATTCTGGTTGTGGTCTTCTACAAATGGGTCATTCCAGAATTGATGAAGTTATCAGAATACCTAGATGCCACTCATGCACCAACAATTTTTGCCCTAGTCATTTGTTTACTTATGGCTTATCTAGCTGATGCTGTTCAGTTGGATTCAGTATTAGGTGCTTTTATTGCTGGTATCGCGGTTTCCAATGCTAAAGATTACAACCCTAAAATCAATCAAAATATTGAAATGATCGGCTATGCCATCTTTATTCCAATTTTCTTCATCAGTATCGGTCTCAACTTAGAATTCGACAATTTCTTGCGTGATTTTTGGTTGATTGCTCTTTTTACCATCACTGGTGTTATCGGAAAACTTTTCGGTGCTGGATTTGGTGCCAAAATTTCCGGATTCAATTTAAAAGACTCTTACGTCATCGGTTCTGGAATGATTTCTCGTGGGGAAATGGCTTTGATTGTTGCTCAAGTTGGCTACAGCGTTCATTTATTATCCGAAGAGTATTATTCTACTGTCATTATTAGCATCATTTTAATCACTATCATAGCTCCGTTCTTTTTGAAACACTCAATTAGTAAAAATCCTTTATAGCAAATGGTTTCTCCTATTGCCTAGAACGATATATAATAATTAGGTAAACGTTTTAATTTCAAAATAGAAGGAGAAAGGTAATTATGGCACATATTTTAGTACTAGGCGCTGGATATGGTGGCTTGAGAGCTGCTCGTGACTTAGCTAAGAGTACTCCAGCTGGAACACAAATTGATTTAATTGATAAAAATGAAAAACACGTTGAAAAAACTGCTTTGCATACTATTGCAGCAGGAACTAATCGTGCTGATGCAGTTAGCTTTGATGTTCGTTCAGTTCTACCTTCAAACGTTAACTTTATCAAGGCAACTGTTTCAAAACTTGATTTAGACAACAAGACAGTCGAGTTCTCTGACCATGAGGACATTACCTATGATTACATCGTTGTTTCATTAGGATTCCGTTCCGAGGACTTTGGACTAGAAGGCGCTAGTGAGAATGCCTTGATTCTTCAAGATCTTGAAACTGCTCAAAATATCTATAAGACTATCAATCAAAATATCGCTAATTACAAGAAATCAAACGATCCAGCTGATTTGAACATCATCGTTTGTGGTGCTGGATTTACTGGTGTCGAAATTCTTGGTGAACTAGTCGATACAGTCAAAATCCTAAAGGCTAAATATGAAGTACCAGAAATTAAAGTAACTTGCTTGGAAATGGCTACGAGAATCCTTCCAATGTTCGATGAGAACCTCGCAACTTATGCCGTCGACTATTTAGATAAGAATGGCATTAAATTGCTTACAGGCGCTAAGATTAAGAAAATCGAACCTAAATCTGTTATTTATATGGATGGCGACGTTGAAAAGAGCGTTGAAGGAAGTACTATCATTTGGACCGTTGGTGTCAGTGGCTCAGATGTCATTAAAGATTCCGGTATCGATGCTAGAAGAAATCGTGTTATGACAACTGAATTTCTAAATCTTGAAGCACATCCCGAAGCTTACTTTATCGGTGATGATTCAGCCATTATTCCTAAGGGACAAGAACGTCCTTACCCTACAACTGGTCAATTGGCAACTGCTGAAGGTAGTGGTGCTGCCTTTAATATCGCTGCTGCATTGAATGGCAAAGACTTGAAACCATTCGTCTACCATTCAATGGGAACAGTTGCTTCTCTAGGTCAAAATCACGGTATTGCAGAAATCACTGACAAGAATTTGAAGTTCAAAGGACCATTTGCTTCCCTACTCAAGCACTTATCAGCTGATCGTGGAATTATGGAGATTGCTGGTATTAAGACAGCTATTAAAAAAGGTACAATTTAATCTATAAAAATATTTAAGAGTCCTCATTAGAGGGCTCTTTTTTGCTTTACAAACATCCTAATAATATACTGGCACTGAATAACTCCAAGGGGTGTTAATTATGGCAATTAAAAAGAATCAAATCTGTGCAATTTGTGGTAATCGTTTTACTATCATGGAGGGTCTGTTTTTAAGGGACCTCAGTGACTTATTGAAAGAACAAGTCATCCATACTAACAGTTATGCTAAAGAATCATCATTTATCTGTTTGAAGGATTTACAAAAGTTACGTATTTCCAAAATGCAAGATGTTATCGATAACGATTTAAAAATCGATCATGAAATGAGTGACAAACTGAAAAAAGAGCTAGCTAAAGAGACTTACGTCATCAAAAACATCAACGATACCGTCTATGGAAAACGTACTAGAGGTCAAAAATTAGCTGATGGTGTAGCTAAATTCGGTGGTAGCTGGGGATTTATTATTGCCTTCACTATAATTTTGATAGTTTGGATGACTATTAATGTCATTCATCTCTTCGGAGTCAATTTTGATCCATATCCATTTATTTTATTGAATTTATTCTTAAGTTGTGTGGCCGCTATTCAAGCACCCATCATCATGATGAGCCAAAATCGTCAAGCCGAACGTGACCGTTTTGATTCTGAAAATGACTACAAAACTAATACCAAATCAGAAATGGAAATTCGTATCCTCCATGAAAAAATCGACCAACTAAACGAAGTACAATGGCCTCATATTTTAGACATCCAAAAAATGCAAATTGAGGTCCTCAGTGAAATTGAAAATGAAATTCAATCCTTACGAGCTGAAAATAAGCCTAAAAAAGAACGTAATACTAGACACCCTCATCGGGACTAGATATAGCAAAAATTCTACTAAAAATAGCATCTATCAGATATAGTCGTTTGCGATAATCCTTGTTTGACCATGATCTGAATAGATGCTTTTTTTCGTTTGATTATATAAAACAACTCTCTAGTCCGGAATAGCAAAGAAAATTGGCTCAGTAGTGAAAT
>NZ_AZDO01000026.1 GCF_001435505.1 Companilactobacillus futsaii JCM 17355 | reverse complement strand
GGCAAGTATGGAATGTTCCTAGAAGCTCGGTACTTTAGTGCCGATGTAGTTCACAAGCCTAATTCTTCTTGAGCTTTTTCAATTTGTTCACGAACTTGTTTAAAGCCGGTACCACCGTAAGAATTTCTTCTTTCAACGGCAACTTCTGGTTTCAACACGTCATAAACGTCTTCTTCAATCAAAGGTGAAATTTTCTTAAAATCAGCCATCGAAATATCCTGTAAGTTTTGGCCACTTTGAATACCTTTCAAGACTAATTCTCCAACAATTCTGTGTGCTTGTCTAAAGGGAATCCCTTTCGTAGCCAAGTAATCAGCCAATTCAGTTGCATTTGAAAAATCGTGAGTAGTAGCTTTGTACATGTTATCTTTTTTAACTTTAACAGTCGAAAGCATCCCATTGAATACTCTCAAAGCCGGCAGAATAGTTTTGACAGTATCAAAGACGCCTTCTTTATCTTCTTGAAGATCCTTGTTATAAGCCAAAGGTAAAGACTTCATGGTCGAAAGTAGTCCAAATAAATGTCCAAACACTCGCCCACTCTTGCCACGGATAAGTTCTGCCATATCAGGATTCTTCTTTTGAGGCATGATAGAACTTCCCGTCGTGTACTTGTCGCTTAGTTCCAAATAATTAAATTCGTAACTGACCCACATACTTAATTCTTCACAAAAACGAGATAAATGTAACATCAAAATTGAGGCATTACTCAAAAATTCTAAAGCAAAATCACGATCAGATACAGCATCTAATGAATTACCATAAACTTCATCAAATCCTAATTCGTCAGCTGTAAATTGACGATCGATTGGAAAGGTCGTTCCGGCTAAAGCTGCAGCACCTAATGGTGAAATATCAGTGTGTTTTTGATTAAACTCAAATCTCTCTACATCACGTTTCAACATTGAATAATAAGCCATCAAATAGTGACCATAAGAAATTGGTTGCGCATGTTGCAAGTGAGTATACCCGGGCATGATAGTCTCGACATTTTCACTTGCTAATTTAACCAAAGTTGTTTGGATAGTTTTGATTTCTTCGATAATCTTAGGTAAACGATTCTTGACGTACAAATGAAAATCAGTTGCGACTTGGTCATTTCTTGAACGACCAGTATGCAATTTACCCGCTACCGACCCGATTCGATCAGTTAAAATACTTTCAATATTCATATGGATATCTTCGTTTTCAACTGTGAAATGAATTTTACCTTGATGCAGATCCTTTTGAATACCAACGAGTCCAGCAACTATTTTTGAAACATCGTCATGATTCAAAATTCCAGTTTTTTCTAACATTTTGACGTGAGCCAAAGATCCAGTTATATCTTCGTCAGCCATTTGTTGATCAAAGCTAATTGAAGCACCGAATTCATCTACCCAACTGTCAGCTTGTTGTGAAAATCTTCCACCCCAGAGCTTTTCGGTACTCATTGGTTCACCTCAGTATGGTCAGCTTCATTCTTTTGCTGAGCAGCTTTTTCGCTAACTTGAGCGGAAACTTGTGTTGGAAGTCCCCATAGTTTGATGAATCCTTGAGCAGCTTCTTGGTCGAATGAGTCGGCTGAAGTGTAAGTTGCCAAATCTTTGTCATATAGAGAATTTGGTGATTTACGTCCTTGAACCAAAACATTGCCTTTGAACAATTTCAACTTAATAACTCCATTAACGGTCTTTTGACTTTCATGCAAGAAGGCCAACAATGAGTCCATCAATGGTGAGAACCATAGGCCGTTATAAATTGTGTCGCTCAATTCTTTTTCAATATATGGCTTGAAATGAGCCAAATCACGTTCTAGTGTCAAATCTTCAAGTTCTTTGTGAGCCTTCAACAAGACTGCTGCGGCTGGTGTTTCGTAAACTTCACGTGACTTGATACCAACCAAACGATTTTCAATATGGTCGATTCTTCCGATACCATTTTCACCGGCAATCACATTTAGTTCTTGAATCATATCTGAGAACTTCATCTTTTCACCATCTAGTGAAACCGGAACTCCTTGTTCAAATTCAATTTCGATGCTAGTTGGTTCATCGGGTGTTTTTCCAATTGGATTAGTGATGTCAAAAGCATCTTCTGGTGCTTCGTTCCAAGGATCTTCCAAAACGCCACATTCATTAGCACGGCCCCAAATATTAGCGTCGATAGAATATGGTGAGTCCAAATCAATCGGAATTGGAATGTTGTGTTCCTTGGCAAATTCGATTTCTTCCTCACGTGACCAGTGCCAATCACGAACAGGTCCTAACACGGTCATTTCTGGAGCCAAAGCGTGGATGGCAACTTCAAAACGAACTTGATCGTTACCTTTTCCGGTACAGCCATGGGCAATGGCAACTGCATCATTTTCTTTGGCAATTTCTACTAATTTTTTACTAATAAGAGGTCGGGATAAGGCAGAGAGAAGAGGATAAATACCTTCGTAGAGGGTATGTCCTTGTAATGCTACTAATGCGTAATCGTCAGCGAATTCATCTAAAGCATCAATGGCGATTGCATCAACTGCACCAGCGTCAATCGCTTTGTTCTTGATAAACTCAAGATTTTTTCCTTCACCAACATTGATACAACATGCAATAACGTCGTATCCTTTATTTTTCAACCACGGAATGGCTACTGATGTATCCAATCCACCGGAATATGCTAAAACTACTTTTTTTGTCTCTGTCATAATACTGTCTCCCTTTATTAGAAAAAAATTAATTTATGAAAAAGATAGTAGCACCTTATAAATTCTTTTTCAACCATAAAATTAGAGAAAAATTAGACTATTTAATCTTTTCTAATAATAGTGGGGCTCAATAATGCCTGTTTGATAAGGTTTTGAAAATTATTCTGAAAAAATAAAAAAATTACAGATTTTCCTTTTTTGGATGAAATTTTCCATTATGAAAAAAGAGCATTACCAGAACAGAGTGATATCTGTCTTTTTGGTAATACCCTTAACTCTTATTTCATCAATTTATTCAAAGCAAAACGATAAACTCTAGGCATAGTGGTAGCTGTTAAAACCATCCCATGATCGATGATTGAATGATAGTAACGACGTTTTGGATGAATATCCGTTGCTGCCTGATAAAACACTTTAGCCAAATCTTCCGCCGTGGCTTGTGTGCCTTTGATTTTTCCAAACAAATTTTCGGTTTTATCTAATAAATTTTCATATGGAGAATCTTCTAGCAAATTCTTACGAGCATTTTCAAAAGCAATCTTACTCCACTCTGATTTAGTTAAACCGGGTTGAATGATCACTGAACGAATTCCAAATGGCTTTACTTCTTGATCTAAAACATCGCTCCACATATTTAAGCTGGCTTTAGTCGTGTAATACCAACCACCTAAAGCACTGTAAATATTTGCTCCAACTGATGAAATATTAACAATACGACCAGAATTTTGACGACGCATGACTGGCAATACTAACTGCGTGATACGATCTGCTCCAAACAAGTTGACATCAAATTGACGCTTAGCATTTTCCACAGGAACTTCTTCAATAGGTCCAAATTCACCATAACCAGCATTATTGATCAAAACATCAATACGGCCTCGCTGTTTAACAACGTGATCAATCAACCCTCGAACTGACAGCTTATCAGTTACATCGAGTTTTTGAGTATGAATCCCCATTTCTGACAAGTCAGCCAATCGTTCAACGCGTCGAGCTCCACCGTAAACTTCAAATCCTTGTTGTTTGAAGTAAATGGCCGCAGCCCGTCCCATTCCTGATGAAATGCCGGTAATTACTACCACTTTAGTCATACAAATATCCTCCATAATTTCAGTTAATTATATTTCGCAAATTGCAAGAACAAGTTAGCCACTTTGGAAAAATAAAGAAAAGTTAAGA
>NZ_AZDO01000139.1 GCF_001435505.1 Companilactobacillus futsaii JCM 17355 | reverse complement strand
TCCGCGCCGAAAGTAGTTGGTGGGAAACTACCCGCGAGGATAGGGAGCTGCCACGCTGTTTTATTATTCCGGATTAGCTCAGTTGGTAGAGCATCTGACTGTTAATCAGGGTGTCGTCAGTTCGAGTCTGACATCCGGAGTTTTTTTTTACCCTGGAGAGTTGTCCGAGTGGCTGAAGGAGCATGATTGGAAATCATGTATACGGGTATTGACCTGTATCAGGGGTTCAAATCCCCTACTCTCCGTAAGCTTGATGTCTTTGCAGTTGTTGCAGAGACATTTTTTATCGGTTTACTCCAGGGCTTATAAACTTATCGATTATTTTTTATAAAATGTATACACTATTATAATGTATATGATATAATTAATACCGTTGAGTTGTTGATATGCGCCCATAGCGCAATTGGATAGAGTGTCTGACTACGAATCAGAAGGTTGTAGGTTCGACTCCTACTGGGCGCACTACTTAAGACTTATGAGATTGATCTCATAAGTCTATTTTTTTTGCATCAAAAAAGGGACATCTTCAATCAAGATGTTCCTAATTGTTAATTAGAAAAGCTATCAATAAAAGCTTGATAGCTTTTTTGTTCTCCAGTTTCAGTGACAGTTAAATTGCTTAAATCGTTATTATGTAGATTTTGTTCGCTGATTTGAATTTCATGAGTAAAGGTTGCATTACCGATCAAGTGCAATTCACTGAGTTCCTTAATGGAATTTAAATTGACATGAGTTTTAACCATACCACCGGGATTATAAACTGAAATGTCTTCTGTAGGATCAAATTTATCAGTATGAAGTAAGGCGAAGATTAAACTGGTAGCTGACATACCGGTTCCACATGCATTAGTAAAACCAACGCCACGCTCATAAGTTTGAACAAATAATTTATTAGTATCTAATATTTTGGCAAAGCTGACGTTAACTCCCTCAGGAAAGTAAGGATTAGTTTCATTTAAGTTTTTACCTAAGGTTCCTAAATCGTCTTCATTGATGTCTGATACAAAACTGATTAGATGAGGATTAGGAACAGCAACAGCCGAGAATTTTTGATCAGGTAAAAACTCTGGGATACTTTGATCAATCATTTCAGTCATTTGTTGATAATTAAAAGGTAGATCCGTGTTATTAAAAGATATGGGGGCAATTTCGACACTAAAAGCTGGTACACCTTTGTAAAAGTCTTCAGCTTTAGAAACAGACAATGGGGCTTCCAGCGTTTCGACCTTGAATTCATTTAGGTGATATTTTTCAGATAGATAGCGGCTAACTGTTCTTAAACCGTTGCCACACATTTTAGCTTCACTACCGTCAGCATTGATAACACGCATTTTTCCTAGACAATTTTCACTAGTATCGACAACTAGGAGTCCGTCAGCGCCACCGAGAATATTTTGACATAAATTAATAGCTAAATTTTTTAGTTCATCATCAGATAGTGGAATAGCTAATAAAGTTTGATCAAGGATAAAAAACTTATTTTCTGAACCATGAACTTTGAGTAATTTTACCAATTTTTTCACCTCAATTGAAGAATTTATTATAAATTTGTCTAACGGCTTCATCTGCATCCGATTCTTGCACACCTAGCATGATAGAAATTCGCGATGCACCTTGGTTGATCATATGAATGGCAATGTTGTTGTTAGTTAATGAGTCGATAATTTTACCAATCGTGTTGACATTGTGTGCAATACTCTCACCAACGACCATAATAATAGCATAATCATCGATCCATTCTAAATAATCGGGTTCTAAGACCTTTTTGACGTCACGACAGAGATTACTAATGGTAGTCTTGTCCAATTTTGTACGATCAAAAATAACTGTTAGATCATCAATACCAGAAGGCATATGTTCGTACGAAATATTGTATTTATAAAAAAGCTCTAGGAGTTTCAAAGTAAAACCGACTTCTTTATTCAATAAGTAACGGTGGATATAAAGGGCTGAAAAACGTTTAGAGCATGCAATACCAGTGATCTCATTTGAAGGATTAAATAAAAATTGTTCAGGAACGATCAAAGTTCCTTCGGCACTAGGATTATTGGTATTTTTAACATTGACAGGAACTTGTCCTTTGACCGCTGGAATAATGGCTTCATCTTGAAAGACGGAAAATCCGGCATAGGATAGTTCTCGCATTTCACGATAAGACATTTTTTTGATAGCTTGTGGATGTTTGACGACGTGATTGTTAGCGACGTAAATAGCATCAACGTCAGTAAAATTCTCGTATAAATCTGCATGCAAACCACGGCTCAACATTGCTCCAGTAATATCAGATCCGCCACGAGAGAAAGTAAAAATACTTCCATCTTGGCTATATCCAAAAAATCCAGGGAAAACCATTCGACTGTCTTCTGGAATATGCATATTATTTAAATTACGATAAGTGTCTGGTGAAATATCAGCATCATTTGGTTGTCCATGTACGATAATGCCAGCTTTTTTAGGGTCAACAAAAATTGATTTGATGCCCGAAGCATTAAGTACTTCATTCAACAAAATTGCATTGAGAAATTCACCGTGAGCTTTAAATGCTGCCATCAAATGTTCATTATCTGGAAAGTTTATTTTAGCTAAATTGACTAATTTATCTTTTAGAAGTTTTATGACTGAATCATCAAGTTTAAAATAATCGCTTATTTCATGATATCTTGAGATAATCTCCTTGATAATATTAGTATGATCTTCGTTTTCGATAACTTCATTAGCGTACTCGATTAACAAATCAGTAACTTTTGTATCGCCATGGTATCGTTTTCCGGGAGCCGAAGTAACGATTACCTTTCGTTCTGAGTCATCTTTAATAATATTGATGACCTTTTCAAATTGTTCTCCGGTTGCGAGGGAACTGCCCCCAAACTTAACGACCTTCATAACCTACACCTCTAAAATTAAATAGTTTTTAATGATGAGTGTATCATTTTTACCCGTTATGACAAGAAAAAAATATTAATTATTAGAAATATGAGATTATTTTTAATATCACTTGACGTATTATGAGTGTTGTTATAATCTTAATACCAACAAAAGAGGTCGCAACTGACATAAGTAAATGAGGGAGTTTCTGTAAGAGCTTTGAACTTATTGAAAGGGGAAGTTGCCGAAGCACTAAATTTTACAGGATTTAGCGAGCTGGGGCGTATTACAAGATGGTACGAACTGTCGTGATCAAAAGTTGGTCACGTTGAGCTTATGACAAAATTGATGCAGATTATTTATGGATCTCTTTGTTATTAAGCAAGGAGATCTTTTTTATTTGGTAAAAGGAGCAGTGATTATGATAATAAATGATTTAAAGAGTGAAAAGGGCCACTTGATGATCGGTGGTGTCGATAGCGTTGAGTTAGCACATAAATATGGAACTCCACTTTATGTTTTTGATATTTCTCAAGTCCGTAGCCAAATAAGAAAATTTAAATCTGCTTTTGAAAAAAATAATTTAAATTATCAAATTAGTTATGCAAGTAAAGCTTTTGCTGTTAAAGCTATCTACCAAGTAATGAAACAAGAAGATGTTCATATCGATGTTGTTTCTGGAGGTGAATTGTACACCGCTTTGAGTGCCGGTTTTCCTAGTGAAAAAATCAGTTTTCATGGTAATAACAAATCTTACGATGAATTGTTGATGGCGGTCAAAGAACACGTTGGTGTAATCATGTTGGATAACTTCCATGAAATCGACTTGTTGTCACAAATTTTAAAACAAGAAAAAGCTACGATTAAAGTAATGTTACGTTTGACGCCGGGGATTTCCGCTCATACACACAAATATGATCAAACTGGTCAAACCGATAGCAAATTTGGTTTTGACGTTGAATCTGGTCAAGCAAATAAGGCTATGAAATTGGTTTTGGATGATGAGAATATGGAACTTATTGGTATCCACGCTCATATCGGTTCTCAAATCTTTGGAACACAAGGTTTTGTTATGTTAGCTAAGAAGATGATGGAAATTGCCAAGAAATTCCAAGCTGAATTTAATTATTGGCCTGAAGTTATTAATCTTGGTGGTGGCTTTGGAATTAGCTATAACGAAGATGATGATCCAATTACCGCTGATGAATTCATTGGACAAATTGCTGATGAATTGAAAAAAACTGACAACGATGTACCAGAAATTTGGATCGAACCTGGTCGTTCAATCGTTGGACCTGCTGGATATACGCTTTATACCGTTGGTTCAAGAAAAGATATTCCTAATTTAACATCATATTTATCAGTAGATGGTGGCATGGGTGATAATATCAGACCAGCTTTGTATCAAGCTAAGTATGAAGCTGTCATTGCTAATAAGATGGATCAACCAAATGAGCAAACAGTTCACGTAGCTGGAAAGTATTGTGAATCAGGTGATATCTTGATTGATCAACAACAATTGCCTAAAACAAAATCAGGTGACATCTTAGCAATGTTAGATACCGGTGCTTATGGATATTCAATGGCAATGAATTACAATCGCAATCCAAGACCAGCAGTAGTCTTTGTTGAAGATGGTCAAGATAAGTTAGTTGTTAGACGAGAAACCTATCAAGATTTGACTAGTTTAGATTTGGATTATTAATTGGAGGAAAGATTTATGAAAAAGATGAGTGCAGAAGAAATTATTAATTATATAGGAAACTCTAAGAAAATTACCCCCGTCAAAGTGTACGTTCAAGGGGATGTTTCTAATGTGAATTTTCCTTCAGATGTGAAAGTTTTTAAGAGTAATGATTTAGCAATTTTAATTGGCGATTATAAAACAATTGAACCAATTTTAAAAGATAATGATTTAACTGATATTTATGTAGAAACAGCTGCTCAAAATTCAGCCGTACCAATGTTGGATATCAAACATATCAACGCACGAATCGAACCAGGTGCAATCATTCGTGATCAAGTTTCAATCGGTGAAAATGCTGTGATCATGATGGGTGCAGTTATCAATATCGGTGCAGAAATTGGTGACAAGAGCATGATCGATATGGGAGCGGTTCTTGGTGGTCGTGCTATTGTCGGTAAGAATTCTCACATCGGTGCTAATGCTGTTTTGGCTGGAGTCGTTGAACCTGCTTCTGCTCAACCAGTTAGAATTGGTGATAATGTTATCGTTGGTGCTAATGCAGTTGTTCTAGAAGGTGTTCAAGTTGGTGACAATGCGGTAGTTGGTGCTGGGGCTATCGTTACAAAAGATGTAGCGCCTAATGCAGTCGTAGCTGGTGTTCCTGCTAAAGTTCTCAAAATTAAAGATCAAAAAACTACTGATAAGACGAAACTTGAGAGTACTTTAAGGAAGTTATAATTATGGTTTTAACAGAAGAACAATTGATAAGAATCAGACGGCATTTGCATACAATTCCTGAGTTATCAATGAAAGAAGTAAAAACCCATTCCTATCTTTTCGAAGTGATAAAGCAATTCGATCAGACTAATTTGGAAATTAAAGAGCTACCAGAACTTCCAACTGCTCTGTTGGTGTTAGTCAAAGGATCAAACCCCAAGCGTAACCTTGGTTATCGTTGTGATATGGATGCTTTACCAGTGACTGAAAAAAATGGTTTGGATTATGCTTCTAAAACTCCAGGAGTGATGCATGCTTGTGGACATGATATTCATATGACAGTTGGACTAGGAATTTTGAATTACTTTAGTGAGCACCAACCAATTGACAATTTAGTGTTCTTTTTTCAACCAGCAGAAGAAGCTGATAGTGGTGGTAAAGTTGCCTATGATTTAGGAGCATTTACAGGGAAGTTTCACGTTGATGAGTTTTACGGCTTGCATGATAACGCCCAATTAAAAACCGGTGTGATAGGTTGTCGTAATGGCACTTTATTTGCTGGAACGACGGAAGTAAACGTCACAATCAAAGGTGAAAGTGGCCACGCTGCGTATCCACATTTAGCTAATGATGCGGTAGTTATTGCAGCCAACTTTATTCAACAAGTGCAAACGGTGATTTCTCGTAGCATTGATCCAATAAAGTGTGGCGTGATAACTTTTGGCAAGATGGAAGCCGGTGTGATCCGAAACGTCATTGCCGGAACAGCCCGTTTAGAAGGTACGATCAGAGGTTTGACCCAAGACATGATTGAGTTTATTCGTCAACGTATCAAAGAGATCGCTGAAGGTTTAGAGAAATCTTTTAATTGTGAAATTTTAGTGGAATACAATCAAGGTGGGTATTATCCAGTAGAAAATAATCCTGTTTTGACGAAATGTTTTATTAATTATATGAAGAATAATTCTCAAGTTACATTTGAAGAAACTGAACCTAAAATGACTGGGGAAGATTTTGGCTACTTGATCAATAAAATTCCTGGCACGATGTTTTGGCTCGGTGTTGATAGCAAAGGTGCGCTTCGTTCAGCAGACTTTTTACCACATGAAGCTGCAATCAAAAAAGGCATCGATGCAATGGTCGGTTTCTTGAATTATCGTATGGATTTGGAGGAAGATTAGATGTTTGAAAATGTTGATTTAATGACAGCGATAATTACACCGTTTGATGATAATGGAAAGATTGATTTTTCAGCCTTGAAAAAATTGACTGAACATCTACTAGCTACAGGTAGTAAAGGATTTGTTGTTGGTGGTACGACTGGTGAAACGCCAACTTTGACTGAAGCTGAAAAGCTGGAGCTTTATCAAAAATTTGTTGAAATTGTTGATGGACGAGTTCCTATTATTGCCGGTGCTGGTAGTAATAATACTGCTCAAACGATTGATTTCATAAAAAAAATTGGTCAGATTCAAGGTATCGATATGGCACTAGTCGTAGTACCTTATTACAACAAGCCTGACCAACGTGGGATGAAGGCTCACTTTGAAACGATTGCAAAAAATTCTTCTTTGCCAATTATGATCTATAACATTCCTGGTCGAACCGGCGTTTTGATGGAGAAGGAAACTGTCGTAGAATTGGCTAAGAATCCTAATATTCAAGGTGTTAAGCAATGTAACACTATGGAAGATTTAGAGTACATCGTTGAACATACGCCAAAAGATTTCAATGTTTACAGTGGTGAAGATGCTCAGGCCTTGTTTGCTAAAGTTATTGGTGCCAATGGGGTAGTTTCGGTCGCTTCTCATATTTATGGAACTGAAATCAGTGAGATGTACCGAGCATTGGATGAAGGCAACTATCAAATAGCTGGCAAGATTCAACGTCAATTAACGCCAAAGATGGCTGCTTTGTTCATGTATCCCTCACCTTCACCGGTTAAGGCAGCTTTGAATCATGTCGGCTATCAAGTTGGTAAGTGTCGTTTACCAATTTTACCTTTAAATGAAACAGAACAGACTAAGTTATTTAAAATTTTAGATCTTTAGGAGTTTTTTATGATAAAAGTTATTATTTCCGGCTTTTCTGGCTCAATGGGTCAAAAAGCTGTCAAAATGGTCAATGATGCAGAAAATTTACAATTAGTAGCTGGTTTTAATCCCGTTGTGACTGATTTAAATCCTGAGACTTATGGTCTTGATAAAAATGTGAAAATTTTTAATAAATTGACCGATATTAAAACAGATGCCGATATTTGGATCGATTTTTCCATTCCTAGTGCTGTTTTTGAAAATACTAAATTTTCCATCGAACACGATATTCGTCCAGTCATTGGCACTAGTGGGATGAGTGAAGAACAAACTGCTGAATTAAAGAAATTAGCTGATCAAAAAGGTTTGGGTGGTATTATTGCTTCCAATTTTGGTTTGTCAGCCGTCTTAATGATGAAATTTGCGCAAGTAGCAGCCAAGTATTTTGAAGAATCAGAAATTGTTGAAAAGCATCACGAAGATAAAATCGATGCACCTTCAGGAACTGCTTTAAATACGGCCAGATTGATTTATGAAGCTAGAGGTCATGACCAAATTCAACATAGCAGTGAGGATCCACTACAAACTCGTGGTGGCGATTATCATGGGACTAAGATTCATGCTTTGCGTTTACCAGGTTTTGTCGCTGATGAAGAGGTTATCTTTGGTGGCGTTGGCGAAACTTTGACAATTTCTCAAAGTACGTCTGATCGTCAATCATTTATGACTGGTGTTAAGTTGGCCATCAATGAAGTAGTTAAATTAGACCACTTAGTAATTGGTCTCGAACAAATTATTTAGAAATTGTTTCAAAAAATTACAAAAGCTCTAATAATTTAGTGAGTTTTGTATTAGAATTAAACTACATTTAATTTTTAAGGAGTGTTGAAGAATGCCAGAATTAGATTCATCAGTAAAAAATGTAGTAAATGAAACGATTGCCCCCATGGGTAGATCAATGATCAGAGAGTTTGCTGAAAAATTTGCAAAGATTCCTGGTCTAGTTAAATTAACTCTTGGCGAACCAAACTTTAATGTGCCAGAACACGTTAAGAATGCTGCCATTGAAAGTATCAAGGAAAACGAATCTCATTATTCAGACCAAAAGGGTTTCTTGAGTCTTAGAGAAGCTATTTCAGGTTATTTGGATAAACAATTTGATCTTCAATACGATCCTGAATCAGAAGTTGTCGTAACTATTGGTGCTACAGAAGCAATCTATGATACTTTTGCTGCCATCATCAATCCTGGTGACAAGGTTATTATTCCTACACCAACTTTTGCTTTGTACATTCCTATTGTAAAGATTCTTGGTGGAGTTCCTGTTCAAGTTGATACCACTGCCGATGGTTTTCAATTGACCGGCAAACATTTGGCTAAGGTTATCGAAGAAGAAGGCGCAGACAAAGTTAAAGCTTTGATGTTAAACTTTCCTGGTAATCCAACTGGTTTTGTTTACTCAAAGGATCAATTGCAAGAATTAGTTGATGTGGTAAAAGACAAGAACATGTACGTTGTTTCCGATGAAATTTACGCTGAATTGACATACAGTCACAAGCATTTCTCCATGGCAAAACTTTTACCAGGTAAGACAATCTTAATCAACGGTTTATCTAAGTCACACGCTATGACTGGTTACCGTATCGGTTACATTGCTGGACCAAAAGATTTCGTTGAACAAGCCAATAAGATGCATGCCTTCACCGTTACAGCTCCTTCTAATCCAGCTCAGTTTGCTGCTGAGGAAGCTTTGAAGAATGGTATCGATGATCCAATCGCTATGAAGAAAATTTACCAAGAACGTCGTGATTACTTAGTTGATCAACTAAATGACATGGGTTATGAAACAATCTTGCCAGAAGGTGCATTCTACACATTTTCTAAGATTCCTGAAAAATTTGGTTTGAGTTCAATCGAATTTGCCGATAAATTGGCCACTGAAGGTCTCGTTGGTGTGACACCAGGTGTTGCTTTTGGTAAAGGTGGCGAAGGTCACTTCAGAATTTCTTACGCTGCTTCAATGGAAGACATTCAAGAAGCCATGAAACGCTTGAGAAAGTTTACAGAGAGTTTATAAATATTATTTAAGGGATGAAGATTTATGAGTGATGAATATACAGTAGCAATTTTGGGTGCCACAGGTGCCGTTGGAACGCGTTTGATTCAACAATTAGAGCAATCAACAATTCCTGTTTCAAAAGTAAAATTATTAGCATCAAGTCGTTCCGCAGGAAAGGTTTTACAATTTAAGGGCCAAGATGTGACCGTTGAAGAAGCCAAACCCGAATCATTCGATGATGTCGATTTAGTTTTGGCATCAGCTGGTGGAGCAGTTTCTAAGAAATTTTTACCAGAAGCTGTCAAACGTGGCGCTGTTTGTGTTGATAATACTAGTGCTTTTAGAATGGATGAAGATGTTCCATTGGTCGTTCCAGAAGTGAACGAAGCTGCACTATATAATCATCACGGTATTATCGCCAATCCTAATTGTTCAACAATCCAAATGATGGTTGCTCTAGAGCCAATCAGAAAAGCTTTTGGTTTGAAGCAAATCATCGTTTCAACTTATCAAGCTGCCAGTGGTGCTGGTCAAAGTGCTCTAAACGAGTTGTATTCTGAAGCACAAGATTACTTAGATGGTAAAGACATGAAAGCCGATATTTTTCCAACGAAGGGCGATAAGGAGCATTATCCTTTAGCTTTCAACCTCTTACCACAGATCGATGTTTTGGAAGATAATCTTTATTCTCACGAAGAATGGAAGATGATTCATGAAACTAAGAAGATTATGCTAGGCGATATGAATTCACCTGAGATCAAAGTTACTGCAACTTGTGTCAGAGTACCAGTGCCAATTAGCCACGGTGAATCAATTTATATTGAAGTTGAAGATAAGTCAGCTACAACTGAACAAATTCAACAATTGATCAAGGATGCCCCAGGAGCCGTCTTACAAGATGACCCTAAGCATCAAGTTTATCCACAACCAATTAATGCTGTTGGTAGTCGTGATACTTTTGTTGGTCGTATCCGTCCAGATTTGGAAAATGATGGGGCTTTCAACATGTGGGTCGTTTCTGACAACTTATTGAAGGGTGCCGCTTGGAATACGGTTCAAATCGCTGAAAGATTAGTTGCCGATGATTTAGTTCGTGTAAAATAAAGAAAATGATATGGAAAGCAGAAATAAGTCTGCTTTCCATATTTTTTTTACTATTTCTGTTAAAATGTTAAAAGACAGTTAATTTCAGGTGAGAAAAAAATGAAGCGAATAATAAACGTATTTAATGAGGGTGTTTTAGACCTTTTAGCTAATGCCGGAGTTGCGATTCCGTATTTTTTCTGTTTGACGTTATATAACCAAAATAAGAATATTTTTGTCTTCGCATTGCCATTTTTGATGCTTTATACTTTTAGAGCTTTGGGGATGCTGTTGACAACTTTTGTTACTTTGCCAGCTTCGACGATGCTTTCAATGTCGAATTTATTTGGAGTGATTGGCTCGCTTTGCATGTTAGGAGCATCTAATCCAGTCTTTGGTATTATTGGTGGGGTCTTCTTAGGCTTAGCTTCTAGTTGGATTTGGCCATACTATTTAACAGTACGATCTCGCGGTAAAATGGATAATGAATTCAAATTCAATCGAATGCATACTTTGTCGATGGTTTTGACGATCGTTTTATTGTTGATCGTTGAATTAATTGCTACAAAGACTAAATTATTGAGTTTGTCATTTATTTTGTTGGCTTTCTTATTCTTTGCTGCTTTGGTTGGAGGAATGAATGTAACGCATCGTTTGACTTTCTATCAAGGTTTGGAGAAAAAGCCAAAGTTTCGAGTCAACTCATTCTTTAACTTGATTGTTTTAGCAAGTTTAGTCATGTTGTTGTTTATTATCCGTTATACACGTCTTAAAGAAGTTTCTAATACGATTGATTTGGCAATCAGTATTGCTGCCATCGTCTTGTTTTTAATCCTCGCTTACTATCAATTAGGGGTTCATAAAAAGATGTTCCCAGTTAGTTTAGTGGCAATTAATCGTGGTGTTGTTATGAATTACGTTATGTTGTATGCCATTTTTGATAGTACGATCCGCTTTAAGTTCAATACTTTGATGCTAGTTTATACAATTTACTTAGTTGGCTTTGAATTAGGACCAGTTTTATTGAAGAAGCATCAAAATTGGCGTTATCCTTTATTGTTGTTAGGTCTAGTTTTGGCATTGTTTAACTTCACGTATTTTGTGGGCTTGTTCTTATTGGCTATATTTGTCGGAACTGACAATCGCATTTTAAATGATGCTTTGTACACTAATCCTGACTTAGATTCTGAGCGGGCTTTCTTGATCAAGTATCAATTATCTTGTGTCGGTAACGTGTCACAGCAATTGGTTTATATGACGACGATTTATTTCATCAGTTACTTTACTAATATTAATGCTTTAGGATTCTTTAACAATATTTCCAATGGACCAACTAATTTTACCCTCTATGGAGTACATTTATTTATTACTGGTATCGTCTTTATCTACGCAGCAGTGACATTTTATTTTGCTCGAGAAAAAGAGTGAAATAAGCCATTACAACGCTATGATATTTTTTGACCTTTGGAAATTTGAGCATAGTTAAATACGCTGTTTTCGAACGGGTTTGAGGGTTATAACGCTTGTTTGTGAAGTTGTCTCAATGATGTTTTTTAGAAAATAGAAATAAGACTACTATATATTGTATGTTTGTGCTATATAACACCAACATATGGTATTTAGTAGTCTTTTTTATTTTTTTTAAATTTATTAAAATAGTTGTATTGATTAAAGATTGGGGAGATACAGATGACCACGCAATTAATTCAATTGAAGAGAATCCCAGTTGAAAAAAGAAGTGGCTACAAGACCAAATTTTATCCTTATAAAATTGATTTTGTTTTGAAACAATTGGGATTATCTGATCGACAACAGGATTTTATAAATAAAAGACTGATGACGGAACTTTCGAATGAAAATTTGATAATTACACAAGATATTCGACAAATTATCGAAGATTCACTCAAGGCTCAAGGACTTTCTAAAGCTCTTGATACATACCAGGCTTACTTTAAAAATGATCAAGAAAAGTTTGCTCAAGCGACTAATGTAAAGTTAAATATTGAAAGATTATTTAATCGTAATGAGCAAGTAGTTCATGAAAATGCCAATAAGGATAGTAATATTTTTAATACTCAACGTGATTTAGAGGCTGGTGTAGCTAGTAAAGCTTTAGGTTTAAGAATGTTACCAGATATTGTGGCTAAAGCTCACTTGCGTGGTGATATTCATTGGCACGATTTGGATTATTCGCCAGTAACTCCAGAGACTAATTGTTGTCTGATTGATTTTGATGAAATGCTTACAAATGGTTTTAAAATTGGTAATGCTTGGGTATCCTCACCAAAATCCATTCAAACTGCTACCGCTCAGATGTCACAGATTATTGCTAACGTTGCATCGTTACAATATGGCGGCTGTTCAGCTAATCGAATCGATCAATTGTTGGCACCTTATGCTGAGCTGAATTATCAAAAACATCTTAAAGATGCAAGAAAGTGGATCATTGCGGATAAACAGATTGAGTTTGCTAAAGAAAAGACTCGAAAAGATATCTATGATGCCATGCAAGCGCTTGAATATGAAATTAATACGCTTTATTCGTCACAAGGACAAACGCCATTTACGACGATTAATTTTGGTTTGGGGACGAGTTGGATCGAACGGACGATTCAAAAGTCTATTTTAGAGATTAGAATTAAAGGTTTAGGTAAAGAACATCGGACGGCAATCTTTCCTAAGTTAACATTTACGATCAAGCGTGGTTTAAATTTGAATCCTGAAGATCCTAATTACGATATAAAACGGTTGGCCTTGGAATGTTCAACTAAACGGATGTATCCAGATCTTTTGATGTATGACAAGATTGTTGAAATTACTGGTAGTTTTAAGACTCCGATGGGCTGTCGCTCGTTTCTACAAGGATGGCAAGACGAGAAGGGACGAGAAGTTAATTCTGGTCGAATGAATTTAGGCGTTGTAACGGTCAATTTGCCAAGAATTGCTTTGGAATCAAAAGGAGATTTTAAACTGTTTTGGGAGATATTCGAAGAGAAAATGCAGATCTGTCACACTGCTTTAGAATATCGAATCAAGCGAACTAAGGAGGCCAAGCCTGAGAATGCGCCACTACTGTATATGTATGGTGCATTTGGCAAACGACTTAAGAAAGAAGATTCAGTTGATGAACTGTTTAAAAATGGTCGGGCGACAGTTTCATTAGGCTACATTGGGTTGTATGAAGTCTGTACACGTTTTTTTGGTAATAAATGGGAAAACAATTCAAAAGCCCACGATTTTGCCGAAAGTATCACGAAAGCTTTGTATCAAAAATGTGTCAAGTGGGCTAAAGAAAGTGGCTATCATTACAGTCTTTATTCAACTCCAGCTGAATCACTAACCGATACCTTTTGTCGTGACGATTTAGAAAAATTTGGCATAATTCCTAATATTACTGAAAAAGAATATTATACGAATAGCTTTCATTTCGATGTTAGAAAACATCCAAATCCTTTTGAGAAGTTAACCTTTGAAGAAGTTTTTCCTAAGTATGCGTCCGGTGGATTTATTCATTATTGCGAATATCCTAATCTTCGTCAAAATCCTAAAGCACTAGAAGCTGTTTGGGATTGGGCGTATGATCATGTAGGTTATTTAGGGACCAATACTTCAATTGATCAATGTTTTAAATGTGGTTTTCAAGGTGAATTTAAAGCGACACCAAGAGGTTTTGCCTGTCCAGATTGCGGTAATAATAATCCGGAGTTTTGTGACGTTGTAAAGAGAACTTGTGGATATTTGGGTAACCCACAGCAAAGACCGATGATCCATGGAAGACATGTAGAGATTGCTTCACGAAAAAAGAATATGACTTCGGAGATGATAAAAAATGCGGCCAAATATGAGAGAACCAAACAATCCGACTCCCAAAGAATGGTTGAGCGCGGACCACAGTCTTAAAATGATTGCTGATTATAAGCCATTCAATTTTGTTGATGGGGAAGGCGTTAGATGCAGTCTCTATGTATCAGGATGCCTTTTTAGATGCCCAGGCTGTTATAACGTTGCGGCTCAAGATTTTCGTTATGGTAAGCCGTATACTAAGAAATTAGAAGATAAAATAATCAAAGATTTAAGTCAAAGCTACGTTCAAGGTCTAACTTTATTAGGTGGCGAACCATTTTTAAATACTGAAGTGTGTCTATCGTTATGCAGGCGTATCAGAAAAGAGTTTGGCCATACGAAAGATATTTGGTCTTGGACAGGTTATTCTTGGGATGAGATGATGCAGGAATCAGAGGATAAATTAGAATTATTATCTTTGCTCGATATTTTAGTTGACGGTCGATTTTTGCTTCGAAAAAAGGATCTATCGTTACAATTCAGGGGTTCATCTAATCAAAGAATCATTGATGTACCAAAGTCTTTGGCTAGTGGTAGCGTTGTGATATGGGATAAATTAGTTAAATAGAATTATCAGTTGATAAATAGCATCTATTTTTAATCAAATGGATGCTATTTTCTTTGCCTTTTTTGACTTAAATAAGCCATGATATTAACTAAATTAGTTTCTTTCCAAATTAAATAAATGCCATGAAATCTACTCATGTAGCTTATTACAGCTTTTTGTCAAAAATGATAATTAAATGAGAATCATTCCAAAAAAGACTTTAAAAATAAATTTAAAGCAGTTATAATTTGGGTAAAGATAATAATCGGAGGGATGTGTTGTTATGAACTCAGATAAAGTCAAATTATATGGAACTTTAACTATTGGTTTCATTGCGGCAGTGTTGGAATTTGTTTTTCATTTGCCAAATTATGCCCAATTAATCATTAGTATTTTAGGTTTATTATTGGCGTTGATCATGTTTATCGATATGATTAAAGTTTTAAAGTCTGGCAATTTTGGAATCGATCTATTGGCTATTACAGCTATTGTGGCCACAATTGTTTTGGGCCAATACTGGGCTGGTTGGATCGTATTGTTGATGCTGACAGGTGGCGATACTTTAGAAGAATATGCTGCCAACAAAGCTAAAAGTGAATTGAAGTCGCTGTTGGACAATACACCATCAAAGGCACATCTACTAAAAGATGGCAATGTGATCGATGTTGATATTGATGACGTTAAGGTGGGCGATGAAATTTTGGTTCGTCCTAAAGAACAGGTCCCAGTTGATGGAATTGTTATTGATGGACAATCTGAAATTGATGAATCTTCATTAACAGGGGAATCAGTCCCTGTCAACGTTTCAGAAGATAGTCATGTTATGTCAGGGTCTATTAATGGGGAAAATCCCTTCCAAATTAAAGCTGAAAAAATTGCCGCTGATTCAGAATATCAGGCGATTGTTAGATTAGTTAAGGAATCAGAGACCCATCCGGCTAAATTTGTTCGTTTGGCAGATCGTTACGCGGTACCTTTTACTTTAATTGCTTATGTGATTGCAGGTATAGCTTGGTACGTTTCAAAAGACCCCGTTCGAATTGCTCAAGTTCTAGTGGTGGCTTCACCTTGTCCTTTGATTTTAGCAGCACCAATTGCTTTTGTTTCAGGGATGAGTCGGACCAGTCGTAATGGAATTATTGTTAAATCCGGAACTGCTTTGGAAAAACTTAATTCAGCTAAGATAGTAGCTTTTGATAAAACAGGAACGATCACTAAAGGAAAGTTAGTTGTCGATGAATTTAGAACGACAAATCACTTTGATGAGAAGACTGTTATGTCATATGCAGCCTCAATTGAGCAGAATTCTAGTCACGTTATGGCAGAGGCGATAGTTGATTATGCGAAAAGCGATCGTGTAGCTTTGAAAAAAACGGATAACTTAAAGGAAGTTACAGCTGAAGGAATCATTGGTGAAGTTGATGGACACGTAGTAAAAGTTGGTCAAGCTAGCTTTGTCACGGATGAAATAGTTGATGAAGTGAAGGGATCTGGAGTTTATGTCTCAATTGATGGTCAATATGCTGGTGTTTACAGTTTACTTGATCAAATTCGTCCTGAATCAAAAGCAACCATTGCCAAATTAAAAGATTTTGGTATTAAGAATATTTTGATGATTTCTGGCGACAAAAAAGAAGCAACCGAAATGGTCGCTTCAGAAGTGGATATTACAAAATCATTTCCAACTAGTTTACCAGCTGATAAGGTAAAAATAATTGATGGGTTAGACACTGAGTATCATCCAACAGTTATGGTCGGGGATGGTGTCAATGACGCTCCTGCTTTAGCCTTGGCAGATGTTGGTATTGCTATGGGTTACAAGGGAGCTAATGCCGCCAGTGAATCAGCTGATGCAGTTATCCTACAAGATGACTTGAGTAAAGTAAGTATGGCAGTAAAAATTGCGCATGATACGATGAAAGTTGCTCGTGAAGCCGTCTTGATCGGTATTTTTATTTGTATCGCTTTGATGATTATTGCTGCTTTTGGATTGATTCCAACGATCATTGGAGCATTATTCCAAGAAGTAGTTGATACGGTTGCTATTCTTTATGCGCTTCGTGCTAGAAGTGATCGCTTATAGCCAGCCATAAGTATCTAGATTCATGTCTCGTTTAGGCAATTTTGATACGTAGGGATTGCCTTCAACAATAAAACGCATATCTTTTGAAGTCCAGGGTTCCTTATTCTTCACACCAATTCTAGGTGTCGCCAGAATATTCTTAGGAGTCTGGACTTTTTTGTCTGAAAAAATAAAGTTATCAGCGTTTAAAGCAGTGCCAGATAAAGTTTTGTCCTTAATGCCAAAAGCCGCCATCCATTTAGCTGGGCCGTTGGTAACCTCGAAATTAGTTCTGCCACGGTTTGTTTCCATTAAGTCAATACCATCCAATGGCTGGAGAGCTCGAATCAAAATCCCATTAGGTGTTCCGGCTTTTTGGACACTAATATCCATATCTAACCAACTGTGAATAGAATAAATATAAATTGTTCCTCCAGCTTGATAGAGTGGATCATTAGCCTTGGTGTGGCGTCCGTTGTAACTGTGGGCTGCCATATCGATAGGGCCCAAGTAGGCCTCTGTTTCAACGATAATGCCAGAAAAGTTTCCTTGATCAGACTTATAGGAAAAAGTATGACCTAACATATCTTGAGCGATAGCCATTGTATCGCCGTTTTCAAAGTATTTTTGCACGTTCAAAATCTATTATCCTCCTAATTTCGAAAAAAATTCAAAAAAGTTTAAAAAAAAGCTTGCTAGACCTTATTTATTATTGTATTATATTTCTTGTGCTTGAGAGAGCAATACATAAATAAATATTTATGACCCGTTGGTCAAGTGGTTAAGACACCGCCCTTTCACGGCGGTAACATGAGTTCAAATCTCGTACGGGTCATTTTGGAGGATTAGCTCAGCTGGGAGAGCATCTGCCTTACAAGCAGGAGGTCACAGGTTCGATCCCTGTATCCTCCATTCCAAAAAATAAAACATCTAACTTCGGTTAGATGTTTTTTTGTGTAATAAAAAAGGATTTTTCAGAAAATCCTTAAATAATTAAAACTAAGTTTCCAATCACGCGATAAACTAAATTTGATTGATTGAAATTCTTGAAGAGTTTCAACAAGGACATGGAAACTACGAAAATGACTATGATAAGAGCTGTCCAGAAACTAATATAGTTCATTAAGAACAAAATTAGACTTAAACCTGAAATAGCTATTAGTTCAATATAATCAAATTTAGTGCCCTCAAAATAGTTAATCAGAACTGTTGCCAAGTTAACTAGCAATAAAGGAACTACGAAGGTTACTGAGATAAAATGCATATAAGTAAAAGCAATAGAGATGGACATAAAACTAGGAACGATAAAATTTTCTACTAATGAAGTGAAATTTTGATTATTAGCTGGTAAATATCTCATTAAGTATAAGAAAGCTAACTGAGAAAATATCAAAATAATAACAAAAATATTTAATGATCTCAGTGAAAGAATTGCTAATAATAAGTAAATCGCACTGTATAAGATGTGAAAATATTTGTTAGGATTCAATTTTAAGATGAATTCTTTGTATAAAGCTACCATAGCTACCATGATAATCAGGAATCCATGTAAGGAATAATTGTGTAAATCATGTGTAAAAATAAAGATGAATGGAAAAATATGATAACTAATAAATTCAATAAAGGTTGCGAGTAATTTTTTAGAGTTTAACTTATCCATAGCGACTCCTTTTAGTTATAAAATCATATTAATGTAGAAAAACTTTATCGTCAAATTGATTTTTTTCATGAAAACCAATTAGTTTTGTGTTAATCTATTAAAAGGTTCCTGATGGGATCCTTTTTTATTTTAAAGGAGAAGCCCTGTAACCGAAAAGGTGGAAAAGATATGTCAAAAAATTATTTATTTACTTCTGAATCAGTTTCAGAAGGACATCCAGACAAAGTTGCTGATCAAATCAGTGATTCAATTCTCGATGCAATTTTAACGAAGGATAAAGATGCACGTGTTGCTGTTGAAACTACTGTTACAACTGGTTTAGTTTTAGTTGTTGGTGAAGTTTCTACTACTGCATACGTTGATATTCAAGCAGTTGTTCGTAAGACAATTACAGATATCGGCTATGATGGAACTAACCCTGGTTTTGATGGTAACAGTTGTGCCGTTTTAGTAGCACTAGATGAACAATCTCCTGATATTGCTCAAGGTGTTGACGATGCTTTGGAAGAACGTGGTAACGATGATAAAGATCCATTGGATCAAATCGGTGCCGGTGACCAAGGTTTTGTTTTCGGATTTGCAACCAATGAAACTAAAGAATTTATGCCTTTACCAATCTCTCTAGCTCATAAGTTAATGAGAAAAACTGCTGAAGTTAGAAAGAACCATACTATCCCATACTTGATGCCTGATGCTAAGTCACAAGTAACAATCGAATATGATGAAAATGATCATCCTGTTCGCGTGGATACAATTGTTTTAAGTACTCAACACAAAGCTGAGGCTAGTTTGGAACAAGTTCAAAAAGATATCAAGAAGTACGTTATCGACGAAGTTGTTCCTACAAACATGATGGATGACAAGACTAAGATTTTGATCAATCCTACAGGTCGTTTCGTTATTGGTGGACCAGAAGGTGATTCCGGTCTTACAGGACGTAAGGTCATTGTTGATACATACGGTGGTTTTGCACGTCACGGTGGTGGTGCCTTTTCAGGTAAAGATGCTACTAAAGTTGACCGTTCAGCAAGTTACGCCGCTAGATACATTGCTAAAAACCTTGTAGCTGCTGGTGTTGCTGAAAAAGTTGAAATCCAAATTGCTTATGCTATCGGTGTAGCAAAGCCTGTATCAATTCACGTTGATACTTTTGGTACTAGTGATTTTGATGAAGAACAAATTGAAGCAGTTATCAACAAATTCTTTGATCTTCGTCCACTAGGTATTATTAAAATGTTGGATCTACAAAGACCAATTTATAAGAAGACGGCTGCATACGGTCACTTCGGACGTACAGATATCGATTTACCTTGGGAAAAACTTGATAAAGTTAATGATATTAAGAAATTCTTGAATATTTAATCGGTGATTACAGAGGCGTTCTTAAAGGTAAACTTTAGGAAGGTCTCTTTTTTTATGGGAGGAATTAGTTAATGGCACAGAATAAACAATCAAATGTCGTAATTGTCACGATTGCTGTTTTCATTGCAACATTCATGACAGCGATTGAGGGAACAATCGTTTCGACAGCTATGCCAACAATTATCGGCAGTTTGCATGGGGTTAGTTTGATGAATTGGGTTTTCTCGATTTATTTACTAATGACTGCCGTAGCAACGCCAATTTATGGAAAACTATCAGATATTGTCGGTCGTAAGCCGATACTTTTGATAGGTTTAGTGATTTTCGTTATCGGATCAACATTGTGTGCGATGTCTAATTCGATGCTGACCTTGATCTTAGCACGTGTAATTCAAGGTATCGGTTCTGGGGCGATTCAGCCGTTGACTTTCACAATTATTGCTGATATTTATCCACTTGAAAAAAGAGCTCGTATCTTAGGTTTAAATGGATCAGCCTGGGGAATTGCAGCCGTTATTGCACCGTTATTAGGTGGTTTCATTGTTGAACAATTAAGTTGGCATTGGATCTTCTTGATCAATCTGCCTGTGGGATTGCTAACCATGGCGTTGATCTGGTTCTTCTTTAAAGAAGAAAAAAGAGAACATCAAAAAATTAAGATTGACTATGTTGGAACAGTTTTATTAGTACTAGTTTTGTTGCCATTGATGCTTGCTCTACAAAATATTGGTAGTAATAATGTTTTCTTGCCAATTGGTTTGGTCGTTATATCAATCATTTCTATTTTTGCCTTTATTAAAGTAGAAAGACATGTGAGTGATCCAATCTTACCATTGGGATTGTTCAAGAATAAAACATTCGTGATTCAAAACTTAATGGCTTTATTAGTTAGTGGTTTTTTAATTAGTTTTGAAGCTTACATTCCAACTTGGATGCAAGGAATTTTAGGATTGAGTCCATCCATGGGTGGATTTGCAGTTACACCTAGTTCAATCGTTTGGATTTTTGGATCGTTTTGGGCTGGAACGTTAATCAAAAAAATGGCACCTAATCGTGTCATTTACATTAGTTTGTTTTTCTTGTTTGTTGGTAATGGATTATTATTGTTGGCTAATCTAACGACGCCATTTTGGTACTTCTGTATGTTAGCTGGAATTTTAGGTTGTGGTTTTGGATTGACAATCACTACAACGACTGTCACTTCTCAAACGGTTGTCGAACCAGAAAATGTGGGTGTCGCAACTAGTTTTAATACTTTAGTCAGAACAATTGGTCAATCAATGATGGTTTCTGTCTGTGGAATCGTTTTGAATACAGCTTTAGCAAAAGGTGCGGCTGAAAATAGTAATATTTCGGTTGATATGATGAATAAATTGATTGATCCACAAACAGCTAGTTCCTTGCCACATCAACTTTTACCCAAAATGCGACAAATTCTTTTTTCAGGATTGCACAATATTTACGTAGCAGGTCTTGTACTATTATTGATAGGGTTAATTTTTAATGCCTTTGAACTTAAGAATAAAAAGATTCTTGGTTCTGAACAAGAGAGTATTGAAGGTTAGGATGGTCGCTGCCAAGAGATATCCGCCAAAGACATCACTAGGGTAGTGAACGCCTAAGAAAATTCGACTATATCCAATCAAGATAACTGTTAACACACAAATTGTACTAATGATAATTTTGGTACTGATTTTTTTAAAAATGATCAGACTAATAATCAAAAGTGAAATGTATAGGGCAAAAGAACTAGCTGAATGTCCGCTTGGGAAACTAAATCCACCAGCGTAAACATAGTGATGGTGACTTGGACGTGGACGTTTGACAATAATTTTTATTAAACTATTAACACCAGCGATGATTACTTTATTGAGAACGAGATAAATTCCGGCATAATAATACTTTTTGAGAATCAAAATTAAAAAGATGATTGCGGTTACAGTAATCGTTGGGAAAGTGTCGCCTAAATTTGTAATATTAGAAAAAAGACGAATCGTCAAATTGTTATGATGATAAATCTGATTGATAAAAAATTCGTCAAAACTCTTGATAAAAGTGGCTTTGGTGGCCACATTAATAGTCCAGAAAATAAATAAACCTAAAAGAAATAAATTTAAAACAGATATTTTTGCAGATATTTTCATATTTTTTGATCTCTCTATTGTTTAAGTTTTTGTTAAGAAATATAATAAAGTATAAAGATTTTGAGGGAGAGCATATCTATGGTTATTACACGTTATGAACGCAAACTCGAAGATAGCCGTTTGACTAGATTAAATAATAAAAAAGCTAAGAACGCAAACTTACGAAGAAATTTGACGCTTCTTGGGTCAAGTATGTTCGTTGGTACCGCAGTTGCCGAAGTAGGATTCTCAAAACCTACAACAGTTAAGGCTGAAGCATTGTCTGTCAATAATTTGTTAAATCAAAATATTGCAACAGGTACAGTAACTCCAGTTAGTTCTAAAGGAATCGGCGATGAACAATTTATCGATTATATTGGTAATTCTGCTCGTAAGCTTGCTTCCAACAATGATTTGTACGCTTCGGTCATGATTGCCCAAGCTATGGTCGAAAGTGGCTGGGGAACTAGTGGCTTAGCTAGTGCACCTAATTACAATCTCTTTGGTATTAAAGGAGATTATGACGGCGAATCAGTTAATATGGGAACTCAAGAAGATGATGGATCAGGTAATTTGTATTCCATCAGTTCTAATTTTAGAAAGTATCCTTCCTACAAGGAATCATTGGAAGACTATGTTTCATTACTTCGAGGTGGAACTAGTGGTGATTCACAACTCTATGCAGGTGCTTGGAAGAGTAATACTACATCGTACAAAGATGCAACTAAGTATTTGACAGGACGTTATGCGACGGATACAACTTATGCTGATAAACTTAATAATATGATTGAAAAATATCATTTAACGCAATTTGATACAAATGCTTCAGATAAGGATCAAACTTATACGGTCGCTCAAGGCGATACCTTGCAGTCAATTGCTGATAAATTTAATATGTCGGCAGAAACTTTGATGAGTTTGAACGACTTGAAGACTGACAATTATATTTATCCGGGTAAAACTTTGACTGTGACAAAGATTATTGGCAATGAAGAAAATAATGTTTCTGTGACTAATTTGTCTAACAAAATTTCAGATGACACTGGTAATGTTGGCGATGCATATGGTGACCAACAAGCTCCTGTCTTTGTACAAGATGAACGTGATGGCGTTAAGAAGTATGTACCATCTAACGATGATTATACTTCCACGATCAATGTTCAAAATGATTACAGTTCCAATGATTCTGATAGTGATAGTCAAAATAAATCAGTAACTGTGCAAAGTGGTGATACGATCGATTCAATTGCCACTCAAGCAGGTACTTCAATCGACAACATTAAACAATTAAATAATTTAAATTCAGATTTATTGGTTGTCGGACAAACATTATTGGTATAAGATATAAAGCAACGGAAGTAGTAGATTATAAAAATACTTTTCAGAAAGCGCATGGGGATGTGAATGCGTAGATTTTTATATTCGAACTCGTCCACTGATAATAGTTGCCGAACTTTTAGTAAGTGACTACGCTTGATCCTCGTTAAGGATTTCGAGAGTCACATGAAAGTGTGGAACTTAGGTGGTAACGCGATAATTCGTCCTATGATTATATTTATATAGTCATAGGACTTTTTTTATAGGAGGAAAAATATGTACAATCACAACACCGTTGAGAAAAAATGGCAAAAGTACTGGAAGGAACATGATACTTTCAGAACTACTGAAGACCCAAATAAGAAGAACTTTTATGCCTTGGATATGTTCCCTTATCCATCAGGTCAGGGTCTTCACGTTGGACATCCTGAAGGATATACAGCTACTGATATTGTAGCTAGAATGAAACGTGCTCAAGGATACAATGTTTTACATCCAATGGGTTTTGATGCATTTGGACTACCAGCTGAACAATATGCTATCAATACTGGTCACAATCCAGCTGAATTTACAGAAAAGAACATTCAAAATTTCAAACGTCAAATCAATTCATTAGGTTTTTCATATGATTGGGACCGTGAAGTTCAAACAACTGATCCTAAGTTTTACAGGTGGACCCAATGGATCTTTGAACAAATGTACAAAAAAGGTTTGGCTTACGAATCAGAAACTTTGGTTAACTGGTCACCAGATTTAGGTACTGTTGTTGCTAACGAAGAAATCATCGACGGTAAAACTGAACGTGGTGGATTCCCAGTCGTTAGAAAGCCTATGCGTCAATGGATGTTGAAGATCACAGCTTATGCTGACAGATTGTTGGATGACCTTGACGATATTGATTGGCCAGAAAGTATCAAGGAAATGCAAAGAAACTGGATTGGCCGTTCAGTCGGAGCACAAATCACTTTCCCAATTGCTGACTCAGATGATTCAGTCAATGTCTTTACAACTCGTCCTGATACTATTTTTGGTGTTGAGTACATGACTTTGGCTCCAGAACATAAGTTAGTCGATAAGATTACAACTCCAGAACAAAAGGCTGCAGTTGATGCTTATAAAGAGGAAGTTTCTCACAAGTCAGATCTTGATAGAACTGATTTGAACGACGAAAAGACTGGTGTTTTCACTGGTGCTTATGCTATCAATCCTGTAAATGGTAAGAGAATTCCTATTTGGATTTCTGATTATGTCTTAGTTACTTATGGTACAGGCGCTGTTATGGCCGTTCCTGCCCATGATGATCGTGACTTTGCCTTTGCTAAGAAATTTGATTTGCCAATGACACAAGTTATTGAAGGAAATCTCGAAGATGGTGCTATTACTGGTGAAGGTAAGCACATCAATTCTGACTTCTTGGACGGCTTGAACAAAGAAGATGCTATCAATCGTGCGGTTGAATACCTTGAAGATAAAGGCTTTGGTGAAAAGAAAGTTAACTATCGTCTTCGTGATTGGGTCTTCTCTCGTCAAAGATACTGGGGTGAACCAATTCCTGTTATTCACTGGGAAGACGGTACAACTTCACTAGTTCCAGAAGATGAATTGCCATTAAAACTTCCTGAAGATTCTGATATTAAGCCTTCAGGTACAGGTGAAAGCCCATTAGCTAACTTGACGGATTGGGTCAATGTGGTTGATAAGAACGGTCGTAAGGGCCGTCGTGAAACTAATACAATGCCACAATGGGCTGGTTCATCATGGTACTACTTGAGATATATCGATCCACATAATAATGAAAAACTTGCCGATTATGACTTGTTGAAGCAATGGTTGCCAGTTGATCTATATATTGGTGGTGCAGAACATGCCGTACTTCACTTGTTGTATGCAAGATTCTGGCACAAGGTCTTGTATGATTTGGGTGTCGTACCAACTAAAGAACCATTCCAAAAACTATTCAACCAAGGTATGATTCTTGGTAAAGGTCACGAAAAGATGTCTAAATCAAAGGGGAATGTTGTTAACCCTGATGATGTTGTTGAATCTTATGGTGCTGATACTTTGAGAACTTATGAAATGTTCATGGGTCCTTTGGATGCTTCAATTGCTTGGTCAGAAAATGGTTTGTCCGGTTCAGCTAAGTTCTTGGACCGTGTTTGGAACTTGTTCATCAATGACGATGACTACAGCACGATTCGTGAAGGTTTCTTGACTGATACGAACGATGGTAAATTGGACAAAGTTTACAATGAAACAGTTAAGAAAGTAACTGAAGACTTCGACGTTTTGCATTTCAATACTGCTATTTCACAAATGATGGTCTTCGTCAATGAAGCTCATAAGGTTGATACAATGCCAAAGGCTTACGCTGAAGGACTTGTTCAATTGTTAGCTCCAATCGCACCACATATGATGGAAGAGTTGTGGAGCAAGTTTGGTCATGATGAATCAATTTCATATGCTAAATGGCCAACATATGACGAAAGTAAGCTAGTTTCTGATACAGTTGAAATTATCGTGCAAGTTAATGGTAAACTTCGTGATAAGCTTGAAGTTGCTACTGACACTGATAAAGCTAAATTAGAAGAATTAGCTAGAAATGATGAAAAGGTTCAAAAATTCATTGATGGTAAGAATATCGTCAAAGTGATCGTCATTCCTAATAAGATTGTTAATATCGTAGTTAAATAGGGTAAAAGAAAAGGCTTCGGATTATTCCGAAACCTTTTTTTGTTGCAACGAAGAAGTAAGTTCTTTATTATCTTGTCTGAGATGATAAAAATAATGAAAAATTTGTTTGATTGCTATGAATAATTGCATGATGCAGAACTGTGGGTGAGTTGTATTAAAACGGCTTACTTCCGAAACAACAAATTCATTCTAACATGAATTAATCTTCAAAAAGCTTTACAATTTTATCGTTCTGTAAAATTAGTAATACTTGTGTAAATAAATTTGCAATTTGCGTAATTTAAGAGTAATTTAAAATTTTTATGATAAGAACTTTGCTATAATTAAATGGATAGTTTTTAAGGTGGTGCAAGTTTTGGGCGTAAATAAAAGCCAAGAAGAAGTAATGCCAGTTTTAAACCCTGAATCTTCGCAAGATACGATGTTGAAAGGTTCAGCTTGGATGACAGCCGGCAGTATTTTTTCTCGTATTTTGGGAGCAATATATATTATCCCATGGATGGCCTGGATGGGGTCTGATTATCCAGCAGCTAATGCATTGTTCGCAAAGGGATACAATATCTATAGTTTATTCCTGATTGTTTCGACAGCAGGAATTCCTGGAGCAATTTCTAAACAGATTTCACATTACAATGCGTTGGATCAATATGCAACTGGGAATAAATTATTCAAACATGGTCTCAAAATTATGACCTTTATGGGTGTTATTTTTGGAGCAATCATGTTCTTTGGAGCGCCCCTCTTGGCAGTTATGTTTACTGACGGCGATCCTAGAAGTATTCCAGTTATTAAATCATTAGCGGTAGCCGTTTTGATTATTCCTATTTTGAGTATTTTAAGAGGATATTTACAAGGATATTCTGATATGGCTCCATCGGCTATTTCACAATTTATCGAACAAATAGCTCGTGTTATTTATATGTTGATAGCAACTTATATGATCATGATAGTAAGTAAGGGTAGCTATATTAATGCCGTTGTTCAATCGACCTTTGCGGCTTTCATCGGTGCTGCTGTGGCAATCGTTATTCTGATTTTAGCAATTTTAAAACGACTGCCAAAATTAAGAAGTTTGTCTCGTAATGGTAAACCTGTTGCAAATGTTAATGAAAATAACTTTACTCGCGAAATTTTCCAACAAGCATTGCCATTCATTATCTTGGATGCAGGGATAACATTTTTTAACTTGTATGATCAATCAACGTTTAATCAATTTATGAGATTATTCGTTAATGCAAGTGGAGCACAATTAGATAATTACTACTCATTGTTTGGTTTTCAAGCTAATAAACTAATCATGATCATTGTTTCATTATCTACCGCTATGGCCGTTACAGCGGTACCAATCCTATCTGGATTGTATTCGAAGGGCAATAAAGAAAAAATCGAAAATCAAATTTCTAATACTTTGGAATTGTTCTTCTTCATTATGATTCCCGCATCATTAGGGATGTATGCAGTGGCCCAACCATTATGGACAACATTTTATCGTTATGACGCTTTAGGTGTTTTGATGTTGCAATTCTCATCAGTTATTTCTATATTACTAGGATTGTTCACCGTTTTGTCAGCCGTTTTACAAGCGTTATATCGAAATCGTTTGGCTATTAAGTATTTTGTTTATGGATTTATCGTAAAGGTAGTTGTGCAATTGCCAATGATTTGGTTATTCCATGAATTTGGACCACTAGTTGCTACAAGTATTGGTATGGGTGTTGTTTGTTGGCTTATGTTGGCAAAATTACATGCAATTTATCCATTCAATACTGGCCGGATTTCGAGAAGGATTAGTGGAATCATTTTATTCTCCCTGATAATGTTTGTTTCAGTATTACTAGTAAATTGGATCGTGTTCCATTTTGTTGGTAATTCAGATCGAATTATCAGTGTAGTAGTGTTGATTCTAGAAGCAGGCTTAGGTGGAGTTATTTACGGATATTTAGTTTTGAAAACATCTTTGGCCAATAAAATCGTTGGTTCAAGAGTTGATCGTATCAGACAAATCTTAAGAATGAAATAAAAAAAGCGTGATTGAATTCAGAGTCAAAAATAGCATCTATTCAGATGTAGTCGATTAACGGCTGCCGTTATCTGAATAGATGCTTTATTTTTCTTTTGAACTAAATTTAGCCATATACTTAGGAATTTTTTCAATAATTGAAGAAGGTAAGATGACATAATTTTTCTCGTTTAATTTATCACCGATTTCACTGTGTAGAAATAGGGACGCTTGAACTGTCTTTAAGGAGAAGCCAAATTGAGCGACAAATCCAGCAATGATGCCGGTTAAAGTATCTCCCATACCGCCAGTTGCCATACCAGGATTTCCCACAGTAATTTTTGAAACTTGGTCATGATAGTAAATTTCTGATTGATGCTTCTTTAAGACCAACAGTGCATCAGGATTTAATTCATGTAAATTAGTTTTATTATTTAGTTCAATTTGTTCAGTGATTGCTAAGTTAGAAAGTCGTTGCCATTCACCTTGGTGTGGTGTCAAAATAATGTTTGCTGTTGTTTGGAGTGGAATTTTTTCATCGGCAATGATTGTTAAAGCAGAAGCATCAAGGATTACTGTTTGATCTGTTTTAGTATTGTTCAAGACGGCTTTAACTAAACCTTTAGCAATGGTTGAAGTTCCTAAACCTGGGCCAATGGCGATGACTTGATTATTGATAATGCCCGTTAATAAGGCTTTTTTATCGTGATAGTCAATGGTCATGGCTTCAGGAATTTTGACGTTGATAGCAGTAAATTTTTCGGGTGTTGTAGCGACAGTTACTAATCCAGCACCACTGTGAATAGCTGCACTACTACACATGACTGCGGCACCACCAAATTGAGTAGAACCTGCAATGATGAGAACTTTGCCGTAATTTCCTTTATATGATTCGGGATCACGTGGAGTGATAACTTGACTCAAAACATTTTTACTAATTTTTTCCATTACAACGACCTCCATTTGTAGTATCATTTTCATTGTAATCTAATTGAGAGATTATTTGTATTATTTGCCGCTGTGGCGGAATTGGCAGACGCGCAACGTTCAGGTCGTTGTATGGTTTTCCATGTATGGGTTCGAATCCCACCAGCGGTATAAAAAATAATAGAGCTAGGACTGCAGTTAAACAGTTCTAGCTCTATTATTTTTTAGAAATCTTTTTCACCTAAAGCATGTTGAGCAGCAACGTTTAAAATGCTCCATTGTCTGTCAAAGCCAGGTTGGAAGAAGAAGTCAGCATCTGCTAAATCTTCAACCGTTAACTTGTGTTGAATTGCCAAGGCCAAGACGTTTCCTTGAGCAGTGATGTCATAAGTTGAAAGAACGGCACCGCCTAGTAAAACGTGTGAACTTGGATTGAAGAATAATTGGACATAAACTTCTGGATTATCTTTTCCAGCAGGAACATAAGCCGGTCTTAAGCTACCAGTATAAAATGATTTAGCAACTTCAACGTTGGAACGTTTTGCAGTGAAACTGTTGAGACCACTTTCTGTGAAGTGATAATCAAAGACGCTCAAAGCTGAAGAACCAACGACACCACCAAATGGTAGAGCAGGTTTCTTTTCAAATAGATGCTTTACAACGTATCTGGCTTCACGACGAGCGACGGTTGCCAAAGCGATAGGAACATGATTGTCAGCTGGAATTGAGTAAGCCAGAGTAGCATCTCCAATAGCATAAACATCAGGCAAGTTAGTTTGTAGATATTCATTAGTTTTGATCCAACCACGATCGTCAAGGTCGACAGTTCCTTTGAGCCAATCAGTATTAGGTTGTACACCAGCTGCTTGAATGACTAGGTCACTTGGAATTTCTTCTTTATCAGTTTTCACTGCTGTGACTTTATCAGAACCTACATATTCCTTGATGTTAGCTCCAGTAATAACTTTGACACCTTTTTCCTCAAGATGTTTAGCTAAAATGTCTGTCATTTCATGATCCAGATAAGTACCTAGTGGACGATCGATAACATCCATCAACGTAACGTTTTTACCAGCTTTGACACTGGCTTCAGCAGCTTCAATACCAATGTATCCAGCACCAACCACGGTGATATTCTTAACATTAGTATCTTCTAGCTTAGCTTTGATGTTAGTTGCCCAGTCGTAACCACGCATTAAATAAACATTTTTAAGGTCGTTTCCAGGAACAGGAATTGACTTAGGTGTAACACCTGAACTTAAAATCAACTTATCGTAAGGATATTCTGTCTGACTGTTATCTTTTGTATCGATGACAGTAACACTCTTTTTATCAGCATTGATTTTAGTAACTTCGTGATTGTTAAGGATTGAAACATTCTTATCATCAGCAAAATCACTTGGAGCAAAATTACGAACATCATTGACGTCGGTGACGCTGTTTTCTAGATAAAGTTCCATCCCACAGGACATGAATGAAACGAAATCTCCAGCTTCAAATAATTTAATATCCACGTCATCATAACGTTTTAATAATTCCAAAATTGATTGATGGCCACCGTGTGAGGCACCCACAATTACTACATTAGTCTTTGACATAAAAAACCTCCGTATGATTAGAAAACTTGTTACAAATACAGACTAATCTTTAATTTGAATTGTGTCAAAGGATAAAATTAGTTGACATTTGTAAATAAGTTAGTCTTAACTAAAAAATCAATTTTGATAAAATTTCAGTGAGATTTTTTGAGGATACAACGTGTCCTTCTTGATTGAGGATTTTTTCGATTGTTTGTCTGGTGTCTTGTTCTTTAAGTTTTTTTAAGTATTGAAATCCTAGAACGGTTAAGCCGTTGAATTTAATTAAAGTCACGTATTTGAGAGGGCTGACGACAGCTGAAATTAGACCGTCATTTATCATATTAAGTGTCATATCTTGGATATTTTGGATCAAAAAAGAATTGGGTTCGTCACTGGCAATATAATTCTTAACAAATTGATAGTGTTGAGATTCGTCAAGCAGAGCTTGGAGATCTTTAGGATTTTTATCGGCGATGATTTCTAATATCATCTTGTACATATCGAAATCGTTCATGCATTCACAACCTTTCTACTAGCATTATAAATTAAATCTGTCTTAGCAATGTGAAAATTTTGACGTTTTGTATAATTAATTTTAGCGAATTATTTGCACAAAAGCCCCTAAAAACGCCATAATTAAAGATAGAAATCAATTTAGGAGATCGTAATTTATGATAAAGGAATTCAAAGATTTTATTAGTCGCGGCAATGTTATGGACTTGGCCGTTGGTGTAATTATGGGTGCTGCTTTTACAGCTATTGTCCAATCTTTAGTAAGCAACTTGATCAATCCGTTGATTGGTTTGTTCTTAGGTAAGATTGACTTGAGTAGTTTAGTTTTCAAAGTAGGGGATGCAACCTTCAAATATGGGACGTTCATTGAATCTATCATTAACTTCTTGATTATCGCCTTTGTAGTGTTCTTGTTAGTTAAAGTGATGAATAAAATTATCAAGGGTCGCGAAGAAGAAGCTGAACCAGAAGAAACTAAAGAAAACGAAATGGTCATGTATCTAAAGAAGATTTCTGAAGCTTTGGACGAAAAAAAAGATAATTAAAAAAGCGAAACTAGAGTGATATCTAGTCTCGCTTTTTTAGTAGACACGTTTGAAGACTTCACACAAACAAGGAATTTCATCATTGAATTCTTTGCCAGCAGCTTGATATTCCTTTTTGAAAAAGTCAGTATGTATTTTTCGCCAGTAGTCTAAAGTTTGATTGCCTTCACCTTCATGGTAAGCGTGTTCAGCACTGACATACTTAAATGGAACAACTTCAGTAACCAATGTTTCAGTGATACAAAGTGGGTTCTCATCACCATCTAAAATGATGTTGTAATCACCAACTTGGGGCATGTACTCATTTGGTTCATACAAGTCATAGGCAGAAGTTGTGGCGGTTTTTATGCCGTCATAAACTAAATGCGCTAATTTGTATGGTTCGCCACCGAAAGTTGTAATATCTCCTAGTGGGTAATAGAGCGAGTTTTTATCACGCAAAAAATTGAACCAATAATCTTGGATTTTTTCTTTATCCATACTGGGACACCTCATAATATCAATATATTTTTATTAAAACATAACTTAACAAAAAACCACAAACTCAAATTGAATTTGTGGTTAAAAATTACTGAACTGAATCAACTGTTTGCCAAGTCCAATGACTGACATATTTTCCACTCGAAGCGCCGTTTTCGTTAGATCTGAATCTGATTTTGAGGTTTTTTAAAACATCCTCAGTCAAATTAGTCTTGTATTCCCATTGAGGACCAGTTTTTTGCGCTGACTGGCCGATAATCAAATCATTGCCATTGATGAGTTTATCTTTCCAGTAAACATCGTGAACTAAGGCTTCTTTAGGAATTTCAATTTTAGTATCTGGTTTATCAGGAATATCGATATTGGCTAAACTATCATCACCGCCACCTTGGTCATTATGTTCTTCTTCTTTATAGAATTTATCCATTTTTAGACTAACCGAGATAGGAGGAGCATCTTGTTGACGGTAATCACCTAAAACAATTTTGCCTTCTTTAATAGTTGGTTTGACGGGAGTGCCACCAGTAGGAGAAACTGCTAGAGTTCCAAAGTCGATTTCTTCCGGTGCTGATAAGGTTAGACCTCCAGGAACATGTTGGAAGTAGAAACTGTCAGTACCGACGAGGCCTTCTTCATCGACGATTTTAAAAACGATTTTATTTTTGTCGAAGTTATTGCAACAAGAAATATCTAAGCCATCAATATCACCGATGTTTTGTTTTCCTAAAGTAGGATTGGGGATATTTTCACGAATGATTTTTTCGTCGTAATTGTTGATTTGATAAGAAATATACTTGATTTTTTCACTATTTTTATCGGACCAAGTTCCCTTAATGTCGATTGATTCACCGTAGACCTTATAAGGGTCTTTAGAAGTTGCTCTTGGAGAAGTTACATCAATTTGGGGTTCATTGGTAACTGGTTTACTGATTTTTAAGACGTGTTCTTGCATTTGTGAACGATGACCTTCTTTATCGACCATGTAGAATCGAATCGTATGCATACCAGAATCTAAACCTTTTAACGGTAAATTAACTTTTGTGATGTCATTGAGTTTACCGTTAAAAGCGTCCTTTTGAGATTGAAAACGATTAAAGAGAATTTGTTCATCTTCAGGATCCTCACTGTCAATTGAGTAATACATCGTAACATCAGTACTATCAAAATCATACCAGGTACCAGTAATTGGTAATTTACCCTTATTATTTTGGAATTCTTTGTCGGAAATGATTTGAGGGTTGTCGTTGGTTCCGTGTAAATCTAGTTCGAAGACAGGGTTAAAAGTTGTCCCTTTGACATCAATTTGCGATTCATATTCCAATTTGATAGTTTGACCAGTCAATAAGTCCCTAGGGGATGTTCGCATTGTTAAACCGGCATCCCAAGTCGGGTCATTTTCTTTAACTCCCAGGCGACCGCTAACATCTTCTCTGCCAAGATCTCCTTTATCCCAATCTGAAAAAGCATTATAGAGGTGTTCTGCAACGTATGGTGAGCGATAGCCAGGTATATCGTCGTTGAAAAACTTTGTCGGTTTGGTACCACCTAATAAACTCCATGTGTGATCGTCTTTTCCGACTTTCCATGGGTAATATCTTTCGTTAGAGGAACCAATAACTTCAATTAGTCCCGGACTGTGCATGAATCCTTTGGTAGCAATATAAGATTTACTTGAAGAACGACCGGCCCAACCAGCAGGACCATTTTCACGATTTAGATAATAAGTAGTTCGAACTTGATTGTCTCCAGATTGCATGTACATTCCACGATGATTACCTAATGCGCGCAATTTTACATAGTTACCGATTCCTTTACCGCGGTTATCTTTAATTTCTTGATTATCTTTATTTAAGGAAAGATCATGATTGGAAAGACCTACGAAGTTACCAAAAGCATATTTTCCAGTATTTTTAAAAGCAATTTTTGTTTGTACGCGTCCAACCTTGTTGAAACTCAATTTAATAGTAGTAGTGATTTCTGGATTATTGCGACCTTTTTTATAGGCATAAAAGGCTTTTTGATGAAAAACCATTTTTTGTTCTTCCAATCCAGTTTGTGGATTAGTCCGATAATAAAATTTGGGCGTATCTAGCATAGCATAGCTTTCACCAATTTTATTGGGGCCACTAACACCTGGAACGCCAATACCATCACTTTTAACAACATAGTTGTATAAATTATTTGAAGTATAACTACGTGAAGAACCAATCGATCGATCTTCAATACCACGTGGTTTTCCTTTCAATCCCATGTCGATAATTGGAATCATGTCATAGTCGTTTTCTTGATGATCACCGTAGTGGTCAGTATAAATGTGATTACCTTTTGCTTTAATGCCATCTTCAATTCGGCTGCCCTTACTTGCGTACAAAACAGCAGTTCCCGGAGTAGTTAAACTATCGATTCGTGATATTCCACGAGGGCTAAAAGCATCACTGATCGACATCTTTTGGATAGCGTAGTTATAATCACCAAAATATAAAAGTGGACGAGTACTAGATCCATCACTATGTTCAAGAATAGGGCCTTCGCTGACTTTTAACATTTCCGAGAAGACCCAACCAGATTCATCTTCATCATCAGTTGGAATAGCAATATCTCTGGTTTGATTCGTATCGTTGACATCATAATTAAAAATTTCTTCGCCGTCTGTTTTATGAACAGATAAGGTAAATGATTTTTGATTATTAACGAATAATTTAAAAGAGATTTTATTTGGATTTAATTTGACGGTAGTTTCATTTTTCTCTAAATCATCTAAAACATTGTCTTCACCAAGTTCCTTTTTTAGAGCTTCGATATCGAGAACATTTTTTTCAGTGGTTTTTAAAACTAATTCTTTTTGATCTTCAAGAATGTAGCTGACAATTATTTCGGTATTATCCTTGTGTGGGAAAACTTGAGCAACGTCAGCGTCAGTTACAGAAGTATCAGTTGTTTCTGCTTTAACAGAAGTAGTGCTGAATAATAACAAGAGACTACTGATTAAAATTAATAATAATAAGCTATTCTTTTTCATAAGATTCCTCCCATATACAACTTTGAAATCTTATCATTTTATTAAGAACTGACTAATTCAAAAATTTAAAATTGAGTTTTTGAGAAATGAACTATGATTTATGAAAAAGAAAATAAAAAATATTAACCAACTCTCTTATTTGAGGTTGGTTAATATTTTTTTACTTTTTTATTTATGCTTGATTGGTAGTTCAACAACGAACTCACTGCCGTGGGGGAGATTGTCACGAACGAAGATATGTCCCTGATGGTTAGCAACGATTTGTTTAGCGATTGCCAAGCCCAGTCCGTGTCCGCCACTGCTTTGATTTCTAGACTTGTCGACACGGTAAAATCTACCGAAGATTTTTTTCTTATCACTGTCATTAATACCAACTCCAGTATCAGAAATGATGAACTGATATTTAGAACCTTCAACTTGATCGTAAATTTTAATAGTGCCATTTTTAGGAGTATATTTGGTGGCATTGTCTAATAAGATTATCAGTAATTGTTTAATTTTATTGCGGTCTAAATATAAAGTGGGTTGATGATTGAGATTGATTTGAAAGACTTTTGATTGAGAATTGATAATATCTTTGAATGGTTCAATTGGATCTTTTAAAAATAATTGTGGTTTAGTATATTCGAAATTCAATTTGGTCGTAGCTTGGTCAAAACGGGCTAGATCCAGAAGATTGTTAGTTAAAGAATTAAGACGACTAACTTCATCGAGAGAAACAGAAATAGCTTCTGCTTCGTCGATGATTTTTTTATTTGGCTTTGTCAACATGTACTCGAGTTTTCCTTGAATGATGGTCAAAGGAGTCCGCAATTCGTGGGCTGCATCATTGACGAATTCGGTTTGTTGCTTCCAAGATTTGACGATTGGCAACATATTGATGCGAGCTAAGAAATAGGAAATCACCAAAGCTATGATCCAAAAGATGAAGAAAGTTAGGATTAAGATTTTTTCAAAATTCTTCATTGTCTGAATCTGAGTATCAATATTTTGCATGATCAAAACATAATGACCAGCATACATAGGATTATTATTATTTTTGGAAACTTTTATTAAAACTGAACGGAAATTCATATTATGAACAACGATGGTTTGTTTTTTATTAATATTTTTTTTATTTAAATTGATGTTTTTCAAAACCGAATAGCGATTACCCAAGCTACTTTTATTCAATAATTTACCGTTATCATCAAAAACTAAGATTGAAGCTTGAAAAGGCATCTTTGGATTAGGTTTATTTTGTTGGACGGGATGGTCGGGTCCAGGATTAGGATCGGTTTGTTTTTGTATGTTAGGTTGTTTTTTGACGGAAGCAACTTGTTCGCGCATATCTTTATCGATGCTTTTGTAAGTTGATGATTGAAACAAATTAAAGATAATGAATCCTAAGGTTAAGAACAAAACAGCAAAAGAGGCCATGATTGATAAGAATAGTTTGAACTGTTGGCGGCGAGTAATTTTAGATTGTTTAGACTTCAGTTTCATCTTGGAAAATATACCCAACGTTTCTGATAGTTTTAATTAAATTATCGTTTTGAGATGGTCGTAGCTTTTTACGCAAATTACTCATATAAACTTCAACAACTGTGATGGAAGTATCAGAATCAAAGCCCCAAATGCGTTCAAAGATTTGATCTTTAGTCAAAATAGTATTCTTATTCTGCAATAAGTAGACTAATAAATCATATTCTTTGCCATTTAAAGCAATAGTTTCGCCGTCACTGGTAGTTTCGTGAGTGTTCAAATTAACTTCAAGATTTCTGATTCGCAAAATAGAGTCGTCTGCTAAAGTACCACTTCGTTTGAGAAGTGCCTTGACCCGAGCCAGTAATTCTTCACGATGGAAAGGTTTAGTTAGGTAGTCATCAGCGCCGAGATTGAACCCATGAACCTTGTCGTCGATGTCAGCCTTGGCAGTTAAAATCAGTACCGGCGTGTTGATTTTATCTTTGCGGATATTCTTTAAAACATCATAGCCATTCATTTCCGGCAACATAATATCTAAGATTATCAAATCGTAGACATCCTCGGTTGCAGCAAATTTACCGCTCAAGCCGTCACTTTCAATATCAACTTGTGAAAAGTCACTTAAAAAGGCAGCAATATTATTAGCTAAGTTTTCATCGTCTTCAACTACTAAAATTCTTATATTATTTGACATTTTGTACTCCTTTTATTGATTCTGAATATAATTATAAAGCATATTTTTTAATTTAAGCTTAATTTAAGCTATTTTGGATAATCTTGTCCTTGTCATAACGAAAGGAATTTGAGCAGATGAAAAATAAATCACAATTAAAATCGATTTTATGTTCGATACTAGTTTATTCAATCATTTGTTTCTTTATAAATATTGTTTTCTAAGATGGGAGAAGATAAATGATGGAATCAAAAAATTTACGACGTGAGACAAGGCGTCAAAATAATTTTTTCGATAAATTAAGAAATATTAAGTATGATTATTGGCTGATTGCCATTTTGATCTTAGCGGCATTTCTGTATGCCTGGAATATTTGGGAGGCAGAAGAGGCTAATAATTTCTATACTGCGGCAATCGTTAGTATGACCAAGAGTTTCAAAAACTTCTGGTATGCCAGTTTTGATCCTGCTGGTTTTATTACTGTTGATAAGCCACCAGTAGCTCTATGGTTTATGACAATCAGCGCAAAAATTTTTGGTGTTCACGGCTGGAGTGTTGTTTTACCATCAATTTTATTTGGAATTGGGTCCGTTTACTTGATTTACAACCTAGTTTCGAAACGTTTTGGTAAAATTCCAGCACGAATTGCGGCATTAATTATGACCTTAACGCCAATCGTTGTAGCAGATTCTAGAACTAATAATATGGATGCAACTTTAGTTTTCTTCCTATTATTGTCAGTCTGGTTCGTTCAAAAGGCAGTTTTGAAGCAACAGCAGCGCTTTTTGTGGATTGGCTTTGCATTAGTTGGCTTTTCGTTCAACATCAAAATGTTACAAGCTTTCATGATCTTACCAGCACTTTATCTTTACTATTGGTTAAGTGCTCAAGTTAACTGGAAAAAGAAAATAATGCATTTGTCGATTGCAACAGTCTTTTTAGCAGTTTTCACTTTGATTTGGCCATTGTCAGTTGATATGACTAATTCATCTAATCGACCTTATGAAGGTGGGTCCGAAACAAACTCTGCTTTGGAACTAGCCTTTGGATATAATGGAACGCAACGTTTGTTAGGACAAACAACCGGTACAGGTGGAGCGTTCCCAGGTATGGGTAATAAGTCTTCTAAGAATTCTAAATCAATGACACCACCGTCAGGTTCTAAGAAGTCTAATAGTAAGAAATCAAATAATGCTCCAATGCCACCTAGTGGGACTAAGAAATCTAGTTCAAAAGGTAATCCACCTGCAAAGCCTAGTTCTAAAAAGGGCAATGCTCCAAGTATCCCTTCGGGTAATAAGAAACAAGGAACAATGACTGGTGGTGGAGGCGGTGCCTTCAATATTGGTACTGCTGGACCATTCAGATTATTACAAAAAGAATTAGGACCACAAATTAGTTGGTTAATGTTATTAGCAGTTTTTGGTGTCATTTCTAGTTACGCCTATTTCAGAAATTCCAAGATGAAGAAATGGTATGCTTTGACGCCACAAAGAAAAGAACTTTGGCTTTGGTTAGGCTGGCTAGTTCCTGTCGGAGGATTTTTCTCAGTAGCTAGTTTCTTCCATCCATACTATACGATCATGTTGGCTCCAGCGATGGCTGCTTTAGCCGGGATCGGAATCTATACAATGATCAAGCAATGGAGAGAAAAATCACTCTGGTCTATGCTTTTGCCGATTTCAATTCTAGCAACAAGTATTTTACAAGCTTGGTATTTGAATGACTACTATCCAACTTTAAGCTGGATCTTATTGATTGCTGGGATTATCATTTCAATTCCATTATTCGTTTTACCTTGGATTGCAATCAAGTTGAAGAATAAACGAGTTTGGCCAATTACAGCTTTAATAATTGTTATGTTAGCTCCAACTTGGTGGTCATTGACACCAACCTTAGCTGGTTCTAGTGACGGAATTCCAAGTGCTGGGCCATCATTGCTTTCTTCAGTAGGCGGTGGTGGCGGCATGGGTAATTCTCAAGTCGATACAACACTTTTGAAGTATTTGCAAAAACATCAAGGCAACGCTGAGTACTTATTTGCTACTGATGACTCAAGTACAGCTGCTCCATACATTATTAAAACTGGTGAAGCAGTCATGGCTATGGGTGGTTTTAACGGAACTGATAAAGCTATTACCTTGAAACAATTTAAGAAATTAGTCAAAGAAGGCAAGGTCAAATATTACTATTCTGGTGGCAAGACTGGCGGTTCCAATAATCAAATTGTAAATTGGATCAAGAAACATGCCAAAAAGGTCACTTTAAGTAGTAGTAATACCCAAACTAATAATTCTAGTTCGGTGACAGTTGCTTCAAAGACTAAATCTAATGGTCAAATGCCAAGTGGTTCAACAAATCCACCATCAAAACCTAGTTCTTCAAGTAACACTGGCAATGCCCCAAGCGGTAATGCTCCTAGTGGAGGACCAAATGGCAATTCGCAAAAGCCAACAGGTAAGAAGAAGTTGACTAAGAAACAATTAAAGAAAATGAAGAAATCAATGAAGAAATCAATGAAGAATGGTCAACCTGGTCAAGGTGGACCCGGACAATCAGGAACGCTTTATGATTTATCAAGTATTTATAAATAATCAATGAAAGGAATGTTCTCATGAAAAATGAATTGATCTCAATCGTTTTACCAGTCTTCAATGAAGAAGCTGGTATTCAGGCTACGATTGATACGTTATTAAATTATATTGAACAGCAAGAAGAAAAATATGAACTGATTTTTGTTGATGATGGTTCAAAAGATAAATCGGTGGAAATCATCAAACGGGCTTTAGCTCAAAATGACCACATCAAACTAGTTGAATTCTCACGTAATTTTGGACACCAATTGGCTATTACGGCCGGTTTGGAATACACCAAAGGGGATGCAGTCGTAGTTATGGATGCCGATTTGCAAGATCCACCTGAAGTGATTCCACAGATGATAAAAAAATGGCGCGAAGGTTATCAGATAGTTTATGGTAAAAGAATGCAAAGAGATGGTGAAACGATTTTTAAAAAATTCACTGCCAAAATGTTTTACCGAACTTTCCAAAAATTAGCAACGATCAACATGCCTTTGGATACAGGTGATTTTCGTTTAATGGGTCGACGAGCTGTCCAACAGTTACTAAAACTACATGAAAAAGATCCTTTTGTTCGTGGACAAGTGACATGGATTGGTTTCAAACAAACGAGTGTTTTGTATCATCGTCAAGAACGAATTGCCGGTGAAACGAAATATCCTTTGTCAAAAATGATTAAATTAGCAGTTGATGGGATTACATCGTTTTCCATGAAACCATTGCACTTCGTTAATTTATTTTCAATTGTGCCCTTGGCCAGTGGAGTGTTCTCATTGGGATATCTAATTGCGACAAGTAATTATAGCTTTGCATCAATTGGTATAACAGTGTTATTATTCACCTTGGGGCTATTGATGCTATCAATTGGTATACTCGGTAGTTATCTAGGTAGAGTTTTGGATCAAGTAAATAATCGACCTCGTTATATTGTTAGTAAGACCGAAGGATTTGAAGAAAGAAATAAAGGAATTCATCATTTTTCGGCTCGACAAATTAATAATTAAATAAAAATAGAAATAGTCTTTTATACCTTAAAAGCTTTCATACTTTTTAATTCCCAATTTATTTGTTAAAGTAATGTTAAATTTGATAGTTATTAAGTTGTTTGATGGACAACGATTCTTATCAAATTGAACATGAACTATCCCATTCATAAAAAAGAAGCTAACGAACACCCAGTCGTTAGCTTCTTTTTTTATATATTAATATACGTCACCGTTATAAATAGAATTTTTAACAATTACATAATCAACCTTGCGTAAGGAACTCAAATCTTTTCCACCAGCATAGGAAATTGATTATTGTAAGTCTTGTTTCATTTCAGTTAAGGTATCCATAATCTCACCTTTGTAAGGTACTAGCATTCTTTTACCTTCAACGTTTTTGTATTCACCTTTTTGGTATTGAGATGCAGAACTGAAGTAAGCTTTGTATTTTTGACCATCTTTTTCAATGATTTTACCAGGTGATTCTTTGTGACCGGCGAGTAGGGAACCAATCATAACCATATCAGCACCGAAACGAACTGATTTGGCAATGTCACCATCGTTTCTAACGCCACCGTCAGCGATGATAGGTTTACTTGCAGCCTTGGCACAAAGTCTCAAAGCAGCTAATTGCCAACCACCAGTACCAAAGCCAGTTTTTAATTTAGTGATGCAGACTTTACCAGGTCCAATACCAACTTTGGTAGCATCGGCACCAGCATTTTCCAATTCTCGAACAGCTTCTGGAGTACCAACGTTACCAGCGATAAGAAAAGTTTCAGGTAATTTGTTTTTGATGTATTTGATCATATCGATCACACGATCACTGTGTCCATGAGCAACATCAATCGTAATGTAATCAGGTTTTAAGTGTTCAGCAATTACTTGATCGATGAATGTATATTCATCTTTTTTGATACCAACACTGATAGAAGTAAATAAATCCTTTTGATTCATCGTTTTGATAAAGTCTATTCTAGTTTCAGGTTCAAAACGATGCATAACATAGAAATAACCATTTGCAGCCAATTTTTCAGCTAGTTTTTCATCAATGATCGTTTGCATATTAGCAGGGACTACCGGAATTTTAAATGTTTTTGGGCCAAATTTAATAGTGGTATCGCATTCAGAACGGCTGTCGACGATACATTTATTCGGAATTAGTTGAATATCTTCATAATCAAAAACTTGCATTTATTATCCACTCCATTAATAACGAACAATTATTATTTTTATATTTCATTTCGTTCGTATCTATAATTTAACTGGAAAATCGAAAGAAGTCAATCGAATTCTGTTAATAAAGTTATTTATTGTGATAGAATTTTCGTATATGATTATTTTGTTATTTAATATTGGAATTTATTGAAAATTTAAATGAAAATATTTGACACTAATAAACGTAATTGGTAATATCATCATATTGTTAATGAAATGCTATGATGATGGCGTTTATTAGCGACCTTCAAAAAATCGGTATATACAATAGGAGTGGTTAAAAGTGCAACAGTATACTGCGGAAGACATTACAAAAATGGTAAAAGATGAAAACGTTGAATTTATTTGTTTAATGTTTACAGATATCAACGGAATCATCAAGAACGTTGAAGTTCCAGTATCACAATTGGATAAAGTTTTGGCAAACAAGATTACTTTCGATGGTTCATCAATCGATGGTTTTACTCGTATTGAAGAAAGTGACATGCTTTTGCATCCCGATTTGTCAACTTGGTTGATTTTCCCATGGGGAGAAGAACATGGAAAAGTAGCTCGTTTGATTTGTGATATTTACAAGACTGATGGAACACCTTTTGAAGGGGATCCACGGGTTAATTTGAAACGTATCATCAAGAAGATGCACGATATGGGTTATACTCATTTCAATATTGGACCAGAACCAGAATTCTTCTTATTCAATACAGATGAACATAGTAATCCGACTTTACATCTAAATGATGATGGTAGTTATTTTGATTTCTCACCAGTTGATTTAGGTGTGAATGTTCGTAAAGATATTGTTTTAGGATTAGAAAAGATGGGCTTTGAAGTTGAAGCTAGTCACCACGAAGTTGCACCGGGCCAACAAGAAATCGACTTCAAGTATCAAGATGCCATTTCTGCTGCCGACAGCATTGAAACTTTCAAATTGGTAGTTAAAACGATTGCTAAAGAACATGGTTTGTACGCAACCTTCATGCCAAAACCTGTTCAAGGTATTAATGGTTCAGGTATGCATATCAATATGTCACTATTTAATGGTGATGATAATATTTTTGACGATGCTAATGATATGCTTTCACCAACCGCTAAGAAATTTATGAGTGGTTTATTGAAACACGCACGGGCACTGACAGCTATTAATAATCCAACTGTTAACTCATACAAACGTTTAGTTCCCGGCTATGAAGCACCAACTTACATCGCCTGGTCAAGTAAAAATCGTTCACCATTGATTCGAGTACCAGCCGCCAAAGGTAAATCAAAACGTATCGAAATGAGAAGTGTGGATCCTACAACTAATCCATACTTGGCTATTGCTGCTATACTTGATGCTGGTTTGGATGGAATTGCTAGTGACTATGAATTGATGCCAGAAGTTAAAGATAATATTTATGAAATGTCTGAAGAAAAACGTCGTGAAGAAAATATTGTTGACTTGCCATCAACTTTGCACAACTCCTTAAAAGCACTTCGCAAAGACGAATACGTTCAACAATCACTCGGTAAGGGACTAACTAATAGTTTCTTCGCCGCCAAGAATGCTGAATGGGCAAGATATCAACAAACTGTTTCTCAATGGGAAAGAGATACTTACATGTCACAATATTAAAAAAATGAAGCTTGATCTTTTGGTCAAGCTTTTTTGCTGCGGTCATTTGAAAATGGTTTCAAAAGCTTATTAATGCAACGTTTAACTAAATATTTTTATCTGGGCTTATCACTGGTATTTACCAAAATTTAATGTTAAGATTTGGCGTAATCAAAATTCTGATTACTGCTTTCCCCCCAGAGAGCATAAAGACCTCAACCATTAATTTGGCTGAGGTCTTTTTTAGTTTCTAGTAATACTTAAAACAGCGGTTGTTTTCAAAGAATTTTTATTATCCTTACCAATCGTGATCCAATCAGCTGCACTGATCAAACCTTCAAGTTTATTTTCCTCATCTTGCTCGGAAACTTTCCCGTCTTCAAAATTTCCTTTAAAAATGCAATCCAAATAATAATGATCATCGTTACTTGCCATTAATGATGATTGATATTTCCATGCGATAATGTAAGTATCTTCGGTAATTTCGATACTAGTGCCTTCTACCAAATTTATCTTTATAGCCATGATACCGCCTCCCTTAACTTTTATTATAGCAAAAGAAAAGCCTTACAAAGCAGGCTGTAATAATTAATGAAGAACTTTCAAAAATACTGTTAAGTAAGAACAAAAATAAGTGATTAAAAACAAAAAGAACTTTGAGTGATTGATCACTCAAAGTTCTTTAATTTTAACGAGTTATGATAATTAAAAAAATCGCAAAAAAGATAACATCCAGAATGGCCGACCATTCGTACCATTTATCTGGTTTCTTAAACTCTACTGTGTCATGCCCTCTTCTATGAGGGTACCACGACGGATATTCTTTTTTGGACATATTCTTCATTTTGCATCTTCTCCTTATTATCTGACTTCATTATATCGAGAATGTTTAAATTATGCCACCAAAAATCAAAAATTCAAGCTTTATTAAAAAGAAAGGGCTTGCATTTTAATAAATAAAGAATATAATTTCATTTATTATCCGTTGAGCAATATAAGAATAAATGATGGAGGTAGACAAATGAAATATCGTGTAATGTTAAATATTAAATCTCAATTGTTTACTGTTGAAGATAAAGATAAACATGTTTCTGCAGACGGTAAAACAATTGAAGAAGCTGTAAGTAAGCTTAAGACCGTTTAAAAATGGGGACGATTCATAAATTAATCAAAAAAAGTTAGGTCATCTATTTTTACTATAATAGGTGACCTAACTTTTTATATTGAAATTGATTGTGTTTTATAAAAACTTTTGCTATTTTTTAATTCAAACTTGAAGTTGAATCGCTCTCAAAAATATCGGACAATGAAGAAATTAAATTAAGACCGATCTGGAGGAGTTTTTATGAATCAAGATTTAAAAATTCAAACGGCCTTCGTAGAATTATTAGAACGTAAACCAATTGAAGAAATTACTATTTTTGAGATAGCTGATAAGTGTCAAATTGCTCACAAGACTATTTTTGAAAAATACAGCGATAAATACCAAATTTTACAAGCAATTGAAGATGATATTTTTGTTCAAATTGGTACTACTAAAAAGGATGTTTATCATGTTGATACACATGAATTTGCTGGAGATGATAGGATTTTGCAAATTCTTAATTCGGTGTATGAAAATAAAAAAGTGATAACTCTTTTGTTAGGTGAAGGTGGTGATCCTCGTTTTCATGAACGTTTTATTACTTATTTGGTACAAAAAGGTTTTAGAGTGATTGAAAATTCTGGTAAATTTAATGATTTAGATCAACGGCAAAAAGAGTTGTTATTACAATACGTTTTGTCTGCATTGGTAGGACTGGTTACTTATTGGGTCAAGCATCCAGAAATGACGGTGCAAGAGTTACACACTTTTTTTGAAAAACTTTTTTTTAATGGAATCACTAGTTTAACGGCAAAATAAAAAGCTATCAGCCAAAATGGCCAACAGCTCAAACGTTGATTATAAGCGAACTACGAGAAAGATACCCTCAATGGTCAAAATGCCTTAATAGCAATAGGTACAAGGGCTACAGCCTGTTAAAATATATCCGTGACACACCCGTGACACACTTTAAAAATTCACAAACTTTGCGAGGTTGTTAACAGTATTCATTTGTGTTTTATTAGATATGTGCCAATAAACTTTCATGATTTGGGATGTATCGGAGTGTCCAAGTTGAAGTTGAACAGCTTTGATACTTGAACCAGATTCAAGCATGAGGGAACATGCTGTATGTCTGATTCCGTGAATGTTAATACGTTTTAACTTTTCGTCATGATTTTTATTGTATGTATTTATTATGACCTGTAACCATTTATTGATTTTAGTTAAGCTCAATAGTTCGTTGTGTGTGTTAGGGAACAATAATTGATCGTTTGAGCTATCAATATTATAACCAAGGACAAACATTTCTTTTCTCAATTCTTTAAGCCACTTTTTTAAAACTGAACAAGTTTGACTATCAAGACCGATAGTTCTAACAGATGTTTTAGTTTTAGGTGTGGAAATAATTGGCTTATTATCTATTCTACGACTTACAGTTTTATTGATGGTCAATGTCTCGTTATCAAAATCAATATCGTTGATCTGCAATGCTAAGAGTTCACCTTTTCTCATTCCGGAAAAAAATAAAAGTCTGAACATTGCTATGGCTTTTTGATTATGGTCGGAATAAGTTTTATATAGTTGGTCAAAGAACATAGCTGTTTCTTCCTTAGTCCAAAAATTAGCTGGTTTATTAACCACTTGTTGTTTTTTCTTTGGCATTACAATTAAGCTCATAGGGTTATCATAGATAATCTTTAATCTAATGGCTTCTTTAAATACAAGATTCGCATAGTATTTAACCATTTTGAATGATGATAGTTCATTAGACCACTTATTAACCACTTCCTGACACATAGGAGTGGTTATTTTTTTTATCTTGAAACTTCCTAGTGAAGGCAAGATGTGGTGCTTAAAAAGCCCCTCAACACGATTTAACGTACTCTCTTTGACTGTATTTTTATAGGACTCAAGAAAATATTCATATACTCTTTTATAAGTAAGATCAGAGTCGTTAGAATATCCATGGTTATCAATTTCAGATAATTTTGCATTTAGAAATTTTTGACATTCCGCTTTAGTTTTAAAGCCGCGTTTTGTAGTTCTTTTTACTTTATTTGTTAATGGATCAATGCTACTAGGATAAATACATCTCCACATTGATTTGCCATTTTTTAATGTATATTTTGTTATTGTTGCCATATTATTACTCCTCATTTCAAGCGTGGGAGCGCAAATTATGAGAGTAAACAGGCATCACCTCCTAAAATTGATTGTGTTTAATATGTTTTATATTCAGCATCTTTACTTCCAAGCATCCATTTACCGTCAATATTTGGATTATTTGATGGTTTCGAAGATAGTAATAACACGTGATTAACTTTTCCTTCTTTAACCATTTTTTTAAATCTACTTCCAATAATTCTAGCATCGTGTCCTGAAAGTTTAGTAGGCATGGACCAATGGTAGATTTGACCACCATTTAGATTAAAGATTGATTTTTCTTCTCTCTTTCCAAGATTTTCGGCATCTTGAACTATTAAATTTAATCTTTCTTCTAATTTTTCATTTGTTAAATTAGGAATCACGTTTTTAATCTCCTTAAATTTTTGAAAAATAAATAAGCCTACTTGAGACTTAGATTTATTTTTGTGATTAATTACTGAATTTGACCCTTCCAAGTCAAGTCATTAAATTTAACTGTTACTTCATTACCTGAATGTTTTAGTCCAACACCAATTCTTAAATCAGCGTTTTGTCCCTCTGAAAGAGTATCAGGTACACCATTGTCTCTGTTAGATGATTGAGTACCAATTGTTCCGTTGAAATCTGCAACAGACAGTTCTGATCCATCAAAATCATCCAGTGGAATGTCTCCCTTAACAGAACTAACAGTATAATTAACAATTACATATTGTTGCATACCTGAATAATTATGAGATATATCGGTAACAGATACATCATCTGGATCAACCTTTTGTACTGAATTAACAGTAATTGAAGCAACCATATCACTATTGCCAACCATATCGCCTTTACCAAAATCCATTGGTTTAGAGCTTGAGGATTCAGATTTAGTAGATACTTTTTTATCCGCATAAGGATGAATAGTAAACTTTTTAGAAATCTTTTGATTATTAAAATATGAGATTATTTTAAATTTACCTGAATTATAAAGAGTCATATCTACAGAACCAGTTTCAGCTACTTTAGGTCCATAAACGGCACCATCAGAAATTCTAATGATTTTATATTTATTACCCTTATTAGTACTAAATTTAAATTTTGCCTTTCCATCGGCCTGTTGAGTGATGTTTTTAGTATCAATACTTAAAGTCGCCTGTTCCTTAGGTATCATTAGGTAGATAATGGCAATGATAAACACGCCAAGCACAGCCCAGAACCACCATTTTTTATATAGTGGCTTTTTTACCTTTTCTTTATCCATAATATAATTTCCTCCATAAATATATATTTAATGAGTTCAGTATATCAGAGGTTAGTAGTATAGCGAATGGCCTTACCTAAAATTCTTACGGGATTATCTGAAGTGATAATAATTGGACTGTAATCTTTATTATCAGGCATTAGCATAATCATATTGCCTTGGTGTTTTACTCTTTTCAAAGTTGCCTCAGTGTCACTATTAACTAGGACTGCAGCTATTTCATCGTCCTCAACTTCTGGTTGCTCTCTAATTAAGACATTGGAGCCATTAGGGATGGTAGGCTCCATTGAATGACCTTTAGCAACTAGATAGAATACGGTACCACTTGGGAGCGAGTCCTCAGGCTCCTCCAAATATCCTTCTATATTTTCTTCTGCAGTTATTGGATCTCCACATGCTATTTCACCTAATATAGGAACTTGAATATTTTTGCTGCTTTTTTCTTCTACTAAATTTCTTGGGAGGGTAGCAACGCTATCAGTAATAACAGGGTTGATAAGTCTTACTGGATTTACATTAAAATAATCAGCAATGATATGAACCATTTCCATTTGAATGTCATTTTTTCCATTTTCCCATCTGGAAATCATACTCTTACTAATTTTTTTATCGTATTTTTTATTTAATTCATCAGCTAACTTATCCTGGCTGAAATTCCTTGATTTTCTAAGTTTCTTAAGTCTTTCACCAAACATTGTTATGTTCCTCCTATAGGAACATTATAGCATCGTTATTCCTAAAAAGGAATAAAAAGTGTTGACATAAATAATATTCTTGCCTATACTGTAGTTGTTCCTTGATAGGAACGGAACGATAACAGAAAGGAAAATGATTATGGATAGACGTCCGGCATATAGTGGGTTAAAGGGATGGATGGTAGCTAATAAGGTTTCTCAAGGTAAAGTGGCTAAAATCCTTGGTACAACAGCAAATGTGGTTAATAAAAAGTTGAATGGAACAGGCTCAGACTTTAGATTATCAGAAGCAAGAGAGTTACATAATGAATTAGGAACTCCAATGGCTTATTTTTTTGAAATCAGTGTTCCTTTAAAGGAACAAAAAGAAAAAGTAGGTGAGTAAATGATGAATCAATTAATACCAACAAGTACAGATGAACAAGGAAACATTTTAGTAAGTGGAAGAGATTTACATGAATTTTTAGAAGTAGGAAAAGACTTTTCGACATGGTTTAAAGACATGACTAATTATGGTTTTGAAGAGGGTAAGGACTTTACCCCAATTTCGGGGAAAAGTAATGGAGGTCGTCCCAGAACTGAATATGCAATGACATTGGATATGGCGAAGGAAATTTCTATGATTCAACGAAACGATAAAGGTAAACAAGCACGCCAATATTTCATTGAAGTTGAAAAGGAATACAAGCAAAATCAAATCGATGTTAATGAACTAAGCCCAGAACTAAAAATGTTCAATCAAATTTTCAAAACGGTGGCAGCTAATGAATTAGAAAATAAGAAACTTAATCATAAAGTTGATAATATCGCTGAAATTGTTTCATTGAACACAACTGACTGGCGTAAAACTTCTCAATCAATTATTAGAAAGATTGCTTTAGCTCAAGGTGGTTACGGAGCTTACAAAGAAGTTGCTAGTGATGCTTACGCTGAAACTGATAGACGTGCCGGAGCTAATTTGAAGATTCGACTTACAAATTTGAAGAAAAATCGACTGGCAAATGGGATGTCAAGAAGCAAAGTAGATAAGACTAATAAGCTGGATGTAATTGATGGTGATAAACGCTTAAAGGAAATCTACATGGCTGTAGTTAAAGATTTTGCTATTAAATACAAAGTTTGGCAGGACGAATACTAATGACTAATATTATTTATCCACCCTTAGTGGAAGATGCTTACAAGTTTACAAGAAAACAAGGATTTAATTTAAGTAAAGCAGAGTTATATAAAAAACTTATTGAAGCTAATTTTATTGATAAACAGGGTAATGCAACCCAATGGGCTATTGATCAAGGGTTTGTTGAAGGAGGTCTAACCAATGGATGAAATTCAAACGAAACCATTAGAACTGAATAAACAGCAGTTTGAAGAATTGCAAAAATCAGTAACCAAAGCTGTGTCGCGTCGGTGGTTAAGAACTAAGGACCTACCTAATTACTTATCAATGGCTGATAGCACAATTAGAGAGAACCTACCAGATTTACCGTTTCACATAGTTGGTGGAACGAAATTATATGATCCACAGGAAATAGACGATTTTATTAGAAATAAATAAAAAAACAAAGCGTGGGAGCATAAATTTTATGAGAAGTATTCCAGTACCAATGATTATATGGTTACCAATCTTAGTCTGGTTCGCGACTTACCAGCTTACTAAGGCTGGTGGATTAAAAAAGTGGCTAAAAAAATATACAGACTTTTATATGTGAGGAGGGATGTTATGAGTGCATTAAAAAAAGCCATCACAGGAATACATGAGTGGCTTAGAAATTTCGATTTTGACTGGGAAGTAGTAGGAATGATTTTACAAGGAATATCAGTACTTTGCTGGATCTATATTGTTTTCGTGCTTTTATAGTTTAAATAAATTAATTATATCAGAGGAGGTAACCATATGAAAAATAAATTAAGCAAAGTGTTACCAAGCATAATATCGGGAATAATATGGTTGATTTTAGGGTATGTACTAGCCAAATTTACCAAGTAGGTAACCAATAACACCAGTCACCGTTCCGGTTATTATTGGATAAAGAATTTTATCTTTCCAGTTGCTGTTCTTTTTTTCCAGAGATTTAGAAAGTTCGTTTTGACCCGTTACAGTCAATTTATAAGCATCTGGTACAAGGGCATCGTATTTTTTACTCCAAATTAAATGAGGATCAATTAATTTATCTTTATACATCAAGTCTTGAAGTATTTGATTGTCGAAATAGTAATCAGTATCAGTGCTGATTGTTCCATTCTTGACTTGTTTGAGTAATTCGATCTGTTCTTTAGAAAGCTCCATTATTATCACTTCCTTTCTCAAGGAAGATTATATCAAAGAAGGAGAAATTTAAATGGACAACTTAGAAATTAAAACTGACACCGATTATGATCCAAATGGCGATTGTGAAGCCTATGACGTAATGATTGACGATAAATTAACGGAGGATAAACGAAATGAGAGGACCAAAAATGAAAAGTATTTTCGAAACAATTGATTCAGAAACTGGAGTGCCAGGAGTTTACTTGGACAAAATGAGCAATGGCTTTGTAGCAGCATTTCCGAAAGTAATAAAAGGCCAGAGAAAAATGAAGTGTCAAACCTTTGAGGAAAGCTTACGAGTTAGAAATTCAGCTTATAAAGTCTACAGAAGCATGGAGCCTCAAAGTGCAAAAGTGATTCTGTCAAACATCAGCAAATCTGAATTATTAAAAATGACTAAACCAAGTGAAGTTCAAAGTGTAATTGACAAATATATGTCAAGAAATCAGAGGAAATCAACTACTTTGAAAGCTCAGAATAAACCGGCTAGCAATCGTGTTTTATTAATTCCACGTGAGTTTGAAGCTTTGGGAAAGAAAGTCATTGAGTATAAAAATCGTAACACTGAGCTGTCTTACATTTTTAAATTCATAGCTGACAGGTATGATCGCAATTCACCGCTTAACAAAATGTATTACGAAAGTATGCGAAACAACGGTAAGTCAAGACGAGAAATGGACAAGCTCATAGTTAAGATTTTTTATTCAAGCCAAATTGAGTTTGAAGAGCCAAAATTTCGATTAAAGTTTTCTGACAATCAATATCTAAAGACTAAAGATGGAAACTTTGAAATTGTTAACAAGGAAAAGGCTCAACAATTCTCAGAAAATCAGTTAATCATTCTTAACAAAACATTTTCAATCGACAAGTTCATAAAAGAAGAAGTTTAGGAGGATATCACAATGGAAGAATTAAGCAAACTACTTGATGAACACAAACGTATCAGCAGAACGATTGAATATGATGGCTGTTTGATGAGTGAGCAGCGACAGCTTCATGCTAATGCTGAAACTGATGATGACAGAGAAGCTTATTTCAATAGCATTCTCAGACTTCAAGAAGAATCAGACAGAAACGAGAGAAAATGTGATTTGATTGAACAATCAATCATTAAATTATTTGAGGAGGCAATCAATGGCAATTAATAAAGACGTGGTAGCGATTGAGAATGCCTTAGATGAGTTCGTTCGAATCGGTGAAGAAATTGGACGTAAGTCCGAACAGATTGAAACGTACGAAGCTAAGAAGTATGTGGAAAGTATGCAAGGGATTGATAATCAATCATTAACCTATCACATTGAGCGTTTAAAGCATTATCGAGATGATTTGATGATTGATAAGGCTAGAGCTGAAACAGTAGTTAGAGAAGCTTTTGAGCACTACTACGCTTGAGAGGAGGTGAGAGAGTGACAATCAGTGAGCAGTTAAACAGATTGATTGAGCTGGCTATGAAGTATAGAAGTAAGCAATTGTGGTTTAGATTTATTTCATCCGAGCACAATCGCAACAAATATATTTCAGCAGCTAACGATTTGGAGAAACAAAAAAAGTCCATCCTGACGGCAATCAGAACGGACAATCAATATATTAATTAACAATTTAAGTATACCACGAGAGGGGAATGAGTTTAATGGCAACTTTATATGATCTAACAGGCAAGTATCTACAGTTAGCTGAGCTTGCAGAAGAAACAGACCCACAACTATTCAGCGACACGATGGACAGTATCACAGATGCAATCGAAGACAAAGCAGTCGGATATGCAAAAGTCGATAAAGAGTTAGCAAAAGATGAGAAAGCTCTTAAAGAAGAGGCTAAACGCCTAACTGATAGAGCTGCATCGATTGCTAGAAACAGAAAGAATTTAAAAGGCAATCTGCAAGAAGCAATGGAATCAACCGGACAATCAAAAATTAAAACTCCTGAGTTTACCATCTACATCCAAAATAATACACCAGCATTAAGAATCTTTGATGAGGGTGAGATTCCGGCATATTTGGGAAAGACTACTACAGTGCCAGATAAGTCAAGAATCAAACAAATGCTAAAGGAAGGAAAAGATGTTCCAGGTGCAGAGTTAATTCAAGGTTCATCTTTACGGTATAGATAGATGACATTACATTCAATGAAAGATGTTTCTAAAACGGATAAATTTCGAGTCGCAATTTACGGCAAACCTGGAACAGGTAAGACATCAACAGCTAAATATTTAACAGGTAAATCGATCATTGTCCCGTTTGATAATTCTGAAAAAGTCCTGGGTGGTTTAGATAATATCGAAGCAGAAACGTTTGATAAATCGATTCCTACTAAGGAACTAGCGAGACTAGTGACAGAACTACCTAAGGAATTAACGGGATTCAATAACTTGATTTTAGATAATGTATCAGCCTTGGAAAAAGCTTGGTTCATTGAACAAGGTCGAAACTCAAAAAGCGGTATTAGAAACGAATTACAAGATTATTCGGGATGGACAAATTTCTTCATTCGTGTGATTGATTCATTTTATAAGCTACCTATTAATATCCTAGTAACCGCTTGGGAAACTCAAAATGATTTCACTTCCATGACTGGGCAAACATTCGACCAATATAGTCCACAGCTTAGAGATTCAGTTAGAGATACATTCATGGGATTAACCGATGTAGTTGGTCGTGTGATGGTCAATCCTGATACTGGCAAGCGTGGAGTAATCCTAGAAGGTAACGATGGGATTTATGCCAAGAATCGATTAGATGATAGAAAAGCTTGTGCTATTGAAGACTTGTTTAAGTGGGGAACTAAGCCCACAGATGCCGAATGACATTCATTCTTAGAAACTATCAAAACAAGCTGATCAACGATTTAAAGAATTCCTTAGTTCACGGTAATCACAATGTAGTGGTTCAATCCCCAGCTGGTTCAGGTAAGACGGTAACGATGGCAGCCATTGCCAAAGGTGCAACTGATAAGCAAAACAACGTTCTATTCATCGTTCACAGGCGTGAAATTGTTGAACAAGTTAAAAGTACGTTCAAGGCGTATGGAGTGAATATGAAACTCTGCTATGTGGGTATGGTCCAAACGGTAACGAGAAGACTGGAAAAATTAGACAAACCGCAGTTGATTCTTGTTGACGAATGCCACCATGCACTAGCTAAATCATATACTCGAATATTTGATTATTTTAAGCAAGCTAACGTTGTGGGATTCACAGCTACACCTATTAGATTATCCGGACAAGGGCTATCAAAAGTATTTGATGATCTAATACTAGGTCCACAGATTGATTGGTTAATTGATAATAATTTCTTGGCACCTTATGAATATTACTCGGTCAAGCTGATTGATGATAAGAAATTGAAGAAAAATTCAACTGGCGATTTTAGTTCCAAATCTATGGATAGTGCATCCAAGAACATCATCTATGGGGATGTCATTAAAACATATAAGCGAGTCGCTAGTAATACTAAAACTATCATCTATACACACAACGTTGAATCAAGTATCAAGGTCGCAAAGGAATTTAATAATGCCGGTTTTAAAGCACTACAAGTCGATGGTAAGACACCAAAAGATAAACGCAAGCAAGTCATGGATGATTTTAGAAATGGCAAAGTAACAATCCTGGTCAATGCTGAGCTGTACGGTGAAGGTGTGGACGTTCCAGATTGTCAAACAGTAATAATGCTACGTCCTACCGAGTCACTATCGTTATTCATTCAGCAATCAATGCGTTGCATGAGATATCGTCCAAATAAAACGGCAACGATTATTGATCATGTTGCTAACTACACAAGATTTGGATTACCCGACACTCCCAGAAGTTGGAGTTTAGAGGGGCGTCCAAAGAAAAAAAGCGAGAGCGGTGGGACAGCTATTAGAACATGTCCACATTGCTTTGCAGTGATTCCAGCCGCATACAGCACATGTCCAATATGTGGGTACGTGATTGGTGTGGAGAACAAAGAAATGAAAGTCGATAAGAACGTTAAAGTCGAGAAAATTGGTAAAGATTTTCATTTCAAAACAGACTACGAACAAGTTAGATATAGCCAAATGAAACCTCAAGATGCTACTAGTTATCGAGATTTGCAAAAGATTGGTAAAGCCCGTGGCTACAAACCTGGGTGGGCATTCTTTCAAGCAAAGAACAGAGGCTTCGTACATCAATAAATTTTAAGGAGACAAATTAAATGTCATTTATTACAACAGACTATTCAGAAAACAAGGAACAAGATTTCAAACCATTACCAACAGATAATTATGAAATGATTATTCAATCAGCCCAGGAACGAGCAACTAAGAACGGTGCTGAATCACTTCAATTAAAACTGGTTGTTAGAAATGACCTAGATGGAGTTAGTGATAATCAAAAGAAGTATCACAATCGTGTTGTATTCATGGATAACTGGAAACGCAAGGCTACTAATCAATACGATATGCAAGGATTCCAATACATCCTAGATGCTTGCAAGATTCCAGAAGGTACTGATATTCCAAACGTTCAAGCATTCATGGCAACCATTGAAGGAAAGCCAGTCAGTGTCTATGTCAAAGAAGAAGATAACGAATATAACGGAAAGACGACTAAGGTCAATCAAGTAGCGCCTTGGAACATTCAGACTACTAAATTCCCAGATGTACAACATAAGTTTAAAGATTCAAAGACAAGCGGTAGTGATCCATACGCTAATAACAAACCGATTGACATTTCTGATGAAGATTTGCCATTTTAATCTAAGAAAAGAGGAGAGCTGATGTCTTATGAACAAATTCCACAAGAATTGCGTAACCTAGCCCAGTGGGGGCTATTCAAACTCAAGTGGGTACCAGAACGAAAGAAAAATACTAAGATTCCATTTAGCGCTATTAATGGAGAAAATGCGAAGTCTAACGATCCTAATACCTGGACTACTTTCGATAATGCGTTAGAAGAATTGAAATTAAACAGTAAGGATTTCGATGGATTATCTTTCTTCTTTGCAAACGGATATGCCGGTATCGATATTGACCATGTGGAAGATGACATCATGCGTTATCGCTCAGGAGACTATGAAGATAACATTGTATCGGAATTCATGAATGCGACACGTTCATATACCGAAGTCAGTCAATCCGGAACAGGTATTCATATCATATTTAAAGGCGAGATTCCTGGTAATCGAAGACGTAAGAACAATATTGAGATGTATGATGAGGGGCGTTTTTTCGCCCTCACAGGCAAGAATTTGGGCAGTAATAAAACTATCAACAAAGCTGATATAAGCGTGTTATATGACAAGTATTTAGCTGATAAGAAGGTTGTACCTATTCGGAATGCTTCCACAAGTTTAGAGCCTAATAATCTATCTGAATTCGAGATTATCAAGCAAGCCATAGAAAGTAAGAGCGGTGAGAATTTTAAAGCCCTTATGTATGGTGGTTGGGAGAAAATCTACGGTTCACACTCTGAAGCTGATTTAGCACTAGCTAATTACTTAGCCTTTTGGACTGGCAAAGACTTCGGAAAGATGGATGCAATATTTAGACAGTCAACACTGTATCGACATAAGTGGGACGAGAAACGAGGAAAGACTACTTATGGTGTTGCTACCCTAAATAAAGCAATCAATGACACGAACAATGTATTTACTAATCCGGAACACAGAACGGTCAAGCATTACAACCTAGAGTTTATGAAGGACCCTAAGGAAGTTAAAGAACTTCCTAAACGTTCCTGGGATGATACCGGTGAAGCAGATAGAATGATTGATCAGTTTGGCAACTTAATTAAGTACTCTTACATTAATAATTGCTGGTACATATTTAATGGCAGCTACTGGGAAGTTGACCAATCAGGCAAAATACATCAATTAATTGATGCTATGACGGAAAGCATTGGAAAAGAAAAAATTGAAATCCCAGCTAATGCAGAGGAAAAAGAAGAAGCTGCTATCAAAAAAGCTTTCGATAAATTCGTTAAGCATTCTCGAAGTAATTCAGCTAAGCGTGCTGTTACTGATGAGGTTAAACACAGAGTACCAGTAGCACCAAACGAGTTCGATATCGATAAGACACTATTAAATGTTTCAAATGGCTACATCGATTTAGCAAGTGGAGAGTTGCATGACCACGATATTACTAAATTATTTAGCAAAGAGGCTAACGTTGAATATTCAGATAAAGCCGGTTGCGATGAGTGGATAAAATTCTTAGATCAGATATTTGACCACAATCAAGAGTTGATTGATTACGTTCAAACAGCTGTCGGATATTCAATGACTGGTTCAATCAAAGAACAAATCATGTTTATCCTCTATGGAAACGGTCGAAACGGTAAGTCAGTATTTCTTGAAACGATTAGCAATATTCTTGGAACTTATGCCAAGACTATCCAAGCAAGTTCAATCATGGTTAAGCAAAACTCTGGTGGTCCGAATTCGGACATTGCCAGACTGGCGGGAGCTAGACTGGTAACCAGTTCTGAACCTAACGAAGGTTTAAGAATGGATGAAGGATTAGTAAAGCAATTGACTGGTGGAGATAAAGTTGTAGCACGTCAATTATACGGTAAGGAAATCGAGTTCGAACCTGAATTTAAACTCTGGCTGGCAACTAACCACAAGCCTATAATTCGTGGAACTGATGATGGTATTTGGAGACGTATTAGATTAATCCCATTTTTAGTTCAGATTCCAGATGATAAAGTCGATAAAGACTTGAAGTACAAACTTGCTCGTGAATCAATTGGAATCCTTAATTGGGCTGTTGATGGTGCATTAAAGTGGCAACAACATGGCCTCCACACTCCTCGAGTGATAGAGAGTGCGAGTGAAGGATATCGTGAGGAAATGGATGTATTAAGTCAATTTGTTTCAGAGGCCTGTGATACAGGTACCGAATACACGATAAATGCTAGTCAGTTATACAAACTTTATAAATCATGGGCGGAAGACAACGTTCAATATCAAATGAGTAATACGAAGTTTGGTAGAGAAATGACTAATCGATTTAAGAAAGTTCATACCCGTGCAGGAGCAATCTATAAAGGATTAAAAGTTAAAAGTGACGCCAGATTGAACTGGATGGATCAAAAATAAATATGTGACGTGTTTGTGACAAGTATGTTTCACAGACTATCGGTTGGTACTGTAGGTGTTTCACACTTATATTATATATGTGATGGGTTATTCTTCTTTAAGTAATAATAAAATAATATATATATATAAGTATACGTAATATACGTATATATAAGCATAGAATAAAAAGTTTTGAAGTTACCCGTCACATATAAAAAAATATAGGCTGAACCCTTACAGCCGTAAAGCTCGTGGACGTTCATGCACCCGTCACATAACACGTCACATTTGGAGGTAATTGTATAAACAAACGAGAAGAACACGAAATTCAATCACAAATCATGATTGATGTAAGCAAACACGATTGCCACATATTTAGAACTAACACAGGCACCGTGGAGATGAAACGGGGAGGATATTTCAGAGCTGGACCACCGTCTGGCTTTCCCGATCTTACTGGTTTTAAAGATAGCAATGGAAAGATTTTCTTTATAGAAGTAAAAAAACGAACTGGTCGTGCTCGTGAAGATCAAATTCAATTTCATTATATGCTATCGAATCACAATATCATTCACGGTATAGCACGAAGCCCAGAAGACGCATTAAAAATAATTGATGAGGAGTTGGTGGGTTATGGATTTTGAGAAACGACGGATAGATCCAGAAAAAGGTAAAAAGTATGACGACATGGTTGAAGAACTTAGCTATGTAGTTGACAGAATAGCGTATGTCTATAATTGCAACTGCGGAGAAGGTTGTCTTGAAGCTGCAGCTATCATAGTAGCGTCACAACATAGTAGAGAAGACTTGAGCCATTCATGCGAAATAATCGGAGACGAATCGAAAACAAAAATCCCTGGTCAAAAGATGAAAGAGTATCGATTGAGTCACGGTTTGACTCAAGAACAATTAGCTAAGCAATTGGGAATTTCACGTCCTTATATGAGTGAAATTGAATCTAATAAAAGAAGTATGAGCGTAAAAACTATTAAAAAATTTACTGATAAATTAGGTATTACCTTGAGTGATTTCTTTAGTTAACATCAGATAATTTCAAAAACGTGGAGGAAATAGAAAATGACTAATTCAGTAATAAAAATGGTTCAAGCAATCGAGGCTAATTATGGAATGAATCCTAATAATTGGCCCGAAAATGACACTAGATTGAAAGCACTACATAAACGTTTCTCTGATCCGACTAGGAATGTCGAGAGGGAGTATAAAAGCAACCAACTATATAAGGGACAACAGCCACACAGGGAACAAAAACTACGCAAGGCGCAACGACTACTTGATACTACCAACCTGCCAAAATACAAAATTGCCGATCAAGTCGGTTATAACAAGGATTACTTTAGTGCATTATGTACAGACGGATATCTAGATGATAGCAAGTGGTATATCAGCCGGAAACATCTTCACAATTACGAATATTATTGTGACGACAAACTAATTGCCGAAGGCACAATCAATCAAATAGCTATGAAGCTAGGCAAAAGTCCCAGTTCCATTCGTGGGTGTACATTAAGCAGTTATAAAAAATACAAGCATGAACACACTTACAGACTGGTGAAAATTAGGTGAGATTGAGATGACAAGCAAAGAGATTTATAAAGAAGAGTTAACCAAAATATATGAAGATCAGCATCAATCGATGGAGAGCACAATAATTTACATATTTACACACCACAACAAACTACCTATGACGTTCATTAACGCACGAAGAGAGTTAACCGATTCCGAAAAGAATGATGTGATAAGAGATATTTGTTATCCATTTTAAGGAGTTAGAGATATGATTCAAGATATTAACTTACAAGTTTATGAAATGCGCAAAAATGGCTACACTTTTGTTGAAATAGCTGATGTATTAAATTATAGCGATGAAGATATTAGAAATATTGATGATGTTAATCAGGCTAACTTAGATGTTCTTTCAGGCTTATACGATGGAAGTCTAGACTTTAGTGATATTAACTAGGAGGACTAATTAAATGGATAACGTGAGAATTTTAAAGGGTTACAGTAAGGCAGAGCGTAAGGAACTAGAGGAAGCTAAAGACAGCGGTTTCTCATCAGTTATGACCCTAATTTATGGTATTGGTGAGGGTTATGATGATTGTCATGCATTGTATGAAAAATATTGTCGTGAAAATACTAATGACAACAATCAAATGGCTAAGGACATTATAGATTTCTACTGTGGTAATGCTAAGTTTCCTGAACAGAAATATTATATACAACTGATTAAAAATAATGACAGCAGTTATCTCAACAGAAACAGGTTAGACGCTTCCTTAACACTAGACGACTGTCGCTTAGCCCAATACTATCAAACCAAATTTACTGAACAAGAAATCAAAGCCATTGATCCAAGATATATGGCATTTGCTGTGTTAGTGGAGGATGACGATAAATAAAGACAAATAGTGGTAGATTTATAAAATGTATCGATGCGATTCATTACTGTTATGAGGTGGAAGAATGAAGCAAGTTAAAACGTTTATTACTTATGTAGAAGAAAATAATGATGAACAAACTAATGAATTCATGAAGAGTCATAAAGTCCTAAGTGTTAAAAGCCAAGTCATGCAAGGCTTTACGTATAATAGTGAAACTAATTATGTAACTAACATTTACAAAACATTTAAACCGGCGATTATCACAACGATTGTTTATGAGGTGGAGAAATGAGTATATAATTCGGAAAGAATTGGGACGATTATTAAATGTGACGAATGTCCAGAATGTGGGAGGAGATTAAATGACTGAGATTAAACCGTATTTAATTAATGGCTTTCCAGCGTGGTCATATTATGATTCAAAATCTAAATTAGTAGCCGGAAAAATTGACGCTAGTAAATTAACTGTTAAGGACATAGATTCAAGAATTGATAAGGATGGTGACAATGAATGAGCTTAATATCATCAATTTTGATTGGAGCACTTGGAGGAATTGCAGCGGTTCTTTTATTAAATGCTTTTGATAATAAAAAGCATAATGTGAAAACCTCCGAAAAATATCTCGGTAGAATTCCTAGCCGAGACGAGGCAAAGCTATCGTCGGTAGTTGTAATTAAACCAGCATTATTCATTCAAACCACGACAGACAAAGCTATATTTAGTAAAGAAGATTCGCCGTCGATTACTATTTATAAGCAGTCTGGAACTGTTGAAGTCAATACTAATAAAGAAAGTATTATTTTTAGCATGATTAATATTGAAAGAATCGACTATGATCCAGATAAATGTAATGTCTATTTTGAGGGAGAGTGAGCATTATTAGACCAGGAACACGAAGTAGAATTGAAGAAATATTAAGAGACTATCCGAACCTTGATAAATACATTTCTGAGCGTTATAAGGAACTCAGACATCCTTATAGAGAATCGGATGAGAATATTGGAGGTGGTAAGTCTAGTAAAATTTCTAAGCCTCAAGAACAAATGATAATTACCATTGAAGCTGATAAGCGCTTGACCATGCTTGAACGAGAAAAGAAAGCTATTGATAAGTGTTTGATAATGGCTAGTGATGATACTAAGACTATCATTTCAGAATTGTATTTCAGAAAACATCCCTATTATAAGATAGATGGTCTCATCTTAAATGGAATGGTTCATTGTTCAAGAGCACAGGCGTTCAGATTGAAGCATGAGTTCTTAAGCAATTTAGCAAGCGAGCTAGGCTTGTTTGACCCATATTAAATTATTGATACTAAATTGAGACTATAGACATGTATGTAAGTAGTAAATTAGTAGTATAGAAAGTTAGCAGGAAGCTAGCTTTCTTACCTCATAAAATTAACGACGACACCGATAAGTGTGGAAAGCTTGTCGGCAGTACAGGCAATCTGGCCAAGCTATTCAATAGCTTTCGAGTTCAAATCTCGATGCCTGTATACGAGAGTTAGACCACTCTCGTTAGAGTTCCCCTTACAAGAATTCAAAAGGTTGGATGGTGACTAGAGCGGTAATTAGTAGTAGAAATTAGTGTATCTAAGATAGCGATTATTAATTCTACGTCGGTGGTTCGATTCCATCTCATCCAAGTGGCTGGCGGAAAACAGCCTAAAATAAAGGGTGTCTATATCCTTTTAAAAAACAACAAATTATCATACTTTTTGATAACTGGTAGTCAGTGGTGCAAAGGGTAACACAGGATGATGAGATAGTGTAAGGGCTATTGATTATATATCGCCTCCGTTTGATACGACTCTAACGTAGCGTACGTAGTCGAGAGCGTGGCAAGACAATTCAAACGTGCATGGTTCGATTCCATGCCTAGCTATTGTGGAAGTATTTCCACAGTGTATGAAATAAAAGTTTAATACTAATCGAAGTGAGGTTGTCTCCCTCACTCTGGTAGCGTGAATGGTTGGGAAGCTAAGAGATCATATCTCTTGCGTTCAGGTTCGAACCCTGGACACGCTATAATCGTTGGTGGTGTGGAAAGTTATAGAAAGGTGCGAGGTAACGGCTCGTGGGACTTTCCAAGTTAGTGTGAATGCAAATGGCGTGCACGTCGATAGGTTGGATTCCTATCCACACTTTATTATTAGCTGATAGATAATATCTATCTGCTTTTTATTTTGGAGGATAAGTAATGAATAACAACGATAGCAATACAACTAAAACAGGCTTAGGGTTTCTATCCATTCTCACTCTCATCTTTGTCGTGACCAAGATTCTTGGTTTCCTATCCTGGTCATGGTGGTTAGTGTTCTTGCCTATCTGGGGTCCAATTCTTGCGCTCATCTTATTTATATTTATAGCTTGGATTGTGACACTGATTACTAATGCCTAAACCAAAGAAATTAATGGTTATCAACGGAAGACGGCAGCTAGTTCCTATTGATTACCAGACCCGAACTGAAACAGATAAGGCATACAATCAAAAGAGGAACCGCGAGAACAAAGAGTATGTATCCTTTTACAAGACCACAGCATGGAGACATACACGTGAACAAGTCCTGCTGCGTGACTATTCAACCTGTGTTAGATGTGGACTCGAAGGAAACATAGTTGATCACATTGTTCCAAGTGAAGATGATTGGGAAGACAGACTTAATGTAGGTAATCTTGAGACTTTATGTCAACGATGTCATAACCTTAAGACACGCAGAGAATGGATCAAGAAGAACAAAGGACGTGATAGAGCTATGAAGATACATGTAGTGATAGGCTACCCAGCTAGTGGTAAGTCTACCTATGTTGCTAGACATATGACATCACATGATCTTGTGTATGATTATGATTTACTTACATCATCGTTAGATGGTTCAATGCTTAACGTCTTGAACACAAATGATGTTGAAGCTAACAGCCGAACGATTCATAAGCACAACATAGATGTGAACGATTATGTTCAAATGATTTATGAAATGATTCTTCGAAAGATTAAATCGGAAAAGACATTTGAGAATGTTTGGCTGATCATGACTAAACCAGATGATAGATTGACAACTCTCTTAACATCTTATGATGTTGATTGGTTGATGTTAGGTACAAGTAAAGAAGAATGTATCAATAGACTTCACAAGCAACAAAGAGATACTACTAACTCATATAGTCTTATGAATGAAGTTGATAGATTGATTAATGATTTAGATTTGAAAGTTAAATTAATAAAACAAAATTAAATAAAATTATTTTCTTTTCATTAATTAATAATGAATTGAATTTAGTTTTATTTTTTTTGATTTAAATATATTTTGCAAAAACAATTGAACGACGTGTGATTTATATCCAATGTGGGTATCTTAAATTTCTGGACATACCCCCCCTCAAAGTCAACGGGGGCGTACATTCGCCCTGCTTCTTGAACGCACGTCCTCTTTTTTGCACACGAAATTCTATTAATTAAATTTTTGAACCGGCCGATTTAGACCACAAATATCATTGGAAAGAAGATGTAATTCGATATAAAGATTGGAGGTGGTGATATGGCGAGAAAAGGTCGTCCTTATAAGGTTTTAGAGCAATCAACAGCCAACTTAACTAAGCAACAGCAAGAGGCAAAATTCAATGCTGAAATACTTGCTAGTGATGGCTATAAGTTACTCCAAAACTCACCCCCTAATCGCCTCTCTGGCGTGGCTAAAGCGGAGTGGAAACGAATTATACCAGACCTTAAAAACTTGCCTGTAAGGGCAGTTGATAGGGCAATGGTCGAACAATATTGTTTCTGGTATTCACAATTTATTGATTTAAGCGAACGTCTTGAAACTGTGGATGATATTGACGATAGAATGAAGATTTTAGGAACTTTAGATAAAGTTTCAAAAAATATTCGTTTAGCAGCAAGTGAAATTGGATTAACGGTTGATTCACGTATGCGTCTGAATGTGCCTAAGAAAGAAGACAAGCCTAAATCGCTTGCCGACAAATTAGGATTTTAGGAGGTGATAGCATACAAAACTATATTAATAAGGTTTTAAATGGTGAATATGTCACTTGCAAGGCCACTTTAAACGCTGTAAAGCGCCACGAAAATGATTTAAAGCGTATCAATGACGCCACATTTTCATACGAGTTTGACCAAAAACTTGCCGAAAGAGCCATTAAATTCATCGAATTATTGCCAGACCCTAAAGGTGGCACTCATAAACTAGCAGGATTCCAAAAATTTATCATTGAGTCTATTTATGGTTGGGTAGAAAAGAAAGACCATGGTAGACGTAGATTCCACAAAGTATTTGTTTCTATGGCACGTAAACAAGGTAAGACGCTGCTTATATCTGGAATTATTTTGTATGAATTCTTGTTTGCTAAAGACCCTGAGCGTTCAAGACAAATCTTTTGTACAGCCAACGATAAGGAGCAAGCAAAAATTGCATTTGAAATGGCTCGTAAACAGTTAGATCAATTACGTGCAAAGTTTCCAGATATTAAAAAGTCCACTAAGAAAATTCGTGAGCTATTAATTAATTTAGATGACGATTCATACGTCCGACCGCTCTCTCGTGATACTGGTGCTATCGATGGATTCGAACCGTATTTAGGAGTGCTTGATGAGTATGGAGCTTCTAAGACTAATGAAATGATGGAACTATTAGTTTCTGGTCAAGGTCAACTGCATAATCCGCTAATCGTAATTATTTCTACAGCTAACTTTAATATGAATGCTCCTATGTACACCGTTGAATATCCACGAGCCAAGAAGATTCTTTCGGGCGAGATTACCGATGACCAATACTTTGCATTTATTGCAGAACAAGAATCTATTGATGAGATTGAAGATCCTAAGAATTGGACAAAGAGTAATCCGCTTCTTGTTATTCCCGAAGTTAAGAAAGATTATGCACCATATCTCAAAAAACGGTGGGATGTTGCCAAACAAACTGGTGAAAAGAATGAAGTTTTAGTTAAGAACTTCAATATGTGGCGACAAGCCGAAGAAAATTCTTATTTGGATATTGAGAGCTGGGAGAAAACAACGGTTGAAACTAAACCAGACATCCATGGCAAACCTGTTTGGATAGGTGTGGATGTTGGTAAAGCGTCTGATTTATTCGCTATCAGCTGGTTAGTTCCGATTGAAGGTAAATGGTATGCAGATTCCTATTCTTTCGTGGGAACTAAATATGGGTTAGACGCGAAAATTAAAAAAGACCGCATGAATTATCGTGGTTTAGCTGAAAAAGGACAATGCGAAATAACCAAACTTGAATCAGGTGTTATCGATAACGAACGCGTGTTTGATTGGCTTGAATCCTTCGTTGAACAAAACAATTTAGACGTTAAAGGAATCATGTACGACCCATATCAATATGGGCAGCTTTTAACATTAATTGAAAAACGACATCCAGAATGGGAACAAGTTCAGGTTAGACAAGGAACCATGACTCTCTCTGCTCCTACTAAGGAATTTAGGGATGGTGTAATAAATGGAAACATTATTCATTCTGACAGCTTTATTTTAAAAACAGCCGTTACAAATGCTGTGTTAATGACTGACAACAACGGTGTTCGAATCAATAAAAATAAATATTCTAACAAAATTGATCCCGTTGATGCTTTACTTGACGCTTACGCAATTTGTTTCACCGAAAACATAGATGATTACTTAACTGATGATTATGTGATGAGTGATGATTTTGGATTTTAGGAGATGAAAATGAAAAACATATTTAAATGGATAGCTTTGAATTTGCCACAATTTTTATTGATTTGCGGTTTTTTTGTGTTCTCAATTGGCTGGTATTTCGTTAATTTACCGGCCGGATTGATTGCAACAGGGATTTCATTAATTATCCTAGCATTTTTAATAATTAAATCTGACTAGAAGGGAGGTGAATAGATGAGCTTTTTTAGAAGTTTAAATAGTTCTAGCAATGACTGGGCTATGGATTACTTAGAACATGGAGTTATTCCAAGTAGTGGCTACGCAGGAATTGGAGCTTTAAATAATTCTGATGTCTTAACCGCTGTTTCAATTATTGCAGGAGATGTGGCTAGATTTCCGATTCTGCAAATTAAAGATATCGACGATTCAATTATGGATGACGATACGATTACCTATTTGTTAAATAGGAAAATTAACAGTCACATGTCAGCTTATTTTTGGAAATTCTCGATGATGGTCAATGCAATTTTAACCGGTAATTCATATACGAGAATTATCCGAGATCCAACAAAATACGGTAAAAATGCTGGCAAAGCAATTGAATTGGAATTCTTTCCTCCCTCTCAAGTCTCAATTAATTATCAAAATAATCCAGTTACTGGACGTGAATATTTCTATACATTTAATCCGATAGACGGAAGAGATTCATTTGATTTGGAACCAAAAGATGTTATTCATTTTAAATTTTTTAGTTCAGACGGAATTATAGGAAGATCGCCACTGTTATCGCTTGGCGATGAGATTGGATTACAAAAATCAGGTGTGGACACACTAGGACGATTTTTTAAATCAGGCTTAAAAGGTTCGATCTTAAAGGTTAATGGAGCTAAGTTAAGTAAGGAAGCACGAAGAAAAATTAGAGCTGACTTTGAATATGCTCAAGAAGGTGATTCACACGGTCCTATCGTAACTGACTCCACAATGGACTATCAACCGCTTGAAATTGATACTAGCGTGTTGAATCTGATCAATAGTAATAATTGGTCCACATCACAGATTGCTAAGGCTATGAGGATACCAGCTTATAAGCTTGCTGTTAATAGTCCTAATCAATCAGTAGCTCAATTAAATGCTGGCTATATTCAATTCGATTTGCCGTTCTACTTTCAACCTATTATTAGCGAGTTTCAAATGAAACTACTTAACGATAAGGAACGTCACAAATATAGATTTGACTTTGATACTCGTAAAGAAACAGCTAGACCAGTTCAAGAATTAACAGCATTGGAAGAACATAACATTCTAACACCTAATGAAATTCGAGCCGAGTTAGGTAAGAAGGCGGATAAAGATAACGAGAATATGAATACTTATCAATCAACTTTAAATACTGTTTCTTTGAAGATGAAAGATGAGTATCAGAAAAACAACAAAAACTTGAAGGGAGGTGGTTCAAATGGGAAAAACGGAAATGAGGGCGACACCGACTGAGGTCAAAATTAGAAGTGCTGAAGATGGTACTGAAACTAGAAGTATTGAAGGTTATGCGTTGAAGTTTAACAAGCGGTCGCAACCTTTAATGGGTGGTTACTTTGTTGAAATTTTAGACAGCCGCTGTCTCGATAATACAGATATGAGTAATGTTGTTGCCACTTTTAACCATGATGAGTCAAGACTGTTAGGGCGTACGGGAGTTAATTTAACTCTTACTAAAGACAATGTTGGATTGAGATTTAAGATTGATTTACCTAACACAACTTTGGGTAATGACATTCTAGAAGAAGTGAGAATGGGAATTCTCTCTCAATGCTCATTTGCTTTCACGCTGCCAGATGATAATGCAGACGTTTGGACACGGTCGAATGAAGATGATGCTGAGTTTAAACGTACTATTTTAGCAATTGACAAGTTGTATGACGTATCTGTGGTCACTACTCCAGCGTATGAAGATACTAACGTATCAGTTGGTTCACGATCCAAGCAAGCTGTTCAGAAATTAAAAGATGAGTCGTTAAAGAAAGTCAGAGAACTTAAACGACAAGAAGCTTTAAGAAAACTAAATATTGAATATTTGAAATAGGTCACTGATTAAGTTCGGCGGCCTTTTTTAATGCTCAAAAACAAGGAGATTATACATGACTTTAGATGAAAAAATTAAAGCTTTGCGTGAAAAAATCGACGTAAACAAAGAAAAGAGAAACAAGGATGCTGTTGAAGCTCGTTCAATTTTGAGCGATGACAAGGCTACTGATGAACAAATCGAAGCAGCTAATAAGACAGCTGAATCACTCAGAAAGCTAGATGAAGATATCAAAGCTGATGAAGAACAGCTTAGAGATTACGAAGCACTTCGTGAAGTTCCTAAGAAACGTAAGAAGTCTGCTGGTAATCGATTAAGCCCAGAAAGCGAAGAAAAACGCGCTTTTAATGAATATCTACATTCAAAAGGCGAAAAGCGTGCTGATGGTATCACTAGTCCAGATGCAAGTGTAACTATTCCGGAATCAATTATTTACAATCCAGAAAATGAAGTTAAATCAGTAACAGATTTGGCAAAATTGGTTCAACATTTTACTGCTACTACTGCAACTGGTAGATATCCAATTTTGAAACGTGCAACAGCTTCACTAAATACTGTTGAAGAATTAGCTGCTAATCCTGAACTTGCTAAGCCAGAATTTGAAAATGTTTCATGGGAAGTTAAGACATATCGTGGTGCTATTCCTGTATCAAACGAAGCTATTCAAGATTCAGCCGTGGATCTAACAGGTATTGTTGCTAGAAACGCTCAAGAACAGAAGATTAATACTACAAATACAGCTATTTCAACAGTATTGAAGTCATTTACACCTAAGACTGTAGCTGGTGAATCTGTAGATGATATCAAACATATTCTTAATGTTGATTTAGACCCAGCTTATAACAAAGTTATCGTTGCATCACAAAGTTTCTACAATTACTTAGATACTTTGAAAGACAAGAATGGTCAATACCTACTACATCAACCAATCGCAGACGGTTCACCCGTTACATTGCTTGGAGTTCCTGTAACAGTTGTTGAAGATACAGCTTTAGGTAAGAGTGGAGAATCTCATGCGTTTGTTGGTGATTTGAAACGTGCCGTAGTTATGGCTGATAGATTGGACATTCAAGTTCGTTGGGTTGATAACGAAATCTTTGGTCAATATCTACAAGTTGCAACACGTTTCGACGTTGTTAAAGCTGATGAAAAAGCTGGTTACTTCTTGACACAAGGCAAAGCAACTCCCAGCGCCTAGCCCAGATGAAACTGTAGATTCGACTACAAGGGCGGTCGATGAAAATTCTACGGTAGCTGAAATAAAAGCATATTTAGATAGTAAGGGAATCAAGTATCTATCTAATGATACTAAGGCAACTTTACTTTCTAAGATTGGAGGCTAGTAAATGCCGGACGATAAATTACTAACCAACCAGCAATTTGAAACACTAAAACTTTATTGCAAGATTGACCAGTACTTTGATGATGATGTTTTAAATGAATTAATTGAATCCGGAGCTAGTGAAATTGCTCATGCTATTTCAAGCACAAAACAACCTAGTGATTTTATTTCTGATCATAGATTCTTTGTCGCTCTCATGAAATATGTTGAAGAGGATTACTACTATCGTGGTACTGGCTCAGAAGTCATGAGATTCCCATTACAAAACACAACAATCAACAATGTTATCAGTCAATTGCGTGCTGAGGAGGTCGATAGTAATGAGACTAACTCATATGACTGAGCGGATTGAATTTTTTGGAAGTAAAGAAGTTCAAAATAAATACGGCGTGATGGTTCCAGGTACAGATACACCACTATTTAGCTGTTGGGCAGAAGTTCTTAACACACCTATACGTGAGTTTAAAGACGCCACGACTAAAGTCGGTAATCGTAAGGAATCACCAAACTTTGCTATTAAGTTTGAGCCTCAAAGATTGATTGATTCATCCTGGAAAGTAAAGTGGCGTGGAAACATTTATCAAATAACCGGAATTGATGAGGATTTTGATAAACGGGATTTAACTAAATTGGAATGCAAGGCGGTGGACGGAAAATGACAGTAACTGGAGCTGAAGAACTTTTAAGTAACATTAAAATGCTTGAAGCAGGTTATGACCGCAAGGCTAGAAAAGCGGTACGGGACGGTGGTAAGTATTTTGGTGAAACATTGGCACAGGATACGCCTGTTAGCACCGAAGACCACTCTGGAAAAGGTCCATTACGTGATCATATGAAAGTTGGAAGTGTTTCAGTAAAAACTGGTGAATATGAAGTACCGGTTGGATATGACCGGACTAAAGGACCGATTGCTCACTTTCCAAATTCTGGAACATCAAAGCAGGACCCACAGCATTTTATTGAAAAAACTCAAGACGGTACAAAAGACGCCGTGCTTCGAATATTTGTTGACAACTTAAAGGTTGGTGACTGATATGAACGAGTATGACGTTTTTGGGTTCTTAAATTCTGATGAGATCAATAATTATATGAATGAAATTCGTGGGAATGAAATCGATGTGCCTCAAATATATACAGGCACACCAGACCAGGGCTTTATCCAAAATAAAAACGCCCCTTGGATTCGAATTACTGCAATTCCAGGTGACGAGGTAACTTATGCCGATGATAAACGTTTAATTGAATATCCACGAGTTCAAATAGATTTTTGGATATTGAATTATAAGGTTGAAGAATTATTAAAGTTAGAACAAATGATTTACGATAAAATGTTTGCTCACGGATTCGAACGATATTACAAAAATCACAATCGTGATGTTGACATGACGGACCTACAAATGGTCCAAGGAAACTTTGAATATCAAGGCTTTAGTCTAAACGAGGACTAAGGCTTTTTTAATACAAAAAAAACAAGGAGATTTATTAAATGGGAAAAGCAAAATTTGGTGCATCTAATTTTTATTATGGAGTCGTAAAGGATGATTTAGTGGCCGATGGTCCTAAGAAGATGCCAGGACTGACTGAAGCAAAAATGGATTTAAAAAATGAAATGAAGGCTATTGCGGCCGATGATGGTCCATATGTAACTCTTTCTGGTGGTATTTCAGAAGCAACTTTGGACATCAAGCTATTAGATATCGATTCTGAAGCAAGAAAAGATTTCTTTGGAATCGAAGTTAAGAATGGTGTTGAGCTTTATAACAAGAACCTAAAGCCTAATGATATTGCAATCATGTTTGACACAAAAATGGATGACGGTACAAAGATTCACGTAGCAATGCTTAAAGGTAAATTCTCACTACCTGGCGTTGATACTAAGACCGTAGACGGTACTCCTGATCCAAATGCTGATGAAACTACAGGTACATTTGCTCCTCGTGGAGATTCAGAAGATGGAATTATGGTTGCAATTTGTCGTGAAGACAATGCTGACTTTGACTTAGAAAAGTTTAAGAGATTCGTATTTCCTAAGACGGCAGACGACTACACAGCTTTAGATACACCTGCACCTGAGGCGTAATTGATTAAGAGCATACTCCCTCTCTGGTAGCGGTGGCGGACGGAATTGAATTTAAAGGAGAAATATATATGGCTTATGAAGTTAACTTAATTATCAATGGAAAGAAAGAACAATTTAAACGTACTGAACCACCTTTTTTGAAGGAAATTACTAGAGCATTGGTATTACAACAGCATCAAGTTAGAATGTATGGCAAGAATGATGGTCCAACTGACAAAGACTTTGATAACAATTCAAAGGAAATCGCTAAATTTGCATCACAATTCTTTAAGGACCAATTCACACAAGAAGACTTCTTAAACGGGGCAGACGGTGAAAATGTAACTGTTATCTCAAATATCATTGATCAATGTTTAGGAGTTAAGAACCCAGAAGACATTGATACAGATGAGAGTAAAGCAAAAAAATAACTGAGCAGACTTTAAAGGAATCGCTTAACAAACTTGATGAGTTTTATAAATCATTAATGGGCCAGGGTTATAAATTAGCTGATTTGGATTCTATGACCATGGATGACGTTAAACGAATTAACCATATATATGAAGAAAAGGAAACCACCATTGATAAGGCGTTTCCTTTTTTGTTTGCCTAGATTTCATAAAGAAAGGGGATAAGATATGGCTGGATCATTAGGACATTTAGCAGCTACTGTTAGCTTAAATATTGACCCTTTTAAACAATCATCAGCAGCTTTAATGTCCACGATTAAGAACACAAACACAGCGTTAAAACTGCAAGATAACTACGTAAAAGCCTATGGTAATGCGCTTAATTCAATGAGAACTCATTATTCCACTCTCTCTCAACAAATGAGCAACTATAATGCAAGACTTAAAGAACAAGAAGCAACTTATCAAAAGCTTAATTCTCAAACTGCCAAGACAGCCGGTGAACAAGAGAAGTTAACTCGTAGACAGCAAAACGCTGCTAGTCAAATCAATAGAACTAAAAGCGCTATGAACCAACTCGATTCCGAGATGGGGCGTTTGAAACGTCAGATAGATCAGCAATCAACAGGATGGTATAAAGCGGGAACTAATTTAAAGAAGTTTGGTTCTGCAGCAACATCAGCTGGTCAAAAAATGAGTTCAATGGGTTCAACTATGACCACACGTGTTACAGCGCCTATTGTGGCTGGCTTTGGTTATGCCGCTAAGTCCGCTATCGATTTTAATTCTCAAATTAAAAACATTGGTCCGCTATTACAAGCCAATGGTGAGAGTGCCGGACAAGTAAGACGTGAAATGACTCAAATGGCTGATGCTTCTAAGAAGTGGTCAGTGCAATACGGTATTTCTACAAAGTCTATTAATACAGGACTTGAAGAGCTGGTAAAGCGTGGATATTCCGCTAAGCAGTCACTTGGGGCTATGCCAAGTATTTTGAATGCGGCTAAGGCTTCTGGCGATGATTTCAATTCTGTTATGACCGTTTCAACGTCAACGCTAGAGCAATTTGGTTTGAAGTCTAGAACCACAACTGGGATGTTAAAAAACACTCAACGTGTAACTGATAGTTTGACTTATACGGCGAATGCAACTGCTGCTGGTTTCCAAGATATGGGCGATGCTATGACTTATGTTGGCCCTACAGCTCATGCAGCCGGAATCAGTTTGGAAGAAACTGCTGCAGCAATTGGTTTAATGAGTAATCAAGGTATCGAAGGGTTAACGAGAATAATAAAATTCCTGCTCTCACTGGCCCGCTTAGAGAGTAATCTCTTTGAAAAAGAACTAATTCAATTCGGTTAACGCTAAAATTATATATAATCACGTCAAGACCGAGCCAAGCCGTGTAGGAAACTCACGGAAGGTGTAACGACTAGATAAATTATCCTAAGCAAACACTACTATATAAATAGTAGTGTTTTTGTATGGAAAAATATCCACGAAGAGTTAGCGCCAATTTTTATATTGGATGAAAATATAGTCTGAACATTATGGAAACATAATGAAGCACGAGATAAAGAACTCGTACGATAACACATTGCAGTTGCAGGTACAGCTTTACGTTCAGCCTTAACAAGGTTGATGAAACCATCGAAACAAAATGCAGCTGGTTTCAAGGAATTAGGTATTAACGTTGCTGACTTTAAGAAAGGTACGTTAACGCTACCAGAGATTCTTAACAAGATCAAAACGAATACAGCCGGTTGGACAAAAGAACAGCGTGCGGCGGCTATTGCTACTGCATTCGGTACAGAAGCCCAAGCTGGTATGAATGCGTTGGTATCAGAAGGTGGAGACGCCTTAACAGATCTAACTGGTAAGACAGAAAAAGCAACAGGCTCTACTAAGAAAATTGCTGACACAATGAATAGTACCAAAGCCGCACAAATTGCAAAATTTAAAGAATCATTGCACGTTTTAGCAATCACGATTGGTGATAAATTAACACCAACATTAATGCCACTAGTTAAAGATGCAACTCAAGTAGTTAAGGCGTTTGGTAATTTAAATAAGTCCACGCAACAGACTATTGTTAAAACAGCTGCATTTGCCGCTGCTATTGGACCATTATTATCAATTCTTGGTGGTGCAACTCGTGGACTAGGTGCATTATCTGGTGCATTCGTAGCTCCATTACTTGGAATGTCAAGAATGGTTGGTGCAAGTAAGCAAGGTGCAACTGGCTTAGGAATTTTAAAAGCTGGATTTAGTAAAACTGCTTATGAAAGTGGAAACTTTGCTACGAAAGTTGGAACTACTGCTACTAGCGTTGCTGCAACCAGTGAAAAAGTAGCTGGTTCAGCTAATACTTTTACGATTTTTGGAAGTAAAGTTAAAACTGCCGGCTCTGCTGTATTAACATTTGCCGCCGCTAACCCAGTAGCGACTGGTGTTATTTTAGCTACTACTGCTGCACTTGTAGCTGGTGGAGTTTGGTGGGAAAATTACGGAAAGAAAGCCTATGAATCGCAACAACGAATCAATCGCTGGGGTAGTGATGTAGGTTCTAGTGCTGATAAATCTCTTTCAAAAATTCAGAACTTTAATGTGCAAGCAAGTCAATCATTAGACGACTTTGGTAATAACGCCAAGACTAATGGCAAGAAAGCTGCTAAAGCATTCGAAGGAATTGGCGACGAGATCGAAAAGACTGGTAAAAAAATTAATAAGGACTTGGGTAAAGGTTTAGATAGTCTACCACCACAGGTTCGTGCCACTGTTGAAAAATCTATAAATGAGCAAAAGTCTGGAAATAACAAAATAGTTTCTCAATCTAAAACTCTCAGCTCTGATGTGGCTGGAATTCTTAAAACTCATAACGGAAATGTAAGACAACTAACCGCTGAACAGCAGACCTATATTCGAAATTCTCAGCAGAAACTAAATGAGAATGAAATCAAATTGCTAGGAATCACAGGCAAGAAAAAAATTGCTGTAATGAAAGCCTTGAATGGTAGCGTCAAAGGTTTAACTGAACAACAAGCACAATCGACCATTGATACTTTGGAAAAAGCTTCTATTAAGGAAGAAAAAACTTATAAGAAGAATGCGGACACAATAAAGAAATGGCGCAAAAGTGGTCATATGACAGAGAAAGCCTATAACAAGGCTATGGAACAGTTATCAAACAATCACAAAGCTAATATCGATAAGAACTTACGAGCAGTTGCACAAATAGAAGATAAATATGATGCCCGACATTCAACGGCATTGGATGATATCGTTCATAAGGAAAAAACATCCTGGAGAAATATTGATGATGAACTGTCCAAAGCTCAGAAAAATCATAAAGTTAAGCTTTCTGCCATTGCTCAGCAATATGGGAAGATTAGTACAGTTGCTAAGACGGCCGGTAAGGATTGGAATCATATGGTTCTTAATCCTAAAACTGGAAAGATTAAGACTAATGCTCAAGAAACAATCAACGATACAGCTAAGACTGAACAAGGTTGGGCAAGACTTAAATTTGATTTAAAGAATGCCAAAATCAACAGTAATGCTAAGTCGATGATTGGTGAAGCTGCTATTCAATCTGGAAGATGGAACTCTATGTCATGGAAAGAAAAGAAAGCCATGATAAGAGTTAATCAAAAAGGAAAAGAAGACTTATTAGCAGCTGTCAAGAGCATCAAAGATTGGGACAAATTAACGCCTAAGCAGCAAACCGCTATTGTTCGAGCCAAGGGTCAAAAAGAATTGGCTTTAGCTATGACCGATGCTGGCGAATGGAACAAACTCTCTCTTAAGGATAAAGAAGCTTTAGTCAAGACATCTGGTGAGAAAGACATGATTGACTTACTCACTAAAACTGGTACCTGGAACAAACTAACGGTTAGCGCTAAGAAAGCTGTTATCGAAGGTAAGGGTAGTGCTGAGTTAGTTGACCAACTTAATAAATTAGGCCAATGGAACAAAATGTCTATGCAACAGAAATCACTAGTCATTAACAATAAAGCAACTGCTCCTATCGTGGATGCGATGATTAAGTCTGGTGATTGGAACAAGCTTTCATTAACTCAAAAAAATGCAATTGTCCACGATCAAGCAACGGCTAAAATCGTTTTAGCTATGCAAAAGTCTGGAATGTGGAATCAATTGAGCTTGAAAGAACAAAATGCGGTAGTTCATGACAAAGCTACCGCTCAATTGGTTCAAGCATTAACTAGTTCAAATAAGTGGAAGGGATTGGATTTACAGGCTAAAAATGCAATCGTTAACGACAAAGCTAGTGCTCCAATTATTGGCGCTTTAGTACAGGCTGGCCAATGGAACGTTTTGCCGGTAGCCGAAAAGAATGCAATTATTCATACTGGTAACAGTGCTATGGATTTGGCTAACTTAGTAGTTGCTTATGGCAACTTCAATGCTTTATCTGATGTGCAAAAGACTTTAATTATTAATAATCAATCAGCTATGACTGCGCTACAACAAGCAGGATACGGAATACAGAGCTACAATTTAACACCTACACAGCTTAAACAGTTGAAAGGTGATAATGCGGACATCCTAAATAAAACAAGCAACGGAAAACTTGCTGTTGTAAGTTTCAACGGACAATCGGTAGCTGTTAAGAAATTAAAGGGTGACAACGTTGATGTGCTTGGCAAAATTTCAACAAGTAAAACCGCTATTGATAGTCATAATAGTAAGCCGGTTGACACCAAACACTTCAAAGGCGATTCAAGTGATATAGTCAACAAATCTAATACTAGTAAGAATTCTGTTGGAACTTTTAATAGCAAGAGTGTAAGCACTAAACATTTCAAAGGACAAGATCAAGCATCTGGTCCAGCTCACAACGCAACTGACGCTATTGGTGGATTCCAAGGCAAACCTAACATCATTACTAAGACACTTAGAACGGTTGTCGAAACTGTTAAGAAAACATTGCACTTAGAAAATGGTACTAGCGATTTTAATTTTAGTGAAGTAGCTATGGTCAATGATCAACGTGGTTCAACATTCCGTGAGTTGATTCATCTACCAACCGGCGAAAGTTTCGTACCAACTGGTAGAAATATATTAATGGCACTTCCACGACATTCACAAGTTGTGCCAGCTAATCAAACTAACCGTTTGTTAGGTGGAATTAAGCAATATGCTAACGGTACTCCTGGATATTCAAGCGTTGTTAAAGACTTTACTGAATTAAGTCCAAGTCTTACTAATCAGACAACTCAATACTTCAATTCAAGTAACCCAGTCAATAACAGTCCTGTAAACAACCACAATGAATACACAATTAACATTCAAGCAGCTGTCTCAAGTGACATGGATATTAGAAAGCTAGCGGATAAGGTAATGAGAGAAATTAAGCGAAAAGATGATAGAAATATACTAGCTCAGGGAGGAGGAGTTAACTATTAAAGATGGAGAATTTGTAATCGATAATATTTCAAGTGTGGATGTATTAAATTCACGTATTACATCATTTGTTAAAATTCCGCTTCCAAAGCGAAAAGGGAGTTTGACAAGTATTGATGGTTCTAGCAAAGCTTTAATTTCTGATGAAAATTCATACGAGAATCGTGAATTCGAATTAGAATTCGCAACCATGGCTAAGACCGAACAGGAACGATATAACTTAGAGGGTCAGCTATTTACATTGTTTGACGGATTTGATTATAAGCCATTTAGAATATATACAGACCCTAATTTTACATACTTTGTTAAGAACATCGATAATGTGGAAGTTGATAGAATTACACGTTTATCTAATGCTAGAATCTATAAATATAAATTGTCAGCAGCAGCATTTAAATATTTTGAAATCGATAAAGAATTAGCTTTCTCAGAACCTTTTGAGTTAGTTAGTTCTTTTTTATTTGATGCAAAACCGTATTTCAAAATTACTGGTAATGGCGCTGTTAAATTTCAAATTAATGATCGTACTTTTGATTTAAACATTGATGGTTTTATTGAGTTGGATTCAGCTGAAGAAAATCAAGATGCTTTTAAGACCAAAGACGATGGGAACATCACATTCGTTAATGAGAATACGACTATAGACGAATTTCCCTCTCTCTCTCGTGGAGTTAATAAAATCTCCTGGGATGGTGATGTATCACAAGTAATCGTTAGACCAAGGTGGCGAACAATATGACGCCAATTTTATACAAAGCAGATGAAACTGAATTCACAAATAATGGCTTAGGTAAGATAACTGGGATTATCCAAAAAAGTGCTATTGTTCAAAATACACTGAATGGTGCTTATACATTTGATTTTGAATTAGCTAAGAGTAGTCGATTTTACAACGTAGTCAAAGAAGAGATGATAGTTAAAGTTAAACCTGATTCAGTTCGAGATTATGACCTGTTTATGATTACTGACATTGATAAAGATTCTACATCAGGATATGTCAAAGTTTCGTGTAGTCATATTAGTGTGATTCTTAATAATTACATGGCTCAAAGTCAAATTCCAATTGATGGATTTACAGCATCATATATTTTGGATTACATCAAGAACGCCACTAATACTCCTGGTCAATTTAGTTTGACAACCGACATTGATGAACAGTTTGCAGGTACAAACGTTATTTTTGAACCTAATACTAACATCAATGAAATGGTTCTAGGCTCAACCAATTCAATTGCTAAAGTAACTGGTACATACGTGTTAAAAGATAAATTCAATATGAATTTAACTAAGGCCGATGATTTTAAGACAATTGTTTTGAGAAAAGGAAAGAATATCTCAAATATATCTGTAAAACGTTCACTTAATGGATTAGTAACAGCAATCATCCCTTACTACAAGCCTAAAGAGGGAGAAAACAAAGAACCTATATACGGAAGCAAAATAAAAAGTCCACTCTATTCAAAATACCAGCACGAGTACTTGAAAGCAGTGGACTTTTCTAGTGCAGTCAAAGGCGGAAAGGATTTCTCCGCGGAAGCAAACAATTATTTCAATGACAATCCAGGAATCGATAAGCCAGCATATGATGTTGAAATCAATACATTTGAATATCGAAGTCTTAGAAAACAGAAGTTTGAACTTGCTGACTTTGCTAAGATTTATGATCCCGATTTTGATATCAATGTTCAACTAAGAATTTATGAAATGCAATTCGACCCTATTAATGAAAGTGCCACAGTCATTAAAGCAGGTACTCAAGCCACGTCTGTATTTCATAACTTAGAAAAGAAAATTGATAACGTTTCCGGGGATGTTTCAGACGTAAAGGATGATGTTAACGAAACCAACAAAGATGTTTCTGATTTGAAAGCCAGCGACAAAGATAAACAACAACTGATGGACGAATTGAAGAAAAATGTTAACGATACTAGGGATGACATGTTGAGTTATATCAATGGCAGTGGTCGTGATGTAATAAGATTTCTTCCTGATAGAGAAAACCCAACAGATATTGTTGCCAGTGAATCCGGTGGTAACTATGGAATGCGTTGGAACTCTAAAGGTATCTATTATGACGGTAAAGGTACGGTAGCTATTGATAATCGTGGAAACGTATATGCCGATAAATTTGTTGGTCAATCAATTACAGGGGTTCAAATCCGTGGTGGCGAAATATCTGGTGTAACTATCTATGGTGATACAGACATATCACTTGGTTCTGGATCAACCAGAACATCAGTTACTAGTTACGGTATTTCAACGCCAAATATGACTGTATATCAAATTGATGGTGTAAAAGCAATGAATATAGAATCAGGATATCTAATGATTAATGGGGCAAAAATTACCGGTGATAGCTCTGGAAGACTGTACATGGGTGGACTAAGAATTTTAAATGAAAGTGACTTGAAATAATTATGGAAAACAAAGGAAATGCGAACGAAGTAATTAAAGATTTAGCTGGTAAATTAGCTAATACACAGGTTGAGAATTCTATTTTGTTTATTGAAAATAATAATCTTAAAAAAGAAAATGAAAAACTGAAGGTGAAGTTGAATGGCAATGATTTACATAAAAACAAATGATATTGGAGCTGTCACAGATTATTTAAAATCTGATGACGATTCCGAATATAGTTTCAAACTGTTTAATGATTTTAAGCCAGATGAAAAAATTATCGAACAAGGCTATATCTATGTTCATTTAATTGACATTGAATATCCATTATTCGAAAAGTTGCATGATTACTATACATATTTTGATGGTCAACTTCACAGGCCTTATAACTTTGATAGAAAAATAATTGAAAATATATTGAACGGAGGTAATTAAATGAGCTTACAACCAATTATTCTAGATACAGACAAGACAACTCCAATTTACGAGCTACCTTTAAAGATTCGTCAAGGCGACACAGGCGATGAGCTACAAGTAACACTTGGGAAATCATTCGAAAAGTACACTGATTTATCTAAGGTTGACATTGAACTCATTGCCAAAACGCCCGACCAACGACTAATTAAGCAAACTGTGACTGATAAGTCGGGAAATACGTTCAAGGTTAAGTTTCCAGATGAAATGTACACAAATGTCGGCGTATTCAGAAACATGTATTTCAAAATCGGAGACGATTCCACATCAAGCGTGAAGTTAGTCGTGCTGCAAGGGATCGGATCAATTAAAGAGGCAGGAAGCTACATTGATGACTTTGAAACACTGACTGAGGAAGCCGAATCTTATGTTTTGGCCCTAAAAGACTTTGCAGATACCGGAAATGAAAAGATTGATGATAAAATTGCAGAATTAACTGGCAAGATGACTGACTTCGTGGATAAGGCAAAGGAAGATTTGGATACTGCTAAAGAGGCATGGAACAAATTCCAAAATAATTCAGAGACTGATGCTAAGAATCAACGTGATGATTTTAATAGTAAATTCAATACGCTGATGGATAATGACAAATCAGAGTTCAAAACAATTACTGATAATTTCAACAAAGTTATTTCTAATGGTAAGAAACAAAACGCAACTAATCAAAAGGACTTTGATGCTGCTGAATCAAAACGTGAAAAAGATTTTACTAGCCAAAGTGCAGACTTTGAAAAACGATATGTTGCTCAAGGTTCAGACTTTGAAGATAGATTCAAAAAGCTTATTTCAACTCTACAATCTGATTATGACAGCTTTAAGAAATTATTAACTAGTGATGTAGCTGATTTAAATAAGAAGTTAACTGATTTAGGAAAAGATACTACGGCATTACAAACACAAGCGGATAAAATTAGTAACCAGCTTGATTCGGTTGATTTAACTCAAATGACGACCAATAAAAACGATATTGCTAGTTTGCAAACGCAAGTTAATAACAGTGCTGTAGGGACTAACCTGTTAAGTAACAGTAGAGGTAAGTTTCGGCCTAATAAATCAAGAATAGACAACTATATCATTTATACTTCTCCTCTTGCTGTTTCCATTTATATGACACAAGGTCAGCAATATACGGTGCACGCAGACGCTAGTTCTGGTCTTGTTTGGAGTGGCACACAACATCCTAATGTTGAAAGTAATAATGTCGTATTATGGCTGACTGATAAAATAAATAGAGATTATGCGATTATTTCTGATTCAAACACTGGTACTGGGACCACATTTACATGGAACAAACCAAGTGGTAACTATTATCTTCGTGTTAACACATATAATCCGGATAACAGCGGTTATGTCGAAAATGTTAAGATTGAAACAGGTTCCGTAGCTACTGATTACTCACTCAACCCGTCAGACATTGCGACTAATGATGGTGTTCAAACAGCTATCACAAACGCCTTAGACGAAGCCGACTACTCCACAACTGCCGAGGTCGACAGCAAAATTTCTACTGGTGTTGGAAAAGCCAAAACATACGCTGAGCAAAGTATCAAGGATATTATCGGTGCTGCTCCTGATACGCTAGACACTATTGCGGAATTAGCCGATGCCGTAACTAAAAATAAAGACGGTGTTCAAGCTATTAATGATGGAATCACGAAGAAAGCCGACAAGACGGATGTTGCGGCACTGCAGAACACTGTTCAAGCTATGATTACTTCAATCAGTCAAGCCGACTACGATGCGTTAGTTAGTGCTGGAACTGTTGATCCAAAAATTTTGTATGTGATTCCTGATGCTTAAGGAGGTTAGATTATGAATTTAAAAATTGGAGGTAGCAACGTGGGCAAAATTATGTATAACGGTCAAGAGTTTGGTGGCGCAACTAAATTAGAACCGGGTACGATTTTGTATACGTCTAAGACGCCGGAAAAAGGTCTTGAAAGCGTACACTTGCTAAGCACTACAAAGAATTGGTCAAACATTAATGGCATCAACGTTAAGATACATGATGGTAGAAATTTTAAAATCATTTATGCTGACCTCAATATTACTGGCGACGATTTTAAAAGCTTAGATACAGAGAAGGAATATGCAATGGATGACCAAACTATAGTAACTGTATCAAGATCAATTGTTGATGGAGAGTATAGACTAAACATTTCGGCTGATAACTATATTTATACGTTCAAAATTGGAGCTCTTTAAAATTGGTATATGAGATATAAAATCACAGCCTTATAGGCTTATTTTTTTTACGAAAAAACGGGGAGATGAAATATATATGTATGCACCATTACCATTACCAAACGTCGGTCCAATGAATTGGATTGATGCAATGGAACACTTAGACAAAAATCCGCTGCTATTCACACTGGCAGTTTTAATTTTGGCCGATGTGATTACAGGCGTTTCAAAATCATTAGTAACGTCAACAACCGACAGCAGTATCGGCAAAAAAGGATTCGCCATTCATATCACGATCATACTTTTAGTGTGGCTACTTTATCCGTGGTCAATCGCTATCGGATATAAATGGGTAGGCGATGCGGTTCTCTGGTTGTGGATATTTATGTATGCTACGTCAATTACAGAGAACGTAGGACAAATGGGATTACCACTTCCACGATTTATCAAGGATAGACTTAATAAATTAAGTGATTACGCTGAAAATGGCGAACCTAAAAACGAAAATAAGGAGGACAAATAATGAACATTGATAAGAGTTATTTCAGACAAGACACGCCATTGGTGGGAGTTCCACCATTTGGGCAAGTCCACGCTCACTCTACCGGAAATAGTAAATCCATGGCAAAAGAAGATGCTGGATATATGTCGTGGAAAGACTTACCTTCCGGTTTCTTTACTCATGTAGTAGGCAACGGAAAAATCTATCAAACTGCTGCTACTAATCGTGGTGCTTGGGACGTAGGCGGTGGATGGAACTCGTGGGGATATGCTAGTGTTGAATTGATTGAATCACATAAAACCAAAACTGAATTTATGACGGATTATAAGATTTATGTCAATTTATTGCGTGAATTAGCTGTTGAAGCTGGCGTACCGTTGACACTAGATACTTCGGAATACGGGGTAGTAACACATCAATATTGCACTAACAACCAGCCAAATAATCAAAGTGATCATGTTGACCCTTATCCATATTTGGCTAAGTGGGGTATCAGTAAGGCACAATTTCAATCAGATGTTAAAAATGGAATTAATACCGTAGAAAAGCCAAAATCCGCAGTTAATAATGTGGTTCAAGTACTAGATAGTAAAGCGTTTAAGACGTTCACAACTTACGACGGCAACGGAAAGGCGAACGAAGGTTCTTGGATTACACCTAGCTCGAAATGGGTATCTAATTCAATCCAAGTAATTGATAGCAAACCTTATTTCGTGATTGGAAGTAACATCTACCTACCAGAATCATCCACAACGTTCAAAGACAAACTAGTTATTAATGGAGATCAAGCTGAATCTGTCGATAGTAAGGGTGCCGCTATTTCTGGCAGTAACAAGAAATTTAAAGCCGGAAGCGTATGGAAAACGGTCGATAAGCTAGTTAACATCCCTGGAATTGGTTGGTGCTACCAAGTGGCTACAAACGAATATATTCCAGCTAAATATCAACAAGGCTCAGGATTTAAGGGATAAATTTTAAACGGTAAATGCTAGACAAATATAATAATATGCGTTAATTTAAAGGTGTTCATTGACGTGGACAATACTGTAAATTACCTTATTTTTGAATTAACTTTGATAGCATTAGAAGAGTCCATCATCTATTAATTTAGGTGGTGGGCTTTTTTTGTAGATTAATTTATTAAAAAAATTGAAAAAGACTGGTCAAGCTGGTAACATAATATACGAAGCAAAACCTTTATATGCTGGTCTTGCTTAATTCTCGTTGTTGATATAGCTGACGGTACGCTATATTGCTAGATAGAGGCCTAAATCTATCCCTAGTCCTAATTGGAGACTATTTCAATTCTGTATCGTAAATTATTAGTCGTCTTTCACTTGAAGGACGGCTTTTTTTAAAGGGTAAATTTATGAAGTTTAATTCCGAAAGCATACCATTAAATCATTTAATAATCGATAGTCAAAAGGATATAAATTTTAAAGCAATCCTAGATGACTATTCTAGTAATTTTGCAAACAAAAAGGTAGAAGTTAAAACTAACTACAATTTGTTGGGCTCTTTCGTTATTTCTTTTAATCGAAATGATCTTCCTCATTTAATGGGATGGAATAAATTGAGGAATAAGCGTGCAACCCAATTGTTATCAGATGTTGACAATTTAAGATTAACAAAGGAAAATTCTAGATCAAATCCCAAATGGCATGAAGTTTCACAGCGAATTATGTCATATAATTTCTTACACAGAATATTTTATGATCGTGATATTGATGCCTGCGTTTTAACCAGAGATATGAAGCCAAACAGATTAAAGTTAGATATTGTTTTTTTATATCCAAGAACAAAAGATTGCATAGTTTTTGGGTTACGAAAGCCTAAAAACCGCGACGTGTTTATACCAACGACACTTCATGTTGAAAAATTAAAAAATGACTATGAATATAGAAGAAAGACTAGAATAAATAAAATTGAGTGGATAAAATAAAAAATCGCTAGTCAATTAAGACTAACGATTATAATTTGCATTCCCACTTTATTTTTTTCGTGACACACTCGTGACACACTTTTTTCATAATTATCTGTAATACATCGAAACTTTTAAAAAAATAAAACGTTGATTTATCAGCATTTCATAACATATCGAAACGTATCGAAACCTATATAAGCGAACTACGAGAATCGAACTCGCGACACTAGCTTGGGAAGCTGGTATTTTACCATTAAACTAAGTTCGCATTTGATAACTATACAATTATACAATATTTTGATCTAAAATGATAAGAAATATTTAAAAAAGTTCGATGAATTTACAATATAAATTGATTTTTAGTTTTCATTACCATAAAATCAAGAGTGACGATGAATTTTTATCAATAAATTGCATCAAGGAGAAGATAATAATGAAAAAAACATTGGTTACTTTATTAGCCGCTGTTTCATTAATGGGTGGTTTTGCTACTGTAGCAACTGGTTGTTCAAATAACAGTACGCAACAAGCGGAACAACATTCTGCTAAGAAGATCACAAAGAGTGAGATCAAAAACCAAGTTTACACTGGCGTCAGCAAGGATAACAAGGATGAGTATATTACTTTCTTTACTGGTAAAGATAAAAAAACTGTTCAATTTGTACGTGTAAGCAAGAACGGTTCAAAGAAAGTGATTACTGACTTCAAGAAAGCCAAAATCGTTATGAACAAGGATAATGCTAAAAAGTTCAAGATTGATGGCTTCAGAATTATCAAGGAACCTGACTTCAACTGGAAATTCACTAAGGTCGGCAAAACTACTATCAAAACTTCTGATGGCAAGCAATGGAAACTTTATGAAGGTTCACACAAAGATGCTGTTAAATCAGTACAAAAGAACGGAAAATAATTAATATTTCAAACTCCACTAGTACATCTCTTTATATAGAAGGATGTGCTAGTGGAGTTTTTTTACATGATATTTTTTATTATTTCATTATCATATTTCAAAAAATATATCTTATACATATTGAAAATAAATCTTAAGACTACCGAATATTTTATTTAAGTAGTCTTTTTTTAATAGATAATTAGTTTTTTAAATGAACAAAATATTGTAAATTAATTGATTTCAGAAAAGTATTTATAAAATTATATCCTGTTATTTCTCTATTTCGAAAAATAATTTTTAATTAAAATTTCTCTAATTAGTGCAAACGCTTGCTAGATATAATGCGAATTAGCTTTCCTCGAAAAATTAGAAAATATTTCATACTAGAATAGTTTCATGAAATCGCTTGCAAAACACATACCTGTCCGATATAGTGGGTGTTGGTAACGGAATTCAAAATTAAGGAGTGATTTTTTATGACTATGCCAATCCATGTTACTTCAGAAATTGGAAAATTGGATGTCGTAATGTTGAAACGTCCCGGACAAGAAGTTGAAAACATTACACCCGACACAATGCCCCGACTATTGTTCGATGATATCCCATATTTGCCAATTGCCCAAAAGGAGCATGACAATTTTGCTCAAATCTTAAGAGATAATGGAACAGAAGTTCTTTATCTTGAAGATTTAGCTGCAGAAGCTATCGATGCTGGAAATGTTAAAGAAGCATTTGTAGAGAAGATGCTTCGTGAATCAGATTACGCTGTTGGTGCAGACCATGACGCATTGAAGGAATTCTTGATGAGTCTTGATACACACGCAATGGTAAATCAATTAATGATCGGTGTTCGTAAGAATGATATCGACTTCAAGCCAACTGACTTAGTTAGTGCCGCTGAAGATTCAGAATATCCATTCTTCATGGACCCAATGCCAAACCTTTACTTTACTCGCGACCCGGCAGCTTCAATCGGTGATGGTTTGAGCATTAACCACATGACTTTCGCTGCAAGACAACGTGAATCAATGTTTATGGAAGCAATTATTAAATATCATCCACGTTTTGCAAACAAGGGCTTGCACGTATGGCGTGATAGAAACCATACACACCGTATCGAAGGTGGAGATGAATTAGTACTTAGCGATCACGTATTAGCAATCGGTGTTTCACAAAGAACATCAGCAACTGCTATTCAAGACATCGCTAGAAACTTGTTCAAGGACAGCAAATACGACACAGTAATTGCTATCAAGATTCCACACAACCACGCAATGATGCATTTGGATACTGTATTTACAATGATCAACTACGATCAATTTACAGTTCATCCAGGAATCCTTGGCGAAGGTGGCAAGATCGATACGTGGACAATTCACCCAACTAAAGATGGTGATTTGACTTATGAACACAACCAAGATCTGAAGGCTGTTCTAAAGAAAGAACTTGGTCTTGATGATCTAGATTTGATCCCAACTGGTAATGGTGATCCTATCGTTGCTCCTAGAGAACAATGGAATGATGGATCAAATACTTTAGCAATCGCACCTGGTGTCGTTGTTACTTATGACCGTAACTACGTTTCAAATGAAATGCTAAGACAACACGGCTTGAAGGTATTGGAAACAATCTCAAGTGAGTTATCACGTGGTCGTGGGGGCCCTCGTTGCATGAGTATGCCATTAGTACGTGAAGACTTAAAGTAAAATTAATTTAATTAGAAAAAATGTGCTAGACTAGCTTTAACTCATCATTTTGGAGGGATCATTTTGGACTATAAAGGAAAAGAAACATCAGTATTTCAAGGCAGAAGCCTTTTAGCTGAAAAAGACTATACACCTGCAGAATTGGAATACTTAATTGATTTTGGACTTCATTTAAAAGCTCTTAAGAAAAAGGGCATACCACATCATTATCTAGAAGGTAAGAACATTGCCTTACTATTTGAAAAGACATCAACAAGAACACGTTCAGCTTTTACTACAGCTGCTATTGATTTAGGTGCTCACCCCGAATTCTTGGGTGCCGGCGATATTCAACTAGGTAAAAAAGAAAGTGTTGAAGATACAGGACGTGTTCTAGGTAGCATGTTTGACGGTATCGAATTCCGTGGATTCTCACAACAAGTTGTTGAAGATCTTGCTAAATATTCAGGCGTTCCAGTTTGGAATGGTTTGACAGATGAATGGCATCCAACACAAATGTTAGCTGACTTCATGACAATGAAAGAAACATTTGGCAGCTTAAAAGGTAAGACTTTGACATTCGTTGGTGATGGTAGAAACAACATGGCTAATAGTTTCTTAGTTACAGGTTCAATGCTTGGAGTTAATATCCACATCGTTGCACCTAAGGAATTGTTCCCAGATCAAAGCGTTGTTGATACTGCTAAGAAGTATGCTGACGAATCTGGCAGCAAATTCTTAATTACAGATAACATCGAAGAAGGTGTTAAAGGTACAAACGTTATCTATACGGATGTATGGGTATCAATGGGTGAAGAAAGTCAATGGGATGAAAGAATTAAACTTCTCAAACCATATCAAGTAAACATGGATATGATCGAAAAGACTGGTCAACCTGATGACCAAATCATCTTCATGCATTGCCTACCAGCATTCCATGATACAAATACACAATATGGACAAGACATCAAAGACAAATATGGTCTAAGTGAAATGGAAGTAACAGACGAAGTCTTCAGAAGCAAATATGCACGTCAATTTGAAGAAGCTGAAAACAGAATGCACTCCATTAAAGCCATTATGGCAGCAACTCTAGGTAACTTGTTCATCCCTAAGGTTTAATCAGTTATTGAAGAAGGGCTAATCGTAATGGTTGGCCCTTTTTCATTTTTTAATTTTTGAAAAAATAAGGAATGATTAATATGGAAGAAAAGAAGGGTCTATCACTCGGAGCTTTGACAGCAGCGGTTGTCACAAGTTCTATTGGCTCAGGTGTTTTTACCTTAACCAGCTCACTAGCGTCAGGAGCAGCTCCTGGTCCAGTTTTATTGGCATGGATCGTCGTTGGATTTGGAATTATGATGTTAGCCATGTCGTTGAATAATTTGTTATTGAAACAACCAGAATCTGAAGGTATTCAGGCGTATGCGCAAGTCGGTTTTGGAAATTTTGCTGGATTTGTTAGTGGATGGGGTTATTGGCTATCAGCTTGGTTAGGAAACGTGGCCTTTGCGACCGTCTTAATGAGTTCATTAGGTTACTTTTTTCCAATCTTTAAAGGTGGACAAAACATTCCTTCGGTAATTTTTGCAAGTATTGTTTCTTGGATGTTGACCTTTATCGTTAATCGTGGGGTTGAATCAGCTGCTGCGATGAACACAATTATTACTATTTGTAAGTTGATTCCATTATTTGCCTTTATCATTGTCGGAATTTTCGTATTTAAAGGTGGAATCTTTACAGCTCATTTCTGGTCAAATGTGGCTAGTGGTGTAGCTGGAAGTAGTAATTTAGTCGAACAATTTAGATCGTGTTTGATGATCATGATGTGGGTCTTCGTTGGTGTTGAAGGCGCCAGTATGTTGTCATCTCGTGCTAAAAGTAAAAATGACGCCGGAAAAGCTACAATCATTGGAATCATCAGTTTACTAGTAATTTATGTTTTAGCTTCAGTTTTACCATATGGTTACTTGTCACAAAATGAATTAGCTAAGATCAATCAACCTGCTATGCTTTATATTTTCCAAGATATGGTTGGAAAATGGGGTGGTGCCTTTATCGGTATCGGCTTGATAATTGCTATTTTGGGTTCTTGGTTATCTTGGACAATGTTACCAGCTGATACGACAATGTTGATGGCTGAAGAAAAAATGTTGCCATCTTCATTTGGTAAAAAGAATAAAAACGGTGCGCCAACTTTCTCATTAGTTTTGACGGCCGGTTTGATTCAAGTCTTCTTGATAATCCTTTTATTCTCTGAAGAAGCCTACAATTTTGCCTTGTCACTTTGTACGGCTGCTATCGTAGTTTGCTATATCTTCGTTGGTTTGTATCAAATCAAATTCTCACTCCAAAATAAAGATACAAAACAATTGTGGATAGGAATCTTTGCGGCAGCTTTTCAAATTATCGCTATTGCCTTGGCTGGTTTACATTACTTAATGCTAGTTTGTATCGGTTATTTGCCAGGAATCTATTTCTACTATCGTGCCAAAAAAGAATATGGCCTCGACGGTGGAAAACTAACAAAATCAGAGATTATGTGGTCAATAATTATCGTTATGTTAGCAATCATCAGTATTGTTATGACTGCTACTGGTTCAATAAAAATCTAGGAAGTGTTGAATATGAAAATAGCTGGATTTGGTGTTGAAGAGTGGTTAAATGTCCACGAACGAGAAGCCAAGTACGATTTGGCTCAAAGTACGATCACATCATTTTCCATGGATGAGATCAAGAAATTGACCCAAGCTGATATTTATAATCAACTTAACGAACAAAAAATGAATTATGGTTGGATCGAAGGTTCACCAACTTTTAAAAAAGAAGTAAGCAAAATGTATCAGAATGTTGCTCCCGACAATATTCTGCAGACTAATGGTGCTACTGGTGCTAATCTTTTGGCAATTTATTCTTTGATTGAGCCAGGAGATCACGTTATCAGCGTTTATCCTAGTTATCAACAGCTCTATGACATCCCGAGATCATTAGGAGCTGAGGTTAGCTTTTGGAAATTACGTGAAGATAAGAATTGGTATCCAGACATCGAAGAATTAAAGAAATTGATTCGTCCGAATACTAAGATGATCTGCATTAACAACGCGAATAATCCAACTGGAACGATTTTAGATAGGAAGTTTTTAAAACAAGTCGTTGAAGTTGCCAAAAGCGTCGGTGCTTATATTTTAGTGGACGAAGTTTATTTACCGTTTGATGACAGTGTTGATTTTGCCCCAATCGTTGATTTGTACGACAAGGGTATTTCCACTAATTCATTATCCAAAACTTATTCAATGCCAGGAATTCGAGTGGGTTGGACGGCCACTAATTCAAAACTGGCTGATCTCTTTAGAAAGTATCGTGACTATACGATGATCTGCTCAGGTGTTTTCAGCGACCAGATGGCATGTTTGATTTTGGAAAATAAAGATAAAGTGTTAAATCGTAATAAGAAGATCGTGCTCGATAATTTAGCATATTTCAAAGACTGGGTTCAAAAAACAGATAAAATCAGTTGCGTCTTTCCAAATGGGGTGTCGACGTCATTTGTGAAACTCGAAACTAAAAAATCTAGCTTAGAATTCTGTAAAGATTTATTGAAAGATACTGGAGTCCTACTAGTTCCAGGAGAAGCTTTTGATACACCGGGATATGCCAGATTAGGATATTGTGCACCACATGAGACCTTGACCAAAGGTTTAGAAGTTTTAGGAGATTATTTACAAGCTAATTAGGCGATTTTTTCGCTCATTTTGAGGAGAGTTATTATGACAAAAGAACGTATCGTGGTTGCTTTAGGTGGTAACGCTATTTTAAGTAAGGATGCTAGTGCAAAAGCTCAACAACAAGCTGTTATGAAAACTTGCGAGTCACTAGTAGAATTCGTTAAGAGTGATAAAGATTTAATCATTACACATGGTAATGGTCCACAAGTTGGTAATTTATTGTTACAACAAGCTGCAGCGGACAGTGAAAAGAATCCAGCTTTGCCATTAGACACTTGTGGTGCGATGACAGAAGGTAGTATTGGATACTGGTTCCAAAATGCTATGAAAGAAGTCATGCTAAAAAATGGTATCAACAAGCAAGTTGTTACTTTGATCACACAAACAATCGTTGACCAAGATGACCCAGCTTTCAGTGATCCGACAAAACCTATTGGACCTTTCTATACTGAAGATGAAGTTCCAAGTCTTCAAAAAGAACATCCAGACTGGGTAATCGTTGAAGATGCTGGCCGTGGATATCGTCGCGTCGTTCCATCACCAAAACCAGTTGAAATTAACGAATATCCAGCTATCGAAGCAATTTCAAAGGCTGGTGTTATTCCAATCGTTGCCGGTGGTGGCGGTATTCCAGTAGTGAAAGATGGGGACAAACTAATTGGTAAGGAAGCCGTTATCGATAAAGATTTCGGTGCTTCTAAGATTGCTCAATTGGTTGATGCTGATAAATTAATCATTTTGACTTCCGTTGGAGGAGTCTTCTACAATTTCGGTAAGCCAAATCAAGAAGAGATTTTTGATGTTACAGCTGATGAAATTCAAACACACATTGACAATGAAGAATTTGCCAAAGGTAGTATGATGCCTAAGGTTCAAGCTGCCGTGGCTTTTGTTAAGGCAACTGGTAAACCTGCTGTAATTGGTGCCTTGGATGACGTTAAAGAAATCATTGCTGGTAATAAGGGAACAGTTATTCACAAATAATTATTGTTATTAGCAAATTAATGTGCTATCATACTTGTGCAAAAGAGGGAATAATTAATCATAAGATTTTAAGCGAGGTCATGTCTTGGTGAGAGTTGACTAAATCAAAGATTAAGTCGCGCCCTTCTTACAAAAATGAATAATCAATTAATGAGTGGATATTAATCAATTAGAGTGGTACCGCGGGAAATCTCGTCTCTTTCAATATAGTTTATTGGAAGAGGCGTTTTTTTATCTAAAGGAGGAAAATATGGATTTTAAGAAACAAGTAGTAGATGCACTAGTTAAAGTTTTACCAGAGGACATTACTGAGGAACAAGTTACAAAATTAATCGAGAAGCCTAAGACTTCAGATTTGGGTGACTATGCTTTCCCAACATTTATCTTGGCTAAGACATTGCACAAAGCACCTAATATGATTGCTGAAGAATTAGTTGGCAAGATCGATGCAACTGGTTTTGAAAAAGTTGTTAATACTGGTGCTTATATCAATTTCTTCCTAGATAAAGAAGCCTTTTCAAAAGATATTTTAAAGACAGTTTTAACTGAACAAACAAACTATGGTAATGCTGATCAAGGTAAGGGACGTAACGTTCCAATCGATATGTCATCACCTAACATTGCTAAGCCAATGTCAATGGGTCACTTACGTTCGACAGTTATCGGTAACTCAATTGCTAAAATTATTTCAAAACTAAATTACAATCCCGTTAAGATCAATCACTTGGGTGACTGGGGAACTCAATTTGGTAAATTGATCGTTGGTTATAAATTGTGGGGCTCTGTTGAAGAAGTCGAAGCTGACCCTATCAACAATCTATTGAAATATTATGTACGTTTCCATAAGGAGGCTGAAGAAAAACCAGAGCTTGACGATGAAGCTCGTGCTTGGTTTAAGAAAATGGAAGATGGCGACAAAGAAGCTTTGGCACTTTGGACATGGTTCAAAGAACTTTCACTTAAGGAATTCCAAGTTATCTATGATCGTCTAGATGTTCAATTTGATCACTTTACAGGTGAATCATTTTACAACGACAAGATGGATGCTATCGTTAAGACACTTGAAGACAAAGACTTATTAGTTGAAAGTCGTGGTGCAGAGATCGTTGACTTGTCAGAATACGACTTGTCACCAGCTTTGATCAAGAAGACTGATGGTGCCACACTTTATATCACACGTGACTTGGCTGCTGCTAAGTACCGTAAAGATACATTCGACTTCGTTAAATCACTTTACGTTGTTGGTAGCGAACAAGCAGAGCACTTTACAAAGCTTAAGATCGTTCTTAAGAAGATGGGTTATGACTGGTCAGACGACATCGATTACATCCCATTTGGCTTGATCACAACAGGTGGTAAGAAGCTTTCAACTCGTTCCGGTCGTGTTATCTTGCTAGAAAACGTTTTAAATGATGCCGTAGATTTAGCTAAGAAACAAATCGAAGAAAAGAACCCAGATTTGAAGAACAAAGATGCCGTTGCTGAAGCAGTTGGTGTCGGTGCGGTAGTCTTCCATGATTTGAAGAATGACCGTCGTGATAGTTTTGACTTTAACCTTGAAGAAGTTGTTCGTTTCGAAGGTGAAACTGGTCCTTACGTTCAATACACAAATGCTCGTGCTTTGAGTATTTTGAGAAAAGCTGGCGATGTGGACTATCAAGATGCCAAGAATTTGGCCGTTACAGACCCAGAAGCTTGGGATACTATCAAGATGCTTCAAAACTTCCCAGACGTCGTTAAACGTGCTGCTAAGGACTACGAACCATCAGTTGTTGCCAAGTATGTTCTAAAGCTTGCAAAGAGCTTTAACCAATACTATGCACACAGTAAGATCTTGGCTGATGATGAAGGTCTTAAAGCAAGACTTGCACTCGTTAAGTCAGTTTCAATTGTTCTACAAATGTCACTTGGTCTATTAGGTGTTAAAGCTCCAGAAGAAATGTAGGATGAAATAAATTGTGAATCGAAAAATCTTTGATGAATTATCGGAAATAAAAACAACCACACTAGATTTAGCATGGTTGTTGATGTCAATCAGTTTCACATATTTGAATTATCAAACGTTTAATATCTGGTATGGTATTTTGGGATTTATAGCTGTATTTTTCATTCACCTGTTCATAAATTTCCATAATAATTACATGGATTATAAGAACTCTACGAGTGAAGAATATCGGCAAAAGATCAGTACCATCGGAGTTAATCGTGAATCACTGGCAATAGTCAAAAAATGGATGCTCGGTTTGGCCATTTTTCCATTAATAATTGGAGCCTTTCTGACTTATCAAACTAGTTGGATCACTTTGATGATCGGGGTCATCGGTGTTGCTATTGGTTTGTTATACTCAGCAGGTCCTAAGCCACTCAATTCAACGTTTGTTGGAGAAATAGTGGTGGCTATTGCCATAAGCCAATTGATTCCTATAGCTTACTCCTATCTTGGGCTTTTCGGATCAGGGAAATTTGATTCTAGCACTACCATCTCAATTGTTTTGGCCTGTCTGCCTAACACTTTTGCATTCCTATGTGCAGAGTTGAGTAATGGTACTTGTGATTTAGAAGCAGATCTCAAAAATGGTCGTAATACATTGGTTAGTAAAGTAGGGAAAGCCAATGCCTTAAGTTTGTTTAAAGCTAGCTGGGCGATTGCCTTTTTGTTAGTGCCTATCTTAGCTCTAACAAAAGTAGTGCCTTACACTACACTGTTGATCGTGCTACTTTATCCAAACATTTGGGACGATTTTCGTCCTTATCTAAAGGAACAAGTTAAAACAAAAACTTATCCTTTAGTAATTAAAGCTGTAAGTAAATTCTCAGTAACGTATATTTTATTGATTGCTGTCGGGGCGATTATTAAATTAGTTATGTCAGTGTTATAATTGCAGCCTTCTCAGAAAGAGTCCATAAAAATCACTCCTAAAACTTCTTTCTGAACATAAAAGAAGAGCTCACCTAATTGTCGGGATTAGGTGAGCTTTTTGGTTGCTTTAAATAAGCACATATTAGATTATACATATTTTTTGATAATTTTGCTGAAATAATTTGGAATTTCTCACTAAAAGGTTGTTGAAAAACCAATTTATGGGCAAATAGTAATAAATCTCCAGTTTTTTTATGAGGATTATAGAGTGGGTCATTGACGATAGGCCAGCCTTGACTAGCTAGATGGATTCTTAATTGGTGAGTGCGGCCAGTCAATAAATTTAGTTGTAATAATGCATAGTCGTCATTTTTTTGGATAACTTTAAATTTTGTCACAGCATCTAAACCAGTAGAGCTGATGATTTTTTTACGAACATCATTAGGGTCTTGACCAATCGGTAAGTCGATAGTTCCAGAATCGGGAATTTCTTTGTCCAACCTGACCAAGGCCAAATACTCGCGGTGCAAAGTTTTAGTAGATAATTGGCGATTGAAGATAGGAACTAAATATGGAGTTTTGGAAATTAGTACTAACCCGGAAGTTTCCATGTCGATGCGGTGGACCATATAGGGATGGCCGTTAGTTAAATAAGTTTCCACATCATTCATCAAAGAGTCGTTTTCAGTCATAATATTTGGATGAGTTTTCTTACCGGCACTTTTGTTGACGACAATTATGTCATCATCTTCGTAAACGACATCTACAGAATCATTGCCAGGCAAATAATGTTGTTCTGATCGAGGTAAAAAATTGAAATTTAAAGTTATTTTGTCTTGATTGTGAACAATTGTATTAAAAGAATGATATGTCCCGTTGATTAAAACGTCCTGTTGAATACGAAAAAAATGTTGCCATTTCTTAGGGATCAGCCATTTTTTTAGTAATTCGCGAATAGTTAAATTTTCACCTATTTCTTGATGATAAATTATCTTTTTTTGATACATAAACTAGTTAGCTCCTTAAAGATTTAAGACAAATTAAAAAAACACTCTCAATATGTGATAAAATTTGTTCTTATATAGAGGTATTTGAAAATGAATAAAAACAATGGTTTTTGGGAATGGTTTAAACCCAAATTACTAGTTGCGTGGTCTTTTATAAAAAAGTATTGGAAGAGATTCCAAGTCACTCGGTGGATAATCTTGGTCGTTATGATCATGATTTTAGTTCTAAGTGGTTATTGGACTTATAAAGCTAAAACCGCCAACGTGTCTGATTTACAGTCTTCTTTACAGACAAAGACGACTATCATCGATAAAGATGGTGATGATGCCGGTCAACTTTATGCAAGCAAAGGCACGTACGTCAGTTACGATAAAATTTCTAAGAATATCCAAAATGCGGTAATTTCCACTGAGGATCGAACGTTTTGGACTAACCCAGGATTTAGCATCAAAGGATATATTCGAGCTGCTTTGGGTTATATCATTCATCACGGAATTACTGGTGGTGGGAGTACTTTAACTCAGCAATTAGCGAAGAACTCTTTGTTAACGCAAAAGCAAACCTTGGCTAGAAAAGGTGAGGAACTATTCCTTTCGATTGAAATAAATCGAGTATATTCAAAGAAACAAATCCTAACGATGTATTTGAATAATGCTTACTTTGGTAATGGTGTTTGGGGAGTTCAGGATGCTTCTGAAAAGTATTTCGGAAAAAATGCATCAGAACTAAATCCTGCTGAAGGGGCTGTTTTAGCGGCTATCTTGAAAGCACCTAATTATTATAACCCAATTGATAGCATGAAAAACTCACTTGCTCGACGTAATTTAGTTTTAGAGTTGATGGTTGATAATAATAAATTGTCCGCTTCACAAGCAAATTATTATAAAAATACTTCCATTAACTTGAACGATAATTATGAAGTAAGCAGTTCCTATAAGTATCCTTATTTCTTCGATGCAGTTATCGCTGAAGCTGTTGATAAATACGGCCTTAAAGAAGACGATATTTTGAATAAAGGTTACAAGATTTATACGACTCTAGATCAGGAAATGCAAACTTCGATGCAAAAAACTTTTGATAACAATTATTTGTTCCCAGCCAATGCAGCTGATGGAACTAAGGTTCAAGGTGCATCGGTCGCAGTTGATCCGAAAAGCGGTGGTGTTTTAGCGGTTATCGGCGGACGTGGAGATCACACCTTTAGAGGTTGGAACCGGGCTACTCAATTAGCACGTCAACCAGGTTCAACGATTAAGCCTTTAGCAGTCTATACACCAGCAATTGAAAACGGTTATAGCTATGATTCAAAATTGCCTAACCAAATTACTAGTTTTGGTAAGAATAAATATTCGCCAACTAATGCTGATGGAATTTATTCAGATACGATCCCAATGTACAAAGCACTTTATCAGAGTGAAAATGTGCCTGCCGTAGCTTTATTGGATAAAATTGGGGTCAAAAAGGGTGTCGCTTCAGTCGAGAACTTTGGCATTAAAGTCCATAAGTCTGATCAAAACTTAGCTTTGGCTTTAGGTGGTTTGGAATATGGTGTTTCGCCACTTCAAATAGCTAGAGCTTATACGGCTTTTGCTAATGAAGGAAAGCTTGCTAGTACGCACTTCATTACTAAGATTGTTGATTCGACTGGTACTGTTGTTGTTGATAATAGTAATTCTTCTACTAAACAGATTATTAGTAAGAGTACTGCTAAAGAAATGACAAGTATGATGCTAGGAGTTTACAACGAGGGTACTGGTAAGTATGCCAAACCTTCTGGTTATCAAATTGCTGGAAAAACTGGTTCAACTGAAGTACCTCAATCATGGGGTTATGCTGGAACTAAAGATCAGTGGATGATTGGTTATACACCGGATGTGGTAGTTGCTAGTTGGATGGGATTTGACAAATCTGATAAAGACCATTTCCTAACTTCAGCTAATGAGAACGGGATGTCGACATTATTTAAGAATGAAATGTCAAATATCTTACCGGAAACTAAGCAAACTAGCTTTGGGGTTAAAGATGCAACAACGTTAGCTAATGCCACTGATACGGATGATGATGACAATGATATTTCGAAATCCATTCAAGATGGAGTAAATAACATTAAAAATAAAGCCACAGAATGGTACAATGATATTAAGAACTTTTTTGGTCAATAGGAGGACTATATGAACATTTACGATAGCGCCAATCAACTTGAACAAGACTTAAGAAAGACAACTGAAGTTGCAGAACTAAAGCTTGCTTTTGAAGCTGTTAAAGCTAATGACTTGGCATACAAACTTTTTGATAAAGTTCAAAACAAACAATTTGAATTACAACAAAAACAAATGCAAGGTCAAGAAATCACAGACGATGACATTAAGGCAATGCGTGAACTTACAGACCAACTTTCAAATTACAGTGAAATCCAAAACTTAATGGATAAAGAGCAAAAGATGAATTCTATGATGGATGAATTAAATAAAATTATTTCAAAGCCTATCGCAGAAATTTATCAAGATTAATAATAAGGACTTAGGGCTTAAGTAATTTGCTCAAGTCCTTTTCTTTTACAGGGGAGTAGCAATGAAGTTTTTACATGCAGCAGATTTACATCTAGATACGCCATTTGTGGGCATTAATGACTTTTCCAAGGAATTACAAAGAAAACTACAAGATTCAACTTATCAAGCAGCTAGGACTCTTTTTGAGACGGCCTTGAAAGAGCAAGTAGATTTTGTGATTTTGGCTGGGGATATTTTTGATGATACTGATAGCTCACTTAAGGCACAAATGTTTTTACGCGATGAGTTTGAAAAATTAAAACAGGCTGGCATCGCGGTCTATTTGATTTACGGTAATCATGATTATTATCGTAATAATTTTGCTGTAGTTAATTTCCCTGAAAATGTTCATATTTTTGGATCAGATGTTACAACAGAAACGTTAGTGACTAATGATGGAATAAAGGTTGGTATCACTGGATTTAGTTATTATCAGCAGCATATCAACCAAGCAATTGTTAAAAATTATCCTAGTCGCGGAGATTTCGATTATCAAATTGGAATTTTGCATGCTGGTGTTGGCGATGACAATTATGCACCGTTTCAACTCAATGATTTGATTCAAAAAGGTTATGATTACTGGGCTTTAGGTCACATTCATAAGCGTGAAATTTTATGCGACAATCCAGCAATCGTCTATCCTGGTGATATTCAAGGTCGAAATCAAAATGAGACTACGCCTAAAGGTTTTTACATTGTGACAGTAGAGAATCAGTTAACCAAGTTAAAATTTTGCAAGAGCAGCGTTTATACCTGGGATAAAATTGAATTGAATGCCAAAGACGATTCAATCGATAGTTTGATAACTAAAATAACGGATAGTCTGAATCAAGCAGACACATTGTTGACTTTGACGATCAATAATGCTCAAAATTTGTCTGATGATGTTATTAAAACTATCAGACGCAATGAATTACAACATCATTTTACTAATGTTGAAACACCGAGTGTCTTATATAAAATTATTTTAAAATTTAATGACAATCCACAATTATCGCAAATTGATCAAAAATATTGGAAGCAAGCGCAAAATCAAACCTTAGATTTGGATAAGATCAAAGATTTAGATAGTAAGTTATATGCAGAAAATATCATTCGGGATCACATAAATGAGCAAGATTTTTTGAAAAATCTTACCGAATTAGTTAAGAATACTATAAATCGAAAATATACTGGAGAATAATCGTGAAATTAGTTAAAGCAAATATATACGGTTTCGGTAAGTGGATCGACCAAGAATTTAACTTTGCCTCAGATTATCAAGTTATTTTTGGTTTTAACGAAGCTGGAAAAACTACGCTCTTGAATTTTATCCAAAGCATTCTTTTTGGATTTGCGACAGCTAGAGGAGATAATAAGTATTTACAATATAAACCAAAGAATGGTAGTCGTTATGGCGGTGAATTATTATTTTTAGCGTCGGATCAAAGCCATTGGACTCTTCGTCGGATTGACGGTAAAGGTGATGGAGAATTAACCATTTATCACGATGACCAATTAGTCCCTAATGAGTCGCTCAAACAAATCGTTGGAAATTTTACTAAGGAAGATTTTGAAAATACTCACGTTTTTGATGATAAAAATATTTTGTCAATCTATAGCTTGGATGAACAACAACTTGAAACTGAAGTTATGTCAATTGGAGCGGTTGGTAGCAAGGAGTGGTTAAAGGTAGCAGATAAGTTGTCGCATGATGCTGATGATCTTTACAAGCCTAGAGGACAAAAGCAACCATTAGTTGTAAATTTAAAAAAACGTAAAGAACTTTTGGAAGAAAAATCAGAAATTGAGAATCAACAAGTCGCTTATCAACGAGTAAAGCAACAATTGGAACAAACTCAAAAAGACTTTGACGATAATGCAAAATCTTTAAAGCAGGCTACTGAATCTGAAAATGATTTACGTAATTTAGATAAGAAATGGTATCGCTTTGACCAGTTACAACAGCAAAATGACCCTAAGCATGAGACGTTGATAATCAGCAATACTGATTGGGAAAATGTTTTAAAAGCTAATCAGGAATTGAGTATTTTAAAAGATACCGCCCCAACTAATAAAGTATCTAATTTAGATAATGTTGAAAAACAAATTTTAAAAAATTATCATCAGAATCAAACGCGATTGGATTACATTCGAAATCAAAAATTTGAATTACAGAATTTGCAATTTCATCGTGATGATATGAATACTAAGTTACTACGAGTTGATACCCAGGTAGATCAATTGTTCAAAAATCATCCAGAACTTTCAGAAGATATGTTGCCTTTGACGGGCGAAGAAATTGACCAATTGACTCCTACAAAAAATGATAATAATAATATTTTCTTGTTGATCTGCGTAGTTGCGGTCATTTTAGCCTTAGTAGTCGGCAATCCGCTCAAGATTATTTTGATTGTTGCAGCAATAGCTAGTGGAATTTGGTATTGGTACAAAAATCAATCTAACAATCAACCAGCTTTGAATAGTCTGTCGTTTATCAAGCAAAAGGGTTATACGAATATTTCTCGGGATAATATCATTAGTTTGCAAGGAACGGTGATAGCTTTAGATAATTTTCATGGTACTCAAAAAGGTTTGGTTGATGGAATCAAAGGTATTGAAGTTGATTTAAATAAATGGCGCAAGATTCTGATTGAACTAGACGTTTTGGATAATTCTTATAAAGATGATAATTATAATGAACAAATAGAAAAATATTTTGCGCGTTTAGATGCTATCAAGGCTAAGGCTGATTTAGAGCAAAAAAATCAGGCTGCCACAAAACAAATAGATGAACAGAGAAATCAACGTTTGAATGAATTAAATAATGAAATTTTTGCTGTTCTTCAGAAGTATCAAGTAATCAATATGGATGAATTCATGAGGATGCATACTCAACAAGTTCAAAACCAAAAGATCAATGACCAAATCAAGCAAGATAAAGATTTCTTGGGACGTGACTTGGAATCTCTTAAAGCCTATCCAACACACCAATCCTTGATTGAAAAACTGGCAGCTGTCACTAAACAAACTAGTTCTTTGACAGAAAAGAATAATGAACTGAGTCGTCAAATCGGCTCATTAAAAGAACAGATGCAACAAATTTATGACAATAAGCATTATCAACGAGTGGTTTTAGCGTTGGCCCAAAATAAACAAGATATTATAGAAAATTACGATGAATGGGTATCTAAAAAACTAGCTAGCGATTGGATACGTAATATGTTAAACGTGGCAACAAAAAATCGTTATCCTAAGATGTTGGAACGAGCAACTGAATATTTTGCTTTATTGACAAACAATAATTATTCAGAAATTGATTTTAAACAAAAAAATTTGACAGTTTTAAGTAAAAACAAAATTCAATTTGACGTTCATGAACTATCGAAGGCTACAACGATTCAATTATATTTAGCATTGAGATTAGCCTTTGTGACAGAAATCTCCGATTTGATAAAATTGCCAATTTTAATTGACGATGCTTTCGTTGATTTTGATGTTTCAAGAAAAGAAAATGTCTTTAAGTTGATTCAAAAAATCGCCAAAAATAATCAGGTGATTTATGTAACGGCAAATGAACCAACGGTAATTAATCAAGAACACATTTTAACTTTAGGGGGGAATATTAGTGCCTAAGCATGTAGTAGATTTTAATAAAGGCGAGAATATGAGCTTAGAGGTAATCATCAAACGTTCAGATTTTCGTTTGGCTAAAAATGGCAAGAACTTTTTATCATTAGTATTTGAAGATAAGTCAGGACAAATCCCTGGTAAGTATTGGGATGCTAGTGAAGAAGATGCAAAAAGATATCACGTCGGAGCAGTGGTTCAATTAGAAGGACGACGTGACGTTTATCAGGGTAAACCACAGGTCAATATCACTCGCCTTGGTCTGTTGGATCCAAATACGGTTGATATGTCACAGTTCGTTCAAACAGCACCGATGAAGCAAATTGATATGGAAAATGAATTTGACGATGTCTTTTTGCAAATTACTAATGGGGCTTGGAATCGAATCGTTCGATATTTATTCAAGAAGTATCATGACCGATTCTTTACTAGTGCAGCTGCTAAAAGCAATCATCATGATTTTCAAGGTGGATTGGCATATCATACTTTGAGTATGGTGAGAATGGCGGAAAGTATTTCTGATCAATATCCCCAAATCAATCGTGCACTTTTGCTTGCAGGAGCTTGTTTACACGATTTCGGTAAAATTATTGAGTTGTCCGGTAGCTTAGATATTGAATATACCTTTGAGGGCAATATGTTAGGCCATATCACTATCGTAGACGAAGAGATCGTCAAAGCAGCGACAGACTTAGGTATCAGTTTAGATAGTGAAGATATGATTCTTTTGAGACATATGATCTTGTCACACCATGGTCTGTTAGAATATGGCTCGCCAGAACGTCCTAAATTGTTAGAAGCGGAAGTATTGCATAATATTGATATGATGGATGCTTCAATCAATATGATTACCAAGGCCTTAGATAAAACTGAAAATGGTAAGTTTTCTGAGCGTGTTTTTGGACTCGATAATCGTTCATTTTATAAGCACAGTTAAAAAATACTAAAAAAAATAGCATCTATTCAGATTCCTCAAATTAGAGGTGTAATCTGGATAGATGCTATTTTTTGTGGCTATCGAACGACAATCACTGAAACAGGAGCTTTTTTTGCCAAACGAGGTCCAATTGTAGCGGTGATTTTTGAACGTGGCAAAATTGTATCAGCACCAGTAACAATTAAATCTGGTTTGAAATCAGGAATTGCACGTTCAATGATTACATCATCAACATCGCCTTCATCATAAACTAGTGGATCAACTTTTTTCAGTCCTAAATTTTCAGCCATCTTTACGTAATTATCAACGACATTCTTTAATTCATCACGTTTTTCTTTTAACTTTGCGGGAGTCAATGAATCAAAAATATTAATATCATCACTTTCCAAAACAGATACAATGCCCAAACGTGTATCATAGTCATGTGCCATAGTCGTGGCAAAACGAAAAGCTTTTATGGTAGATTCATTGTCATCCTCATCAACCGTTAAAAGGATACGACGGTATACCAATGGGTCATTAAATTCTTGATAATCCATAAACATCCTCCTTTTAAAACGTCTTACAACTCATATAATACCTGAAAACGTTGATATGACAAGCATAAAAAAACGATGGATTATAAGCTATTTATAGAGTGTCATTCAAGTAATAACGTAGAGTAAAGGTAGACAACTTGGATATTAAAGTTAAAGTTCCTGAACTTTCTACACCAAATTAAGGTTTAGATCAGAAAATTTTTTTAAAAATAAATTAAATTTGGTTTATTCATTGAAAGAATTTTGTTTTTACTGATTAATATTTATGAAAAATATTGCAAAAAAAATAACGCCGAATTAATTTTCAACGTTATTTTTATCTATTTATTTTTTAGATGATGATGAAACATATCCTGAAAGAACATCCTTCAAATCACTATCTTTAATAGAAACATCAGCCTTCTTCAAGACCTTTGAAACAACCTTTTGCATAACAGTTGAATCTTGTAGCCATGAAGCATAAATCTTAGACTTAAGTTCAGCAGTATGATCACTCATCTTACCCTTAGCAGGTTTGTTTAGAAGCTTGATAACACTGTAACCATAACTAGTCTTAACTGGTGTATCTGTGTAATCACCAACTTTTTCTAGCTTGTAAGCGGCTGTCTTAAAGTCAGTATCAACACTTGTACTATCATTGTCAAAAGCAGCTAATTTACCACCCTTGTTCTTTGTAGCTGAATCAGTTGAATATTCTTTAGCAAGTTTAGAGAAGTCCTCACCGTTTTGAAGTTTTGTAATAACTTCTTCTGCAGTGGCTTTTTTACTTACTAGGATTTGAGCAACTTTAATCTTAGGTTGGTAACTCTTCCATTCCTTCTTAAGATCCTTGTTTGTAACTTTCTTATTCTTCTTTAAGGCAACTTTTGTAAGAAGGTTAGTACGGATATTCTTCTTGAATTGGGCAGTTGTCATACCATTTTGTTGAAGAATAGAGCTGAATGATGAACCATATTGACTCTTGTACTTGTTATATTCTTTATTAACTTGTTTTGTGGAAACATCCTTACCATATTGATCTTCAAGAGCTTTAGTGATGATCATAGTTTGGAGAGTTTGTTTACCTGATGAAGAACTCTTCATTTCCTTGTAGTATTCTTCTTGGGTAATTCTTCCACCCTTAAGAGTAGCAACAGTCTTGTTACCAGAACATCCAGCAACAACTGTTATCATAAATAGACCAGCAATAGCTAAAATCCATTTAGTTAAACGTTTATTCATCTTTACACATCCTTAATTAATATGTCTACAATTGAAAAGACTACCATAAAACATCAGGAATAGTTTGTTATTTATTGAAAAAATCACAAAAAATTCATAATTTGAGCTAATTTTGCTTGAAACTAGCAAGGTTTGCCTTCATTTCAGCAATTGAACTTTGCAATTCGTCTACATCAGGCTTGATGCTAGTAGAGTAGTCGGCAATATCTTTTTGAATTCCAGACATTACTTCTGGTACCACAGCAACATTTTTCTGTAAATCAGCTAATATATCTTTAAAATCTTTTATATTCTTAAATATCTTGGTATCATTAACACTAGGTGTGGCGTCTTTTGATTGAAATAGTCCAAGAGCAGTTCCTGAAACAGTTCCAATCACAAATCCGGTAAAGAATCTCATTATTAAGCCTCCAAGTGTTGTTTGATATTTTCAGCACGCTTTTGGAGTTCTTCGTTACTTGCTAAACCAGTGTTGTCTCCCCAATGCATTGAGAAGTCATCATCTTTAGAATAACGAGGTACCAAATGGATGTGTGAGTGCATAACGCTTTGATAAGCAATCTCACCATTATTTTGACAAATATTCATCCCAATGATTTTAGGATTAGAAGCCTTGATGGCACGAGCAATCATAGGAATCTTCTTGAAAACACGTTCTGCCAAATTTTCATCATAGGCAAAAATATCTTTGACATGTTTTTTAGGAACTACAAGTGTGTGACCAGGCGTTACTTGAGAAATATCAAAGAAAGCCTTGATATCATCATCCTCATAGATTGTTGTACTAGGAATATCTCCGTTAATTATTTTGCAAAAGACGCAATCATCCATGTAAAAATCCCCTTTCAAAAAACAGCATTAGATTTACTATAATGCTATCATAATACACATATTAAAAACAGATAACAGGTGGTTTAATCCATGACTTTAGAAGTAAAAGAACTGACCGGAGGGTACGGTCAAGTATCAGTATTGAAAAAAGAAACCTTCACAGTTGAAAGTGGTCAAGTTGTCGGCTTGATTGGTTTGAATGGTGCTGGTAAATCAACAACTATCAAGCATATCATTGGCTTGTTGAACCCACGCGGTGGACAAATTTTGATCGATGGCATTAGTCTACATGACGATGTAGAAAAATATCGTAAAAAAATTGCCTATGTGCCGGAAATGCCAATTCTTTATCCGGAATTGACTCTAAGAGAGCATATTGATTTAACGATTATGGCCTATGACCTTGATCGAGATAAAACGTGGGAAAACGCGAATAAGCTGTTAAAAACTTTCCGCTTGGATAACAAACTGGATTGGTTCCCACAGAATTTCTCTAAAGGTATGAAACAAAAGGTTATGATCGTTTGTGCCTTTATGACCGATGCTAGTTTATTTATTATTGATGAACCATTTACAGGACTTGATCCGTTGGCAGTCAATGATTTGTTAAATATCGTTGAAACTAAGAAAAAAGCAGGCTGTTCAGTTTTGATGTCAACTCACGTGTTAGCTACTGTGCAAAACCATGCCGATAAGTTCGTTTTGATTAATCACGGACAAGTGCGTGCTGATGGTACTTTGGATCAATTAAAGGCTAAATTCAACATGCAAAAAGATTCTAATCTTGATGATATTTATCTCAAGATGTCAAATGAGGATCTCTAATGTTAAAACTTTGGAATGAAAGATTAAGAAGACATCAACTTAATCAATTCAAATATCTTAGATTGATTTTTAACGATAATTTTGTGTTAGCGTTTATTGTTTTGATTGGTGCACTGGGCTTTTGGTACTCCAATTTATTAGGTACCATCAATGGACCAATTATTTTGGGTAAACCGATTGTAATATTATTGCTGTTTTTAGCTGTTCAAGTTGGTGGAATTGCCACTTTGTTAGAAGATCCAGATAGTACCTTTTTGCTAGTAAAAGAAAAAGAATTTTATAAATATTTTAGAGCAGCTAAAAAGTACAGCGTTTTTGTACCAATCGTCACGTTAATGTTAGTTAATTTCTTGTTGTCAGCCTTTGCATCTCGTGCAGGTGGCATGAAAATAATAGACATTGTTGTTTTAGCAATCGGATTAATTATTTATAAATTAGGATTTTTAAATGTCAATATGATGGAACTATACGGTCAAGCTAAATTTGGTAATACGAGTATGCGTTTGGTTTCTAATTTATTGCTGCTGATTTCATTAATAGTTTCAACTTATTTCTTTAGTTGGTTGATGTTTATTGTGGGTATTATTTATTATCTTTATTTAAACGCTCGTACAAAAACGCTAGAAACAAGTGGACAATTACAGTGGAAATATGCGATTGAAACTGAGAATCAACGAATGTTTCGTATCAAACGCTTCTATAACTTGTTTACTGATGTGCCTGGTGTTAATAGTAAAATCAAGCGCCGTAAATGGTTGGATGGCTTGTATAATTCAATCAAACCGGTTAATGGCAATACTTATTTGTACTTATTTGCTAGAGGTTTTGTTAGAAATAACGAGTATATTGGATTATTCTTGCGTTTAACGATTATTCAAGCTATTATGTTGGCTTTGATTGATAGTTTTTATATCTCGCTAGTAGTAGAAATGTTATTTATTTATTTAGTTGGATTCCAATTAAAACCTTACTTTAAAGAAGTTATGCAAAATTTAATGCAACGACTTTATCCCATCAGTAGTAAGACTAAGATCAAAGACTTTACAAAACTAAGCACTTTTATCCTTTTGATTCAGTGGATCATCAGCGCATTAGCAGTATTATATAAGTTTGGGTTTAGTATCAATAGTGTGATTATCATCGTGGCTGGTTTAGCAGTCTTGTTCTTCGTCAACTATTTCTACATGCCAAGACAATTAAAAAAATATTTAGATTAATGGAGTAATTATTTATGCGTTTAAGAAACAAACCTTGGGCTAAGGACATGATCAATGACAACCTAGACCTAATTTCGATTCAACCGGAAAACATGCCTGGCAAATGGCAATCTCGCTTTGAAAAGGAGCAACCTTTATTTATCGAAGTAGGTTCAGGTAAGGGAAGATTCATCACTGAATTAGCCAAGCAAAATCCTCAAAACAACTATATTGGGATGGAAGTACAAGAAGGTGCTATTGCCTTGCTACTAAAAAAACAAGTTGAGTTAAAATTACCCAACTTGCAATTATTACTAGCTAATGGTGCTGATTTGTCAGAATATTTCGCTGAAAATGAAGTATCAGGAGTTTACTTAAATTTCTCTGATCCATGGCCAAAGACTCGTCATGAAAAACGTCGTTTAACTTATAAGTCATTCTTAAAACAATACCAATACATTTTAAAAGACGATGGCAGTTTGAAATTCAAGACTGATAATCAAGGCTTGTTCGAATATTCTTTGATCAGTATGAATAATTTTGGGATGAAGTTTGATGAAATCTCATTAGATCTTCACAACGATGAAATACTCAATCAAAACAATATTGAAACTGAATATGAAGAAAAGTTCTCAAAAAAAGGCTTCAGGATCAATTACCTGAAAGCCCATTTCTAGAATTTAGTTTTATTAATTAATTTATTGTACTTTTTTGATGTTAAGTAATTCGCCAGTCAATGCATCAGCGATGAAGTGATATTGGGCAACATCGAAGTCATCCATTGTTGTCACGCCACCAACGATTCCCCAAGTGGCACGACCGTTAACATCTACTCTTTGGTAGAATGGTTCGACCCATGAACCGATGACTTTACTATCTTCGCCCAAAACGGACTTAACTTTGTCAATAATTTTCTCGCTATCTAGATGGTGTTTTACTAAGACTGTTGCGGCTGCTCCGGCAGCTAGTACAGTACCAGCAACGATTAATGAACCGATACCTTTTTTACTCATAAGAATCACTCCTTGATTTCGATTTACTGATATATTACCACTATTATATATCATTCTTGGGTCTAAGAGCACTTAATTGACCGTTTAACAAATAAAAAGTATCTTATTTATGAGGTGAATAAAATGAAAGCATTTGAAGACTATAATGAAAAAGATTGGCATAAAGTAACTGCAGAAGGAAAATACATTCTGTTTTTCTACGCTGACTGGTGCCCAGATTGCAAATTTATCGAACCAAAACTTCCAGAACTAGAAAAAGAATACTCAGATTTTGATTGGATTGGTTTTAATCGTGATAATAACATGGAAATTGCTCAAGAATTAGGAATTATGGGCATTCCTAGCTTTGTTGTTATTGAAAATGGCAAAGAAATTGGTAGACTAGTAAATAAAGATCGAAAAACTAAAGAAGAAGTTGAGACCTTTATTAACAGTGTCATTAACAAATAATTAATCAAGTGAGGGAAAAAACTTGCTATTAAGCTTTTATAATCCAGATGTTTTAGGGGATGTCTTGATCGTTGAAACACAAGAAGATGTGGCAACTCAAGACACTACTCAAAAAGATAATGTAGTACGAATTTTTAACGAAGAAAATGACCAAGCAATTGGTTTTAATTTCTTTGACCTTGGAGAAAAACTTGGAATTCAAAATGAATCCGGTCAAGTCTTTCTCGATGAAAAACAAGTGGCTATCTTAAATGATGCCCTTGTTGCAGCAGGTTTTTCTGATAAGTTGGAAGCTGACAATAGTCCAAAATTTGTAATCGGACATGTCGATACAATCAAAGAACATCCTGATTCAGACCATTTGCACATTACACAGACTGATGTAGGCTTAGATAAGCCGGTTCAAATCGTTTGTGGTGCACCAAACATTGATCAAGGACAATTAGTCGTTGTTGCTTTGCCCGGTGCCGTAATGCCTACTGGTGCCGAAATTTGGCCTGGTGAATTACGTGGTGTAGATAGTTTTGGAATGATTTGTTCTGCTCGAGAATTAGGTATTCCTAATGCACCACAAAAGCGTGGAATTTTAGTGCTTGATGAGGGTAAAGCTGGACAAGCATTTGATTTTGAAGCAGCAAAGAATTTGTTCGATTAGATTAGGAGCTATTATGGAAAATACAGTCTATCATTTTGTTGGAATTAAAGGAACAGGAATGAGCGCTTTGGCACTTATTTTTAAAGACCTCGGATATGAAGTTCAAGGATCAGATATTGATAAATATACATTTACTCAACGTGGGCTTGAACAAGCTGGAATCAAGATTTTGTCTTTTGATGAAGAAAACATTCATGAAGGTTTGACAATAGTTAAAGGAAATGCTTTTAACGACGATCAAGTAGAAATTAGAAAAGCTAAGGATCTTCATTTACCAGTTATCACTTATCCTGAATTAGTTGGTAAGTTAGTTTCAGAATATACTTCAATTGGAATCGCCGGTTCTCATGGTAAGACAAGTACTACTGGTTTATTAGCACATACTTTAAGCGGTATTGCTAAGACATCTTATTTAATCGGTGATGGTACTGGTAAGGGAATCAAAGATGCTAAGTTTTTTGTTTTCGAAGCTGATGAATATCGTCGTCATTTCTTAGCTTATTCACCAGATTACTTAATTATCACCAACATTGATTTTGATCATCCAGACTACTTCTTTGGTGGAATCAATGATGTTGTCGATGCCTTCGAATCTGAAGCTAGAAAAACTAAGAAAGGTATTTTCATTTGGGGTGAAGACAAGCACGCCAAATCAATCAAAGCTGATACACCAATCTATACTTATGGTTTGAATGAATCAGATTACATTCGCGCTACAAACATCAAACGTACCGTTAAAGGTTCATCATTTGATGTTTCTATCAATGGTGAAAATATTGGTAACTTCCAAGTTCCACTATTTGGTGAACACAATGTTTTGAACTCATTAGCCGTTATTGGTGTTGGTCATATGGAAAAACTTGACCACTCTTTGATTAACCGTGAACTACAAACTTTCAGTGGAGTTAAGAGACGTTTCAGTGAAAAGAAAATTGCTGATCAAGTTATCATCGATGACTACGCTCACCACCCACAAGAAATCAAAGCAACGATTGATGCTGCTAGACAAAAGTATCCAGACAAAAAGATTATCGCGGTCTTCCAACCACATACTTATACGAGAACTTTGGCCTTGATGGATGATTTTGCTAAATCACTAGATTTGGCAGATGAAGTTTACTTGACTAATATCTTTGGTTCAATTCGTGAAGCACATGGTGATATTACAAGTAAAGATCTCGGCAATAAGATTCATAAGGGTGGTAATGTTCTAACACTTGATGACATGTCACCATTATTGGAATATCACAATACAGTAATGATATTCATGGGTGCCGGTGATGTTCAAAAATATGAAACAGCTTATGAGCAATTGCTAAGTACACTAAATCCTAATCAACAATAATAAAAAATCCTTCAATTCGAAAATCTGAATTGAAGGATTTTTTAGAGTAATTTTAAGAAGACTGAGGCGATGATGACTGAAGCAACAGATACGGTCGCAAAGCCACCAACTAACATTTTAGGTAGAATTTTTTCAGTTAAATATGCTTCTTCATCGGGATCCTTTGCAATCGTGTGGCAAACTTCAGTAGTCAAAATAAAATCGGCTGGGAAGCCAAAGAGTGCAGTTAATGAACAAGCAAAAGCCATTTCACGACTCATTCCAAAGGGTTTAGCTAGAATAAATGAGGCAATGAACATTCCCAAAATCCCTAATAAAATTAGGACGACTATTTGTAAAATGATTTTTCCAATAATTTGTGGAGTAGTTAGGCTTAGTTGAGAAAAGATATAAGCTAGTAAACCATACATCAACCAATTAAAAACCTTAGCTTTATTTAAAGCATCCGTTTCCAAGAATCCTACTTGATGAGCGATAACACCAAAGACTAGACAAATTACGTTGGCATTGATGATATTGTGAGTTAATACTCCAACCCAATTTGCTAAAAGTGCTATTAATGCAACCCTAGCAATAATAAAAATTGGACTTTGATATCTAGTAGGTAAATTGATCATTAATTTTTGTAGCTTTTCTGAGGTTTGATGTTGCTGAACAATTTTGACAGCCTCAGAATTTGGATTATCTTTTTGCTTTCGATAAATTTTCGTTAATCGAAGACCTTCTTTTCGTAAAAGGACTGAAGTCAATGGATAACCAATCATTGAATGCATAATAAACATTGAAACTGGCAAAGCTACTAAAGTAGTGATTCCGGCAGCTTTTAAACCATTAGTCATCAATAAAGCAGCAACAATACCGCCTGTTAGTGGAGGAACAGCAGCTATAACTGTTTTCCAATTGAAAAAAATTGAACCAACAGTTAAAGTTAGAGCTAAAGTTCCAACAACACCAAGCAAGGCGATGCAGACGGCTTTCCATTGTTTGAATAATTCTTTTAAATTCATTAGTGTTCCCATTTGAACTAGTAATAGCGACATGGCAACGCCGACAAATTGAGTGGTATATGAGGCTTGCGGAACGACATTTTTGGGAAGAATCGTCCAGTAGCCGATGGTAAAGAGTACGGCTGTAATAAAAATCGAAGGAACAAAAGCTTTTGTGGCAGCTGATACCCATTCACCAATCAATAAGAAAATCATAATTATGGTAAATGAAAGTAAATAGGTCATATTATTTCCTCCTGCAAGAATTTTTATTTAAATTCTTACCACAAAATTTATGTTTTTTTGAGTAATAAATCAATCAAAGAACTATTTATATTACAAAAAGTACAATTATGAATAAAATAATTTAATTATTTTGACAATCAAAATTACAGAACATAAACTCAAGGCAATAAAGTTCAGGAGGCATATGATTATGCAAACTTTATATAAAAATTTTAACTTATTTGATGGTTTGAAACCGGAAATCCAAAAAGATGTTTGGTTTATTGTTGATAGCGAATCTGGAGAAATTGTTAAGTTAGGTTTTAATGATGCACCAGATTGTGAGAAGGTTGTCGATTTAAAGGGTAAGTATGTCATGCCAGGTTTGATCAACTCCCACGTTCACTTAATGATGAATCCAATTACTAATAAATTGGAATACTTGTCTGAGGCTGAAGTTACCTTTACAGCTTTGAATAATTTAAAGGAAGCCTTAAAGGCCGGTGTAACTTATGTTAGAGATTGTGGCTGTGCTTTTGATGTGGATATTAAATTGCGTCGCTTGCAAGAAGAAGGTCAACTTGGTGGAACCGAGATCGTACCTTCAGGACGGCCAATGTGTATCACTGGTGGACATGCTGACTTTACCGAAGGCATTGATGGCGAAACTACTTGGGGTCATTTAGTCGATTCATCTGATGAGATGCGCCATGCGGTTCGTCGTCAATTTAAATTAGGAGCAAAAAATATTAAAGTTATGGCAACTGGTGGCGTCATGTCCGCAACCGATCAAATCGATGATACTGAATTTTCAGTTGATGAATTGAAGACTGCCGTTGCTGAAGCTCATACAAAGCATATGACTGTTGCTGCACATGCTGAAGGTACTCAAGGGATTCACAATGCTATTATTGCTGGCGTCGATTCAGTTGAACACGGATGCTTGATTTCTGATGATGATATTGATTTGATAAAAGAAAAAGAAATTTACCTAACTCCAACCGTCATTGCAAGTTACACTATCCCAACTTATGGTGAAGGTAAATTGCCATCATACATGGTTGATAAAGCCAGAAGTTTTTTGGATAAATTTTACGCTCGTATGAAAGTTGTTAATAAGGCTGGCGTCAAATTGGCTTTTGGTACTGATGCGGGAACTCCATTTAATCGTTTTGCCGATACATCAAAGGAATTGGAATTGTTGACTAAAGTTGGAGCCAGCAATGCTGAAGTCTTATTGGCAGCTACTAAAAATAGTGCTCATTTATTGAGAATCGATGACAAGTATGGTTCCATTCAAGAAGGCAAGATTGCTGACTTTCTAGTACTTGATCATGATCCACTAGCTGATGTTAAAGCAGTTCAACAAGTTGATAAAGGTGTTTATAAAAAAGGTGTTAAGGTTTATTAATTTCAGGAGATAGTATTCTATTTCACAAAAAAAGCAGGAATATCCAGTAGGATATTTCTGCTTTTTGATATTAAAGTAATTTTAAGAATACAGAAGCAATAATAACTGAAGCAACTGATACAGTGGCAAATCCACCAACTAACATTTTGGGAAGTATGTTAGCTGTTAAGTAAGCCTCTTCACCTTCATCTATAGCAACACTGTGGCAAACTTCGGTTGTAAGAATAAAATCGGCTGGAAAACCGAATAGCGCAGTTAATGAACATGCAAAAGCCATATTTTTGCTCATACCGAAAGGCTTAGCGAGTGCAAATGAAGCTAGGAACATTCCGAAAATTCCAAGGACGATTAAGACTAAAATTTGAATAATAATTCCACCAATAATTTTTGGTGTAGTCATACTTAGTTGGGAGAAGATATATGCTAAAAGACCATACATTAACCAATTAAATACTTTTGCCTTATCCAAAGCGCTATCTTCAAGGAAACCGACCTGATGAGCAATAACACCAAATATTAAGCAAATAACATTGGCATTGATAACGCCGTTCATTAGACCTGCAACCCAATTACTAAGCAATGCTATTAAAGCAACACGTACGATAATGAAAACAGGAGTTTGATATTGGGTAGGAAGATTGAAGACCGGTTTCTTTTGTTCTTCTACGACTTTTTCCTGATTAATCATTTTGGAAACATCGGAATTAGGATTATCTTTTTGGCTTTGGTAAATTCCAGCGAGGCGATGTCCCTCTTTTCTGAGCAATAGTGATGTCAATGGATAACCGACCATAGAATGCATAATATACATAGAAACTGGTAGGGCAACTAAAGTAGAGATTCCAGCTGCTTTTAATCCATCCGTCATTAATAACGCGGCTACAAGACCACCAGTTAGTGGTGGGATAGCGGCAACAACAGTGTGCCAATCAAAAATGAAAGTTCCAACTATTAATGTGAAAATCAAAGTCCCGGCAACGCCTAATAAAGCGATACAAACGGCTTTCCATTGATCCAATAATTCTTTTAAATTCATCAAGGTTCCTAAATGAACTAATAACATTGAGACACCAACGCCTATGAATTGAGTATTAAAAGATGCTTGCGAAACAATGTCTTTGGGCAAGATAGTCCAAAAACCGACAGCAAAACATACCGCAGTAATAAAAATTGATGGGATGAAAGCCTTAGTTGCAGCTGAAACCCAATCCCCGATTAACATAAAGACCATAACAATTGTAAAAGCAATCAGATAATTCATAAGCATCCTCCTAAAAATTAAAAAATTATTAGAAATAAATTTAATCTTTTTTTATTTACATGTCAAATTTATTTTGGATAATATGGCATATTGCTGTATAAACATTGGGTTAATCAAGAAGAAATACAGCTAAGAATATTATTAGATATTTTAATCAAAATATTGACAATTATTAGAATCAATCTTAGAATTTGGTCATTAATCTTTAGGAGGCATTGCTATGACGCAAACTTTATATAAAAATTTCAAATTATTTGATGGAAATGAATTTAAGATTCAAGAAGATGCTTGGTTCGTTGTTGATAATGAATCGGGTAAGATTGCAAAATTGGGATTTAAAGAATCACCTGATATGGAGAATGCGGTCGATTTAAAGAATAAGTATGTAATGCCTGGATTGGTAAATGCTCATACACACATTATGATGAATCCACAAACTAATAAATTGAACTACCTTTCAGAAGCAGAAGTAACATTTACTGCATTGAAAAACTTGAAGGAACTATTGAAGTCTGGGGTTACATATGTGAGAGATTGTGGGTGTGCTTTTGATGTTGATATTAAATTAAGTCGTTTACAAAATGAGGGACAATTGGATGGAACCGAAATCATGCCTTCTGGACGTCCCATGAGTATGACAGGTGGACATGGTGATTTTACTGAAGGACTAGACGGAGAAACCACTTGGGGTAATTTGGTTGATTCTCAAGATGAAATGAGAAAAGCGGTTAGAAGAGAATTCAAATTGGGAGCAAAAAATATTAAGGTCATGGCTACTGGTGGTGTTATGTCAGCAACTGATCAAATCGATGACACAGAATTAACGGAGGAAGAAATAGCAACTGCTGTTGAAGAAGCACATTCAAAGCATATGACTGTAGCTGCTCATGCTGAAGGTGCTAATGGAATTCATAACGCCGTTGTTGCTGGAGTTGATTCAATTGAACATGCTTCTTACATTACCGATGAAGATATCGAACAAGTATTGAAAAAAGGAATTTATGTTTCACCAACTTTGATTGCAGCGTATACGATTCCAGAATATGGTGAAGGGAAATTGCCACAATATATGCTTGATAAAGCCAATGCATTTATTAAAGATTTTTACGAAAGAATTGGTGCTTGCGTTAAAGCTGGAGTTAAATTGACTCTTGGAACTGATGCTGGAACACCATTCAATGGATTCAAGGATACAGCAAAAGAATTAGAATTGTTGACTACAGTCGGTGCCACAAATGAACAAGCTCTATCAGCATCAGTCAATAGTGCCAAATTGATGGGAATCGATGACGAGTATGGAACTTTGGAAGTTGGTAAAGTAGCTGACTTTTTGGTTCTTGATAATGATCCTGTTGCAGATGTAAAAGCAGTTCAACAAGTCGATAAAGAGGTATACAAAAAAGGCGTAAAGGCATTTTAGAAAGGATTTTTAAATATGACAAAAACATTCATCCATTTAAATTTATTTAATGGTATTGATAATAAAATATATGAAGATAGTTATTTAACAGTTGACGATGAGGGGAAAATCGTTGCTAAAGGTACAGGTGTCCCAGAAGACGATAGCAAAAAAATTGATTTACATGGAAAATATGTGATGCCGGGTTTAATAAATGCGCATACTCACATTATGATGAATCCTCAAACAAATAAACTTGAATTTTTATCAGAAGCTGAAGTTACATTTACAGCTCTGAAAAATTTGGATACTTTATTGCACGCCGGTGTCACCTATATTAGAGATTGCGGTTGTCCTTTTGATGTTGATATTAAGTTAAAGAGACTTCAAGAAGCAGGTCAATTAGGAGGAACTGAGATTGTTGCTTCTGGACGTCCAATGACAATGACCGGTGGACATGGTGACTTTAAAGAAGGTTTAGATGGTAATGTTACTTGGGGGCATCTAGTTGATTCCCCAGATGAAATGAGAAAAGCAGTTCGTCAAGAGTTCAAGATGGGGGCAAAAAATATTAAGGTCATGGCTACCGGTGGTGTTATGTCATCAACTGACCAAGTGGATGATACTGAACTTACCGAAAAAGAAATTCATGTAGCAGTGCAAGAAGCGCATACTAAACACATGACAGTTGCTTCTCATGCTCAAGGAAATAATGGTATTCAAATTTCTTTGGACGCTGGGGTAGATTCAATTGAACACGGAATTTATGTTGATGAAAAGCAAGCTGATTTTATGAAAGAACATAATGTCTTTTTAGTACCGACCTTGAATGCTTGTGCAGGTATTGATAAGTATGGTGTTGGTAAGATTCCAGACTACATGATTAAAAAGAATGATCTTGTCAAAAGGGATTTCTTCCAGAATGTAGGGATGGCTTTAAAGAAGGGCGTTAAAGTAGTCGTTGGAACAGATGCCGGAACTCCATTTAACAGTTTTGAAACAGGAACTACCGACGAATTAGAATTAATTGTTGGTTTAGGAGTTAGTCCATATCAAGCCTTATTAGGTACAACCCAATATGCTGCCGAATTGTTAGGGATTACTGATAATTATGGTAGTTTAGAGGTTGATAAGATGGCCGACTTTTTAGTCTTAGATAATAATCCGTTGGAAGATATAAAATCAGTTTCTCAACCTGACAAATCAATCTATAAAAAAGGTGTTTTGGTAAAATAAATCTATTTCCCTAGAAATAATAAGTTGATTTGTTTATAATAAACAACATAAATAAACCAAGTAAAGGCTATGACAGAGCAGATTGTCATAGCTTTTTTTACGGTTTGAGAAGAGGTATTGGTTTGGAAGATTCTGTATCAACACGAGTAAAATTATCGATATTAGCAGTTGGGTTATTGTCATTTACAGGAATTTTAATTGAAACTTCAATGAATGTCACTTTTCCAACATTAACGAAGGAATTGAATGTTTCTTTAGGTACGGTTCAATGGTTAACGACAGGTTATTTATTGTTGACTACGATTGTTATGAGTACGACCGCATACGTATTAAAGAAATTTCATCCTTTGAAAATTTTTATTTTTGCGGCAGCGCTTTGTTTAGTTGGCTCCTTAGTTTGCTTTATGGCACCTAATTTTCCGATTTTGATGGCTGGTAGATTGCTTCAAGCAGTGGCAACTGGATTGTCGACACCATTAATGTTTAATTTGATTTTTGAAGAAATTCCACCTACAAAACTAGGTCTATACACAGGTTTAGCGGGAGTTGTTATTTCATTAGCTCCTGCACTTGGTCCAACATATGGTGGTATTATCAATCGTTTGTGGACTTGGAGAGAAATTTTTGTTGGAGTTTTTCCATTAATTATTATTTTATTCGTTATTGGTTGGTTTACCATTCGGGGCAAAGCTTATGGTACAGAAGGAATTTCCTTTGATTACTTAAGCGTTATTGGTTTAGCAATTGTTTTTTCATTTATTCTATTTACTTTTGATCAAGCGGGTAGTCATGGATGGCTATCGAGCCGATTCCTATTGTGGGTAATTATTTCGGCAATTATCGTTGTCATTTTTGCTCGCTATAATCAAAAGAGTCAAAGACAATTGATTGACTTTTCAATTTTGAAATTACCAGTTTTAAGATTAAGATTGTTTGGTTATTTCAGTTTACAATTTATCAATATTGGATTATCTTTTGTTTTGCCAATTTTTGCTCAAACAGCTCTAAAACTAGATTCCGCTCAAGCTGGATTGATGCTTTTGCCAGGTTCACTTTTGGGAGCAATCGTAGGTCCTATCGCCGGTCATTTGTATGATAAAAAAGGTGCTACTTTTCCTTTGATGATCAGTGGAGTCCTTTTGACGAGTGGATCATTATTGTTTTGGTTTCAGAGTGAAAAACTTACGTTATTGAGCATAACTTTGATTTATATTGTAGTTAGATTAGGTTTCAACTTTGGCTTTGGACCATCGTTGTCTGATGGGAGTATGCAAGTTCAGGGACGCAAAAAATCTGATCAAAATTCCTTGTTTAGTATGATGCAACAATACGCTGGTTCTCTTGGGACAAATGTGTTGTCAGTCGTTATTTCTGCGGTAGCTTTAACTAGTGGTACTAAGAATGAAGTACTAAATACAGTTTTAGGAACAAAAACAGATTTTGTCTTGTTAACAGTATTGTCATTATGCGTTTTGGTATCAGTGATTTATGTCTATTATCGTTATGAAAAAGAAAATTAATTAATCAAAGTCCTTTGAAATGAATCAGGACTTTTTTAGTTGTTCGTAAACTGTTACAACAACTCTGTATTTGTTAAAATAGAGATAGTTAATTTCGGTTTTATTGGAGAATATATGTCAAAAAATAAAAAATTACTTTTAATAGATGGAAACAGTGTTTCATTTCGAGCATTCTTTGCAATGCATAATGTTTTAGAAAAATTCGTTAACGGCGAAGGTATCCATACAAATGCTTTATATGCCTTCAACAACATGTTGGAATTAATTCTAAAAGATGAAAAGCCAACTCATGCCTTGGTAGCTTTTGATGCCGGTAAAACAACTTTTAGGACCAAAATGTTTGATGAATATAAGGGTACCCGGGCAAAGACTCCTCAAGAGCTAATGGAACAATTGCCTTTAATTCAAGAGATGTTGAACTATCGTGGTATCAAGACTTATGAATTACCCGATTATGAAGCTGATGATATTATCGGAACTATGTCGCACAAAGCTGAACTAGACGGCATGGATGTGACGATTATTACAGGTGATCGTGACTTGACACAGTTGGCGACCGATAAAGTAACCGTTAAAGTCAATGTCAAAGGTGTGACTGAAACAGAAAGTTATACACCCGAACACGTTCAAGAAAAATTAGGTATCACGCCTAAGCAGATCATTGATATGAAAGGCTTAATGGGTGATAATTCTGATCACTATCCAGGTGTAGAAAAAGTCGGTGAGAAGACCGCTATTAAGTTGCTCAACCAATATGGCAGTGTTGAAGGCATTTATGAACACGTCGATGAAATGAAAAAGAGCAAGTTAAAAGAGCATTTGATCAATGATAAAGACAAAGCTTTCTTGAGTAAAAAGTTGGCTACGATTGATTTAGATGCTCCAGTCGAATTGCGATTAGCAGACCTTGAATATCGTGGTGATAATCAGGAACAATTGATGCAATTTTATCAAAAAATGAATTTCAAGACTTTTTTGAGTAGAATGGATATTCCTCAAGAAGATACAGCCGAAAAACTAGCTGATATTAAAGTTTTGGAATTAAATGATGCCGCTGTTGAAAAAATCGCTAATAGTGACAAAATTCATACTTTGATAGTGGAAGGCTTTGGCGAAAATTATCATACGTCACCAATTATTGGGCTACTGATTTCTGATGACAAAAATTATTATGGTACGACTGATTTTTCAATCTTAGAAAATCCGCTATTAAAAGATTGGTTAGCTGATGGCTCTAAGGAAAAATACTTATTTGATAATAAAGCAACGATTGCTCAATTGACCCGCTATGGCTGTAAATTAAGTGGTGTTACCTTTGATATGTTGTTAGTGGCCTATTTGCTAGATACTAATGACAACAAACAAGATATTGGTCTAGTTGCCAAAAACTATGATATTAATTTGCCCACTGAAGAAGAATTTTATGGGAAAGGTGTCAAAAAGGCTGTTCCAGAAGATGATAAAGTCTTGTTGAATTTCTTGGCTCAAAAAGCTCAAGTAATTAATTCCTTAAAAGATAAAATGATGTCTGAACTAAAAGAAAATGATCAAGATAGTCTATATGATGAAATTGAATTGCCATTGTCGATTGTTTTGGCAGAAATGGAAATTAAAGGTATTACGGTTGAGGTCTCAAAGTTAAAAGAGATGGAAAATACCTTTGCTACACGTTTGGCCAAGATTGAACAAGAAATTTACCAAGAAGCTGGTAAAAAATTCAACATTAATTCACCTAAACAATTGGGGGTCGTCTTATTTGAAGATTTGAAACTACCAGTTATTAAAAAGACTAAGACTGGTTATTCAACTTCAGTGGATGTTTTAGAAAAATTAAAAGATAAATCACCAGTAGTTCAAAAAGTGCTTGATTATCGTCAAATTTCTAAGATTCAATCAACTTATGTCGTTGGGCTACAAAAATTTGTTCAACCAGATAACAAGATTCATACAATCTATTTGCAGACTTTGACCCAAACGGGACGTTTATCATCAATCGAACCTAATTTGCAAAATATTCCAATTAGAATCGATGAAGGAAAACAGATTAGAAAAGCTTTTGTACCACAACATGAGGATTGGGAAATCTTTTCAGCTGATTATTCACAAGTTGAGTTGCGTGTTTTAGCACATATTTCTGGTGATGAACACATGCAAGAAGCCTTTAATGAAGACTATGATATTCATGCTCATACAGCTATGAGAATTTTTGGACTTGATAGTACCGATGAAGTGACACCTAATATGCGTCGACAAGCTAAGGCTACTAATTTTGGTATCGTTTATGGAATCAGTGACTATGGCTTGTCACAAAATATTGGTATCAGTCGTAAGAAAGCAGCCGAATTTATTGCCTCATACTTTGAACAATATCCTGGCGTTAAAAAGTATATGGATGATATCGTTAGATATGCTCGTGAAAATGGCTACGTAGAAACTATTATGCATCGTCGTCGTTATTTGCCAGATATTCATTCTCGTAATTTTAATATCAGAAACTTTGCTCAAAGAACGGCGATGAATACACCAATTCAAGGTAGTGCTGCAGATATTATTAAAGTAGCCATGATCAATATGCAAAAGATGCTAGAAAAAGAAAAATTGCAAGCTAACCTTTTGTTACAAGTACACGATGAAATGATTTTTGAAGCACCAAAAGCTGAAATTGAAACTCTTGAAAAATTAGTACCAAGCGTGATGGATTCAGCGGTCAAACTTGATGTTCCTTTGAAAGTGGAGACTGCTCACGGCAAGACTTGGTATGAAGCGAAATAGGTGATAAAATGCCAGAAATGCCAGAAGTGGAAACAGTTAGACGAGGTCTGATTTCTCAGGTCAAGGGTAAAAAAATTACTCATGTTGAAATTCGTTATCCAAAGTTAATAACTGGGGATGTCGATCAATTCATTGAATTTGTGACTGGAGCGACGATTACTGATATTGGGCGTCGAGCTAAATTCTTATTGATAGATTTAGATAATGGTTACACGATAATTAGTCATTTGCGAATGGAAGGTCGTTACAAGATTTCTAATGATCCTAGTGCTATTGATAAGCATTCTCATGCTATTTTTACGTTAGATAATGGTCAAAAAATGATTTATAATGATGTTCGAAAATTTGGTCGGATGCAGCTTTGGAATACTGATGATTTAAGTAATAATAAATCGATTCAAAAACTTGGACCAGAACCTCTGTCAAAAGATTTTACTTTCCAAAATTTAAAGTCTAGAGTTATCCGTCATCGTAAAGATATTAAGACTGTTTTATTGGATCAGTCAGTTATGAGTGGTTTAGGGAATATTTATGTTGATGAAGTTTTGTGGAAAGTGAAAATTCATCCAGAAACACCGGCTAATCACTTAACGGATAAAGATATTCAAAATATCGTTGAGGTTTCTAATAAAGAGATGCAACAGGCGATTCAAGCTGGTGGTTCGACAGTTCGTTCTTACATTGACGCCAACGGTCACAAAGGTAATATGCAAAATAGTTTGAAAGTTTATGGTAAAGAGGGAACACCTTGCCCAAGATGCGGAACTGAAATTAAAAAGATTAAAGTTGGTGGTCGTGGTACGCATTTTTGCCCAAAGTGTCAAGTAATCAAATGAGTAAAATATATGGATTAACTGGTGGGATCGCTGCTGGAAAGTCAACTATCTTAGATTTTTTCAAAACTTATGGTTACAAAGTTTACGATGCTGACCAAATTGCTCGCCAAGTAGTTGAGATTGGTAGTATTGGGTTAAAGCAAATAGTTGCAACATTTGGCCAAGAAGTATTGAATGTTGATCAAACGTTAAATCGTCAAAAGTTAGCCAAGATAGTCTTTTCAAATAGTGAGCAACTACAAAAACTGAATAACATTACTAGACCCTTGATAAAGAAAAGAATTTTAAAGATTATTGCTGATACTAAAACTTCAGATGAAAATATTATTTCCATTTTTGAAATACCATTGTTATTTGAAGGTGGATATCAACAGTATTTTGACGGTATAATAACTATTTACGTTAATGAAGAAGTACAGTTAAAACGATTAATGAATAGAAATAATTTGACCAGAGAAGTTGCTCTCAATCGTATCAATTCACAAATGCCGATGTCAGAGAAAAGAGATCGGGCTGATTTTGTGATTGATAATTCAGGTGATTTGACGCATTTAGCAGATGAGTTTGATAAGTTGATATCGCAACTTTGATTTGGAAAAGAGGTTAGAATTTTGATTTGTCCACATTGTCATCATGATTCATCAAAAGTAATCGACAGCCGTCCCAGTGATGAAGGGCGTGCTATTAGAAGACGTCGTGAATGTGAATTTTGCGGCACTAGATTTACAACATTTGAAAGACTAGAGAAAGCACCATTATTAGTAATCAAGAAAAATGGTAATCGTGAAGAATTCAGTCGCGAGAAGTTATTGCGAGGAATCGTCCGTGCAGCCGAAAAACGTCCAGTCACGATGGATCAAATGAATGGTATCGTCGATAAAGTTGAGAATGAAATTAGATCAACTGGTGAAAGTGAAGTGCGCTCACAATTGATTGGTGAACATGTCATGAAAATTTTAGCCAAAGTTGACGATGTTACTTATATTCGTTTTGCCAGTGTCTATCGTGAATTTAAAGATATGAACAGTTTCATGAAAGAAGTTCAAGAAATGATGGCAAACGGAAAAAATATTGATAAGAAATAAGGGGTGGGCTTGTGTCTAATAATTCATCCGATAGTTTTACACCCTTAGTGGGATATTGGTGCCTACCTAGCGGACGCCTCAATGATGAGGATCGTCACATTTTAACGGATTTATATTTACCAATTTTAGGTACAGAAGCATTTAGTCTGTATCTTTTGTTGTGGGAAAAATTGCCTAATAAAGAATTGGTCACTCAACGTAAACCACATGCAGAATTGTTGAGTTTATTGAGTATTGACTTAAAAAGATTTTATGAAGCGCGTATCAAAGGTGAGGCTTTAGGACTGATTCGTACTTTTAGAAAAAAAGATGAGTTAGGACCATACTACGTCTATCAATTGTTTGAACCTTTATCACCAGATGATTTTTTTAAAGATGATTTATTGAGTATTTTTCTATATGAGCAAATCGGTGATAAGAAATATCGTTTATTGGCTGATAAGTACAGTCATTCAGAACGAATCTTGCAAAATTCTGATGAGATCACTAAAGATTTTTTGGAAGTTTTCAAATTGAATAACGATGATTTGATCAATACGCCTACCGATGTAGAAAATATTCGTAGTGAGTTCTCGAAGACTGCTAAGACCCAAAAACCAGTGTTGAATGAAAATGATATCCAACCGCTTGATTGGGAATTGATTTCTGATCGAATCGAGCAATCATTCAAGATTAGTCCGGATAATTTGTTGGAAAATCAGGACTTGATAATCAATCTCCATGCTTTTTACGGTATCGATGAAATGACGATCATTGATTTTATCGGTAAAACTTGTGATATCGTCAATAATAAAATTGATCCTGATCGTTTGAAAAAATCCATTCAAGATCGGTTTGAAAAGAATGCCAATATATCAGCACGTCAACAGCCGGAAACGGTTGAAACTAAGAGTAATGATACACAAAACTTTAATCGTTCTGACCAATTGCTTTTACAACAGGCTAAGAAATTGACCCCGGCTGACTTTTTGGCAGCCCAGAAGCAAAAGAGTGGTGGATTTGTTGGTAAAGTTGAAGCTGGAGCTTTGCGAGATATGGCAATGAAAGCATATTTGCCAGCGTCTGTTTTAAATATTATGGTTTATTATATTTTACAAAGTTCACCGGCTTTATCGACGCCATTCTTAGAGACAGTAGCTAACGACTGGACACAAAATGGCGTTAAAACGCCAGAGCAGGCATTGCAACGAATTACTGATTTCCAAAACAAACCTCGTGGCAAACGGCGCTATAATAACAAAAATCGTAAAGTTGAACAGGCAACCGATTGGTCGAAGGTTAAAGCTAAAGTTCCGACAAATCAAAAACAGAACAATAGCGTTCAATTGCAGGATAGATTAAAACGATTAAGAAATAAGGATAAATAATATGGAAAATTTAGGAAACAGACTGGCAGAATATTTAAATTCAAAAAATTTAACGGAGGATTACCGCCGTTTACTTAATGGTGCATTAAAGGATCCTGATGTGCAGAAGTTTCTGAAGGAAAACAGTGATTCAATCAATCCAAATGCTCTTTCAACTAGCGCTGCTAGTATTTATGAATTTTATAATAATAAGAACCATGCCAGTGAATTGTCCAAGGGCTATTATCCTAAATTGATCGTTAATAATCACAATATTGAAGTAGCTTACTATCCAAATGAAAGAACCCAAAATAAAGAAAAACGTGATCAATATGAGACAGGTTTTGTTTTGATGGATATGCCATCAGATATTAGAAATGCTAAATTGGATGATTATGGTGGTAGTGGTCGTCAAGATGCACTCGGTAAGGCTTTAGATTTCATTGACAACTATTTGCATCATAATAGTTTTGTGCCAGGGTTGTATTTGGCAGGAGATTTTGGTGTTGGGAAAACTTATTTATTAGGTGCAATCGCTAATGAATTATTCAAGAATGACGTTCATACGACGATGATGCATTTTCCAACTTTTGCAGTCGAGATGAAAAATTCAATCGGCACTAATAGTGTTTTAGCCAAAGTGAATAAAATCAAAGATGCTGAAATTTTAATGTTAGATGACATCGGAGCAGACTCAATGTCTAGTTGGATCAGGGATGAAGTTTTGGGAGTTATTTTGCAGTATCGAATGCAGGAAAACTTGCCAACATTTTTCTCTTCCAATTTTTCGATGAAAGAACTTGAAAAACACCTTGCTATCAACCAACGAGGTGAAGAAGAACCGGTCAAGGCAAAACGTATTATGGAGCGAGTCAAATACCTTTCTCGAGAGGTTATCGTGACTGGTCCTAACAGAAGATTTGAAAAATAACTTGCAATTCTGAAAAATAAATGTTTCAATAAAGCCATGAAAGATAACACTTCGGTTCTAATTCAGGGAGGGTACGATTACTGGAAGCTTACCCATTACTGGAGTTACCACTTTCACGTAAAATTGTATAATGGTCGGTTACTTTATAACCAAATGAGAGAAAACTGTTATTTGTTATACAGTTTTAAAGTGGGTGGAACCGCGTAGAGAATACGTCCCTGAAGTATGCACATATCGATTGATATGGATATACTTCAGGGACGTATTTTTTTGTTATCTAATACTTAGGAGGAAATAGTCTATGTCAAAAATCAAGTTAACATTCCCAGATGATTCAGTTAAGGAGTTTGACGAAGGCACAACTACCTTAGATGTTGCTAAATCAATTAGCACATCTCTAGGTAAAAAAGCTGTTGCCGGTAAAATTAATGATGTCCTAGTAGACCTGGAACGTCCATTAAAACAAGATGGCAAAATCGAAATTATCTCAGCAGAAGATAAAGAAGATGCCCAAAAGGTTTTGAGAAACACCGCTGCATTGGTATTCAGTGCTGCTGCTAAGAGTTTCAAAAAAGACCTTCACTTTGGTGAAAAGCATACAAACGATGATGGTTTCTTTGTAGATACTGATAGTGCCGATGGTCAAATCAGTGTTGATGAATTGCCAAAGATCACTGCTTTGATGAATAAAATCATCAAAGACAATGACAAGATTGAAAGATCAATGATGGACAAAAAAGAACTAGTTGAAATGTTCAAGGATGATCCATACAAGTCATCATTGATCAACGCAATTGACTCAGTTCAAATTCCTGTTTACAAATTAGATGATTTTGTTGACTTCGGTTACGATGCTGTACTTGCAAATCTTAAAGCTTTGAAGCATTTCGAATTGCTTTCAGTTGCTGGTGCTTATTGGCAAGGTAAGTCAAGTAATCCAATGCTACAAAGAATTTATGGTACAGCCTTCTACAAGGAAGATGGACTAAAAGCTGACCTTAAGCGTCGTGCTGAAATTAAAGAACGTGATCACAGAACAATCGGTCGTGACCTTGACTTGTTCTTCGTTGATCCAGAAGTTGGTGCTGGTCTTCCATATTGGATGCCAAATGGTGCAACAATTCGTCGTGTTATTGAAAGATACATCATCGACAAAGAAGTTGCTTGGGGTTATCAACACGTTTACACACCAATCCTTATGAACTTGAATGCTTATAAGACTTCAGGTCACTGGGAACACTATCGTGAAGACATGTTCCCACCAATGGACATGGGTGATGGCGAAATGCTTGAGCTACGTCCTATGAATTGTCCTTCACATATCCAAATTTACAGCCACCACAATCGTTCATACAGAGATCTTCCACTTCGTATCGCTGAACTTGGTATGATGCACAGATATGAAAAATCAGGTGCTTTGTCAGGACTACAACGTGTTCGTGAAATGACTCTAAATGATGGTCACACATTCGTTGCACTTGATCAAATCCAAGAAGAATTCAAACGTACACTACAATTGATGGTTGAAGTTTACAAAGACTTCGATATTACAGATTACACATTCCGTCTAAGTTATCGTGATCCAGCTAATACTGAAAAGTACTTCGATGATGATGAAATGTGGAACAGATCACAATCAATGCTTAAAGCTGCTATGGATGATCTTGGTTTGAAGTACTACGAAGCTGAAGGTGAAGCTGCTTTCTACGGCCCAAAGCTTGATGTTCAAACAAAGACAGCTCTTGGAAACGAAGAAACACTATCAACTATTCAACTAGACTTCATGCAACCAGAGAAGTTCCAATTAACATATGTTGGTGCTGATGGAGAAGATCACAGACCTGTTATGATTCACCGTGGTATTGTTTCAACTATGGAAAGATTTATCGCTTACCTAATTGAAATTTACAAGGGTGCTTTCCCAACATGGTTAGCTCCAACACAAGTACGTATCATTCCTGTTAATAACAAACTTCATGCAGACTATGCTAACGAAGTTCTTTCAGAATTACGTGCTAAGAATATTCGTGCCGAACTTGATGATCGTGATGAAAAGATGGGTTACAAGATTCGTGATGCCCAAACAATGAAGATTCCATATACAGTTGTTATTGGTGATGAAGAATCTAAGAATGCCACAGTTTCAGTAAGAAAATATGGTGAAGATGATTCAGCTTCAGAAAATGCTAAGATGTTCGTCAGCTCAGTAGTTGCTGATATTGCTAACTATAGTCGTAAAGACGTTACCGACAAAGCTGACAAAGACTAATTAATAAAGCAAAATGTAAATTCACATTGTGGATTTACATTTTTTTTTGGAGGAAAAATGAAAGCATTAACAATTACTAAAGATAAAACAAATATTAGTGATGCAAAAATAATTCAAGTTGCTAAGCCTACTACTAATGATGCTGAAATTCTAATTAAAGTAAAAGCAGTTGGTTTAAATCCAGTCGATTATAAATTGATTGAAAATCATCCCAGTAATTGGACAGATCCACATATTTTGGGATTAGATACGGCGGGGGAAATTGTTGAAGTAGGCGCTGATAATCCAAAAGATTTTAAAGTCGGTCAACGCGTTTTCTTCCATAGTGATTTAAATAAAAACGGTGTTTATGCAGAATATGCTAAAGCTAAATACAACATTGTAGCTAGAATTCCAGATAATGTATCTTACCAGTCGGCAGCAGCAATTCTTTGCTCGGGTTTGACAGCCTACGCTTCAATTTTTCGTAAGATGAATTTAACTGGTAAGAAAAATATTTTGATTCACGCAGGAGCCGGTGGAGTCGGTAGTATTGGCGTCCAGTTAGCTAAATATTTAGGCCTCACGGTAATTACGACTGTCTCAACAAAGAAAGTGGATTTTGTCAAAAAAATTGGTGCCGATTTTGTAATTGATTATAAAAAACAAAATACTTCAGAAGAGATAAGTAAAATAACTAATGGAGTAGGAGTAGACTTAATCATTAATTTAGTTGGTGGTATTGAGGTTCAAAAAGACTTATCGAGATTGGCTTATAATGGAGCAGTCGTTGATATTTTAAACACGCCTGATTTATCCAATTATGATTTAACTGCCAAAGGTCAAAGTGTCTTGAGTGTTAATTTAGGTGGAGCACATAATGGTGGTAACATTAACCAGCTTAATGATTTATCAATTATGGCTGAATCATTAGTAAAACTAGTCTCTGAAGGTGTAGTTGATCCATTGATTACTAAAGAAATTAGTTTTGAAGAGATTACTGATGGTTTGCAATTGATCAAAGACCATCAGACAGAAGGGAAGATTGTTGCTGTTTTAGATTAACTGTGTTATATTAAAAAGGTTGAAAACGAATTAATTATATTATTTTGACAAGTTATATTGACACTTGGCATTATTATGGTATAGTTAATAACTGTTGAGATTAAGCAGAAGCGCCCGCTTCTCACCTATGCATTCGCCTCTAGGTTAATACGATTGCGTAAATAATATAGTGGGCATGCTTGTGCAGCCCGCTTTTTTTGTGGGCCAAATTACTCCGGAGGTGACTACTCATAGCAAGAGATTTATTAATAAATGATCAAATACGTGCAAAAGAAGTACGATTGATTTCTGAAAATGGGGATCAAGTTGGTGTTAAAACCAAGGCTGAAGCACAACGTTTAGCTGAAGCTGCTAATATGGACCTAGTTCTAATGTCGCCAGGTGCTAAACCACCCGTTGCCAGAATTATGGATTATGGTAAATATAAGTTCGATCTACAAAAGAAAGATCGTGAAGCACGTAAAAAACAAAAAACTGTTAGTCTTAAGGAAGTACGTTTAAGCCCTACTATTGAAGAAAACGACTTTAATACAAAGCTTAATAATGCTCGTAAGTTTTTGGCTAAGGGTGATAAGGTCAAAGTTTCTCTTCGCTTTAAGGGTAGAGCAATTACTCATAAAGAGATAGGTAAGGAAGTCTTGGACCGCGTCGCTGATAAGACTAAGGATGTTGCTACAGTAACAACTAAGCCAAAAATGGACGGTCGTAGTATGTTCTTAATGCTTGATCCAATTAACTCAAAAGATAACAAAAAGAAGAAATAGTGGAGGGATTTTCAATGCCTAAACAAAAGACACACCGCGCATCAGCAAAAAGATTCAAGATCACTGCTAATGGTGGTTGGAAGAGAAGCCATGCATATACAAGTCACCGTTTCCACGGTAAGACTAAGAAACAACGTCGTCAATTAGCTAAACCAGGTATGGTAGGCTCAAGTGATTTGAAACGTATGAAACGCATGCTCGCAACATACTAATTAATTATTTTTTATAATCAAAAGGAGGAGTCATTATGCCACGTGTAAAAGGTGGAACAGTAACTCGCAAACGTCGTAAGAAAGTTTTAAAATTAGCTAAGGGATATCGTGGTTCAAAACATATCACTTTTAAAGCAGCTCACACTCAAATCATGGTTTCATACCGTTATGCATTCCGTGATCGTCGCCAAGTTAAGCGCGATTTCCGTAAGTTATGGATTGCTAGAATCAATGCCGCTGCAAGAATGAACGAAATCAGTTACAGCAAATTAATGCATGGTTTGAAATTAGCTAACGTTGACATTAACCGTAAGATGTTGGCCCAAATTGCTATTGAAGATCCAAAAGCATTTACAAGTTTAGTAGATACAGCTAAGAAAGCTTTAGCTTAATTTTAAAAACGTAATTTGGATAACCCAAATTACGTTTTTTTACTAATTTGAAGACGAGGATTAAATTATGTTTAAACCCTATATTATGCTCGATAAAATTACTGATTTGACTGTAGAAGATCTTCAAGAACTACATATTACTAAGATTATGACAGATTTGGACAATACACTTTTGCCATGGAATAGCAACGAGTATGATTTATCATTGCGTAAATGGCTGAATCAAATGGCCCAAAATAATATTGAAGTAATGATTGTTTCTAATAATAGTTATGAACGTGTGGAAAAAGCTGTTAAAGATTTACCAGTTAGTATCGTAGCCCGTGCGGTGAAACCTTTGCCCTTCGTAATCATGAAACATATCAAAGAAGAAAACATCGATCCTAAAAACGTTTTATTCGTTGGTGATCAAGTAATGACTGATGTTTTAGCAGGCAACATGGCTAACTTAAAGACCGTCCTAGTCAAACCCTTAGTCCAAACAGATGCCAAGAAGACTCGTATTAATAGATTTTTTGAACGTCCTATCTTAAAAGCAATGCAAAAACGTGATAAGAATTTATATTGGAAGGATTCATTAAATGACAGAAGATAATGAATTGTACTGCATAGGTTGTGGTGCAAAACTTCAAACAGAAGATAAAGATAAACCAGGTTTTGTTCAAGCTTCTACTTTGAAAAAATATACTGAAGATGATTCAAAGGAATTACTCTGCAAGAGATGTTTCAGACTTCGTAACTACAACGAGATCACTGATGTTGATGTTTCTGATGACGACTTTTTGAAGTTGTTGGACTCAATTTCTCAAAAAGATGCCTTAGTAGTTAATGTAGTCGATATTTTCGATTACGAAGGTAGTGTGATTCCTGGATTGCAACGTTTCGTTGGCGATAAAAAGATTTTGATGGTTGGTAATAAAGTCGACTTACTACCAGCTTCAGTTAATCAAAATCGTCTTTTGAATTGGTTGCAACAAAAGAGTAAAGAAAATGGAATCAAGTCAGTTGACCAAATCATGGTTTCAGCTGTCAAAGGTACTAACGTTGATAAGTTGATGGACATGATCGAAAAATATCGTGATGGAAAAGATGTTTACGTAGTTGGAACTACTAATACTGGTAAGTCAACTTTGATCAATCGTATCATCAGTGCTAATTCTGATATCAAAGATTTGATCACGACTTCTAGATTCCCAGGGACAACCTTAGATCGTATCGATATTCCTTTAGACGATGGTCATTCATTAGTTGATACACCAGGAATTATTCATCGTTATCAATTAGCTCACTTTTTGAATGCTAAAGATCTAAAGACAGTAACACCTAAAAAGCCGTTGCGTCCGGCAACGTTCCAACTACGCGATGGACAAACTATTTTTGTGGCTGGATTAGCTCGTTTAGATTTTCTAAATGAAAGAACTAACGTAACTTTCTACGTCAATCAAGGTTTGCCATTGCATAGAACAAAGACAGTTAATGCCGATGAATTTTATGAAAAACATCTCGGTGATATTTTGACACCACCAACTGATATCAAAGAATTTCCTAAATTCAAGAGTCAGATTTTTTCAGCACATGAAAAATCAGATATCGTGATTTATGGTTTAGGTTGGGTCACAATTCCTGCTGGTACGAAGTTCAAAGCCTATGTTCCAAACGGTGTTCATGTATCGATCCGTAACGCGATAATTTAAGGAGAATTTAATGATAATTAAAGGAAAAAAGAATCGTTATTTAAGAAGCCAAGCAGCAACGATGAAACCGGTTATTCAAGTAGGCCGTGATGGTATTACTGAAAACTTACTTAAACAATTGGAAATGTTGATTGAAAAAAATGAACTTATCAAAGTTTCTTTGCTTCAAAATACCATGGTTGAACCTCAAGATTTGATCGAAGCTTTAAATGAAGTTGACCCTGAAATTGTTCACATTCAAACCATTGGTTCAAAGATGGTATTTTATAAGAAAGCTTCAAAAATTAAGAATCGTAAATATTCAATTGAATTAGAGAAAATGTAATTTAAGTGACTAATTATGAATACTCAAAAACAATTATTAACTAAAGAAAAATTAGAATTTCATAGTAATTTACCAAAACGACACGTTGGGATTCTAGGTGGGACTTTTAATCCAATTCATTTAGGACATTTGGTAATAGCTGAACAAGTTTATGAACAATTGTGCTTAGATAAAGTTTTGTTTTTACCTGATAAAGTCCCTCCTCATCGTGGAGTCAAAAAAACCATCCCTGATATTAAAAGTGATGATCGGATTGAAATGATCAAATTGGCCATTCGTGATAATATGCATTTTGATCTGGATTTAACTGATATTCGTCGGGGTGGCATCAGTTATACTTATGAAACTATCAAGATGCTCAAAGACTTAAATCCTAATACAGAGTATTACTTTATAATAGGTGGAGATATGGTTGAAAACTTGCCAAAATGGTCTCATATTGATGAATTGATTCAAATGGTACATTTTGTTGGAGTTTGTCGAAAAGGCTTTGAGAAAAAATCAAAGTACCCTATACTTTGGGTAAATACTCCAGAACTAGAAATTAGTTCGAGTATGATTAGAGAAAAAGTCAAACAGGGGCAATCGATCAAATACTTAGTTCCTGATGATGTAGCTTGGTATATCAAAGATAGGAGGCTTTATCGTGAGTGAATTTAATTACGAAGGCATCAAAAGTGGTTTAAAGCGAGCAGACATTTTGGACAGAATGAAAGACACCTTGAGTGATTTTCGTTATAATCATTGTTTGCGGGTTGAAAAAACTTCTCGTGCTTTAGCTGCTGAATTTGGTGGTGATGTAGATCGTGCTGGTTTAGCTGGATTGTTGCATGACTACGCTAAAGAACGAAACGATGAAGAATTCATTACTGAAATTAATAAGAAACAATTAGACCCAGAATTGTTGCATGCTAATAATGCTATTTGGCACGGAATCGTCGGTGCTGAGATTATTAAGGATGAGCTGGGTATTTATGATGAAGATGTTTTAAATGCTATTAGAAGACATACTGTTGGTTCTACGAATATGACACAGGTAGACAAAGCTGTTTTCGTAGGTGATTTTATTGAACCAGGTCGAGATTTTCCTGGTATCGATGAAGCAAGAAAGTATGCTGAAAAATCCCTCGATAGTGCCGTAACTTTTGAATTAAAACATTCGATTCAACATTTAGTTGATACAAATAAAGAAATTTATCCAGCAACTTTTGTTAGTTACAACTACTGGATCAAAAAAGGAGAGTTATAATTTGGATTCAAAAAAAATGATGGAAATTGCCGTAAAGGCAGCTGATGAAAAGCACGCTAATGATATCAAAGTTCTAAATATCAGCGAAGTAAGTATTATGGCTGATTACTTTGTGATCATGGATGCTAGTTCACAACGTCAAGTTGATGCTATCGTGCAATCTGTTTTGGACAAAGCAGGTGAAAATGATATCGAAGTTGGACACGTTGAAGGAAATCGTAACTCTGAATGGGTTTTAATCGACTTGCATGATGTTGTTATTCACGTCTTCACATCTGAAAAGCGTGATTTCTACAATCTAGAAAAACTTTGGTCAGATGCTCCAGAAGTTGATATTTCTGGCTTGGTAACTGAATAATGATCTACAATTCTTTTGCCAGCGTTTATAGTGAATTAATGGATGATTCGTTGTATAGCAAGTGGGCTCAATATGTTGAAAAGCAAATTGCAGGCGATAATAAAAAATTATTAGATGTGGCTTGCGGAACTGGTGATTTAACAATTTTATTAGCTGATAAATTTCAAGTTACTGGAACTGATTTATCAGAGCAAATGCTAAAAATCGCTGAACAAAAAGCTCAAAAGGCTAACAAAAAAATTCCATTTATTCCTAGTAATATGATGGATCTATATGATTTTGACAAGTATGATGTCATCACTTGTTTTGATGATTCGATTTGTTACCTACAGGATGAAGACGAATTAGCAATTGCTTTTAATCAAGCTTTACAACACTTAAATGATGGCGGCAAATACTTATTCGATGCACATTCACTTTATCAAATGGATGAAGTCTTTCCTGGATACATGTTCAACCATCGGACTGAAGACTCTGCTTTTATGTGGAACAGTTTTGAAGGTGAGTATCCCCACAGTATTGAACATGAGTTAACGTTCTTTAATTGGGATGAGAAAATCAAAGGTTATTCAGTTAATACTGAATTGCATAAAGAAAGAACTTATCCGATTGAAACATTTGTAGCTATCTTAAAAGATATCGGCTTCAAAAAGGTCTCAGTCAGTGCCGAATTCGGTACTTCAGAGGTTAAAGATGATTCAACTCGTTGGTTCTTTGCCGCCGAAAAATAGAGGTTTTTATGACAAAAATTTATGGTGTAGTGGCCGAGTTTAATCCGTTTCACAATGGTCATAAAATTTTCATCGATACGATCAAACAAAAATATCACCCTGATGTCTTGATTGCCGTGATGTCAGGCAATTTTGTTCAGCGGGGTGATTTTGCTGTTTTAGATAAGTGGGATCGAGCAAAACTAGCTATCGATTTAGGCGTTGATCTAGTTATTGAATTGCCACTGGCTTTTGCTGTCCAACCGGCAGAATTATTTGCAAAAGGTGCAATGAAGTTATTGAATTTGTTGGAAATCGATACCTTAATCTTTGGAACTGAACGAGAATTTGATTTTAGTAAAGTTGCTCAAAGATTACTGACAGTAGATGATCAATTTGAACAAGACTACCAACAAAATTCTGCCACTAATTTAACGTCGTATTATCAAAGCCTAGGAATTGATATCACCAATTTACCTAATCAAATGCTAGGTTTGAATTACGTCCAACAAATAGAAAAATATCACTACTCAATTAATTTTCAGACGATCTTGAGAAAAGGTGATTTCAGTGCCACTAAGGTTAGAACTGATGTGAATTCAGGATTATCAATAGATTCAGAGGTTCCTGATTTAACCAATCAAATGATAAATAAAAATCAAACTTATACTTGGGATAATTTTTATCCATATTTGCGGTATCAAATCATAAATTCCGATGTTTCAGAACTTCATTCAATCTATCAAATGGTCGAAGGACTAGAATATAAATTGAAAAAAGAAGTTGTGAATAGTGATAATTTTGAAGACTTCTTGGATCGAGTAAAGTCAAAACGTTATACAAGAGCTCGCTTGAGACGTTTGATGATTTATACGTTGTTGAATGTAAAACCAACGGAAATTGATAATATTTATAAAAATCCTTATTTACGAGTATTAGGATTTAATGAAAATGGTCGTAAATATTTAAACGAACACAAAAAAGAACTGAATTTAATTGCTAAAGTTGGCAAAAAAGAAGCTCAAACTTTAGAATTAGAAATCAGAGCTGATCAAATATTTCAGCTCCAGAGTAAAAAAGCACAAGATTTTGGAAAAATGCCTTATATGAAAGGGGTAAATTAATGCTAAATTGGGATGTTCAAGACGTTCGTCGTTATAAAGACAAACCGTTTGAATTTGAGGAAGAACTCGATTTAACTAAAGAATTAACTACACGTTCAAAAGATGTTTTGGATGCTGACAAAGTTTTGGTCAAAGGTCAATTATTCAATGACAATGGGTTAGTTATTTCTGATGTAAAAATCAAGACTACATTGACTGTTCCTTCAACTCGCAGTTTGTTACCAGTAGAATTACCGGTTGATGTTCGAGTTAATGAAGCTTACAACGTTGACAGTGTGGCCGATGAGGAAGAATTGGAACAATACAACGTTGTTATACCCGTGGATGATGAAAATCCAACTATTAACGTTTATGAATCAGTCATCGATAATATTTTGTTGAGCATTCCTTCAAAAGTTTTAACTAAGAAGGAAGAAGAAGAAAATATTATGCCTTCAGGTAAAAATTGGGAGGTTATTTCTGAAGATGACTTTAATAGTCAAAAAGAAGAAGAACATGTTAACCCAGAATTTGCCAAATTAAAAAATTTATTTAATAATAATGATGATAAGGAGTAATTATATACTCCTTTTTTATTTTTTTGTTACTATAAGTATGAGAACAAAAATCGGAGGTAGTTATTATAATGGCAAAACCACAAATTGGTGTTATCGGTATGGCTGTTATGGGTAAGAATCTTGCCCTAAACATTGAAAGTCGTGGATATGAAGTAGCAATTTACAATCGTACAGGTTCAAAGACTAAAGCAGTTGTTGAAGAACATCCCGACAAGAAATTGGTACCAAGTTATACAATTGAGGATTTCGTTGACTCACTAGAAAAACCACGTCGTATTATGATGATGGTCAAAGCTGGTGCTGGTACTGATGCTGTCATCAAGCAACTATTACCTTTGTTGGACAAGGGTGACGTTTTGATCGATGGTGGTAATACATTCTTCGAAGATACTATGGAACGTAATGCACGTTTGGACAAATCAGGAATCAACTTCATCGGTATGGGTGTTTCCGGTGGTGAACTTGGTGCCTTGCATGGTCCTTCATTGATGCCAGGTGGCCAAAAGGAAGCTTATGACTTAGTTGCTCCTATTTTGGAACAAATCTCTGCTAAAGCTGACGAAGATGGTGCACCTTGTGTTACATACATCGGACCAAATGGTGCAGGTCACTATGTCAAGATGGTTCACAATGGTATCGAATATGGTGATATGGAACTTATCGCTGAAAGTTACAACTTATTGAAGCACTTGTTTAACAATGACGTTGAAAAGATTGCCGAAGTATTCCAAGACTGGAACAAGGGTGAACTTTCAAGTTACTTGATCGACATTACTTCACAAATCTTAACTAGAAAAGACGACGAAGGTACTAACGATTACATCGTTAATAAGATTATGGATAAAGCTGGTAACAAGGGTACTGGTAAGTGGAGTTCACAAAGTGCTCTTGAACTAGGTGTTCCACAATCATTGATCACTGAATCAGTTTACTCACGTTATGTTTCTGCATATAAAGACGAACGTGTTAAGGCAAGCAAGGTCTTACCTGCTCCTGAAACAAAACCAGTTGTTAAAGATGTTGATGACTTAGTTGCCAAGATCCGTAAGGCTTTGTACTTCAGTAAGATCATTAGTTACGCTCAAGGATTTGCTCAAATGAAGGCCGCTTCAGATCACTATGACTGGGATCTTAACTACGGTAAAATTGCTCAAATCTGGCGTGCTGGTTGTATCATCCGTGCTCAATTCTTACAAAAGATTACAGATGCATATGATGAAGATCCAAAACTAGACAACTTGTTATTAAACGATTACTTCAAGGGTATCGTTAAAGAATATCAATCAGATGTTCGTGACGTTGTTAGCTTTGCTGTTCAAGCAGGGGTTCCTGTTTCAGGCTTCATGGCTGCTATTTCATATTACGATCAATATCGTTCAGAAACATTGCCAGCTAATATGATTCAAGCCCAAAGAGATTACTTTGGTGCTCATACTTATGAAAGAAATGACAAACCAGGTACATTCCACTATACTTGGTACGAAGAGCAATAATTTTAAGTTGAAATTTAAAATTGGGGCGAGAAATCGCCTCTTTTTTAATGCTTTAAAAAAAATAAAAATAAAAGCTTGTCTTCTTTTAATTTTTGCTATATGTTAAAATCATTAATGCATTGCCAAAAGCATGACACATTTTATTTAATGATTAAGCTATAATTAAAGATAATTTAATATTTTATGTATAGGAGATACGTATGGCTAAAATACTTGTTATTGAAGACGAAGAGAATATGGCAAAATTCGTTCAACTCGAACTTCAACATGAGAATTACGAAGTAACTGTTGAACGTGATGGTAGAACCGGACTGGATGCAGCTTTATCTGAGGATTGGGACTTGATCCTTTTAGATTTGATGCTTCCTGAGTTGAATGGTATCGAAGTTTGCCGTCGTATTCGTCAAGAAAAGAACACACCAATTATCATGATGACGGCACGCGATTCAATCATTGACCGTGTATCAGGATTAGATCACGGGGCTGATGATTATATCGTCAAGCCATTTGCAATTGAAGAATTACTAGCTCGCATTCGGGCATTGTTACGACGAATTGATTTAGATATCGATGTAACAAGAAATAATGATCAAGTGCTTAAATATAAAAACTTGGTAATCGATAAGACAACGCAAACATTGAAGCGTAATGGTGAAGTGATCGACTTGACTCGCCGTGAATACGATTTGTTGAGCGCTCTGATGGAAAACGTCGGCACGGTCTTAAGTCGTGATGACTTATTAGAACGTGTTTGGGGAACAGGTTCATCAACTGAAACTAATGTTGTGGATGTTTATATCAAATACCTTCGTAACAAAATCGACCGCCTCGGTGCTCCCAGTTACATCTCTACTGTCCGTGGCAAAGGGTACGTGATGCGTCGATGAGAATTTCGATTAGATTTAAGTGGACTGCTTTAATCTCCATTGTAATTTTACTAGCATATATTTTTGTCAGTATTTTAGCGATGAGGACTGTTCAAAGCGTTGCCTCAATCAATGAAATCAATAACTTCACTCTGAAACTAGTTATTGGTGGAGTGGTAGTTTTTCTTTTGGGAATTGTTTTGTCATTTTACGCCGTTACTTTGGTTTTAAACGATTTAAAGAAGATTAATAAAACAATCGATGACTTGAATAAGAAACCAGATTCAGATTCTCGAATTAAATTGCGCAAACGAAATGATGAGATTTATGACCTAACAGTTAACATCAACAAGATGCTCGACCGCATGCAAGCCTATACCAATCAGCAAAAGGAATTCGTTGAAGATGTCTCACACGAATTAAGAACGCCAGTAGCTGTTTTGGAAGGCCATTTGAGCATGCTGCAACGCTGGGGTAAAGATGATCCTGAAGTATTAAATGATTCAATCAATTCTTCTTTGCAAGAATTAAAACGTATGCAATCCTTGATTCAAGAGATGCTAGATCTTACACGTGTTGAACAGATCGACAGTGCATATTTGGAACAGACGACTGAAGTTAAGCCTTTGTTTACGCAAGTAACTAATGACTTCAAGATGTTGCATCCAGATTTTGTGATCAATTTCGATGACGATATCCGTGAGGGTAGTACAGTTAAGATTTATCGTAATCACTTGGAGCAAGTATTGGTAATTTTGCTAGATAATGCTTTCAAGTATTCAGCAGATCGTAAAGAAATTAATTTTGCTGCTTCGACAAACTCAGCTTTGTTAGAGGTGGTAGTTCAAGATTATGGCCTAGGAATCGCTAAAAACGACCTGAAACGCATTTTTAATCGATTTTATAGAGTTGATAAGGCTCGCTCTAGAAAACGTGGAGGAAACGGTTTAGGGCTTTCTATCGCTAAACGTTTGATTGAGATCTATCATGGCAGCTTAGAGGTTGAAAGTGTTGTCGGTTCTGGAACTGTCTTTAAGATTGAATTGCCATTGGTGCAAGTTAAATCTGAAGAAGAACAGACTGAAAAAGAAAGCGAAAAATAGATGTTTTTTATCTAGAGACAAAAAAATAAGTAAAACTCTACAAAATGAGTTTTACTTATTTTTTTATTTCTTATTGCGATTTTGTTTGCCTTTATTTAATTCACGAATGTTTTTGTGCATTTCGTTAGTTTCGGCTTTTTGTTTAGAAGTATTAGCAGTTGTACCACTTGTTGTACCTGCTCCATCTGCTTGAAGCATTTCGTCTAGCATTTCTTTTGTTACAACGACTTTAACCGGATTCTTAGCTAACTCTTCATCAGTCTTCTTTCTGATCTTAGGAGTAACCACGTAGTTAGTAATGAGTTGTTGAATAACAATAACGACACCACCAACTAAAAAGTAAAGTGCAAGGGCTGCTGTTGAAATCATGGAAATGAAGAAAGTCATCATTGGACTCATCAACAACATAGTCTGCATTTGTTTTCTTTGTTCTTTAGGAACGATTTGAAGTGACATCCAACCTTGAACTAAGTAGAACAAGGTAGCAACAATGGCAATTACTATACTTGGCTTACCTAATGGAATTGAAAGGAAGGTAGCTGTACCAATATTTTTAGAATATTGTACAGCTTGATAAATACCAATCAAGATAGGCATTTGTAGCAATAGTGGTAAACAACCCATGCCACCAGTTAAACTCAAGTTGTTAGCTTTATAAACTTGCATCATCAAGCTACTGATCTTTTGTTGAGCATCAGGACCCTTAGCCTTCTTTTGTGCTTCTTGGATCAATTTCAATTGTGGTTGAACAGCACGCATTTTTTCTTGTTGAGTTGTTGATTTATATTGTTGATTCAATGATAAAGGAACTAAAATCAAACGAACTACAAAAGAGATGATCATGATTCCCCAAGCGTAGGCATTTGTACCACCGACTGCTTCTGCGGTCTTCATAATCAAATTTTGGAACGGAATCCCTAGCCATTTGTAGATGAAACCATATGGCCCACTAGTTGGAGCGTGAAGGTTAGTTGTACCTTGCGCACACCCCGTCAAAACTAGTGTCAGCACTAAAACTAAAGACAGCACTGATAAATATTTGACGTATTTTTTATTCACTTAAATAAACCACCCTTTTAATCGTATACAGAGTAATATACGTTAACTCATTTGACGTTTCAACCAATCACAGTGAATTTTGTGTAATGTTGTAAGTCGTCAGAAAAAGTATAGTCCATTTTGGTAACTTTTCCAAAGGGTGAAGGCGAAGATTTAACACGATTTAAAAAAATATAAAGTACTTTTTGATCTGCTTCAGCCTCAATTGAGACAGATCCATCAATTTCATTTTGGACAGTTCCGTTGACACCGAGTTCTTGAGCTACTTGAAAAGTCGAATAACGAAATCCTACGCCTTGAACGAGACCGTCAACATTAATGGAAAGATGTTTCACACGTATCACCTCAAATCTTTGAATGTGTTAATATCTATATTATAGAACAAGAGGGATGGATTATATGAAGTATATCGAATCGAAAAAAAATGATGAAATTAAACAACTAAAAAAATTATCAGCGACTAAAAATATACGTAAAACTGGAACATACGTAATTGAAGGTTTTCACTTAGTTAGAGAAGCCAATCAATACGAACAAGAATTTGTTAAATTATTAGTAACAGAAAAGTACCAAGAAGATCGTCTCGTTAAAAAGTATCATGATATTGCCGTAACGATCTCTGAAGATGTAGCCAAGGATTTATCTGAAACAAAAACTCCACAAGGAATCTTTGCAGTTATCAAAGTTCAAAATAGCGATGACTTAACTGAGTTCTCTGGTAAATGGGTCATGATGGATGACGTTCAAGATCCAGGCAATGTTGGAACAATCATTAGAACAGCTGATGCAGCAGGATATAGTGGTGTAATCACAAGTATGGATACCGCTGACTTTTATCAACCAAAGGTCCAACGTTCTATGCAAGGTAGTCAATTCCACTTGCCAATTTATCGCATGGATATTGACAAGGCCATCAATTTGGCTAAGAAATCTGGGTTGACTATTTATGGATCAGAAGTAAATGCTCAAGCTAAACCTTATACACAATTAGAAAAACAAGATCAATTTGCTTTGATCATGGGTAACGAAGCCCATGGTGTCAGTCAAAATGTTTTAAATGCTACTGACGAAAATATTTATATTCCAATCCTTGGGAAAGCTGAATCCCTTAACGTGGCGGTTGCAGCTGGTGTTTTAATGTACGGTATGCAAACGTTATAAACTTGCGAAACTTTTTAATTTTTGTATAATCATCTGTATAAATAATATTTAAACTTTGACGAAAAATAGTAACTGTGGCGTTTATAACAGGAAAAGCCGTTAACTGAGATAGGCTCGATAGATAAAACAGTGAATTCACTTTCTGAGTTTTTAGTTAGTTACTTTATAACTACTTGAGTGCATGTTTAACATGAACTAGGGTGGTACCGCGAGTCCTCGTCCCTTATTTGGGATGGGGATTTTTTTATGTAGGTAAAAGAATTTTAGAAACAGTTTTATCACCAAGGAGGAAGAAAATGTCATTAAATGATACGTTAAAGAATTTAAGAGAAAATGGTATCGACGAAGCTAAACGCGCACAAAAGCTTCAAGAATTAAATGATTTAAGAGTTAACTTATTAGGTAAAAAGGGCCCAATTACTAAAGCCTTGCGTGGTATGAAAGATATTCCAGCTGAACAACGTCCAGAAATTGGAACTTTAGCTAATAATGTTAAAAAAGATATTCAAGCAGCTATTGAAGAAAAAATGGAAGAGCTTAATCAAAAATTAGTTGCAAAGAAGCTTGAAGAAGAAACTATTGACGTCACTCTACCAGCTACAAAGAACAATCAAGGTACTAAACATATTTTGAATCAAACAATCGAAGATATTGAACAATTCTTTATTGGTTTAGGTTACGAAGTTGCTGGTGGTTATGAAGTCGAAGAAGATCATTATAACTTTGAAAGATTAAATATCCCTAAAAATCACCCAGCTCGTGATATGCAAGATACTTTCTATCTATCAGATGAATTGTTGATGAGAACTCAAACTTCTGCCCAAGAAGGTCGTGACATGGAAGCTCATGACTTTACTAAAGGTCCTTTGAAGATGATCTCACCGGGTGTCGTTTACCGTCGTGATGATGATGATGCTACTCACTCACATCAATTCCACCAAATCGAAGGTCTAGTCGTTGATAAAAATATTTCTATGGCAGACTTAAAGGGAACACTTGATGCATTATGTCGTCACGTCTTTGGTCCTGATCGTGAGATTCGTTTCCGTCCCAGCTACTTCCCATTTACTGAACCATCCGTTGAAGTTGATGTTTCTTGCTTCAATTGTGGTGGTACTGGTTGTCGCATTTGTAAATATACTGGTTGGATCGAAGTTTTAGGCGCTGGTCTTACACACCCTAATGTTTTGAAGATGTCAGGCATTGATCCAAACGAATACAGTGGAATGGCCTTTGGACTTGGACCAGAACGTTTTGCAATGCTTAAATACGGAGTTAACGACATTCGTGATTTCTACCTCAACGATGTTAGATTCCTAGAACAATTCAAAGGAGTAAATTAAGATAATGAAAATTTCTGTTAATTGGCTAAAAGAATACATTCCAGTCGATCACACAGTTGAAGAAATTGCTAATAAAGTTTCTCTAACTGGTATCGAATCTGGTCCAGTAAAACTAGGTGAAGAATTGACTGATTTAGTCGTTGGTCATATTACTAGCGTGACACCGCATCCAGATTCAGACCACTTAAAACTTTGCCAAGTCGATGTTGGTGAAAAAGAAGAAATTCAAATTGTCTGTGGAGCTCCTAACGTTGCAGAAGATCAATACGTTATTGTAGCTTTACATGGTGCTCATCTGCCAAATGGTGTTCGTATCAAACGTGGTAAGCTTCGTGGACAAGAATCTAATGGTATGATCTGTGGACTTGATGAAGTTGGTGTTCCTGCACAATACATGCCAAAAGAATTTGAAAATGGTATCTATGTTTTCGATGAACCACAAACACCTGGTCAAGAGGTTTATGATTTATTAGGTCTAAAAGATGAAATGGTCGATATCGATATCACTCCTAACCGTGCCGATACTCTAGGTATGCGTGGAGCTGCTTGGGAAATTGGCGCAACTTACGATGAAAAACCTAAATTTACTAAACCTGAATTGAATCAAGATAAATTAAAAGACTTAACTGATGTGACTGCAACAGTTGAAGAAAAAGATTTAGTTCCTGATTATTTGTTGCGTGAATTGAAGGGAATAAAAGTTGCTAAGAGTCCACTTTGGATGCAAAGAAGACTTTGGAACCAAAACATTAAACCAGTCAATAGTGTGGTCGATGCAGCAAATTACGTAATGATCGAATACGGCCAACCAGTACAAGTTTATGATTTGGATAAGTTGCCTCAAAAGAATTTGACGGTTAAATTAGCTCATGATGGCGATAAATTGATATTGGCAGAAACTGACAAGTCTCTTAACCACAATGACTTGGTAATTACATCTGGCGATGAAGTTTTAGGCTTAGCAGGTATCATCAACGGAACTAAAGCTGCTGTTGATGAAAATACAACTAACGTTTTGGTAGAAGCTGGAGTTTTTGACGGTGCCCGTGTAAGAAAAGCTGCTCAAAGACATGACTTACGTGATGATGCTTCCAATCGTTTTGAAAAAGGCGTTGATAATGGAATCGTCAGTGAAGCCTTAGTCCGTGCTACACAATTGATCGACCAAGCAAGTGATGCCAAAGAAATTTCGAAAGAAATTATCGGTAACTATACCAAAGCTCAACCAACTGTTATCAAAGGTAGTATCAAACATATTAACCATTTGATGGGACTACAACTTTCTAGCGATGAAATTCTTCAAATCTTTGATCGTTTAGGCTTCACCAGTGAGTTGTCAGGTGATGCAGTAACTATTACAATTCCTACACGTCGTTGGGATATGGAAATTGAAGCTGATTTAGTTGAAGAAGTAAATCGAATCTATGGTTATGAGAATTTGCCTAATACGTTGCCTGCTGGAATGGAAACACGCGGTGGGTATAGTGCTAAACGTGAATTGAGCAATAAATTACGTGATGCATTGTTAGCTAGCGGTTTGGACGAAGTTATTAATTATTCATTGTTGAATAAACAAGAAGTAGACGATTTTAATATTTTAAACTCCGAATATACTAAATTGCTTCACCCAATGACTGAAGACCATGAATATTTGCGTAATAGTTTGATTCCGGGATTGGTTAGAGATGTAGCTTACAACCAAGCTAGAAAAAATGATGATTTACAATTATTTGAACAAGCTCGTGTTTTTGACCGAGTGACTGGAAATGATCGTCCAAAAGAATTACCATTTATTTCTGGTGCCATCAGTGGTAATGTCATTGAGGATGCTTGGAACAGTGATGCTAAACCAGTAGACTTTTATTACGTAAAGGGAATCGTTGAAGAATTATTGACATATGTTAATGCAGATGCGCAATTTTCGTTTGAAGCAACAGCAGATTATGACAATCTTCACCCTGGACAAACAGCTAAGATTTTAGCTAACGGTCAAATGGTTGGTATTATTGGTAAGTTGCATCCAAATTATCAAAAAGCACATAATGTCAATGACACATTTGTTTTTGAATTGAATATCGATGCCTTATTTGACTTGAATACTAGAAATGTTAAAGCAACTAGTGCACCTAAATATCCAGAAATTAGCCGTGATTTAGCTATTTTAGTAGAAAAGGATATTGAAAATGGCCAAATTATTGCTGATATCTTTAGTAATGGTGGCAAATATTTGAAAGATGTTAAGATCTTTGATGTTTACGAAGGTAAAAATATCAAGCCAAATCATAAATCACTCGGTTATCATTTAGTGTTCTTGAATCCTAATGATACCTTGACTGATGAAGAAGTAGAAAAAGCCTTTACTTTAGTCAAGGACAGTCTAGTTCAAAAATTTAATGTGGAAATTAGATAAAATTATTACCGAACTAATGGTATAATTCTAATAAATTAACTCGGGAGGCTGTGTCTTGAGCCAAAAGGATGAAAAAAAAGAAGCATTGAAGCAAGAGTCAGATGACAAAATCAAAACTCGCGCTGAAGAACGTTCCGTTGCCAATCATATTGCGTATTGGATCGTCGGCGTGATTGCGGTTTTGGCAGTTGTCGTTGCTATCATTGGCTTTAATTATGTAAATAGTTCATTACAACCATATAATGCAAACAGTAAAGAAGATATTGTTGTTAAAATCCCAATAGGTTCTTCTAGTAAAGAAATTGCTAAGACTCTTGAAAAAGATAAAGTTATCAAGAGTGCAACAGTCTTTAATTTCTACGTTAAAGCTCAAAACTATACTGATTTTCAAGCGGGATATTACACTTTTAAACAATCGATGGACATGAACCATGTTGTCAAACAATTGCAAAAGGGTGGTAGTGCTGAACCAACTGGAACGGCTTCAAATACTGTTTTAGTACGTGAAGGTGTTACAATTGACCAAATTGGTGATCAGATTCAAAAATCAACTAAGTTTAAGAAAAAAGATTTCTTGAAGTTGATGAAGGATGAATCTTACTTGAAGCAACTTCAAAAGAAGTATCCTCAATTGTTGGATTCATCGATGGCTAAAAAGAATGTTAGATATCATCTAGAAGGTTATTTGTTCCCAGCTACTTATGGCCTTTACAAAGGTGAAACTCTAAAAGAATTAGTTAATCAAATGGTCGAAAAAGACAATGAGATCATGAAGCCTTACTTTGAAACTATTAAAGAAAAGGGCTTAACGGTTCAACAAGTTCTTACTTTAGCATCATTGATCGAGCGTGAAGGTGTTACTGAAAAGGATCGTAAGAAGATTTCTGGTGTATTCTTTAACCGTATCGCTATTGATATGCCGATCCAATCAGATATCTCAGTCATGTATGCTTTGAATACTCACAAGACTCATTTGACTAATAAAGATGTTAAGGTTGATTCTCCGTATAACTTGTATAAGAATGCAGGTTATGGACCAGGACCATTCAATACACCAAGTGTGCAAGCAATTGAAGCTACTTTGAATCCTAGTGATAGGGATGAAAACTACTTATACTTTGTTGCAGACTTGAAGACTGGTAAGGTATATTATTCACATACATTAGCAGAACATGAGAAAAAGAGTGCAGCTCTTAATCAATAATGTATAATTACAGATAATAAATGTCATCTAGTCATTACAGATTAGATGACATTTTGAAATTATCACAATAATAATTTTAAAAAGGAAGATATAAAAATGGCAGATAGAAGTTATCCTATGACAGCTGAAGGTAAGAAGAAGCTGGAAGAAGAATTAGAAAATTTAAAGAAGGTTAAACGTCCAGAAGTTATCAATCGTATTAAGATTGCTAGAAGTTTCGGTGACCTTTCAGAAAACTCAGAATACACATCAGCCAAAGATGAACAAAGTGTGGTTGAATCGAGAATTTCTCAAATTATTGAGATGCTTCAATACGCTAATGTTGTCGATGCCGATGATGTAGCTCATGATGAGGTTTCAATTGGTAAGAAAGTTACCGTACAAGAAGATGGTGAAGAACCTGACGTTTATACAATCGTTGGTGCTGCTGAATCGGACCCAGACAATGGTAAGATTTCAAATGACTCACCAATTGCCAAGGCTCTATTAGGCAAGCATACAGGTGATTTAGTTACTGTTGAAACACCTGTCGGTAGTTATGAAGTTACAGTAAAAGCCGTTGAAGTTGCCTAATGAAGACGTTTTCTGATATGTTTATCTTAGAAAAAAATTGAGGTGGGCATAATGGAAATTAAACTAACAGATGAAGCAATCAAATGGTTTGAAGAAGAGTTGGACTTAGTACCCGGTGATGGTGTACATTTTTATGGTAAGGTCTATGGAAAGACTATGGTTCACGATGGTTTTTCAATTGCTATGCGTAAAGAAAAACCAGTTGATCCTGTAGCCAGTACTGTAGTCGATGGTGTGGTTTATTACATTACTGATAGTGATACGTGGTTTTTTGCCAGATATGATTTGTTAGTAGATTATGATTCAGATCTCGACGGACCTAAGTATATTTTTAAATCGAATGAATAATCGTTCGTTTTTTGAAGGATGAATATGAGAAGAATACTGGATATAATAAAGAAAAGAACAGGTAGTCAAGCGAAGTCTACTATTCCATTTCGTCTAAACCTGCTTTTTTTTATTGTCTTTGTGCTATTTGCTATGTTGGTTGCCCAACTTGCTTATTTGCAGATCGTTTATGGTGGCAAATTTGAAGCTGAAGTTGACCGAACAGATAAGACAGTAATGACTGGCAGTGTACCACGTGGAATGATCTATGATTCAAAAGGTAGACTTTTGGTTGGTAATTCAACGCACAATGCCATCACTTATACAAAGAGTGGTAGCGTTAGTTCGTCTGATATTTATACGATCGTTAACAGATTAACTAAATATATGAGCGTTGAACCTACTGATTTAACTAGTCGTGATAAGGCTGATTATATTTTGGCGGCTCCGAATAAATCGAAACAAGTTATTAAGCAGATGCCAAAATCTTATCGAGTTGATAGTAACGGGGATGCTTTGTCTACTAATAAGATTTATGCTAACGAAGTTAAGTATGTTGAAAAACAAGGTATTCACTTGAACGATAAAGACATGCAACGTGCCTCATTGTTCAAAACTATGAGTTCTGCTTATTCACTTTCAACGGTGTTTTTAAAAGATAAAAATTTAAGTGCAAAAGAAATTGCGCAAGTAAGTGAGCATTTGACGGAATTGCCAGGTGTAAGTATCGGTAGTAATTGGGAACGTGATTATCCACAAGGTAAATCAATCGCAAGTATTATCGGTGGCGTATCAACCGAAAAGCAAGGTATTCCTGATGATGAATTGAATACAATGCTGGCCAGTGGTTATTCTCGAAATGACCGTGTTGGTACTAGTTATTTGGAAAAGAGCTATGAATCGATTCTTTCTGGTACTAAGAGTCAAAAGCAAGTTCAAGTTGGTTCCAATAATCAAATTAAGAAGAGTACTACCTTATACAAAGGTCAAAAGGGTGGTAATCTTAATTTAACAATTGATTCTAAGTTCCAAAAGAAGGTTCAAGCTGCTCTAGAAGAGCAATACAGTGCTGCTCAATCTGCCGGAATAACACAATATTCTGATGGTGCATATGTAGTAGCGATGAATCCAAAGACTGGTGCTATTTTAGCGATGGCTGGGATTCATAATAATCCACAAACTGGTAAAACATCTGAAGATGCATTAGGTGTTATCAACCGTACTTTCGTTATGGGGTCTGCTGTCAAAGGGGCTACTGTTTTAGGTGCGATGATGGATGGGGTTATTTCTCCAAGTAACAATACTCAAGCTGATGATCCAATCTATCTACCCGGAACGCCAGTTAAGAAGTCTGTTTATCCAGCGGGAACTTTCAGTAGTTTGAGTGCTATTCAAGCTCTACAATTCTCGTCAAATATTTATATGATGAATTTGGCAATGAAGGAAGCTAATGCTAAATATACGCCAAATAGTTATATTCATATGGATGATGATATTTTTGATAAGTTGCGTGGTTACTTTAACCAATTCGGTTTAGGTGTTAAAACTGGAATTGATATTTCTGGTGAAACAACTGGTATTGAAGGTACTACTCATAATAGCAATGGTTCATTGAAGACCGGTTCTGCACTGGATTTATCTTATGGTAACTATGATGCTTATACTTTGATTGAAATGGCTCAATATATTTCAACAATTGCCAATGGTGGTTATCGTTTGAAACCTTATGTCGTTCAATCGATTCAAAAGACTAAAGACGATGGTACTAAGGGTGCGTTGACCTCAGTTACTAAGCCTTCTGTTTTGAATAAGGTAGGGGTAACTCAAGATGAATTGAACGTTGTTAGAAAGGGTATGTACGCAGCTGTACACGGTAGTGGTTATTGGACAACTGCTACACGTCTAAAAGACCTTTCGCCAGCTGTAGCCGCTAAGACTGGTACTGCTCAGTCGTTCTACTACAACCCAGATAATCCTTCTTCTGATCCACCAGAAACTATTACTACTAGTTTGGTCAGTTTTGGACCTTATGATGATCCAAACATTGCAATGGCAATTGTCTTTCCTAATTTAACTAGTGAAAGTGGTAGCTATCCTCAATTGCTTGCAAAACAGATTTATACCGACTATTATAAAATGACGGGTCAGAAATAATCTGAATTTAACCTTTTAATATACCCGAAAAAATGATATATTTAATTAGTTGAATTTAGTTAAGTATTTATGAAAGGATGTTCCAAAGATGAGAGTTAATATAACAATGGAATGTACTTCATGCCATGAACGTACATATCTAACAAGCAAGAGCAAACGTAACAATCCCGATCGTCTTGAACTTAAGAAATATTGTCCACGCGAACGTACTGTTACATTGCATCGTGAAACAAAATAAACAACAGGTTAAAATCCCTGTTGTTTTTTTTTCTAAGGAGTGATCATTAGTTGGATAAAGTAAGTTTCAGAAAAAAACAAATTGATCTTGTGAGCGATTTTATGAAGTCCGATAAGGCTCAAAAAGAAATCAACAATCTTTATTTTCAATTATTTAATGATTTAGATTTTCAAAATGCATCTTCAGTTGGAATCACAATGAGCACTAACGATGAGATACCAACTTTTCCAATTATCAATCAATGTTTTGAGATGGGAAAAGAAGTTTATATTCCAAAGACTTTTTCTGACTATTCAATGTCTTTTATTAATTATACTCAAGATACTGAATTAGTTGAGTCGGCTTTTGGAGTTAGAGAACCTAAGGATTATGAAAATAATGTCATGAACCCACCTGATCTTTTGATTGTTCCTGGATTAGCTTACGCCCAAGATAAGAATCGTCTGGGATTTGGTTCAGGTACTTTTGATAGATACCTGGCTAAATTTCCAACGAAGACTATCTCCTTAGCTTTAACTAGCCAGTACTATTCAGAACCACTTTGGCCAGTTTATGTACTCGATAAACAAATCGACAAGATCATCGTTGCAAAGGATGAACAAAATGCAGATAATCAATCGGCGCGCTAACGCCTACGTAACTTGGTCTTTATTAGCGATAACTATTGGAGTTTTCTTACTAGAAACAATCAGTGGCGGTTCACGAAATCTTTTAACTTTGATTCATTTTGGAGCTAAAACTAATTATTTGGTACAGGAAGGTCAGTGGTGGCGCTTAATAACACCAATATTTTTACACATTGGTATCTTCCATATTCTGATGAATGGGTTTACACTATTATATGTCGGTCAAATACTTGAACCGATGATCGGCCATTGGAGATTTTTGATAGTTTATATGCTGAGTGGAATTATGGGAAATTTAGCTAGTTTCGCTTTCGGGGCTAATAATGCTATCTCAGCGGGAGCTAGTACGTCATTGTTTGGAATGTTCGCCGCATTCTTATCGTTGGCTGTAATTTATCGTGAAAATCGTTTTTTGACTGAATTAGGGAAGAGTTTTCTAGGTTTGATCGTTATTAATTTATTGATGGATCTGACTATGTCCGGAATTGATATTTGGGGACATCTCGGTGGTGCAGTTGGTGGACTACTGTTGGGATATGCTTTGGGATTACCTAACATTTCTCGTCCAAAGATGATTTTTCGGATTTTAGCAATAGTAGTTGTTGGTTTGATTTCTTATTATATGTATGCAAAGGGTATGATCGTTTATGGATAATAAGATGAGCTTTACAACCCTCTATGATGTACAACAGTTACTCAAGCGCTTTGGTACCTTTGTTCACCTCGGTAAAAGATTGTGGGACATTGAACTAATGTTTATTGAAGTAAAACGTTTGTACGAAGATGGATTGATCGACAAAAAGACTTTTATAAGTGCTCAATTGGTCTTAAAACGGGAGCATAGAAAAGAAGAAGAAAAGGACAGATCAAAGTGACAGACAAAAAGTTAATCGGTGTTGACCTTGGTGGTACAACAATTAAATTTGCTATTCTTACTGATAAAGGTGAGATTCAACAAAAATGGAGTATTGAAACAAATATTCTATCTGATGGACAATTGATTATTCCTGACATTATTGATTCAATTAATCATCATATTAAGATGTATGATATGAGCGTTGACCAATTCGACGGTATCGGATTAGGTTCACCTGGTACAATCAATCATGAAAAGGGCACAATCAAAGGTGCTTTTAACCTTAACTGGACTAATGAAGTTTATCCAGTTCGTGATATCGAAAAGGGAACTGGTCTACCAGTCGTTATTGAAAATGATGCTAACGTTGCTGCTCTTGGTGAAAGATGGCAAGGTGCTGGTAACAATGCTGACGATGTTGTCTTTGTAACTCTTGGGACTGGTGTTGGTGGTGGTATCATCGCTAATGGTAAGTTGATTCAAGGACAAAATGGTGCTGCTGGTGAAATTGGTCACGTAACAGTTGATCCTAATGGTTTCATGTGTACTTGTGGTAAGAGAGGTTGTCTAGAAACAATCGCTTCAGCTACTGGTATTGTACGTGTTGCTAGAGACCGTGCTTCAGAATATGCTGGAAATTCAAAATTAAAGGCTATGCTTGATGATGGTCAAGATATTTCTGCTAAGGACGTATTCGATCTAGCCAAAAAGGATGACGACTTGGCTATGATGGTTGTCGATTATGTTTGTGACTCACTTGGATTTGTTCTAGGTAACATTGCTAATACCTTGAATCCTAAGTTTGTTGTTATCGGTGGTGGTGTTTCAGCTGCTGGTGATTTCTTGCTAAACAAAGTTGACAAAGCTATGCGTAAAAATGAATTTGCAACAATCAAGGATTCAACTGAACTAAGACTAGCTAGTCTTGGTAATGGTGCTGGGGTTATCGGTGCTGCTTCATTGATTAAAGTTGATTAGGAGTTTGTATTAATGCAAGTTTTGAATGCCGTTTTATATGTTATTGTAATCGGTTTTTTGGTTTATTGGGTTGGTTCATGGCTCTATTTTTGGTTTAAGGGTAGACAGATGCATGGCGCAATTGACCAGAAAACCTTTGAGGAAACGATGAGAAAAGCTCAAATCGTTGATTTAAGAGAAAAAAATGCTTTTGATGCCAAACATATCTTGGGTGCTAGAAACCTTCCATTTACGCAATTAAAGTACAATGAAGGTGAATTAAGACCTGATCTTCCTGTTTATCTATACGGGGATAACAAGAATATGTGTGTTCGAGCAGCTCTTAAAATGCAAAAGAAGTGGGGTTTTACCGACGTTAAATGGTTAGAAGACCGTTTCTCTGATTGGGAAGGAAAGACAAAGAAGACCACTAAAATATAAAAAAATGCTGTGCAGAAAAAATCTGACACAGCATTTTTTAGTATAATATTTTTGAAATTAACCTTGGTGGGCTTGTAAGCTCTTACGGTTAGCACGTCTGCGGTTAGCTTCGATGCGTTCATTTTCTTGGTTTTCTGGTTCGATAACCTTCTTCTTGAAAGCATGCAATGCTCCGTAAACTGCTGTAGCTGTTGTTAGTGAACCAACAAAGAAGCCTTTAACAAAACGTAAGTGTTTTTGATTTTTTGCCATAATATATTCCTCCTGTCTTTAATTCTCATTATGGCGTATTTCCTTTAAAATATCTATAAAAGACTGTCTAAGAGAGGTAATTTTTTGATAAAAGTAGTTGCAATAGTAGGACCAACTGCCGTTGGTAAGAGTGCTTTAGGGTTAAAACTGGCTCAAAAGTTCAATGGAGAGATTATTTCTGGAGATTCGATGCAGATTTATCGAAAGTTAGATATTGGAACAGCTAAGGACACTCCTGAAGAATTACAAGCTGTTCCCCATCATTTAGTGAATATTTGTGATGCTGATGAACGATATACGGTCAAAGATTTCCAACAAAAGGCTCGCCAAATTATTACCAGCTTAGCTAATGATAAAAAATTGCCATTAGTCGTTGGAGGAACAGGTTTTTACTTGAGTTCTTTGGTTAACAACTTAAATTTAGGTGGAAAATCAGATAGTGATCCCAAGTTGCGTCAAAGATTGATGAAAATTGAACAAGCTGGTGGTATTGATCAGTTGCAGGAGATGTTACAAAAAATTGATCCTAAGGCTTTTGAAAAAATCGATATTGATAATTCACGTCGTCTGATCAGAGCAATCGAAGTGATGAAAACAACCGGACAATCGATCACTGAACAAAACAATGGTAATAAGTGGGCAGATTTTTATTTAATCGGATTAACAGATGATCGTCAAAGATTATATGACCGAATCAATAGGAGAGTCGATAAAATGGCTGAAAATGGCCTAATTGACGAAGCTAAGCACGTTTATGACCATCGTGATGAATTCCCCCAAGCTAGCAAAGGAATTGGCTACAAGGAGTTATATCCCTATTTTGATGGTACAGAGGATTTAGAGAAATGTTTGTCTGAAATCAAAAAAAATTCACGTCATTTTGCTAAACGTCAATTTACGTATTTCCGTAATCAGATGGATGTAGATTGGTATAATACTAGTGATGACATTAATTATCAAGCAGTAATTGAAAATAATATTGCTAAATTTATGGAGGAGTAAAATGACTAAATGGAACGCGACATTTCCAGAGCAACTAAAAGAAACTATTGAAGAAGTTGATCAACAAATTGCACCAAGATTAGCTGAAATAGATGAGCAAGTTTTAGATAATCAAAATAAAGTCTTAACTGCTTTTCGAGAAGAAAATATTGATGAAAGTAGTCTGTTAGGAACGACTGGTTATGGGGATGATGACCGTGGACGTGACCAATTAGAGGCAGTTTATGCTGATGTTTTCAAGACTGAAGCCGCTTTGGTTCGTCCACAATTTGTTTCAGGCACGCATACGTTGGCAACAGCATTGTTTGGAATTTTGCGTCCAGGAGACAATCTCTTATACGTAACAGGCGAGCCTTATGATACGATGCAAGAAGTAATTGGAATTGCCGGTAATAAGCGTGGCTCTTTAATCGAGTATCAAATTGGATTCGATTCAGTCAAAATGAATGGAGACAAAGTTGATTTTGATTTGATGAAACAAAAAATAAAAGAACAAAATCCTAAAGTTATTGCAATTCAAAGATCACGTGGCTATTCAACCCGTAAGAGTTTGACAGTAAAAGAGATTGCAGAGATCATTAAACAAGTCAAGACTGTCAGCGAAGCCATAATTTTTGTTGATAACTGTTATGGTGAATTTTCGGAAACGATTGAACCAACTGAAGTGGGGGCTGATTTGATGGCTGGCTCTTTGATCAAAAATGCCGGTGGTGGCTTAGCAAAAGTTGGTGGATACATCGTTGGTAAGAAAAATTTAGTCGAATTAGCTAGTTATCGTTTGACGGCTCCTGGAATTGGTGCCTCAGAAGGTGCTACGATCGATCGTCAAGCGGAAATGTTTCAAGGATTTTTCTTAGCACCACGAGTAACAGGCAATGCCATTAAAGGAGCTATTTTTGAAGCAGCCATTTTTGAAAAGCTCGGATTAAATGTTTCTCCTAAATGGAATGAAGCTCGAACTGACTTGATTCAAACAATTGAATTCAATGACCCTGATAAAATGGTTCGGTTTGCTAAACTTGTTCAACAATTTTCACCAATAGATTCAAATGTTTCCCCAGAGCCTAGTGCTATGTCGGGTTATGAAGATAAAGTCGTTATGGCCGCAGGAACCTTTGTTTCTGGTGCCAGTATTGAATTTTCGGCCGATGGACCTATGAGATCACCTTATATTATTTATATTCAAGGTGGTTTGACTTATGAACACGTAAAAATTGCAATTAGTAATGCTTGTAAAGAATTATTCTTCTAAAAATATCAAGTCTCGACTATATTGGTTCTTTCTTAAGTTAGGTTAGTAGTAATATTCCGTCCTCCATAGCAAAGCAAATTTG
>NZ_AZDO01000025.1 GCF_001435505.1 Companilactobacillus futsaii JCM 17355 | reverse complement strand
ATCTTAACTTTTCTTTATTTTTCCAAAGTGGCTAACTTGTTCTTGCAATTTGCGTATAGAAAAAATGGAGTATGAATAATGAGAAAAATTAATTCAATCTATCTTCTAAACGATAATGAACTAAAAAATATCACTGGTGGAAATAACGCAGTAAATTGGATTCTTGCTGATATGGCGGATGCTTATTCAAATATGGTCTATTATCAGCACATGAAGCCCTCACCCATCAACAACTAATAATTTAAAGAGAAAGGATTGCGTAATAGCATGAAAAAATCGGAAAAATTTAATATTATAGAAAAAAAAGAATTAAAAAATATTAATGGTGGTGGATTCCTATCAGCAGCTTATGAATATCTTTTTTCAAATTCCATGGATATTGTAAAAAAGATGGGGAAAAGACAACCTTACTATGATCATTTATACAAAGACTTTAAATAAAAGTTTTCGTTAAACAATCTAATGGCAAATCTAATATAAAGGAGAGATTAAAATACTTAAATTACAAAACAAAAAAGTTAATAATAAATTTTATAAATCATTTTCTTTTTGGATCGCAATCTTATTAACACCTGAAATAGTTAAAGATTTATTTTTCGATCACATTTATACAGTAGCAAATTGGGGATCTCTTCTTTGTATTATAATGCTTCTATTCAATGCATTCTGTATAAATAAATCTTCAATTAACACAAATCGGGAAAAACGGTGACAATCAGTCACCGTTTTTCCACATCATATTTGTTACGGTTCCGTATATAATAATTAGTTAATTTAAACATCCTGAATAGGCTCGAATCTCTTGGACATATTTAGGCAGAATCATTAACATATGTTAGTGATCCTGCCCTTTTTATTTACCAATGGAATAGATTCAAAAGCGTATAAGCTAGAGAATTATCAGATGGTCCCTTTTTCATATTAACAATTGCGGACCAAGCTTTTCTCGTTTCTGTATTAAAAGATACATTCCCATTAGCAATCTTTAAACTAATCTGTTGAACTAAATCATGAACCAAGTTATCAAACACTAAGCCCTGACATTTTTCCTTCGATAATTTGAATATCCCATCGTTTAATAATTCTACTATTTGTTGATTCGTTTCGTTGTTAATGTTTAGTAAAAGATCTTGCTGAAACTCAATCAATAATTTTAACATTTTCTGTTGCTGATTATACTTCATCCCTCATATCTCAACTACCTTTCCTAACAGGATTTATTGACAACATTAAAAATCAAAAAGCAGGACTACTAACAAATTATGTTAGTGGTTCTACTTTTTTAATTATAGGGATTTCTGCAGTATTCCATTTAATCTAATTTTCGAATGTGATAATCCTTCCATGGGTATTAGGTGAATAATATAATTCATTTGATATATTTAGAGGGATTTTTTAATCATTTAGGTATATCAAGAAAGCTTAAATCTGAAATCAAGAAAAATTCTTCAACACTAGGCGACTTAAAATTAATTTAAAGGACCAAAAGTAAAATGAGTAGCACTTAGTCCATACCCTATGTTTAAATCTCGTAACTCCTTTTGCGTAGGATCATTTAATCTATCTTTTATGTACTGATAGAGCGCCCTATTCTTCCTAGGTAACGTCATAGGAACCATGAAATTATCATGGTAACTTTTATATATCTTCACACAAATCTGAATTTCATCTTTACCTTTTGTTAGCTCTTTTGCACTTTCTAAAAGACATTTTTTGTATTCCACAGGTTGGTTTGAAAGATCTTCATTGTACGAAGCGTCTATCAAATCAAATAATTTATTATTTTTCAATTAATTCACTTCCAAACTAAAAAAAATTTACATTAAAGTCATTACAAAATTATATATTTACCTGAATTGGGACCGAACTCTAAGTAGCGATTTGGTGAATTTCATTAACTAGCAAAGCTATCAAGTATTAAAGAAATTCTTCAACATCTTTATGTTTTATCCCAATTCATTAAAAATATTAGTAATTCCTTGTAAGTTTAATGATTCAACCGAAAATAATGATATTACATAGTAAAATATAAAGATGATAAATTTCATCTTCTTTAGCATTCTTTTCTCCCACTATTGATTAAAATACATAAGGCACAGAAAATAAAATTCTGTGCCTTATGTATTTAATTATATAATTATTTGAATATTATTTTAATGTTGGCGTAATCCTGTTAATCCATTTACCCATGAATTACCCCAACGATTAACACTTTCGTTCCAGGCTTGTCCCCAGTTTACTTTACATGTATGTTTTCCACAAGAAACTCCGTTACCGTAGTACTTACCTCCACTAATTAAAGACAATGAGTTTTCATCGATTACTTTTTTCATATTGACATATCTCCCTTTCATTTAATTACTCTTATACTATAATCAAAATATCAATTGAAAATATTCCCATTTGTCATCTATCTTTAATTAAACTATCTAAAGATACATTACATAATTTACAAAACTCTAATATATAATTCAAATCTGGATTTCTAGTACATGATTCATACTTAGATAAAGTAGATTGATCTATTCTCATATCAATAGACATTCTCCGTTGAGTAATTTTTTTATTTTTTCTTATACGTCTCATGTTTTCACATAATATAGGGTAAATATTCTTTCCGCCCTTAATAAGTCTGAGATTTTCAAATTGAATATTTTTTAACATTAATAGATTCCCTCCTAAATTAATTTTTATCCAGCAGTTTATCCTTATAATACTTAAAGAAAGTTTCCTTTCCTGTAATAATGGTTGTCTTACCACTCATCCCATAATGGATCTGAGAAGCAATATTAGACTCATTTTTAGATTCAGCCGTCACAATATAATACGTTCCTTTGTTTACTGGAACGGGAGCGACACTGATATTATTAATTACCCCATTAATAAGGATTGGTCTCGGTACATTACGCGTTATTTCTAATCGCATATGTTGACCTCTTTTTATAGATGAAATCTCTCTAGAGGAAACATAGCTCTGCAATTTTAAGATGCCATCTTTTCTTAAAATTGGATATATTTCAGCAATCTCAGAACCGGCCCCAACATACTTAGCATCTTTTACTGACTGATTATTCATATGAATAACTCCAGCTTTTTTGGCTTTAATATATGAACTATTTTTTAAATCGTTTAATTCCTTTAAATTAGATTTTAAATTTTTCTTTTGGGTCTTTAATTTAACTAATTCTTCTGAAATGCTTTTCATTTGTTCATTTTGTAAAGATGATAATTTGGTATTATTCGAATCTACATTATATTTACTATCATCGAAATCTTTTAATGAATCCTTTTGCTCGTTAATATTACTTACTTCATCATTGATATTATCAATTTGCTGTTGCAAGTTATTTAAGTAGCTATTTTTAACCGACGCTTTAGACTCAGCATCGGAAGTACTCTTTAATTCAGCACTATATCCATCATACAAATAACTATAATTAGCATTAGAGTCATAGTTCTTATTATTCTTTATAGCATCAAAAATATTCTGATAAGATTTTAGGTCATTTTCTTTCTGTTTTAAATTATTGTCATATAGGTTGGTCAATTGATTAATTTTCCCATTAGAAAAAGAAGATTTATCTTGTAATATTTGATTTTCAATATCATAAATGTTTCTTTGATTTAAATAACTTTTCAACAAATTCCGATATCCGAATTTATCATCAACATCAAAAGTATCTTGATTAGATTCGACGCCATTTTGAAAGATTTGTAGACTGGCAATCTGATCATTTATATCTTTCTTTTGACTCTGAATATTTTCAATCTTAATATCGTTTCCAGTATTTTTATAAGAAAGTAAAATATCTCCCTTTTTTACATATTTTCCTTCAGATAAATAGTTTTTTTGAATTGCACTATTGGAAGGTGACTGAACGATAGGAATATTTTGTCTACTGCCGAGATTTCCAAACGATTCAATTGTGACTTCACGTTTCATAAAAAAAGAAAAAATAACAATTAGAAGAAACAAACAAGCAATTGGAATTATCAGTAGACTGGAGAAATTATTAAATCTTTTATTATAGAATTCACTACTCTCTAAAAATTTTTTATCCATATAAATTTCCCCTAATTATTCAAAAGATCAAAGTAATAACCTTTTTTATTTACTAACTCTTGATGTGTTCCCTTTTCTACAATTCTTCCTTTATTCAACACTACAATATTATCTGTCTTTTTTGCGATAGATAGTCTATGAGCAATAAAGATGACCGTCAATCCTTTAATTTTCATCAAATTGTTCATAATATTATTTTCAGTTATAGAATCTAACCCACTAGTAGATTCATCAAATATTAAAACTTTGGCTGGAGACAGTAATGCCCTAGCAATGGTGATTCTTTGTTTTTGTCCACCAGATAAAGTATTACCGTTTTCGTCCAAAACAGTCTCAAACTGCAACGGCATTTTCTCTATATCTTCATCTATTTGGGCAATTTTACATGCTTCTAAAATATCCTCATTACTGATATTCTCTCTATTTCCCAAAGTTAGATTCTTTAGAATACTTCCTGAAAAAATGTAAGGTGTTTGAGGGATATAGTTAATAAATCGTCTCAAAACATATTTATCAATATTCTGAACATCATGTTCATTAATAGAAACCTTTCCTTTAATAGGTTTAAAAAAATCTACTAATAGCTTAACCAATGTTGATTTTCCAGACCCCCTCATTCCCACAATAGTAACCTTTTCACCAGAATGAATATCTAAAGTAATATCATTCAAAACATTTTCTCCATATCCGTAACTAAAATCAACGTTTGTTAATTTAATATCTCCGACTAATTGGGCAGACTTTTTAACCGTGCGTCTTTCTTTGAATTCGGAATCAACTAAGTAGACTTCATTCAACCTGTTATTAGCAACCTTTGCTGATTGTAATTTGGGCTGTAAATTAATAATATTCTGTAAAGGATTAACAAAATATGCAAGCAAAGCATTATAAGTCATTAATTGACCAACAGACAAACGATTCTTAGTCACCATAAGAGCTCCGACCCATAACACAACTACACTTAAAACTAATTGAATAAATAACTTTAACGCTTGTTGTAATGTGTCGGCTTTTATATAACTCAAGCTTTTCTTTAAATAATCCACAAACTCACTATCAATTTTAGAATATCGCTGGTCTTCACTAGTCAATGCTTTGATTGTTTCAATTCCATGAATATCTTCAATAATTGAAGAGTTTAAAACTGATCCACTCTCCATTTCTTTTTGATTTAATTTTTCGAATGGTTTAGAAAATATCCAAATTATTACTACATAAACAGGCAAGGAAATTAGTGTTATTAAAAATAAAGTTCCATTTTGAATTGCCAAAACAGTTCCCATTATAATTACAATTCCTAAATCCAAAAATATAGAAATTATTGTACTTGCTAAGGCATCAATAATCTTATTGGCATCATTAAATCTAGAAACAATCTCTCCTGTTTTTCTAGTAGCAAAGAAATCCATAGGCAATTCAAAAATATGACGAATATATCCCAAAATAATATCAATAGAAAGTCTTTGACCCAAAATAGATAATAAGAAATCTCTAGAATAGGTAAACATAGATTGGAAAACATAAAGAATAATCAATCCTAAAGAAATGATTGCTAAAGTATTGCTCATATTGTTAGGAATATATGTATCGATAACTGTTTGTAAGAAATAAGATCCTAAAATACTAATAATAGTTATCAACAATGCTGCCAAAATAATATTAACTACTAATCTTTTTTGTTTAAAAAGAACAGGCACAAATGAAAAAAGAGACCCTTTCTTATCAATTTTTTCAGGTTTATACTCTGAATTAGGTGCAAAAAATAGAGCCACACCCTTCCATTCAGAAGAAAATTTTTCGTAACTCATTTTAGTTACTTTAACTGTTGGATCAGGATCAGCCACAAGAATATATTTTTTTGTACATCCTAAAATCACATAGTAATGTTCCAATACTTTATTCTTTACCACATGTGCAATAAATGGATATGGAATATCTTTTTCTTTAAAAAGGGTCATATCTGTCTGAATAGCTTGGGTCTCAAAATTTAACTTTTGAGCCGTTTTTACCAAACCTAGGGCCGTGGTGCCTTCTCTGTTAGTTTTTGCAAAGTTACGCAACCTTGCTATAGAATAATTAGACCCATAATTCTTTAGAATCATAGCCAAAGCAGCCACTCCACAGTCACTTTCATCAACTTGGGATGTATAAATGTCCTTTCTTCTCATAAATAAAATATCTCCTATTAGCCTTCATCAACTAATACGTATTATATTTATATATGGCAGATTGTAAAATATAACCGAACACTAGTGGACACAAAAACCCATAAAG
>NZ_AZDO01000138.1 GCF_001435505.1 Companilactobacillus futsaii JCM 17355 | reverse complement strand
ATGGAAAATATTAAGTTTTAAAAAATGTTCGGTTATTTCTTGCAATCTGCCATATAGTATTAATGAGAAAACCATATTTTGTAATGTATATCTAAGGAGTATATTCGTCAGATATCATTTCCTATCTGACAACTAAAATATAGCTCCTTTTTGTTTAGTAGTTAAATGAAATGCTCATCTTAATTTTTATATTTTCTTAATGCTGGTGGATTATAAGAATCTATAAATTGTTTTATTTCAGTTAACGAATCGCTGAAGAGCAAAGTTTTTCGTGTAGCTGGTTCCATGAAGCCTTGTTTTGTCATTGAGTCGAAGAATTTTTCCAGTGGATCATAGTAGTGATCGATATTGTAAAAGATACAAGGGTTCTTACTGTCGCCTAAAATGGTCCATGAGAAGGCTTCAGCAATCTCCTCTAAGGTTCCAGGGCCTCCGGGTAAGGCGATATTAGCAACAGAATCTTTGAGCATGGCTTGTTTTCTAACAGAAATGTCATTGACGATGTCTAATTTGGAAAGCTGCTCATGCGATAATTTGCGGTCGAATAGTTCTTGAGTGATAATTCCGTGAACAAAGCCACCATTTTCTAAGACTGAGTCAGCAATCACACCCATTAGGCCGAATTTGCCACCACCGTATGTTAATCCGTAATTATTTTTCACGATCCACTGGCCGAGCTTTTTTGCACCTTTTTTGTAAACCTGATCATTTCCTGTAGCGGCGCCACAATATACAGCAATATTTTTCATACTTTCACACTTTCTAAATATCAAAATTTGTCTCGCGTTTTAAACGGCGGTAATACATCAAAGAAGGAGTGTCTAAAGCATCCAAAGCTCTTTGTTGATCCTTGCTTAAATTTTTAGTACTCAAAGCTAGGAGAATGAAAGTCGTATAGAGTTTTTTGGGTGAGAGATCCAACTTAGTGGTCTCACTGTCACGCTTTAAATCTCGATGAATCGCAGGGACCGTCAACAAAGGACTAATGGCGCCACGATTACGACTTAAGAAGAGGTTGTCGTTGTTCCAATAAGTTTTGTAAGGTTCAATGTAATTGTGATATAAATTTAAGAATTTAGTTTCATCTTCATCAAAATCCAGCTGGTCAAACTTTTGATAAAAACCAGCTTGCATGGCTTCTTTATAATTAAACCCTTTAGCGACGATCAAGATCAAGAGTCTCGTGTAAACACTTAAGTCAGCTTGTAAGTAATAGGGGAGCTTTAAAAAGACTTCTACAGGGAAATCACTCTGTTTGGGTACAGCGACACTATTAATATTCAAAGTTGGAATTTCAGGCGTTTTTTTAACGCTGAAGAGGTATTTAAAGTAAACATTCAGATTACTAATAACTTTGTTGATCGTGCTAGCACTGAGCTTGAGATCTTCCAACATAAAATTCTTAAAAAGTCTAACATCCATCTCATGAACATCTTTGATGTCTTCGGTGATTTTATAGTCAGGATTGTGCTGAATCGTATAATTAAAAAAATCAGTCAGCGAATTAATATATTCGGTATGAGCTTTATCTGAAATTTTTCTAGTTTTTAAATAAGCTTCAAAACCAGTCAAGTAAGGAATTTTAACCATTAGAAAACCTCCTTTTGTATATTATACAGTTAGTTAATCATTGGAACAAAAAAGCCAGGCTTTTAACCTGACTTTTTTTAATATTAATTGACTGCAATGTCTAAAGCTTTATCACCAGCAGAGACTGATTTATCTTCAAAATCCCCAATGTTTTTGACAGCATCTGAATTAGTGATGATTGTCATAATAGGAGTATCTTTGCCACTATCTTTAACTTTTTGCAAATCCATAGTAGCTAATTTTTGACCAGCTTTAACGGTATCGTTTTCCTTAACGAACATTTCAAAAGGTTGTCCGTTTAGTTCGACCGTGTCGATACCCAAATGTAGCATAATTTCTAGCCCATTTTTAGAAGTGATCATCAAGGCGTGTTTAGTAGGGAAAACTGTCCCAATTACACCACCGATGGGAGCGACGATTTCGTTGTCACTTGGTTTAACTGCAAAGCCGTCACCCATTAGCTTTTGTGAAAAGACTGGATCGTTGACCTTGTCCAAGTGGATCAGTTCACCATTAGCAGGTGAAACGAATTCATCGATCTTTTTTCTAGAAAATAACCCCATGTTTAATCTTCCTCCTTGAAATTCTTAGCAATAAATTTTTGTGAAGAGATGATCTCTTTGACGTGCTTAGAAAAGTCTAATTTGAAGTAACTGTAATACAACAAGTCAATTGCATAGAATTGGGCAATCAAAGAGGTGGTTGCGGCACTTCGTAAAGAACTATTTTCAGTACTGTCATCGTGAATCAAAACTACATCTGACATTTTTGCTAAAACGCTTTCATTTTTATGCGTTAATACAATTATAGGGATTTTATTTTGTTTTGCAAGACGTGCTAAATTGATTGCCTCCTTAGTCTCACCAGAGTTAGAGACGATCAGGACTGCCGCTTGTTGCTTTTTAGCTAGTAAAATTGTTGATATAACATGAACATCGTTATTAGTGATCACAGTTTTACCAATGCGGAAAAATTTTTGTTGGAAGTCCTCGGCTACTAAATGAGATGCACCAATTCCAAAACTAATAATAGTTGTTTTTTGTTTCAAAATTCTTAATGCGTCAGATAAGGACTCGTCGCTTAGGATACTGTTAGTCCTGATTAAAGTTTGATTGATTCGAAAGGATAATTTATCTTTTAAGTCATCAATGGAATCTTTTGGATTTAATTCTTCGTAAATTTTTTGATTCAATTCACTTTCGGCTGATAGTCTTAATTTGAAATCAGCAAAACCATCTGGACAAAAAATTTTCGCAAATCTGACGATTGAAGCGGAGCTCGTTGGGATTGCACTGACTAATTCTTGAACGCTCATTGAAATTACTTTCGTAGGGTTGTCAATAACGTAGTGAGCTATTTTTTGTTCCGTCTTCGTTAATTCGGGTAATTTTTGTTTAATAGAAAAGATTAAGCTTTCCATTTAATTAGTCCAATTCAGTAGCTTTCTTGGCATCATTTGGAACGCCAAAGAAGTAAGTAGCGATGAAGCCCCCAACGTAGGCAGCTAGAAGTCCTAAGACGTAACCCAAAACGTGTCCATTATTGATCAATGGGATCAAAGCGACACCAGAAGGTCCAATTGCGATTGAGCCGACATTTCCAAAAGCTCCAACAACGGCACCACCAATACCACCACCGATACAAGCAGTGATAAATGGACGACCAAGAGGCAAAGTAACACCGTAGATAAGTGGTTCACCAATTCCTAGGAAACCAACTGGTAGAGCACCTTTGATCATATTAGTCAATTTCTTGTTTTTCTTGCAACGAACCCAAAGAGCTAAAGCAGCACCAACTTGTCCAGCACCGGCCATAGCAAGGATAGGTAGTAATAAAGTAGAACCAGTTTGGTCGATCATTTCAATATGAATAGGCGTTAAGATTTGGTGTAGACCTAGCATTACCATAGGCAGGAAGAATAGTCCTAAGATAAATCCAGAGAAGGCACCACCGACTTTTAGGACCCACATGATGGAACCAACTAATGAATCAGAGATAACACCAGCAATAGGCATGACGATAAAGATCGTGAAGATACCGACTGCTAGAAGGGTCAACGTAGGTGTAACGATGATATCGATTGAATCAGGGATGATTTTGTGAAGTTGTTTTTCAATAAGTGAAAGGATCCAAACGGCAAAGATACCCCCGATGATACCACCTTGACCTGCTGAAAGAGCGGATCCATTAAAAATGTTTTGCAGAGGTACTTTAGGATCGACTCCAGAAAGTAAGGTTACGGCACCAATGACACCACCAAGACCAGGAGTTGCTCCAAATTCTTGGGCAGAATTGATACCAACATAAATAGCTAAATAAGCGAAAACACCATTTTTAATAACATTTAAAACTGTAATAAATTCTGTCCAACTCTTACTGATGTCACCAGCAACTAACATGTTAGACAAGACAGCGGCGATACCACCAATTAAACCGGCACCGACGAAAACAGGGATCAAAGGTACGAAGATATTAGAAATTGATTTTAAAACGGCTTTAGTTTTAGAAGGTTTGATCTTCTTTTTTTGTTCAGCCTTAAATTCAGCAGCTCTTTGAGTAACTTCAGCTTTAGCCTTTTGATGTTCGGATAGTTGAGGTTGGTCATCGTCAGCTAAATCTTTAGGGAAGGGTTCGCCTAATTTGACACCAACTTGGTCAATCATTACTTGGGCTACTTTGTTAACTAATCCGGGTCCAACAACGACTTGTAAAGTATCTTCTTGAACGACACCTAAAACTCCATCGATTGCCTTTAATTTTTCCATGTCGACCTTGTCATAATCACGGATCGTCATTCTGACCCTAGTCATACAATGAATCAATTTTTCTACATTGCTAGGTCCCCCGACAGCACTGTATATTTCACGAGCTAAGCGTTCTTCTTTTTTCTCAGCCATGGTTTAATCCTCCTTCATAGCTTTTCTGACAAAGCCATCGTTTTGTTTGAGATTGTTGATAGCATTTTGTTTATCACTACCAGTTAAAATCATGATAATAGAAACTTTGACATCTTGGTCCGCAGCTTGTAGCGTATCTTCAGCTGTTTGATAATCGCAATCAGTTGCTTGCATGATGATTCTTTTAGCACGTTCAACTAATTTATCATTAGTAGGTTTAACGTCGATCATTAAATTTTGGTAAGCTTTGCCGAGTTTGATCATCGAAGTAGTAGAGATCATATTTAAGACTAGTTTTTGAGCAGTTCCAGCTTTTAGACGAGTGGAGCCAGTCAAAACCTCCGGACCAGTGACGACTTCGATTGGATAATCAGCAAATTTTGAAATTTCAGCATTTTTGTTGCAGGCGATACTGATAGTTGCTGCATTAACATTCTTAGCGTATTTTAAAGCCCCGATGACATAAGGTGTGCGACCACTAGCCGCTAAACCAACGACAGCATCATTTTCGTTTAAGTCGAGCTTTTTTAAATCTTCTTTTGCTAAACTTAATGAATCTTCAGCGCCTTCAACGGCAACTGTCATGGCACTTTGACCGCCGGCAATCAATCCTTGAACTAGTGTTGGATCAGTTCCAAAGGTAGGCACACATTCTGCGGCGTCCAAAACCCCTAAACGACCACTGGTACCAGCACCTAAGTAGATCAAACGGCCACCTTTTTTGAATTGTTGGATAATAGTTTCAACAGCATTCTCGATTTGAGGTAGTTGTTTTTGAATAGCAAGTGGAACGGTCTGATCTTCTGAATTCATTAGTTTTAAGATCTCAGCGACTGACATCATATCCAGTTCCATACTTTTTTGATTACGTGTTTCAGTACTTAATTTTGTTAAATCCATAGTTTCACTCCTTGTAGTTGATTTTAAAAGCGGTATTGGCACTAATATAAGCTAAGAGTTGGATCGATGTTTGATCTAAATGACCAATGACGTTGACCTTTTCATCCATTGGTAAGTCAGTTTTGATAATTTGGACTTCACCCATATAGCGTCCGTATTTTTTATTGTCGATCGTAATTGAACCGACATTTCGAGGGATGTTTTCGAGTGGTTGTATCGTTTGTTCATTTAAAGCATTCATCCCACGGCTCTCGACAATTCTGACAACTTGAGCGGCAGGGTCAGGACGATTATGCAAGACTTTGTTGACTAAATATGGTGGAAAATTTGGACTAGCTTTTAAGCAAAGGTCTAAAATGCCTTTAGCAAAGTAGTCATTGAATTTAGTTTGATAGGTTGGATCCAATCTAGGGTCACCGATAAAGATTTTGTCGACACCGTATTTTGTTAGTTCTAATGCCGAAGCTAACAAATCTTGATGACGCTGATGCTCTAGAGTTGGTAACCCAGAGTAAATAGGTCCACGCAAAGTCTTATTGCCAGGAATAAATGCCTGAGTGGTCAAGCCTAATTGTTTCAACCAATTATTCTTTTGAATAAACCAGTCCTTATCTAAGCCCGTTTCAGGACGGGGATAAAAATTGTGCCAAGCTTCTAAATTATTGAAGTCAGCTTTGAAATCCTTTAATTCGGTAATGTCTTGTTCACTTAAAGTACTAGCATTTAAAGCGATTGGACCGTCTTGGGATAACTGAGCAATTTCTTGATTAGTAAAGCCATCATCAAGTCGCAATGAAAAACCAGTTAAACCACGTGGCAAGTTCTTGAGTGAATTTTTGTCAATATCTACGAAGACATGTAGTGACAAATCACTAGTGAATTCGAGCAATTCTTGAAGTCGAGTAGCATATTGAGATGGTTCACCTTCAGGGATGTGAAGCGAAGTAAATATTTCAGTAAAATTGTGTTGCTGCATACTTTGAAGATATTGTTTATCATCTTCATTCAAGGCATGGTCGAGGTAATACGAAAACCCGAGCAATTGTTGATCCTCCTTTTTAAAAAAATGTAAACGCTTAACTTACAAGAAACATCATATAACTTATGTAACAAAATTACAATATGTTTCTTTAAATATCTAAAAAAATGTAATAAAAATACAAAATGATTAATTGAAACGATTGGAGTAATATTTTAGCCAAAGGGGGGGATGGACATGAAAAAATTGTATTATCATCAATTTACGATTTTAAAACAGCCTTATTTATTGGCGGCTACATCGACTGGTTTAGCATTTGTTGGTTCAAGTGATGATTTATCAGAATTAAGCAAATTTTATCCTGATGCAAGTTTAATAGATGATGAGTCAAAATTAAGAACGTCTAGAAATGAACTAGAAGATTATTTGTCAGGTAAGATCAAAACATTTGATTTGGAATTAGATATTTCTGGAACGGCGTTTCAAAAGAAGGTCTGGCAGGCTTTGCGACAAATTCCCTATGGACAAACTAAGAGCTATACGCAGATTGCTGAAGAGATTCATGAGCCAAAAGCTGTTCGAGCCGTCGGTAGTGCAATTGGCAAGAATCCTGTTTTAATGGTTGTTCCGTGTCATCGGGTAGTAACAAAGGCTGGAAAAGTTGGTCAATACCGTGGTGGTGTTGAAATGAAGAGGAAACTTTTGAAGTTAGAGGGTCATCTCAAATAGGGATGGCTTTTTATTTTGGTTAGTACTATACTATGGGGAAAAGCATAGTGAGTAATCGCTCACTTACTAAAAATGGAGGGAAATTTATGGTCGATAAGGTTATTTCAATGCAAGGAATCGTCAAAAAATTTGGACAACAAGTGGTTTTAAAACAAATTGATTTTCAAATACCACAAAAGAGGATCATTGGTTTGATCGGTCCATCTGGTGCAGGAAAGTCAACCATCATTAAGATAATTCTAGGTATGGAAGTAGCTGATAGTGGTTCTACGACAATTTTTGATGCCCAGATGCCTGATCGTAAATTATTGGGAAAGATTGGCTATATGGCTCAATCAGATGCCTTATATGAACAATTAACTGGTCAGGAGAATTTGCAGTTTTATGCAGATATGAAGACCTTAAAACATTCCAAGCAATCTATTCAACACGTCGCTTCAGTTGTAGATTTAACTAAAGATTTAGACAAGCGTGTCAGTGGATATTCTGGAGGGATGAAACGTCGGCTTTCTTTAGCAATTGCGATGTTGGGCAATAATGATATTTTGATTTTAGATGAACCGACAGTCGGGGTCGATCCGGCCTTAAGAAAAAAGATCTGGGCAGAGTTGAAAAGTCTTCGTGACCAAGGAAAGACTATTCTAGTAACGACTCATGTCATGGACGAAGCTCAATTGTGCGATGATGTAGCTTTATTACTTGATGGTCAAATCATCGCTTATGATGATCCAGTGAGTTTAGAGAAAGCTTACCAAGTTGATTCGATCGAAGAAGTATTTTTGAAAGCGGAGGAATTGGACAATGCGAACTATAGCAATCGCTAAACGTGTTACTAAAGAATTATTGCGAGATAAGAGAACTTTAATGTTAATGTTTTTGGCACCAATCTTGATTTTATTTTTAATGAAACTAGTCTTTTCAGTCAACGCTACAACTGACGTGAAAGTTGCTACAGTAAACGTCAGCAATAGTTTAGTCACGCAATTAGATAAAACTAGTCATTTAACTGTTTTAAAGTATGACAATGTCTCAAAGGCTACACAGGCGATGTCAGATAAAAAAGTAGATGCTGTTATTCATTCTGTTGATAACGATCTTTACGTAAATTACAGTAACATCGATGCTAGTAAGACTAAGGCGACTAAATCATCGTTAAAAATGTCGATTTTACTTAATTCGCTACAACAGATGCAAAAGAATTTACAACCTCTAGGACAACGAATCGTTCAACCTAAAATTCATCAAAAATATCACTATGGCAACGCTGATACTAATTTCTTTGATAAAATAGTACCTATCTTAATGGGATTTTTTGTTTTCTTCTTTGTTTTCTTGATTTCCGGGATGGCATTATTGAATGAACGTACTTCGGGAACACTGAATCGACTTTTAGCAACACCAGTAAGACGATCAGAGATAGTTTTTGGGTATATGCTCAGTTATGGCGTCTTAGCGATCTTACAGACGTTATTAGTTGTCTTGTTTACCGTTTGGATGTTAAAAGTTGAAGTGGCTGGCAGTATTTTTTACGTAATTTTAATTAACTTCGTTTTAGCATTAGTTGCGTTGGCGTTTGGAATCTTAATGTCGACGTTTGCTAAATCTGAATTTCAGATGATGCAATTCATACCTTTGATCATCGTGCCTCAAATATTTTTCTCGGGGATCATACCTTTGGATACGATGGCTAAAGGCGTACAAGCAATATCTTATATCTTGCCATTAAAATACGCCGGAGATGCCTTGAGTGGTGTAGTCATGTCTGGTGATGGCTCTGGTAAAATTTTGCCTGAAATTGGGGTTTTATTGTTGTTCTTAGTAGTATTGACGTTTTTAAACATTCAAGGATTGAAAAAATATAGAAAGGTGTAACAAAATGGAACAAGCATTTGAAGACTTAAACGACTGGTTAATGACTAGTGACATGCCGTTTGGAAAGAAACAAGTTTTAAAAGCCGCAATTGAGCTGTTTTCTAAACAAGGCTATGATGGGACTTCTACTTCACAGATTGCTGAGGCTTCAGGGATGAGTCAAGCAACTATTTTTAAGTATTACAAATCTAAAGAAGACTTGTTACTCGTTATTTTGGAGCCTTTGATTGATCATTTACTACCGACTTATGGTAAAGAATTTGCACAGAAATTGTCGCAACAAGACCAAAATTTAGCTAGTATGATTCATTTTATCGTTTCGGATCGATATCATTTTCTGGTACAAAATAAAGATGCGGTGATGATTTTGATTTCACAGTTGTTGATTAATCAGCAAATCAAAAATAAAGTTTTACAAAAGATTGCTGAAGTAAAAGATATTTTTGAACAAAATATTTGGTTGCCACTTCAAGCAACTAATGAGTTGAGGGATGATTTGGATGAATTGGGTTTTTTAAGACTAGTTGTTAGTCAAATTATTTTTTATTTCATTCAAACGCAACGAATTTCTACTGCAGATGAAGCAACAATTCAAACTGGTTTGGAACAAATCGAGGTCAGCATTTTAAGGGCTATCGAAAAATAGTTTTACATTTATGCTATGCTTTAACTATATATTTTTTGATAAATAGGAGTTTTTTACTTTGAAATTAGAAGCTACCTTAAAAGAAGAATTTGGTTATGATACATTTCGTCCGGGTCAAAAAGAATTGATACAAATGGTTTTAGATGGTAAAAAAGCTATGGGTATCATGCCGACAGGTGGTGGTAAATCAATTTGTTATCAATTACCAGCTACCATAATGTCGGGACTGACTTTAGTCGTATCGCCATTGATTTCGTTGATGAAAGACCAAGTTGATAGTTTGAACGAAGATGGTATTCCAGCGACTTATCTAAACAGTACTGTTGAATGGCACGACCGCGAAGAAAGAATGCGCTACATTGAAAGTGGTGCGGTAAAATTGCTATTTGTTGCTCCAGAAAAAATCGTCGATGATGAATTTTACAGTTGGCTCTCTAGCTTAGATATCTCTTTAATTGCGATTGACGAAGCACACGTTTTATCATCTTGGGGACATGATTTTCGTAGTAGTTATTTAGAGATGATCCAACCATTAAAAGACTTATCGAGTGATTGTGCTTGGTTAGCTTTGACAGCCACGGCTACAGAAGAAGTTCAGGCCGATTTAGCTAGAATTTTGGATGTTCCTGATGAAAATATCATTAAAACTGGTTTTGATCGTGATAATTTAGCCTTAAAAATAGAACGTGGTGTAGATAAAATTGATTATGTATTGAATTATGTCAAATCTCATCCGGATGAATCAGGTATCATTTATGCTGGTCGCCGAGAAGATGTTGATAAAATATATAATTTTTTGAAGGAAAATGACGTTTCAGTCGGGCGTTATCACGCTGGCTTAAGTGATTCTGAACGCCACAATCAACAAGAAGATTTTCTATTTGATCGAATCAACGTAATTGTAGCGACAAATGCGTTTGGAATGGGTATCAATAAGACTAACGTGCGCTATGTGCTGCATTTTACGGTGCCTGGTACAATTGAAAATTACTATCAAGAAGTTGGTCGTGCAGGACGTGATGGCTTGCCTGCTGAAGCAATTTTATTGTATACCCCAGCAGATTTACGTTTGCATCAATTCTTCATTAATAAATCCTTAGGTGATGATCAATACAAGCTGAGCTTACGTAAGAAGCTATTTGAAATGAGTCGTTATGCTGAAACGCAGACGTGTCTGATGAAATTTATTTTGGATTACTTCGGAGAAACGAATACTCAAGTCTGTGGTCGTTGTTCTAATTGTTTAGATGATCGTGAAGTTATAGATGTAACAGCTGATGCTCAAAAAGCTTTGAGTTGTGTCGTTAGAATGGGTCAAAACTTCGGTAAAAAGATGATTACTAGAGTTTTAGTTGGCAAAGATGACGTAGCAAACGATTGGCACCATTTTGAAGAACTGTCGACTTTTGGTATTTTTTCAGATAGGACCTTAAAAGAAACGAGCCGTTTTATTGAATTTTTGGCAGCTAATGGTTATTTGACTGGGTCAGGTGGTAAATATCCAACCTTGAAATTGTCCAAAAAGGGCGTTAGTGTCTTAAAAGGAAAAATTAATGTTGCTAGACGTCAAGATCTTCCGAAATACAAGCCAGAAAACGTTACTAAAAGTAGAACTATTGTCGCTGATGGCAGCTTCGATATGAATCTATTCGAAAAATTACGTGCTTTGAGAACAAAATGGGCGAGAAAGCAAGCTTTGCCACCATTTATGATTTTCTCGGATAAGACTTTGAAAGATATGTGCGTGAAAAATCCAGTCACCGAAGCCGATTTCCTCAACGTCAGTGGAGTGGGTAAAGTAAAACTGGAACAATATGGTGAAAGCTTCTTAAATGAAATTAAAGAGTATCAAACTTCAGAAACGTAGTTAATAGGTCATTTAAAAATGATCTATTTTTTTGTCAATATAGGGCAGATAATAATAAATGTTTTACGAAAACTCTAAAAATAAAGACAAAAAAGGAAAAAAGGCGATAAAGCTTGATATAATAGGAATTTGAAAAAGAGAGAATATGGATAAAACCATAATTGAGGTTAAAAAGGGGCTAGAGAAAGATTAAATGAGACCTGAGAGACGCATTCTATGGTTATTTAATGATGAACTGTTCAATTAAAGTGACAAGAAACTCAATAAAACAATCAGAATGTAATACTTATTTGAAGTGTAATAATCATTTAAATAATATGTTTTACGAAAACATATTTCAAAAAATAAAAAAACAAAAAATTATAGCACAAAATGCGTTAAAATCAAAGAATAGGGACTAAAGAAGGGGGCAAACAATGAAAAAAGTAGCAATTATTTCTGACATTCACGGCAATCTGACCGCCTTTCAGCAAGTCATTAAAGATGCAGAAAAGCAAAGGGTGGATGAATATTGGTTTTTAGGTGACCTACTCATGCCAGGGCCTGGTGCTGAATCTATTCTAGAACTTCTCAATCAGATCAATACTACCCAATTTATTCGTGGCAATTGGGACGATTTTCTATTTGAGAATATTTTGAGTATCAGCCATCAGTACATCAATGAGCCCCAAACTACCTATATGATTGAATTAATCAAATATATAAAGAGTCACCTTGATCCAAAATATATTCAACAAGTTCAGCAATGGCCTATTTCAAAAAATATTCACTATGAGGATTTAAACATTCTCTTAACACATAATCATCCAAAGAAAAACTACGGACATGAATTGCTGCCGTATGAGGATCAAGCAAACTTTGATAATTTATTATTTGATAAGCCTTATGACTTAGCAATTTATGCTCATATACATCATCAACTACTAAGAACTAGTAGTAAAGATCAATTAGCTATCAATCCTGGTTCAATTGGTCAACCATACACTGCTTGGAAAAAATTCCGTGCTGACAGACGCGCTCAATACGCAGTTTTAACTCTTGACCAAGGACTTGTCGACGTAAACTTCAGAAAAGTCGCATACTCAATCGATGATGAATTAAAAATCGCTGAAACAAATGATTTACCATTTCGTGAATTGTATCAACGACTATTTACTGAAGGAATAACTTTCACACACAATAATGATGCTTTGAATGAACAAATTGAAAAACATAATTACAAATCTGATGCACTTGAATATCTGAAGAATTTAGAATCTTCTACAGATCTTTAATTTAGAGGTTCTTTTTCTTCAAATACATAACTTCTTATAATATATATTATGTAACCTTAAATACCAAAATCAGATTTAACTACTGGATTTTGGTATTTTTTGGTCTGCTCTATTTTTTGGTTTAGATTGTCCAATTATGATTCTAAATTTGATACTTGTAATTCTTTTTAGAATACATTGGTTCTTAGTTTATTTCTTCGTAACAAAACAAAAAGCAAAATCCGTGATGAGTCTACAGACTTTGCTACGGATTGAAATATTTGATTGTTTATCTAGATTAGATTCATTTAAAGACCAATTATTAAATTGCTACCAAAACTACATGGCGGAACAAGATTTATTCTAAATTAGTTGATTTTTTACTTCTAACCCGAGGTTTTTTAAAATATATGTGCACTTTCACATATATAATGAAGATTTGCTATTTTAAATACATTTCAATCAATTTATTATTTTTGATCATTAATTCATGACTGTATTTCTTTTCTTGATCAGAGTTTCTCACTAATTTTCAAAGAATTGCTGCAACTTTCATTGGATCTTTATATTTTTTGAAAGTTCATCATTCATGAAATCTCGTACAAAAATGTTCCATTGATAAGTTTGTTCTTCTTTATTACGAGTTATATCTGATTCGTCGTTTCCTATAACGTGGATTAGATCAGCACCGGAATAACGTGGATTAGATCAGCACCGGAATTCACCAACTTTGTATTTAATCGTATATCTTTTGACTGCAATTTTTTTGAGTTTTCTCTTCTTAGTTTTTTAACGGATTTGATGTTTGATGACGGAACACAATCTAAAAATTTAACAAATATAGTCTGTTAATTCTGTTTTATACCAATAAAAACTGATGAAAACCTTGCTAGACATTTTTGAATCAAATTGTGGCCTATATTTGGCATCCTTCCTCCATATTTTAAACATAAAGACCTATTTACTTCAGATAAGTCGGTATTATTTTACAAATTATAATTTACCCGAATTTAAAATTCCTTGTCTTTCCAATTTTTTCTTACTCGCAAATTGCAAGAACAAGTTAGCCACTTTGGAAAAATAAAGAAAAGTTAAGATT
>NZ_AZDO01000137.1 GCF_001435505.1 Companilactobacillus futsaii JCM 17355 | reverse complement strand
TCATCAACCGTAAGAATGGCGTAATATTTATTAGTTGATGATTTACGAATAGTCACATACTTGATTAAACTAGGAATTGATTTTTTGTTTTTATATTTCATTACTCCAAGTTTAGGTAATTTGATATAAGAATCGTCAATGATTTCGACATTGTTATTAACAAACTTAGATTGATAACTTTGTTTTGGATATTTCTTACTTTTGAATCGTGGAAACTTACGCTTTTTACTAAAGAATCCTTTATAAGCTTCAAATAAATCTTTATTAGAAACTTGAAGACTCGTGCTTTCAGCTTTTTTTAGCCAAGTGTGTTCTTTTTTGAAAGTTGTTAAAATATAGTTCAAGTCGAATGCTTTTAAAGATTTCAAATCAGGATTATTTTCATGACGTTTGATCATCATGTTTAACATATTGTTCCAAACAAAACGATTAGCACCAAAGTTGTATTCGATAAGTTTCTTCTGGTAATTATCTGGATAGATACGTAATTTAATACCCTTTAAAACCATATGAACCCCCTCTCATGATTTTGTATTATAATTATATCACATCAGGGGAACATATGTTTGCAAGAATACTTAAAATTGCATAAATCATTGATTCATCACTGCAATAAATTACCGTGTTTTCTCAATTAGCGATTTTTATAAAAATTAAAAGAATCCTACTATGAGTGTCGATTAAGACATTCTAGTAGGATTCTTTTCGCTGTACAATATAATCAGAAGATACTGAATGGAGTGGATGATAATGCTACTTGAAAAAGCCAAGTTATCTGTGACTAAGTATTTGAAAAATCATTGGTTGGTGTTTGTTGTAAAAGTTTGTTTAGCGATTTATGCAGTGCAAAAGATGTTCTCTTTAGAAGCAAAGGATCCGTTCTCAATTGAAGGATGCTTGTTGATAATATTTTTGGTTATTGCCGCTTTGATTATTGATTCAATTTACTATTCGTACCAAGATGAATAAAAATTTAAAAATAAATCAGGATTACTTTGATCACTTTACGTGGTTAAAGTGGTCCTATTTTTTTGGTTTAGGTAACTAAAATTCTGAAACGGGTTCCGGACAACAGCCTTTTCCGGTTTGCTACGCTAAGAAAATCATCCACAAGCCCAAGTTCCGTGGAGAATTCCCTTAGCTAGGCAAATCCTCGAAGGCTAATCGGTTGTCCTCCACCCTCTATCTAAGATTTTCTTATTTTACCCTTACCAAATCATCAAGACCGCGCCACCACTGGGATGCTATAACTTATATATGCTTTAGAAACGGTAAGAAATGTAACAGAGGTGACTTTTTGGCTGAAGTAAAAACTAGAAAAAAGAAATATCTCCATGAAGTGGACCTGATGCGTGTACTTTTCATTGGTGGGGTGTTGTTGAATCATACGACAACTGCCTTTAGAAATAACGTCGGTAGTGGATCAGGAAGTGAATTGTTCTTAGAGGCAACTCACTTGGCACTTCACTTCACTAGAATGGGTTTCATGTTTATGACGGGACTCGTTTTGGTACTAAATTATTACAATAAAGAACACCATTGGTTGAAATTTTGGAAGAAACGTTATATCAGCGTTGGGATTCCTTACATTAGTTGGAATGCTATTATGCTGTGGTTTACCACGATTACAGCTGGTGTTGCCTTGAATTGGCCCAATTATTTTCAAAATTTATTTGATGCAATCATTCATGGGAATAAGTTTTACATGTATTACATCATAGTGACTTTCCAACTGTATTTGATTTTTCCGCTTTTGGTCTACATGTTTAAGAAGTTCAAAAATCACCATTTGGCTATCTTGGCGATTAGTGCCATCGTGCAGCTACTTTTAGTAATTGGAATTAAGTATTGGTTGCCTGGAGTTGACCGTGATAGTTGGTGGTATTTATTTAGAGCTTATGGCTTAAACATTTTAGTTTATCAATTTTACTTTATCGCTGGGGCTTTTGTGGCTATCTATTATGACCAAGTCGATAAGTTTATTGAAAAAAATCACCGTGTGATCGGTTGGTCAACATTGGCTTTAGCAATTAGTACAGTTGCCTTGTTCTTTGGAAATATCAATATTTTGAAACTCAGTTTGAGTGCTAGTTTGTCAATTCATCAACCATTAATCTTCATTTACGACACATTCATGATCGTCTTTGTTTTCTGGATTGGTCGCCAATATGCTCATGCTAGAAATCACGGTTTTCCAAATTGGTTAGAAAAAATTATTAAAAATATGTCAAAAGTTTCCTTTGGGATTTACTTAGTCCAAACAATTCCAGTAACGATGCTCTATGGAATTTTAAGCATAATCCATTTACCTTCCATCGTGACGTTATTATTGTTACCAGTCGGATATGCCTTTGTTTTAGGTGGATCATTCTTAATCTCTTGGTTCTGCTACAAGGTACCACCATTTGGAATTTTAATTGGACGTCCACAACACATATTTAGTGCAAAAAAAGCTAAAGGAGTAGTTGAAAATGTCAAAAATAACGAATCAATTAAACAAGCAGTTAAGGAATAATATGAATCAAGAAATCATCAAGGATGAAAAGCGTAATCGTTGGTATAAAGGTTTTGAAATTGCTGATGATATCCGAATGTTGCGTGAAGAATTCTTAGATCTACATATAGGATACGGTGACGTAGTTTTAGTTTGTTTACCTAATACGGCAGCTTATCCATTGATAACACAAGCACTTTGGGAAGTCGGAGCTGTGATGCATCCAGTCGCTGCCACAACACCAGAAAAAGAATTACAACAGGAATTAAGTGAACACGAATATGTGGCTTCTATTGTTGGTCAAACATTAGTCGATGCAGCCTTAGATGACCGCATTGCAATTGTTTCGGCACTACATTTACAAACCTACTCTTTGTTACACATCATTCGTGATCGTAGTTTGATGGGACATGATGCGAAAACTCCTGATGAAGATGATTTAGCACTGATTATGAACACCTCTGGAACTACCGGTAAGCCTAAACGTGTTGGATTGACGCATAGATTATTGTTGAATGGTGTCAAACATGATATTGAAAGCCACAAGCTGAAATCTGAAGATACTAGTTTGTTGGTCATGCCGATGTTTCATATCAACGCTCAAGCTGTTGTGATTTTGGCAACTAGATTATCCGGTGGCAAATTAGTGATTGCCGAAAAATTCAGTGCTTCAAAATTTTGGAATCAAGTTAGAGATAACGGTGTTACGTGGGTATCGGTAGTTCCAACTATCGTAAATATTTTATTAATTAATCAAAAGGCTAATGAAAATTACAGTGATGACATTCGTTTACGTTTTGTGAGATGTTCATCCTTTGCTTTACCACTCGATAAATTGACTGCTTTTCAAACGAGATTTCATACGAGAATTTTGGAAGGCTATGGAATGACTGAAACTGCTAGTCAATGTACAATTAATCCTTTCGATGCACCCAAAGTTGGCTCAGCTGGAAAGCCATTTGAAACTGACTTAGGAATTATGATTAATGACCAAATTACTAAACGACCAAAGCAAATCGGTGAAATCGTTGTTCGTGGTGACCACGTTATTAGTAATTACTTGGATCCACATCCAGATTCTTTCAAAGACGGTTGGTTCTTAACTGGTGATTTAGGATACTTGGATGAAGATGGTTATTTATTTGTTAAAGGACGCAAAAAAGACATCATCAATCATGGTGGAGAAAAAGTAGCTCCAGCCCAAGTTGAAAATGTCTTGAGTCAATTGAATTTTGTTAAAGAAGTTTCAGTTATTGGTACCCCCGATACGCTTTACGGAGAAGCAGTAACGGCAGTTGTTATTAGTAATGGCGAACAAGATGAAGAAATAGAACGTCAAAAAATCATGGCTCATGCCAAGGTGACATTAGCTACTTATGAACAGCCAACGAGAATTTTTTTCGTCAAAGATTATCCTCGTAACGCCACAGGTAAAGTTATTCGCCCGAAATTACGTCAACAAGTTATGGCAACTTTAGTTAGGAGTGCTGGATGAGTAAGAAAAAGAGAACTTTAAAAAAATTATTAATCAGTGTCGTCTTAGTATTTTGGGCAGCAATAGCCATCTATGGTTTTAAACAGACCGATGCTGGAGCCGCTAGTTCAGGATTAGAGACAGTAACAATTGGTTATCAAAAAGGTGATCCGTTCGATATCGCCAAGCAACGTGGTGAATTTTCTAAAAAGATGGAGAAGAAAGGCTATAAAGTGGTCTTCAAAGAATTCTCCGACGGAAGTTCATTGATGCAAGCCTTGAAAGCAGGTAGTGTCGATTATGCTAGAACCGGTGATACGCCACCAGTTTCAGCACTTTCAACAGGGACCAAACTAACTTATATTGCAGCCAGTTCATCAAAGGCTAAAGGTTCAGGTATCTTAGTTAAGAATTCTTCAAGCGTTTCTTCGATTGAAGATTTGAAAGGTAAGAAAGTTGCCTATACTAAAGGAACTAGCTCCCAATACATGCTATTAGCAGCCTTGAAGAAAGCTGGCATGAGTGCCGATGATATTACTTGGGTCAATATGGATCAATCCAGTGCCAGTGTCGCTTTTTCAAAAGGAAAAGTCGATGCTTGGTCAACTTGGGATCCATACACAGCTCAAGCACAATTAACGCAAAATGCTAAATTAGTAACAAATGGTGTTGGGATTACTAATAATCGTGATTATATTTTGACAACTCAAAGTTATGCCAAGAAGAATACTGAGATTTCCAAGTATTTGATCAAATATCTACAAGAAGATATGGAGTGGGCTAACAATAATCACAGCGAGTTGATTACGATGATGAGTAAGTCATTGAAAGTTTCTAAGTCAGTCGTTAAGAAGATGGTAGAACGTCGAACTTATGGAATTAGTACCATGAATAGTACGTACATTAAAGAAGAACAAAAGATTGCTGACTTGTTTTATGAAGAAGGTTTGATTGAGAACAAAGTTACAGTCAGTGATTCTGGAGATTATAAGTAGTGAACTAGGCGGCCGGCTGGTCGTCTTTTTTGCTGTCAAATGTAACGATGATATAACGGCGAAATTTACTTTACTAATCAAAAGCAACCATCAACTTCTAGTTAAATTATCCCGCGTTAGCTAAAATAATAAGTAATCAAAGGGGGATATTTCGATGAAAATTGGTTTGCAACTACAACAACAACGGATACTTCACAACATGTCACAAAATGATTTAGCTGAAAAGCTACATATTTCTCGGCAATCGATTTCTAAATGGGAGAATGGTGGCAGTTTGCCTAGTTTTAATAATGTAGTGGCAATCAGTGATCTGTTTGATATTTCCTTAGATGAGTTGATTCGAGGGGATGAGGAATTGATGGATAAATTTAAAGATGACGGAAAAATTAGATTAAACCACGTTGAAACTATTATTTTTGGTGGAATTGGGTTAGGTATTATTGGTTTGTTTCTTTTAAAGCAATTTAATGTGACTAATGATGCAATTAATATTGGGATGTCAATTTTAGAAATAGTTAGTCTGATGGGTCTCTTAATGAATATCAAATGGAAATATATTAATCGTAGTCTCAATAAAAAAGCAGTATTTTTTGGTATTATCTTGTTAGCACTATTCGTAATTGATTTTTTGATTGGTATTTGGCTGGGGTTTAAGGGCCAATAGTAAAACTTTCAATGATAAAGATTCAATAAATATCATTGTTCCAAATAAAAATGGCACTGTGAATTAACACAATGTCATTTTTTAGTTGTTATCACTATCAGAAAAATCCAATACAGGTAAAGTCATAGCTGGAAAGCCACTAGCAGAAGTCATCATCGAAACCATTGGCCTTAAATATGACAATAAGAGTGAAGCTCCTTCTGTTTGCAATAATTGTAAAGCATCGCCGTGAGGAAGTAATTCTGAAACTTGAAAAAGCGTCATGATTCTAGCAGTGATCGTGTAAGGAACGTTATCATTTTCTTGATTGATGAAGATGGTTAAGTAAACTGGGATGTCATCATTCCAATCAATTTCTTCTTCGCTAGGCATTTCCACTAAAGTGCCAATATCAGCGGCATCAAAGTCGTTTTCAAAATCAAAATCATCATTAACTTGAAAATCGAATTTCAGAACGGTAGGGTTCTCAAACTGCAAATACTTACTAGTCATATTCATAAGCTTTTTCTCCAGTCATTTCTTACCATACTAGCATGGTTCCTGATTATTAACATTAATTTAGGTACATTATTATATCAGTATTAGTACAGTCATAAATTGATATGATATTTTTTCTATTATGAATTAGAAACCGCTTACATGAGGTATATTCTATTCTTATAAGAAAAAGTTTAAACATGTTATTTAGAAAATTTGGGGAAAATGCCATGAAAAAAAATAAAGTTAAGTTATTAATTATATATACCATGACGGTGGCTTTGGTGATTGTTGGTTTTTTAATGAACTCAATGACCATTTTGGCAGTGCCTTCAACTAAAGATGTGTTACAGAATGCCCCAGCGGGTATGAAAGTTAAGAATTATATGGATAAAGTCGATACGTATTCCGGCGGAGGAACTAACCAAGCTAAGATTACGTATGCCGGCGATGGTAACAGTTATCCATCTGATACAGTTCATATATTATCGGCCCAAGGCGACACAATGCAACTGGGGTCTATTTGGGGTTCAGTTACAGGATCAGGAACTACTTTAAATGGTAATTACTTCGACCTTTATAAACCGCAAAAGGTTTCTGCTTGGGTGTATATGGGTGATGCAGCCAATCCGACAATTGATGGATTAGCTTTCGTCATTCAAAATGACCCCAATGGTTATGATGCAATTTCAAGATACGATGGCACACCAAAAGGTGGAGAAACTTTGGGAGTTTGGGGTGCTACTGCTACGCCTGAAATATTAAAAAGTCCGATTAGTCCTGAAAAGAATGCTATTCAAAATAGTGTAGCCATCGAATTAGATTCAACGATGAATAAAGATTACAGTTGGGAAAATGATGATTCGTTTGATTCAAAAAATAATGGAGAGGAATTTAAATTTAATCATATTGCTTGGGGATATCCAGGACAGTCAGGTACTTATAAAGTTTATGAAAGTGGATTTTCACTAGGAATAGTGAATTTTAAAAAATATTACTATGAAATGAATCATAATATATTTCGTAACTCAAATAATATGTTGATGTCTGGTTACGATGGTGTAGAAGCAACGGTTGATAATGCATGGCGTCACCTCGTTATTACTTATACACCAATTAAAAATTCTGATGATACCATTACGAGTGGAACAATCGATTACTTATTCAATGATCAATTTCCAGATGGTACTAAGAAAAAATATACAGATTGGAATAGTGGTTCAGGCACGATTGATTTATCCGCTTTAAATGCTAAAGCAACTAGTGGAAAAGCTATGTGGGGCTTCACCGCAGCGACGGGCTCACCAGGTTCAGCAAAAAAAGACATCGAAATGGTCTTTGAAAATATGCCGATGGTTGCTAACGTGACGCCAACGGTAACCATGACTGATATTTCGACCGACCGTGTTATTGAAGACTATGAAAAAAATAAGAATAAAGTTAAATCGACTGTCTACAATGGTGCCAAAATTAATTTTGATTATCAACTTCATTATGATTCAGGAATGGCTGATACTGGAGAAATTACAACTTCAATCGGTTTGCCACAAAATGTTGACTTTAAACCTAGTTCTGGAACTAAGGTCGGTATGATTACTTATACTGATAAAGATGGAACGAAAAAAACTGAAGAATTAAATTTTGATCAAATTACCGAAGGAAGTAATCTTAATGGTGATAAAATCAATGTCATTAATTTAACTTTAGATGCAATCAGTTCGACTAATCCTGATGTTGAAATATCAATTGATGGAAAAGCTGTTGCATCGGATAGTTCTGCACTTTCTTCCACGACAGTTAATGGAGAACACACCTCATATCGTAGTGATGAGTATTCTGATGATGTTATGACGCCAATGTTCTTAATCAGTAATGAAAGTTTGAAAATAACTAATAGCAACGATTTAAATCAAACTGTTTTAAGCAATGAAAAAATCGACCTTACAGGAACGGTTAAGTATGAAAAAGGCTCAGTTTTTAATGGTCAAGAACTTAACGCTAAAGCAATAATTGATGGTGGTAAGGCAATTGACACCTGGACTGAATCAACGACCGATGGAGCCAGTTTGGCAAGTTTTAATCGTAGTATTGATGCAAACAGTTTGGAATTAGGAGATCATACGATTGAAGTTCAATTGTTCGATAGTAATAATGTTGTTTCTAATACTTTAACTTATAACGTACATATTGATGACTATAAGAAATTAGTTTTAACTCCAAGAAGTGATGCTGAATTTAATGTCTACAAAGAAAGTAGCTTTACACCTGAAGTGAGAGTTGTTTACGATAATGGGCAACAATTTTATGATTCAACAATTACTATGCATTGGATTTTAGACGGAGAAGAAAAAATTGATAAAATAACGGGTACTGCTCATGCGGTAGAACAATTATATTTCAATGATACTTATAAAGGATCTGATTTGGGTGTTGGAGAGCATGAATTAATTGCTTATGTTTCTGACAACAAACGAGAGTCTAATCGTATTACTTTCAAAATAAATGTTGGGGAAAGAGAACTGACAGCAAAAGCTAATCCAGATGTCGAAAATATCACAGTGACGAGTGATGAACAAAAACCGCCATTTGATTTAGATGGGACATATGAGTTTTCTGATGGTTCAACTGAAGACGAAAAATTAACTGGAACTTATACGGTCAAAAATGAAGATTACGAAGCACAAGATCCAGTCAGTTTTACAACTGTGGCAGACGGAAAGTTCAACTTTACATTACAGACGGTTTATCAAAACGGTGCTACTAATTCAGTATCAACTATCGATAAACGTATGGCTGACCCAAAATCTCCTGGGATTAGAGAAGGTCATAATGAAATAACTGTTGAGCTCCATAATTCGGCTTATCAATCCAATACCGTAAAATTCAGTATCGATATTCCAAAACTTACACCTATAATTTCAGCCGATGATGAATATAAAGTTAGATCACGTAATTATATCCAGGTGCCAATTAAATTTGAGTATTCTAATGATCATGATTATGTTACGACAGTTTCTAGGCTGAATGATTTTTATAAAGCCCATGATGCGGATGAAACTTCTTACGCACACGTTAAAACACCAACTAGTGATCAAAATTATAGTGGAACGCCAGTTGAATATACTAGTTTTTTTGTAGGAACAAATGCTGGTATAACCGGTGATGGCAAACATACGATTGATAGTGTTGCATACGATTATTATGGAAGAAAGAGTAATACAGAATCATTTGTGGTAAATGTTAAGAGTAAGGAAATGTCTCTAAATGTTACTGATTATGGTTTTCAACCACTTCGTTATGGAGAAGTAACTACGATGGAAACTGGACTTCTGAATAGAGCTGGTAAATGGGATATTACTGTAGATAGTTATAAAACGACCTGGAATTTGTATGCTAAACAAGACGGTCTCTTTTATAAAGAAAATGATGATGCTGCAAAATCGAAGATGGAAGCCTATTTAATTTATGAACAAAATAAACACCAATATTCGCTTTATCAAGAAAATGTTTTGATAGCTTCCGAGTCTGAGAGTGGACTAGTGGAAAAAACAAAGGATATTACCGAAAATTGGGATGATGATGAAGGAATTTTCTTGAGTGTAAATAATTATGGTGAAGCAGGTACTTATACAGGAACGATTGATTGGACTTTAACTGACAGTGTGATATAAAAAAATCCTGAACTATCTATTAATTGATAGATAATTTCAGGATTTTTTTGATTAAGCAGTTTGTTGTTGTACTTCAGGTTCTTCTAGAATCTCACCAAGAACTCGATCAGCAACGATACCAATTTGACCGGCGTTGCGATTCTTAGGGCAAGTTTCTTCATATGAATTAGTTGAATCTTTCATAACGACGATACGATCAGCCATGCGAGCAGCTTCTTCAACATCATGGGTAACTAAGATAGTTGTGAGATTTTGCTTTTGACAAATATCTAAGATTAAGTCTTGCATCTTGCGTCTTGTCAAAGCATCCAAAGCTCCTAAGGGTTCGTCTAATAATAGAATTTTAGGGTGACTCATCAAGGCTCTAGCCAAGGCAACACGTTGTTTTTGACCACCGGATAATTGATTTGGAAAGTGATCAGCATAGTCTCCTAGTTCAACTAAATCGAGTAGTTCTTTGGCATGCGCTTTAGTGTTTTTATCTTTTGAACCAAAGGATAAATTGTCTAAAACGGACATCCAGGGAAGTAATCTATCTTCTTGGAACATTACCTGAATCAAAGATTTTGTATCAGTTGAATTGATCTGGACTGAACCACTAGTGGGCTTTTCCAATCCAGCGATGAGACGTAGTAAAGTACTTTTGCCACCACCACTCATACCGACTAAGGCGATGAATTCACCTTGTTTGATGTCTAAACTAACATCGTGCAAAGCAGTTAAGTTTTCATAAGTTTTATTGACATTTTTAATTGTAATCATTGAATTATTCATTAAGCATTACTCCTTCCAGTGTTTTGCCAATCTAATAAGAGACTTTCAAAACTTTTGGCAACTAAATCAGAAATTTTACCAAGTACGGCATAGATGACGATACATAAAACAACTGTTTCCATGTCAACGAAATCTTCCGCGTTGTTTGCCATATATCCGATACCTGAACTGGCTGAGATAGTTTCAGCAACAATTAAAGTAGTCCACATTACACCTAGGGCATAACGGATACCCACGAGAATTTGTGGTAAAGCAGCCGGGAAAATAATCTTGAAAAACATTTGATGTTTCGATAGTTCATACGATTCACCCATTTCAATCAGATCAGGATCGACTGAACGGATTCCGTGGAAAGTATTGATATAAACGGGAAACATTGTCCCAATTGCAACTAGTGAAATCTTAGCTGATTCGTTAATACCTAACCAAAGAATAATTAGTGGAATCAAAGCTAAATGGGGAATATTACGAAACATTTGAATCGATGAATCGAATAATAAACGGAAAGTATTAGACATTCCATTCACAAATCCAAGGATAAAACCAACACTACCACCGATGATAAGGCCAGCTGTAGCACGGTAAAGACTGATACTAAGATTTTTAGGTAATTCTCCAGATTGAGTTAATTCAATACCATCTTGAAGGACGGCGATTGGAGAAGGCAAAACTGAACTTGATAACCAACCGAGGGTACTACTTACTTGCCAAAGTAAAATTACGATAATTGGAATTAAGAATGGCAAAAGTTTGTCGATCGGCAGATTTATTTTTTTGCGTGTCGTCGTTAAAGTTACAGGCTTTTGCATTGATTAAGCCTCCTTTTGCTGTTGAGCCACTTCCTGAGCTAGAAGTGTACGTTGAATTTTTCCAGTCGCATTTTTAGGTAATTCGGTGCTAAAAATGTATTTTGTAGGACGTTCAACAGGTAATAATTGCTCATTTGCTAATTCGTTCAACAACGCTAATTGGTGGCGATGATCATGACTGAGTTTCTTAGGAACAATAACGGCGGTGACAGTTTCACCATAAATTAAATCAGGAGTACCAACGACAGCTACTTCGCGGATAAATTTCAAATTGTGTAAGCAATCTTCGACGGCTAGCGGATTAACATTTTCACCGCCGCGAATAATCATTTCTTTGCTACGACCAGCGATATGCAAGTAATCATTATCATCTAATGAACCAAGATCGCCAGTTAATAACCAACCATCGTGAAAGGCTTCAGGTTGAGGGTCCAAATAATGAGTAATGACGCTGTCGCCTTTTAAGGCAATTTGTCCGACTTTATTTTTTTCAATTTCGTGATAGTTGTTATCAAAAATTTTGATTTGTGTACCAACTACTTTACCAACTGTCTTTTGAACCGGTTTTTCGAGTGGATTTTGGGCAATTTGACTAGCTGCTTCGGTCATACCATAACTTTCAATTAATGGAATATCGAAACGTTGTTTAAATTGGGCGCGGATGCTTGGGAGCAGAGGGGCTGAAGCAGTCCGGAGAAATCGCAAGTTAGTGTGAGTTGGTTGTTCATCACGTTGTAATAAGATGGCGATGATAGCTGGTGTTAATGATACCCAAGTTACCTGTTCACTACTAACTTTCTTCCAGAAAAGATGAGCGCTAAATTTCGGACGGAATAATAATTGTCCATGAGATAAACGAGTAGCCAGATTAGAAATGACCATCGCATTGATATGAAACATTGGCATTAAGACGAAAGTACTATCTTGGTTAGTCAATTCTTCACTGTCGATCACGTTGAAGGCTCCAGCTAAAAGTTGTTTGTGAGTTAATCCAACTCTTTTAGGTTTACCGGTAGTACCAGAAGTATGCATGATTAAAGCAATTTGGTCATCTTCTGGTGTTTCTGCTAGATGAGCTATATGTTTGTTACGAACGAAGATTTGTACTTCTGATTCATGTAAAGTGGTCAAACGAGGTTGACTAGTAAAGATGTCATTTAGAAATTTTAATTCTTTAACATCGGAGTCAAAAATAATAGCTGAATAATGATATTGATCTTCAAGTTCACTGATTTGGATTTCAGTAGCAGCGGGATTTAAAGTTTGCACTATACTACCAATTTCCCAAAGGCTTTGAATAACTAAAGAGTAAGTAACTGAGTTGGTTAAGCTAACTAAAACGATATCGTTGTGGCCGATACCCTTGTTTTTCCAATAATTTTTCCAGACGTTTTTTTCTAAGTTAAGTTCACTGCCGGTGTACCAATGCTGATTTGCATCTTGCATTAAAGGACGAGTAGCGCCAGCAATTAATTGTTGTTGTAATCTTTCAGTAAGTTCTGACATAAGTAAGTCACCATGTCCTTTCGATTGAATAAACATAGTTTACAATCATTGCGGTAAGGTAACTACTTAGGTTTGGTAAGGGTTTAATAAGAATTTCTTAGATTTAATTAAACTTTGGGAAATTATTACTGTTACAATAAATAACAGATGATTTGAGATTGGGTAAGGAGAGAGAAGGTTCATGGATAAAGAATTATTGTTCAAAAAGGCAATTGTGGACAATTTGAGTGCCGGTGAACGAATTATTTGTTTAGCGGAAGCACGAAAAAGTAAATCAATTTATGCTACTTTATTAAATTCCAATCATCAATATCTAACATTTAGAATTAGTCATCATTCTACATATAGTGGCTTTTTATCTATACCCACTTTTGAAACTTCTAAGAAAAAGCCTTTAGAAGTATTCTTGAAAGAATATATGCCGATAGCTACGTGGATACCTTTTGATTATAGGGATTTCTTTGCGTTATCAATTATAAAATTAAGCGAAAATCATGGAATATCATTTCAAATAGATGATTTGTATTCTGTTTTTTCTAATGAATTGCAAGGGATGATATTTTATCAAGTGAGGACATCTCATAGACACCAGCGAGTAAGGAAAATAGCAGCTAATGTATTGGATGACGAAGTTAACCAAGTATTTCGTAAATTATATGCCACTTCTTTGATTTCCAGTCGGAAGGATTCTAATGATACATTGAGATTGTATATCTCGGCTGCCGGGATGAGATTATTAGACTTATTTACAGATGAATATATTCACGATTTTATAAATGATTATAAAAATATGGATTGGGAAAATATTAGATTGCCTAAGTAAAAAAACTCGACATTGTGTCGAGTTTATTTGTTATCAAATTCAATTTTAAAAATAGAACCATGTGGTTGGTTATCAAGAACCTTAATTAAGCCGTTATTCAATTTAACCAGTTGCGAGACAATCGATAATCCTAGACCACTACCTTTGATCTCAGTTGAGTGGGAAGTGTCGACTCGATAAAATCTTTGGAAAATGAGTTGCTTTTGATCGTCAGGAATACCAATACCTTGGTCGGCCACTGCTAAATCTACTTTTGAACCACTTTGCTTAAGTAACAATTCGATTGGTGAGTTATCTGGTGAGTATTTGTTAGCATTGTCCAATAAAGCTACGATAATTTGTTTTAAAGCATCGACGTTGCCCAAAATATGAAGGTTAGGTTGAATGTCCAGATTCAACGTTTGAGCAATTGTTTTCTTATATTGTTGGCCGATACTGTTGGTGATTTCTGATAAATTGATTTTTTCTAAGTCTAATTTAGTTCGATCGGCTCGAGATAGGTGGAGCAAGTTTTCAATTAAGTGTTGCATTCTTAATGATTCTTCATCGATATAGCCCAGTGATTCAGGAATGACTTCGGGGTGTTTGTCACCGTGACGCTTGATTAAATTTAAATTGCCACGAACAGCTGCGATAGGAGTTCTCAATTCATGCGATGCATTAGAAACAAAATCCCGTTCTCGTTGCAGTCGTTTGTTTTGAGTATCAAGCAATTCGTTAAAGGCATCACCCAATTCTTTTATTTCTTGTGGACTAGTGGGAACTGTCAATTTGGGTTGGTCAAAGTCTGGGTCCTTAATGGTACTGCGTGTTTCATTAACTAGATCAATCGTTGGAGCACTGAGTTTTTCAGCTAAACGTTGAGCCCACCAAGTTCCAAATCCTAAAGTAACGAAAACGATGATACTAATTAAAATTAATAATAAGATTAAGCTATTGAGCAGGCGGGATAAACTAGTCCATAACTGATAGGTCGTATCATTGTCTTTCTTTTGGTAGAACAAAAAGAAACCATATTTTTGGACGTAGACGATGTGTTGTCCAGGAAAAATACTGAATTTATGTTGATTGATAAATTTCTTAGAAGCTGAAGTTGTCATGATTTGTTGACCAACACGATCAGAAGCCGCCGTGATGGATGATTTCTTAGTTTTAACACGGATGACAGTATTTTGCTTCGTGTGACGATTGTTTTGATTACTCCACTGAATGAAGCCGGGAACGTCGTCAATATTGGAGAAATACAAACTCATCATTTGTCCACGTGCTTCATGAACAGTTTGGGAATATTGTTGTACTCCGACGACTACTAAAATCAAAGCGCTAATGGCAAGCGTAATGATGATAACTAATTTACGAATAGCATTATTGATTAATTCTTGATAAGTCAGAGACTTGTTTTTTGTCATTTGTCGACATCCTCAAGTGAGTAACCTACACCACGAATTGTTTGAATCAATGGTTTGTCGTTTTTGCCATCTACTTTGCTTCGTAAATATCCTACATATACATCGACCACGTTTTGCTGACCGAGAAAGTCTTCACCCCAAACATTATCGAGTAATTCATCACGTGTGAAAACTTTGCCGATATTTTGTAAGAAGAATAATAATAAATCGTATTCGCGTCTAGTTAATTGAACGATTTCGTCATTACGAGTAACCTGATGTGATTTAGTATTTAAGGTTAAATCAGCGATTTGATAAGTTTGATCAGGTTCGAACATGTTTTGAGCACGGCGCTTAATGACCCGAACCCTTGCCAGCAATTCCTCAATTTCAAAGGGTTTAGTAATGTAGTCATCAGCACCATTGTCCAATCCTGCCACTTTGTCACCAACGTAATCACGAGCGGTCATAACAATAACTGGGACTTGGTCGTGTTTTCTAATACGACGTAAAACTTCCATACCATCTAATTTTGGCAACATCCAATCCAACAAAATTAAAAGTAATTCGTTTTGATATTTTTCATAAAGATCTAACGCTTCAACTCCATCATTAGCAACAATGACATCAAAATCCTCAAATTGAAGCTCTTTACTAACATAACTGGAAAGACTGCGTTCATCTTCGACAATTAAAATTGTATTTTTCATAAATGAAATCTCCCAAACAATATTTTCTATAATTATAGTAGCAATTTTACCTTAATACTAACTAAAACTTTCTAATGCGTAATAATTACTAATTATGTTACACTACAAAGGATTAGTTAGAAAAGGTGAGATAAGTGGAAAAAGCAATTGAGGTTTTGAAAAAAAATCATTATAAAGTAACTAAGCAACGTAAGGATTTATTGGAATTTCTCAATAAGTTTACTGTCCAATACGTATCGATCAACGATATTGCTGATTACATGCGGTCTTTGTATCCGGGGATAAGTAACAACACAATTTATCGCAATTTAAAAGAGTTTGAAGAAATCGGCTTAGTTGAATATCAAGAAAAAGATAAGACATTAGTGAAGTATCAATGTGATTTTGAGCATCAACATCATCATCATTTTGTTTGCAAAAATTGTGGCAAAGTCACTGAATTAAAAGCTTGTCCAATAAAGTTTTTTACTGATCAATTACCAGGCTATACAGTTGAAGGACATGCCTTGGAAGTTTATGGCCTTTGTGCCGATTGTACTAAGAAATTGAAGGCTGAATAGAAAAATCTCGTAAGAATGTGAAGAGCATTTTTGCGAGGTTATTTATTTTGTTATTTATAGAAAGATGTTAAATAGTAAAATTTATCATTTACTTTTTAAGAACATTAGTTTAGGGTTAAATAGTAACTTTTATTGTTTAAGGAGAAATTTATGTTTTCTAAAGGGAAAAAATTTATTGGAATTATTTTAGGATTAATTTTTGTCGTAGTTTTAGCGGGATGTACTAATAATAAAAAGACTAGTACTTCTTCAGACAAATTAAATATCGTCACAACGACTGATTTTTACGGTGAAGTGGCAAAAAAAATAGTTGGTAAAAAAGGTAGCGTTACTTCTATTATCAGCAACCCTGCTGTTGATCCGCATGACTTTGAACCAACAACTAAGACTGCTCAAATCGTTAGTAAAGCAAACGTTACGTTTGCTAACGGCTTGGGATACGATTCATGGATGAATAAATTAGATAAGCAAGATGGAACGTATATCAAAATCGGTGAAGATATCATGAACAAAAAAACTGGCGATAATCCTCACATTTGGTACAATCCTCAAACAATGCCTAAATATGCACAGTATTTAGCGGATGAATTATCTAAGCAACAGCCTAAGAATAAAAAGTATTTTCAACAAAATGCTAAAAATTACATTGCCTCATTAAAACCGGTTAAAAATGAATTATCAAAACTTGAGACAGCTTCTAAAAATGTAACTAACAAGGAAGTTTATGTCAGTGAACCTGTTTTTGATTACTCAATTAAAGCTACTGGCTTCAAAATAGGTAATAAAGAATTCGAAAAAGCTGTGGAAGATGGGACTGATCCAACTCCACAAACCATTAAGACTATGCAAGATAACATTAAAGCTAAAAAAATTGCTTTCTTTGTCTTAAACACACAGACAGATAGTAAGATTGTTAATAATTTAGTTGATTTAGCAAAGAAGAACGATATTCCAGTTCTTAAAGTTACAGAAACATTGCCAAAAGATAAGACTTACACCCAATGGATGTCGTCACAATATCGAGCAATGAATAAGATATTACAAGGTGAAAAATAATTTTGATTGAAGCAAAGAATTTAACTAAACGTTTTGGAAATCAATTAGTTTTTCAAGATGTGAATTTTAAAATAAATCAGGGCGATTTTTTAAGTCTGATTGGACCTAATGGATCCGGAAAAACCACTTTAGTCAAAATACTTATGGGTTTGGAACCAAAAACTAGTGGCGAATTGAAATTAGATCACAAGCAAACAATCGGTTATGTACCGCAATTTCGAAACATCGACAATGATTATCCATTGAGCATGGAAGCCTTCATCCGACTTAATTTGAAATTTACACTTAGTCCAACGAAACGTCGTGCGAATGATCAATTGATTCAAGAAATTTTGAAAAAAACGGGATTAACTGCTTTGAAGGATCGTCCGTTGGGATTAGCTTCTGGTGGTGAAAAACAAAAAGCCTATTTGGCACAAGCATTATTGAATGATCCTAAGATTTTAATTTTAGATGAATCGACCGCCAGTTTGGATGTTGAAGTCAAAATGCAGTTGATGGACTTGGTGGCAGAATTAAATAAAAAATATCAACTTACAGTCATTTTTATTACTCATGATTATGAATTGACAAAGAAATATACGACTAAGGCACTTTTCTTCCAAAATAAAACTTTGAAAGAAGTTCCTATCAGTCATATTTCAGAAAAAATGTTTGAGATGGAGGGATAAAAATGTTTGAATATGAATTTATGCGCCAAGCTTTTATTGCTAGTACTTTCATTGCAATTACGGCTGGTATCGTTGGTGTATTTGTGGTTTCTAGAAATATGTCCTTTCTTTCTCATACACTGTCAGAAATCGGCTTTGCTGGAGCATCATTTGGAATTTTGGTTGGGATTTCTCCTTTAGCAGGGATGATTTTATTTACGATTGTGAGTTCAATAGCTGTTGGTAGTTTGAGTTCAGAAAGTTCTAGAAGAGAAGCGTCTATCAGTGCTATTTCTTCATTATTCATTGGTTTAGGAATTCTTTTCTTATCACTGTCTTCTGAATCTAGTAGTTATGCAACTAATATCTTATTTGGTAGTATCGTAGGAATTAGTGCTAAAGAAGTTCAACAGTTAGTGATTTTGGCGGTAGTAGTAATTGCTGTTTTTATAATTTTTTATAAGCCATTGTCGTTTGATTCCTTTGATCATATTGGAGCTCGGGCGGCAGGTTTGAAAACTCGCTTATTGTCGATTGCTTTTTTAGTGACTTTGGCTTTGAGCGTCAGTATCGGTGCCCAAATCGTTGGTTCACTGTTAGTCTTCGTGTTATTGACGTTACCAGGTGCCACAGCTAAGTATTTAGTTCATACGATTCCTAAATTATTAATGGTTTCGGTTGGCTTGTCGTTAGTTGGCGTTTGGTTGGGCTTGTATCTAGCCTTTGTCACCAACTGGCCAGTAACTTTCTTTATCTCTAGTTTTGAAGTTTTAGCTTATTTCTGTGGTTTAACTTATAAAAATTGGAAATTAAATCATTAATATTTGTACAAAAAAGCCCTACTAGATTGCCTAGCAGGGCTTTTTGATATTACTTAGATTGTTTTTTTACATATTCAGCTAATTGAATAATTCGTTGTTTGATATCTTCTCGTGAAGCTCTAAAAGCAGCTGCAATTTCTTCATCATTGCCGGTTGCCAGAGCAGGGTCATTGATAGGCCAATGCAACCAACGTGTGCTTTGAGGAATAATACATTTGTCACGAGCCTCACCACAGAGGGTAATTACAATTGTAGCTTGATTGAGAAAATCATCGTCGATCAATTTGGAATATTGTTGGGAAATATCGACGTTGTCTTCGGCCATAGTTTTGACGGCCCAAGGATTCAAGCCATCAACTCTGACACCAGCACTTTGGACGTTCCAATCGGGTAAATATTGTTTAGCGTATCCTTCAGCAATTTGACTACGACAAGCGTTGCCACTACACAAAAAATAAATACTCTTAGTCATTTTTCTTAATTCCTAACTTGATTTGACATTCAGGGCATAGACCGTAGACTTCCATATGATTACCAGAAATCATGTAACCGGAAATTTCAGCGGTCTTTTTTTCTAGATTTTTTTCAGTGTCGCTAAATCCAGGATACGTAACGTCTACAATCCGTCCACAATTCGTACAAATAGCGTGATAGTGGGGCGTACCGAAGTAATCATAATGTGTACTTCCGTCTCCATTTTGTAGTTCAACAACTAAATGATGGTCAACAAAAGTGTTTAGCGTATTATAAATCGTAGATGCTCCAATATTAGGTAAATCTTTACTGAGTCCATCACGAATCGTTTCAACGGTAGGATGATTATGATGACTAACTAGATATGCCAAAATAATGTGCCGTTGTGGAGTAACCCTGAGTTTATGATCTTTTAGGACTTGTAGTGTTTCTTCCATTACAGCATTACTAGCCATGAGCAATCTTCCTTTCTACCTTAGAATCATTTCAATGTAATTATATGACGAAACTAGAGAGAATACCAAAGAAAACTTTTAAAAACTTTGAAAACGTTTTAAGGTGGTATTTCGTTTACTTTTTAGAGCTCCTGCGTTATTATGTAGTCGTTAACAGATGAGAACCATTCCAATGTAACAACAAATTAAGGAGTGAGCATCATGCCTAAAGCAAAGAAAAAACAAAGTTTAGCCGAAAAAATCAATGTTATGCGTGCCAGTGTAATGGGCGCTAATGATGGAATTATTTCAATTGCCGGTATTGTTGTCGGTGTTGCTAGTGCTCAAAGTAATAATCATGCTATTTTTCTATCAGGTATTGCTGGAATGTTAGCTGGTACCGTTTCGATGGCAATGGGTGAGTGGGTATCCGTTAGTACCCAAAGTGATTCCGAAAAACGAGCTATTGAAAAAGAATCTGCAGCTCTAGATGGACATTACGATGATGAATTTGATTTCATTCGTAATAAATACCAAGCAACTGGAATTTCTAATGAATTAGCTACTCAGGCCACTAAAGAAATGATGAGCGATGATCCGTTGGATGTGGCAGTTCGTGAGAAGTATGGTTTTAATCCCAAAGAAAAGACTAGTGCGATTGCTGCAGCGATGGCTTCGATGATTTCATTCCCAACTGGTTCAATTTTGCCACTAGTTTCAATTACGATGTTTCCTCAAAGTATCAAGTTGTTTGCGACAGTTATCGCCGTCATGATAGCTTTAGCTATTACTGGTTATACAGCCGCAGCTTTAGGTGGTGCCAATCGTGGCAAAGCTGTTTTGAGAAATATCGTTTCTGGATTATTGACGATGTTGGTAACTTATTTAATTGGATCGTTATTTGCACATTAAGGAGTGAGAAACGGTGAAATCTATGACAATGTCTAAACCTAAGAAACAAAAGAAAACCATGGCCGAACGTTCTAATACTCTTCGTGCCGGAGTTCTAGGATCAAATGATGGTATTTTAACTGTCGTTGGTGTTTTGTTCTCAGTTGCCGTAGCGACAACGAACACCTTCACAATTTTTATTGCCGGATTATCAGATTTACTTGCATGTGCTTTTTCAATGGCTTCTGGAGAATATGCTTCAGTTAGCTCTCAAAAGGATACTGAAAGAGCTGCGATTGAAAAAGAACGTGAATTGATCAAAACAAATTATCAAGATGAACTAGATGTTGTAGCTGACTTTTATGTTGATCGTGGAGTTAAGCAAGCTACTGCTGAAAAGATTGCTAAAGAACTAATGGAACAAGATGCCTTAGGAACAGTCGTCCGAGTCAAATATGATTTGCAATTAGGACATTATATGAATCCTTGGGATGCTGCGTTTTCATCACTAGTTTCTGCTGCTTCAGGTGGTATTTTCCCATTGGTAGCGATGACGTTGTTGCCAAACGCTATTAAGTGGCCTGGTACAATTTTAGCCGTTACTTTGTCAGTTGCTTTGACAGGTTTCTTGAGTGCCAAATTAGGTGATGGTTTAGTTAAAACAGCCATTATCAGAAATGTCATTGTTGGATTAGTTACTATGGCAATTCACTATTCAGTTGGTTTAATGCTTTAAAAAAATCAAATATTTCAATAAAAAATCTCATTAGAATGCGGATAAATCGACATTCTAATGAGATTATTTAGTTTTCAGCATCAAATCCAATGACTTTTGTAATTCCTCAAGTTGTTTTTCATCGGTGCAATTAGAATTCTTACGAATATTTTGAGCGATAACTAGTTTCATTGCTTTATCAACACTAGACTTAACGGCGGATAATTGCATTAAAACCTGATCACAGGGTTTGTCATCATCCATCATTCTCAATACGGCATCAAGTTGGCCACGTGAACGTTTTAAACGACTAGTTATTTTTTTGCTGGCAATTTCTTCGGGTGTTTGAGACATAATTTCCTCCCAAATGATTTATTTAGATAATTATACCCATAAGGGTAACGGGTCGCAAATAATTGCTTTTTTAATCTTAAAGATATTGCTAAAACAAAATAGTTGCATGATTTTACCCTAGGGGGTATATTGTGTACATAAGAAATATGAGAAGGAGATTGAATGATGGCAAACATTACTGAGTTATCAGATAAGACATTCAACGACGAGACAAGTAAGGGACTAGTTATTACAGATTTTAACGCTGACTGGTGTCCTCCATGTAAGATGATGAATCCAATTTTGGAAAAGTTATCTGCTAAAGATGAATTGGGCGATAAGATCAAGTTTACTTCAATGAATGTTGATCACAATCCTGATACTCCTAATAACTTCGGTATCCAAGGTATCCCAACATTTATCATCAAGAAAGATGGTAACGTTGTAGGACGTATGGTTGGTTATCAGCCAGAAGAGAAATTCCGCATGGCTTTAGAGAAGTATATGTAAAAATTACAATATCCGATACTTTTTTGGTATCGGATATTTTTTTGCCTTCAAAAGGTGTTATATTTATCTGTGAAAACGGTCACAAAATTCTTCAGAAGGGATGATTACACATGGCTACTTTACCCAGAACGTTGAAATATATCAGTTGGTTTGAAGGAGAAATCATCACCATCGACTTTGGCAGGTCGGTTGATTTTGATCCAAAAATTTATTCTGAATTGGCGCAGTTAGGACGTTGGATTGCATCGGATGATTCTTCAAAGTTTTATTTAGCGTACAAGTTGGATGGTAGTTTTCCAGATAAAGTTATCAATCACGTATTAGGCAAACTAAATTTGAATGGGTATGAATTAGTTCACAGTGGCGTAACTTACGCATAATAGAAGAGCCGAAAAGAGTCGGCTTTTTTATTTTTTTATTGAAAAGTAACGAAACGTTGATTCCAAATGTTTTCAAAGAAAGAAATAGTATCTTCAGCAATCATGTAGTCATTATCAAAGGTAGTCGTCATATCGTGTCCCATTAGGATTTTGTAGCCAAGGCCGTGTGCCATGACGATTGTGGCATTGCAACAGTATTCAGTTTGAGCTCCACAGAGTTCGATCGTATGAATATTATGATTCATTAAGACTTTATTTAAATTAGTTTGATAGAAGGCATTCGGATGAAATTTTTCAACCACTATGTCTTCTTTTTGTTTGTCTAGTTTCCCTGATAATTGCCATAGATCACTACCCCGGACGACATCTTGGTCATTGTGTTGAATAAAAATTATTGGCAAATTAGCTTGACGATATAGAGAAATTCGATCATTGATGCTGTGAATCAAACCATTGAAATTATAACTGTATTGTAGAGCTTTTTGCATATCAATTACGATCAAAGCATCAGCTAATTCTGACATTTTAATTCCCCCTAAGATACTCTTATAAGTTGAGATTATCATTTCAGTTCAATTTATGAAAGCGATATTTTGAGAAAATGTTCTTAAAAATTTGATAATGAAGTTTATTTGCTTTTATAATGGGGAGATGAAAATATATAGGATATAAAAATGAAAAAGTTAAAAATAGTTTCAATAATTTTTGGTGTATTTCTACTAGCGATTTTAGGTGCGGGAGGAGTTTTTGTATATCATACACAGCAATCACTTAATTCTCTAAATACTAATAAGAAAAGTGTTTCTAGTAAAATAAATAACGGCAAACCATTTTCTATTTTGCTATTGGGGGCAGATACAGGAACTGATGGTCGTGTCGATCGTGGTAATTCTGATACCATGATGTTGTTAACTTTGAACCCCAAAAATAAAAAGACGGTTGCTTACTCCATTCCACGTGATGCTCTAGCCGAAATGATTGGCGACAAGGAAAAGAATGTCCAAAAAATTAATGCAGCTTACAATATTGGCTTATCAAAAATGGCTAAAAACACAGTAGGTAGTTTACTGGGAGTTCCAGTCGATTATCATGTGGCAATCAATATGGAAGCTTTGGAAAAAACAGTCGATTTCGTTGGTGGCGTAACTGTAACTAGTGATTTGAAAGTTTCCTTTGATGGAATTACGATTCCTAAGGGAACGCATCATTTGAATGGTAAGCAAGCTCTAACGTACGCTAGAATGCGTTATCAAGATCCCCGTGGCGATTATGGTCGTCAAATTCGTCAGCAACAAATTTTAAGGGCGGTAGTTAAAAAACTTGAGCAACCTAAATACCTAACTAAGTTACCTAATTTAATTAAAGATCTAGGCAGTGATATCAGTACTGATTTAACTACTAGTCAAATAGATCAGATTATTTTGAAATATCATAACAGTGGCAAGACGATGGACTTCAATCAACTTCAAGGCCGCAATGCTTGGATCAATGGTAGTTCTTATCAAATCTTACCAACAGAAACAATGCAGCAAGCTTCAAATCAATTACGTACTAATTTAGGCTTATCAACTCAAACCTTGGATAATACTGAAACGCAATTGAATGCCAAAAATAAAACTTTCTTCGAAAATGAAGATGATACAGATTACAACACATTTGGTTTAGATAAAACTTTCTATACTAATAATACGTACTAAAAAAGCGCACTTTTATGTGCGCTTTTTGTGTGAAATTATAAAGTTATATCGGCTGTCAATCGGCTAGTCTTATAAGGGAAGCGAGACTCAGAGATTTCAAATGGTTGACCATCTTCCAAATAACTTAATTGATTGATAACCAAAACTGGTTCGCCGAGTTCTTGAGCAATGCCGGTTTCAACATCAATTTGACTAGCTTTGTCCGCAGAAATGATTCGATGAGTTCCTTCAATTGTCATACCTTCTTTTTGCATATGACCGTAAATCGATTTCTTGAGAATATCTTCAGTTAATGTGGTAATAGCAGTCGGCATGATGGTGTTCTCATAGGCAAAAACTACGCCATTAACATAACGCACCCGTCTAATTACGTACACTGGTTCGGTTGGTTTGATGAGTAGTTTGTCAGCTTCATCTTTAGTCGGAATGCGAGCGGATAATTCCAAAACCTTACTAGTAACTGACTTACCAGCATTAGTTTTGGTAGCTCCAAAAGGTTTATCGATAGGGGAGACTTTTCCAAATTTGCTGTGGTCATCAGCAACGTAATCTTTTCTGACAAAAGTTCCCGCACCACGTTTAGAATAAATCATTCCTTCGACCATCAATAGTTGGAGTGCTTTATGGACGGTGATACGAGTGGTATTAAAATTTTTAGCAATTTGATTTTGATCGGGCAAACCTTCCCCAGGTTCATATTTACCAGATTTAATTGCTTCGCGTAAAGAATTAGCAACTTCTTTGTATTTGTAAGCCATAACATTATCTCCCTAATTATTCATGCTTAAGTTTATCATGAATAAGAATAAATTTCTTTTAATTTTAAAAGTATATACTTATTAGCTATTTGTTATTTACATTAACACTTTTTGTGATATGATGAAAGCGTATTCAATCAGAGAGGCGGAATGATTATGACAAGCAAGTTACCAAAGGATTTTTTCTGGGGAAATTCTACGTCTAGTATGCAAACAGAAGGTGCATGGGATTTAGATGGCAAAGGCAAATCAGTTTATGATGTCAGACCAGCTACTGATGGTACTTCCGATTGGAAAGATGGTATCGACGAGTATCATCGCTTTGAGGAAGATTTCAATTTAATGGCTAGTCAAGGTATGAATTTTTATCGATTTCAGATTTCTTGGAGTAGAGTCGATCCGCAGGGGAATGGCAACTTCAATGAGAAAGGAATCGAATTTTATGACAAGATGATCGATGCACTTTTGAAAAGAAATATTACACCAATGATTTGTTTGTATCATTTCGACATGCCACTAGCCTTAGCACAAAAGTACAATGGTTTTTTGTCACGTCCAGTAGTTAAGGCTTTCGTTAGATATGGTACTGAAATGGTAAAGAGATTTGGAGATCGAGTTAAATATTGGATCACCTTTAATGAACAAAATCTTTATCATACGAGTGAAGCCTTCAATATTTCTGGCTATTTAAAAGGTGACAAAACAATCGATGAGTTATATCAAATCAGTCACCATGTCATGTTAGCTCATGCTGGTGTAGCTAACTTTATTCATGAGCACACTGATTGTCAAATTGGTGGAATGTTAGCGTACAGTGAAGTTTATCCAGCTACGTCTAACCCTCAAGATGTACTATATGCTCGAAAAATTGATGAATTTTTGAATCGTAACTTACTTGATGCCTTTATTTATGGACGTTATTCTCATGAAGTGATGACTTATGTTAAAAATCATAAAATTGAGATGGATTATCAATTAAATGATGATGAGGCATTGATTCAAGTGAGCTCTGACTTTATCGCTTTTAGTTATTATCGCAGTGAAACAATTGATTCGACGAAAGTACCAGTCAATACAGTACCTAATTTGTATTTGGATTATGGCAGTAAAAAGAATCCTTATTTAGAAACGTCAGAATACGGTTGGCAAATTGATCCGGCCGGCTTCAGAGACATTTTGGCTAAAGTTTACAACGAATACAGTATACCGATGTTTCCGATTGAAAATGGCATAGGGATGAGCGAGGAATACAATGGTCAAGAAATTCAAGATGACAAACGAATCGATTATATGCGTGACCACATTCAAGCAATGAAAGATGCTATTTTTGAAGACGGTGTCGAAGTTTTAGGCTATTTGGGCTGGGGCTTGATAGATATACCCAGTTCTAGTGGCAATATGAATAAGCGTTATGGAACAGTTTATATTAATCGAACCAATCATGATTTGAAAGATATGGAAAGAATTCCAAAGAAGAGTTATTGGTGGCTTAAACAAGTTATAGAATCTAATGGTGAAAATTTGAGCGATTTGGAAACCGAAAGAACTCAATACGCTTAAATTTATTTTGATCCACAAAAAATCCTAACTGGAATGCAGGAAGATTCTGCAAGTCTAGTTAGGATCTTTTTGTTTTCTTTTGTGAAATATTTTTAAACTGGCATGTCACTTGCTACGATAAACAAGTGTTTGCTCATATTATACAATTAATAATTAGCAAATTATGAGTAAAAATTAATTAGACTTTAATTTAAAATATAATCCGTGAGTTAAATCAAGCTTTTAAAGTGAAAAAATCTAATATGAAAATAAAAAATGATAGTTTATGAAAACTAAATGTGAAAAATATAGTTATATTTATACAAGACAAGTAAATAAAATACATAAAATAAAAATTTTTACAAATATACAGCTCAAAAGCAGTGATATAAAAGGAATACATTTGTTTATAAAACGTAAACACTTCACAATCTCTCAAAAATAAAGATGTGATTATTATCACAAAATGGATTGTTTTTTGTAAATGATGGCGGTAACATGAAAATGAAATTGAGGGTAAAGGAGGAAAATAAATAATGATTGTTGGCGTTGTCAAAGAACAAAAACCTGGTGAAGGACGTGTGGGAGTTACACCAAAAAATGTTCAAAAATTAGTAAATGCTGGAGCTGAAGTTTTAGTTGAAGAAAATGCTGGAGTAGGTTCTGGTTTTAGCAATGAAGATTATCAAGAAGCAGGCGGACAAATTGTTAGTCATGCAAAGACTTGGGAAGCAGATTTGGTTGTGAAGGTTAAGGAACCGGATGCAGAAGAATATCAATATTTCAAACCAAATCAAATTGTTTGGGGATTCCAACATCTAGCATCTTCTCCAAAAACAGTTGCAGCAATGATAAAGGCTAAGACAACTGCTATTGGTGGAGAAACGATCGTTAAAGATAATAAATTACAATTATTGGCTCCAATGAGTGCAATTGCCGGTCGTCGTTCAGTAATTATGGGAACTTATTATTTGGAAGCACAACATCACGGACAAGGAATTTTACTTTGTGGGACTCCGGAAGTTGAAGCTGGTAACGTTGTGATTTTAGGTGGTGGCAATGCTGCTGTAAACGCTGCTACATTAGCTTTAGACATGGGCTGCCACGTAAGTATTCTTGAAGTTAAGCAAGAACGTTTAGATTGGCTAGAGAAGCATTTTGCAGGACAGGATTATCAAGGAATTATTTCAAATGAAGAAAATCTTGCTAAATACATCAAGAATGCTGACCTATTCATTTCGACAATTTTAATTCCCGGGGCTAGACCACCAAAACTAGTTACTGAAGATATGGTTAAATCGATGAAACCCGGTAGTGTAATTGTTGATGTAGCAATCGATCAAGGGGGGACGGTAGAAACAATTGATCACCCAACGACGATTGAAGATCCAGTCTTTGTCAAAGATGGGATCATTCACTACGCTGTTCCAAATCAACCAGGAGCCGTTCCAAGAACCGCCACATTAGCATTAGCCAGTGGCAATATTTCTTATTTGCTAGAAATTGTTGAAAAAGGTTTGAACCAAGCTATCAAAGATGATGAGGCTTTGATGTCTGGAATTAATATTTATCAAGGTAAAGTGACTAACAAGGGTTTGGCCAATTCATTGAATTATGATTTTACAGAAATTGACGCAATTTAATAATAGGGGGTGAAAAAGTTGATGACTGCAGAAGATATTAAACTTTCAAAAGATTTTAAAAATCCCGTTTGTATGAGAGATATTGAAGCAGCAGCACACTCCATTCACCAAGTAGGTCGAGTAACACCGTTGATTCAATCAATGTTTTTAAGCCGTAATGTAACGCATGGGGAAGTTTATTTGAAGCTGGAAAACATGCAACTAACTGGATCATTCAAATTTAGAGGTGCTTTTAACAAAATCAATCATTTAAGTGACGCTGAAAAAGCACGTGGCGTTATTACGGCTTCGGCTGGTAATCATGCTCAAGGAGTGGCTTTGACATCGCATCTTTTAGGAATAGATTCAGTTGTTATCATGCCACATGGTGCTCCAATCGCTAAGCAAGAAGCAACTGCGGGATATGGTGCCAAAGTTATCTTACATGGTGACAATTTTGATGAAGCACATCAATTTATGGAAGAAGAAGCTGCTAAAAAGGGATACAAAATCGTTGATCCATATAATGACGTTGATGTTATTGCTGGCCAAGGTTCAATTGGACTAGAAATTCTTGATCAGATGTGGGATGTCGACACGGTTATTGTTCCTGTCGGTGGTGGAGGATTGATTTCTGGAATCGCAACGGCTTTGAAATCATTCAATCCTAATATTCACATCGTTGGTGTTCAATCAGAAAATGTTCATGGGATGACGGCATCTTATCAAGCTAATAAGTTAATGACTTTTAGTAAAGGCAAGACTTTAGCCGACGGAACAGCTGTTGCCACACCAGGAGATATTACTTTCCCAATTACTAAGAACTTAGTCGACGAAATGGTTTTGGTTAATGAAGAGGAAATTGCTAAAGCCATGAGGGATTTATTACAAAGAACTAAGACGGTTGCTGAAGGAGCAGGGGCTTTGCCAACAGCGGCTTTGGAAGCAGAAAAAATCGATTCAAAATGGTTAGATCATAAGAAAGTTGTTGCTTTAGTTTCCGGTGGCAATGTCGATTTGGAACAAGTTTCAAAAAATATCGACCACTTTTTGGTAACGACTAACCATTCTGTAGGTTAGGGGGTGCATTAAGATGAAAAAAAGCCTATCACAATCAGCCTACGGAGGAGTTTCGGGTGAGAAGTATGTTCCGTATGTGACTGATAAAGATAATCATGGCGGTAATACTATCGTTATGATCATGGGTGCAATTTTGGCAGTGATTTTTGCCGCTTCAACAGCTTATTCAGGAATGAAAGCTGGGTTGACAGTTGCTGCTGGTATTCCGGGATCAATCATTGGTTCTGGACTTGTATCAGCTTTTGCTAAGAAGAAAGGAATCTTAGGAAAGAATTTGATGCAAGGCATGTCTAGTGGTGGTGAATCCATTGCTAGTGGAATGATTTACGTTTTGCCCGCTATTATCGTTATTGGTGGACGAGTTAACTTTATCGCCGGTGTTTTAGTAGGTGCTTTAGCGGTCTTATTTGCCATTGGGACATCTTCACTAGTTCAGAATTACTTGGTCGTTGAAGAGCATGGTAAATTAGTCTATCCCGAATCCATGGCTATTTCAGAAGCTTTAGTAGCCTCTGAGGCCGGTGGTGATTCATTGAAATTCATGGGTATCGGTTTTGGTATCGGTGGAATTTTAACGATGTTGACGACGCAAGTATTTGGTTGGGTCAACAGTACGATTACTTATATTGGTAATTCTTTCTATCGTTGGAAGATGTCCACTGAAGTAAATCCAATGTTAGCTGGAATTGGTTTTGTTGTTGGATTAGATGTTGCTTTAACAATGTTTGCGGGCTCTATCTTGTCTAATTTTGCAATTACGCCATTGATTGCAAACTTTACTCAATTAGCTGGAAATCACGCTAAGGATTGGAATGACATTGGGTTAGCAGTTAATCAGATGAATGTTGATCAAGTTGCTGGTTCGTATTCTAAATATATCGGTGCCGGAATGATGCTTTGTGGTGGTATCGTTGGTGCCGTTAAATTGATTCCAGTTATCGTTACTTCAATTAAGAAGACTTTAAATGCTAAAAATAGTTCTTCAGATGATAAGAATATGCTTGGTATTTGGTCATTGTTAATTGCTGTTATTGCTATCTTTGTAGTTGGATTCTTCATTGCCGGTAATATCGTAATGGCTATTGTTGGCGGAATCCTATCACTTATTTTGGCATTGCTATTCGTCATCGTTTCGGCTCGTTTGGCTGGTACGATTGGTTGTTCAAACGCTCCTGTATCAGGTATGACGATTGCTTCACTGGTTATTATGACTTTAGTATTCGTGATTTTTGGTTGGACTAGCAACGCTAACAATCAAATCCTCTTGTTGTTCGGTGTATTCATCGTTACGGCTATTTCAGTCGGCGGTGCTTATATGCAAACACAAAAAGTTAGCTATGTTATTGGTGGTAACAAGAATGAAATGATGAGATACTTCATGATTGCCGCTATGATTGGTGTTATCGTTGTTGTTGGTACTACAGTAATCTTGGAACCACAGTTGAAGATTACAGGATCCAACCCACCATTTGGTATGCCACAAGCTAACTTGATTGCTACCTTGACAACTGGAATCATGTCGGGAAATCTTCCTTGGATCATGATCATCATCGGTGTTGTTATGGCTATCGTATGTTGGATGTTAGGTTTGTCTATTATGACAGTAGCTTTAGGATTCTATCTACCAATTTCTACAACTTCAATTATTTTGGTTGGTGCCTTAATTAAACTATTGATTGAAAAAATCACTGCTGAAAAAGAACTCAGAGACAAACGTGTTCAAAGTGGCGTTAGTCTTTCGTCTGGTTTAATTGCTGGTGGCTCAATTATTGGTTTGATCGGTATCATCCTACACGTAACAAATGTTTTAGGCGACAAGACACCAACAGGCTTTGTTGGTAGTAACAATATGGGATTGATTCTCTTGGTAGTCCTAGTAATTTCAATGATTTTACCTTTAACAAATATTAAAAAAACGGATAAATAAGGAGGCACACGATGACAAAACGTCAAGAATTAACTGAAGATGATTTAAAAACGATGGTTTTTCAAAAAAATCCAGCAGTTTCTTTTAAAAGAAAAGCTGGCATTATTACAATAGTACGTGAGCAGAATCATCCAATTCAGAAATTCTGTCGTAAATTGCACATGCATATTCCTGAAAAAACTTATTTAGAAATGGATGAGTATGGTAGTTTCGTATTTACGAAAATTAACGGTCATCGTAATGCCTATGAAATCGGCAAAGAATTAGCACAAAAGTTTCCAGATACCGATAAGTACCGTTACACTAGGCTGGTTTTGTTTTTAAACCAAATTGAGAGTGTCGATCATTTAATAGAACGAGTATCATAATATATATAATAAAAATTTATACTGGGGGACTTAAAAATGACAGAGCTAGATCGTATTGAATCATCAGCATGCACATCAATGATGGTAGGTAAAAAGGCTTCAATGGATGGGGCAACCTATATTTCCAGAAACGAAGATCGTCTTAACGCTATTTATAGAAAACGAATTATCGTTCAACCGGCAGTTTCAGGTCGTCACGAAACTTATGTTTCACCATATAATAAGATGACTGCACCTTATCCAGAAAGTGGTTATCGCTATACTTCAACACTAGATGCTGACCAAAGTACTGGTCCTAATGAAGAAGATGGATTCAACGAAAAAAATGTTGGCCTTAGTGCAACTGAAAGTGTTTATGCCAACGAAAAAGTTTTGGCTTTTGATCCATACATCAAAAATGGTTTAGCTGAAGACTCACTTGCAACTTTAGTTTTGCCATATATCGACTCAGCTCGCGATGGTGTTAAATATTTAGGTAAATTAGTTGCCAAATATGGATCAGCAGAAGGTAACGGACTCCAATTCATTGATAAGGATGAAGTTTGGTACATGGAAGTTGTTACTGGACACCAATGGGTAGCTGTAAGAATTCCTGATGATTGCTATGCTGTAGCTGCTAACCAAGTTGCTATTCAAGACATTGACTTTAATGACCCAGATAACTACATGTGGGCTGACGGGATTCAAGAATTCGTTGAAGAACACGGACTAAACCCAGACTTTGACCGTTGGGACTTCAGACATATCTTTGGTACAAATACGGAACAAGACCACCACTACAACACACCACGTGTCTGGTTTGCACAACGTTATTTGAATCCATCTGATGACACTCAAGATCCAGAATCACCAGAGCTTCCATTCATTAGAAAAGCTGAAAAGAAAATTTCTGTAGAAGATATTCAATACATTTTGAAGTCACACTATAATGAAACAAAGTACGATCCACTAGGAAATGGTACTGAACATGAAAGAAGAACTTATCGTGCTATTTCGTTGTCACGTACTGCTAACTCTCATATTCTTCAAATGAGAGATTCAGATAAGAATGGTGCTGCTGGGGTTGAATGGACTGGATTTGGTGTACCAAGCTTCTGTCCACAAGTTCCATTCTTTACAAATGCCAACGATATTGATGAATCATACAGTTACACACCAGAAAAACTCGATATGAAGAGCGCCTACTGGATGTATGAAACATTGGCTATGGTCGTAGAAAGTCACTACAATGAATTCACTGAACCAAACCTCGACTATCAAAAGAAATTATCAGAATGGGCAAGAAGAAAGATTGCTGAAGTGGATAAAAAGGCCGTTACAATGTCAGGAGAGGTTTTGACAGACTACTTAACAGAACAAAATCATGAAATTGTAAAACATTACAATGACGAAACAAAAGCTCACATTGCTGATTTGGTTACTAAGGGAACTGAATTGAGTAAGTTGACATTCAAGATGGATCCAAATCTTTAAAATAATTTTTTAAAACTTAAATTCCTTAAAAAAATAACGGCAAATACCCTCAAATCATAGAGAGTATTTACCGTTATTTTGTCTAATAAACAAAAATATTAATGAATTTACCAACTAATAATTGTAAACTTTAATTAATATAAAATAGGGGAAATTATCATGAAAGATGTACGTTTTAAAAGTGTTTTCGATATTATCGGACCAGTGATGGTTGGTCCAAGTAGTTCTCATACTGCTGGTGCTGCTCGAATCGGAAAAGTAGTCCATGATATCTTCGGTGAAAAGCCTGACAAAATCACCATAGATCTGTATGAATCCTTTGCCAAAACTTATCGTGGCCACGGAACTGATGTAGCTATTGTTGGTGGCTTGTTAGGAATGGAACCAGATGATAGACGTTTGTCTGATTCTTTGAAAATTGCCTATGAATCAGGAATTAAGGTGGCTTTTGTGCCTAAGAGTGACAAAGTAGCTCACCCTAATACTGCCAAAATCACCCTTGTCAAGGGAGACCATGAATTGTCAGTTACTGGTGTTTCTATCGGTGGTGGAAATATTCAAATTTCTGAAATCAATGGTTTCAAGATGTCTTTGAGTTTAGGAACACCTACTTATATTACAGTTCATCAAGATGTTGCGGGAATGATTGCCAAAGTTACCAATGTCTTTTCTGACTTTAATATTAATATTGGAACAATGACTGTTACTCGAGCTTCTAAGGGTGAAAAAGCCATCATGATCATCGAAGTTGATGAACGTCGTAATCGTGAAGATATTTTGAAACAATTGGAGTCATTACCACATGTCGATAATGCAACGTATTTTGAATAGGGGATAAAAAGATGTTTTATACAATTAAAGAATTAGTTGAAAAAAGTGCTAAATACGATTCCGTTGCTGACTTGATGGTTCAAACTGAGATGGAAAACACGAATCGTAGTAAAGAATTCATCCGCTCACAAATGGAACGTAATTTAGGAGTTATGGAACAGTCGATTCAAGAAGGTGTTGCTGGAGTTAAATCCGTTACTGGTTTGACTGGTGGGGATGCTAAATTGATGAACGAATATATCAAAAAAGGTGACTTTTTAAGTGGTGAACCGATTTTGGAAGCTGTCAGAAATGCGGTCGCTGTCAATGAAGTCAACGCCAAAATGGGTCTGATTTGTGCCACGCCAACAGCCGGAAGTGCTGGAGTTTTAGCTGGAGTTTTAGTTGCCGTTAGAGATAGATTGAAGATGACTAGAGACCAGCAAGTGGACTTCTTATTCACCGCTGGAGCTTTTGGTTTGGTGATTGCTAATAATTCATCGATTGCCGGAGCTGAGGGTGGTTGTCAGGCAGAAGTTGGATCAGCTGCGGCAATGGCATCGGCTGCCTTAGTTTGTGCTAAAGGTGGCAGTGCCCAACAAGCCGCCGAAGCAATTTCGATTACTTTACAAAACATGATGGGACTAGTTTGTGACCCAGTAGCAGGGTTAGTTGAGGTTCCTTGCGTTAAAAGAAATGCCCTTGGATCTTCACAAGCAATGATCTCCGCAGATATGGCGTTAGCTGGCATCAAGAGTGTTATTCCAGTTGACGAAGTCGTTGAAGCGATGCACAAAGTCGGCCAACAAATGCCATCTATTTTCAAAGAAACAGCTGAAGGTGGTTTAGCTACTACACCAACTGCTTTGAAATTGAAAAAAGAAATATTTGGTGATTAATTGAAGGGTGGATTAAAAATGAAACAACATAAACATGCGGCCTGTACCTCAATTATGGTCGGAAAAAAAGCAGCTCAGGATGGATCTAACTTTATAGCTAGAAATGAAGATAATTACGTTGCTAATTGGCCTAAGAGATTTTTCGTCCAACCAGCAGTTGAAAATCGCCATGAGAATTACGTTTCTCCATACAATAAATTAACCGTTGAATTACCTGAAAAAGCTTATCGCTATACTAGTTCACCTGATGCCAATCAAGATGAAGGTTGGTATGAAGAAGATGGTATCAACGAAAAGAATGTTGGGATGAGTGCCACCGAGAGTGTCTTTGCTAATGAATTGGTTTTAGCCTATGATCCCTTAGTTCCTGAAGGAGTAGCGGAGGACTCTATGACAACATTGGTTTTGCCATATATTGATTCTGCACGCCAAGGAGTTGAATATTTAGGAAATTTAATTGAAAAATACGGCTCAGCTGAAGGTAACGGTGTGCAATTTTTTGATCAAGATGAAATTTGGTACGTTGAATTAGCAACTGGTCATCACTGGGTAGCAATTAGGATTCCTGATGACAGTTATGCCGTAGCTGCCAATCAAATTGGAATTGAAGAAATTGACTTTAATGATCCTGATAATTTCATGTGGTCTAAAGGAATTCAAGAGTTCGTAGTTGATAATAATTTGAATCCTGATTTTGAAGGCTTTAATTTTAGACATATCTTTGGAACTGATACAAAACAAGATCGTCATTACAACACACCACGAGTTTGGTATGGTCAAAAAATGCTCAATCCAGCGATTGAACAAGATCCAGAATCTTCAAATTTACCATTTTTGAGAAAACCAGAAAAGAAGATTTCGGTCGAAGATATTCAAGCGGTTTTAGCATCGCATTATGATGAAACTGAATTCGATCCAATGAGTACAGGCAAAAATAGTAAAAAGTATCGTGCCATTTCTTTATCCAGAACAGCCAATTCTCATATTCTACAATTGCCAAAAGCATCAAAAACTAATATCGGCGGCATCGAGTGGAAAGCCTTAGGAATTCCGAGTTTCAGTCCTTATGTACCATTCTTTACTAATGCTAATGATATTGACGAAACATATAGCTACGTGCCTGAGAAATTAGATATGAAGAGTGCTTACTGGATGTATGAAACATTGGCCATGATAGTTGAAAGTCATTACACGGAGTTTGTAGAGCCTAATTTGGACTATCGAAAGAAATTAGCACAGTGGGCTAGAAGAAAGGTCTTTGGCGTTGAAATTGCGGCCACTTCTAAGTCAGGTGAAGAGTTGACAAGTTTCTTAACGGAACAAAATCATGTGATAGCTGAGCACTTTAATAAAGCTACTAAAGAACATATTGCTGATTTGATTACTAAGGGAACTGAATTGAGTAAGTTGACCTTTAAGATGGATCCAAATCTTTAATATTTTAATTGAGGATTAAGCTGCCGTCGTCCGTTCGGCCCTGGAAAATTGCTGGAACGCTGTGGCCACAACTTGGAACCTTTGCTAAGACCAGACCCGGGCAAAGTCTTCAAGATTGGGCTTTTTGTAAGCAATAAATTGCTAACAAAAATTTCACGGCTGAGCATTTTCCAGGACCTCACTCCCGACTAGATAGTGGTTTCTATCTTTATATAAATTACTTCAGAAAATTAATAGAAGATATTATTGAAATTACAGTATATTGCTGTGGTTCTAGTAGTATCTTCTTTTTTTATGTAATGCTATAAAGAAATATATTAATTATTCAAAAAGTATGTGTCTGATTCTATCCAGCCAGCCACAGGATTTTTGCGGACGACGGCAAATTTTCCTTGAAAAAATTGTATAACTTTTTAATATAACACAAATAAAACGCTTTCTCACTAAAAACTTGCTATATCATGAGCTTTTTTTACCCAAAGTGACAAAATTCAGTCTATAATAGAGATTGGAGACTTCCCGGATTGGGAATCAAAAATCAATGAAAGGTAGCGAAGGCATGCAGGTATATAAAAATTCACAAGAATTGATAGACCAAATTAGAGAGAGTTATCACAAGTTCATTGATGAATACGAGGGTATAAGTGACGATGTAGCCGATGAAAGAATTGAGCAAGTGGATAAAACTCCACGTGAAATGCTCTCTTATCAACTCGGTTGGATCAACATGATTTTATCTTGGGAGAAAGCAGAAGCTAGTGGTGAAAATATCACGACGCCAACTCCTGGATATAAGTGGGATCAAATGCGTCAGTTATATCATGATTTTAATATCAAATACGGTTCAAACGGTTTGGAAAATGAGGAAGAGGAATTGAGTAGCGTGGTCGATGAATTAGTTTCATGGATCGAAAACATGTCTCATGACGAACTTTTCAAACCAGGAGAGCGCAAATGGGCTACTACTAAAGCAATGTGGCCAGTTGCAAAGTGGATTAGAATCAACGCCGTTTCACCATTCAACAATTACAGTAGACAAGTGAGAAAATGGAAGAATTTCAATTTAAGAAAGAAGAATCCTGTTAACTCATAAAAAAATAACCTTTTGATTGTCGTAAAAAAACAAAAGGTTATTTTATTTAGCTGGCAGACCAAAATCAATTAAGAAATAACCAATTGTTCCAATGATTATCAACATAGTAAAATTGATGATCGTAAAGTACATGAGGTATTTGCCAGGATTCTTCTTGAAGAAAAATCTATATTGTTTGAAAGCCAAAAGATTAGCTAGTGAACCGACGACAGTTCCCAATCCACCAATATTCGTACCTAAGAAAATAGCATGAACGTATTTGGAGAATTTAGAAACTAAAATCGTAGTTGGAACATTACTAATAAATTGACTAGTTATAATCGATGTTAAGTATGTACTAGTTCTTGTTTGTAAAAACTGGTGTAGATTATTAACAATTGCTGGTTCACGGTTAATATTACCAACGGCAATAAAGAAACACATGAAAATCAATACAATTGAATAATCAACAGATGCTAAAATACGCGGATTGATGAAAATTACTAATAGTAAAGCCGCGATCAATGATCCCCACATTGGGATAACAGAAAAAATCCCCAAAAATATTACTATTGTTACTGCCACTGTTAAAGATAAACTTGGAATATTTAATTCAACAGCAGGCAATTCAGTCAGCTCAATTGGATCTTTTGGAAAAAAGCGAGTTGTTAGAAAAATTGCTGTAAAAGTAATAATCGTTATTGGAGTTGACATAATAAAGAATTGCTTGATACCTAGGTTGAAATGTGTCAACAAGAATAGGTTGTGAGTATTACCAAATGGTGTAAACATACTTCCAAGATTAGCCGCCATAGCAATAATTATGACTGGAAAAATTGGATTAACTTTTATATGCTTAGATAACTGGTAAAATAAAGGAACCAAAGTTAGAATTGTAACATCGTTTGTTAAGAACATAGCTCCAAAAAATGCTAGAGAAGCTAACATAAATATCATCTGTCGCGTCGTTTTGGCTTTGTGTGTCATATACGCCGCGTAATATTTTAGAAAGTCCAAATAATCATAGATTTGGATTATAATCATCATAGATAGTAGTGATGCAAGTGTCTTCCAATTGATGTCCATCATCTGTGGTGGACTGATGAAGATAGATGTTAAAATTGCTGCTGCTCCAGCTATCCACAACACTCTATCTGAAAATACACGTTTTAATACGGCCATTTACGTTTCCCCTACAAAAAAGAAGTACCTTATCTAGTATAAAGATAAAAGTACCGTTAAAAAAGATAATTATATAAAAAATACCAAATTAGTTTCAGATTGTTAGATTTTTGAAAATATTTTTATATAAAAAGCATTATGTATTATAACCTAACTATATTAAATATTAACATGAGGGAGAGGAATAAATGCAAATAATTTTATCGATTTTAATGTTTGTCATTGGAATTGCTATAATGACAATATCATTTAAAGCAAAAAAGGAATCGGTATATTACCTAACCTTGTCGATTGGCGTGGCAATTTTTTTTGCTGCAATTTTCGTTATCTTTCCAAAATAATTAATGCCAAATAAAATAGAAATTGTTATAATCGACCTATCAAATAGGGGAGGGATTTCCATGATTTTGAGACGCACATCTCTTTTGGTCCTTGTCTCAATGCTCGTCAGTGTGATTGAGATGACCGTTGATCCTGGATTTTTCTTTGGAAGAATCTCCTTAGCATTTTCAGGATTATTGATGCTTTTTTTAGCATTACTATTTGTAAGGAACTTGTGGCGATTTAGTTCTAAAAAATGAAAAATAAAACCGCAAAAATGGGAGAGGTTAGTCTAAACGACCAACTTCTCCCATTTTTTATCTAATTATTTTATTTTAATAATCTCCATCAGCAATTTTTTCAAGAGTCGTCTTTGAAGGAATGAAGAATAAGTTACCAGTGATTGGAGTACTGAAATCAAGTAAACGATCACTCTTAGTAAACATATTCGTTAACATTCGATTAGTTACGGCAAAATCTTTGGAGTAACCGATGAAATAAGTTCCGGTGATGTCTTTGGCAGGGTCAGAGAAAGGTACATTCATTCTGACGATTTTATGTTCGACGCCACCTTCTTCATCTTTGGAAGCAACGTTATGCGCATTAGGCAACTTCTCATCGTCATCCAATTCACGATCAGAGAACTTGTGACGTCCAATAGCCTTTTCTTGATCTTCAGTTTTGAGGCTCTTCCAAGCTTCCATGTTGTGAATATATTTTTGAGCAAAAGCATATGAGCCATTGTTAAATTCAGGATCGTCATCAATCAAGGTATAATCCATTGATTCAATACCAGCTGGATTTTCTGTTCCATCGATAAAACCAATAATTGCTCGTCCTTCGATGTATCTAAAACCATGAGTTTCATCTTCAACTGAAGTGATTGGACGTAAAATACCCATAAATTGATCCATTAATTCATAGCAAACGGCCATTTTCTTAGAACGGACATGAATAAAAATATCACCGGGTGTTGAAACAGCGGTGTATTTAGGACCTTTGATTTCCTTAAAGTTCTCTAATTCTTTTGGTTTTGGAGCATTTGGGAAAAGATAGTCCCAAGCATCTGATCCAAATCCCCAAGCAATGTGAGCTTGAGCTTCTGGGTCACGAATTCTCATACTATTAATAATTGAATTGGACATATCAGAAAATTCTGCAATGGCATCCTTTTCGGTTTTCAAATCTTTGTGATTAAGCATCAAGGTTGTAAAAATAACACTTTCGCCGGCATCTTTATACACATCTTGAGCTTTTTTTATATCGACTGTCATGAAATTACCTCCGGAATATTTGTTTATACACTCATACTTTATCATATCCGTATCAAAAGAGTTATATTTAAAATCTACAAAATAAAATTCTTGATAATGTTCTTAATTAAGAGAATAATTAATTTAATAATGAATTTTGATAATTCCCGAAAGGAAGTACAGATATATGTGTACGAGTCTTAGCTTAGGGGCTTTAGATGGCTCAAAATTTTTAGCTAGAACAATGGATTTTGCTTTTGAATTAAATGGCAGACCAACATTTTTGCCTCAAGAATATAAATGGATTTCTTCTTATGATAAGAAAACTTATACAAGTGATTACGCTGTTATGGGGACGGGCGCTAAATATGGTAGTAACTATATGGTGGCTGACGGTTTCAACGAATATGGATTATCAGCAGCAGAATTGTATTTTTCTCACGCTGCTAAATATGAAACAAAACCAACTGAAGGTGAAATCAATTTAGTCGCTGAAGAATTTATTCTTTGGGCTTTAGGTAACAACAAATCAATTGAAGATTTGAAAGAAAATATTAAACAAGTTCACCTAATTGAATCAAATGCCGGAGTAATGGGACAAAATCAACCATTGCACTTTATTTTTAGTGATGCCACTGGTGCAATTTACATCTTGGAACCAGAGGGAAATGGCTTAGTACTTCAAGAAGACAAAGTTGGCGTATTGACTAATACTCCTGATTACAATTGGCACAAGACTAATTTGGCTAACTATTTAGGTGCTCAAACGACTAATTTTGGTGCTAAAAAATTTGGTGATGAAGAAGTCATTCCATTAGGTCAAAATGGTACTTTCAGATTACCTGGTGGGTACACTGCCGTTGACCGTTTTGTCAGAACCGCCTTTATTCGCAATGCTTCTGAAGCACCTAAGGATAATAAGCAAGCCGTTAATACAATTTTGCACATGCTTGATAGTGTGACGATTCCACGCGGTGTTAATATTAAGGACAATGGGGAATCCAGCTATACTCAATACCAAACAGTTTTGGATTTGACTAACAAGATTATGTATTTCGTTCCTTATGGCAATCGCAAAGTTTATGCTACTAAAATGACTGACGATTTGATTAAGAATCAAAAAGAACCAAAAGAATTTCCAATTAGTTTAGATCAAGAATTTGAAGCTTTGAACTAAAAAATAGGCATCTATAAGTAAAATCCGTTAAGGATTGCACTTATAGATGCTTTTTATTTGGCAAAAGGATTATTCTTCAAAACTGAAGTGTAGAAATTAATTTCATTAACGGCTTCATTCAAACGTTTGGCAAAATGGTCGCTGTTTTTAACGTCCAATAAAGTTCCATCTTCAGTGAAATTATCATCAGCATTCCACAATAAGACCGGCGTTGGCAGAACAATCATTTTCAGCATTTGAAGTATTGGTACGATTGACTGAGCTGCCAATATACCACCATCGCTGAAATGTGAATAGGCAATTGTCAAAACAGGTTTGCGATTGACTTCTGGACCCACTAAATCAAGGGCATTTTTCAAAGCTCCAGTAATGGCGTGATCATATTCCGGTGTCAAAATTAAATATCCATCTTGCTGGTTCAATTTTTTTAGCCAATCACTTTCGACGCTGGTCAAGTCGTGAATGTGGTCTTCCAAAGGAGTCTCTTCATGATCGTAAAGTGGCAAAGGGTAGTCACTAAGTTTTATCCAATTGTATTCCACGTCAGCATTACTTTGAATTGTTTTTTGTAAGTATTTAAAAATCTTACTACCAAGTGAATTGTGGCGCGTTGTTCCTAAAATGATTCCAATTTTTATTCCCATAATGTATACCTCTCATATATAAATGTTATATCTAGATGTAAAGATAATGCAAATGATAAAAAATAAAAACTACTATCTAGTCCGGAATAGCAAAGAAAATTGGCTCAGTCGTGCCCACTACGTTCCAGCCAAATTTTCTTTGCTATGGAGGACGGCGTATTACATTGATCTAAATTAAGGACCAATATTTTTTTGGTATGTAAGTTCAATACGGTATAGGATATACTTAGAAAGAAAAATAATCACCATGTTTATAATTGGTGCGACCCAATTTATGAAATGAGGAAAAGTTATGGCTGATTTAGTTTATCAAAAAATTATTACATCATTAAAAAAAGCAATTGATAGTGGAGAGTTCTCGGATATGCGTTTACCTGATGAAAGATCTCTAGCCGAAAGCTATAAAGTTAGTCGAAGTTCAATCAAGCGTGCTTTAGGATTGATGGCTGATCAAGGGATTATCTTTAAGAAGCGTGGATCTGGGACTTTTGTTAATCCATTGTATTTAAAACAAGGTTCATCATTTAACTACAGTGGTAAAAATCTTGGTATTACAGATAGTTTCAACGCTAATGGTCAAAAACCGGGCGTAAAGGTTTTGCAATTTGACGTGGTTCATCCAGATAAAGATTTGCAAGATAATTTGTTTTTAAAGCCTAGTGAATTCGTTTATGCTTTCAAACGTTTACGGTCTTTGGATGATGTACCATTCATGATTGAAACTGGTTACATTCCTATCAAATTAGCACCAGAATTGTCAGAGCAAATTGCTTCTGAATCTATCTTTAATTATGTAGAATCTGAACTAGGCAAAGAAGTTAACAAGACGTATTTGAATATTTCGGCTGAACCTTCGGATGCAGAAGGGAAAGAATTGTTGAATTTAGCTGATAATGAGCCCGTTGGCTTGATGGAAGGAATTTTCTTTTTAGACGATGGAACTCCTTTTGAATTTTCGACAATGAAACTACATTATAAATACTTCAAATATGATTCTTTCGTTGATTTAGCCAATAAGTAAGAGTTTACAAACATTGGAACGCACCAATTTTCAAAATGGTTGACTTTTGCTATAGTTCTCGCTATCATTACAATTGTAAATACATAAGGAGTGTGTGCTGGAATGACAGATTACTCATCAAAAGAATACTTAAATTTAATCGATAAATACTGGCGAGCAGCAAACTACGTTTCTGTTGGTCAATTATATTTAAAAGATAATCCATTATTAAGACGTGAATTAAAAGCTAGTGATGTCAAAGTTCACCCAATCGGACACTGGGGAACTATTGCTGGACAAAACTTTATTTACGCTCATTTGAATCGTGTTATTAATAAATACGGTTTGAAGATGTTCTATATTGAAGGCCCTGGTCATGGTGGTCAAGTAATGGTTTCTAATTCTTACCTCGATGGTAGTTATACAGAAATCTATCCAGAAATTACCCAAGATACTAAGGGTATGCAAAAACTCTTTAAACAATTTTCATTCCCTGGTGGGGTTGCTTCTCATGCTGCTCCAGAAACACCAGGCTCAATGCATGAAGGTGGAGAATTAGGTTATTCTCTATCACACGGTGTCGGGGCTATACTTGATAATCCTGATCAGATTGCCGCAGTAGTCATTGGTGATGGTGAATCAGAAACGGGTCCTTTGGCTGCTTCATGGTTCTCAAATACTTTCATTAATCCGGTTAATGACGGTGCTGTTTTGCCAATTCTAAATCTAAACGGTTTTAAGATTTCTAACCCTACAATCTTGTCACGTAAGAGCGATGAAGATTTGACTAAGTACTTTGAAGGTATGGGTTGGGATCCAATGTTTGTTGAAGGCGATGACCCACAAAAGATGCATCCTGAAATGGCTAAAGTTATGGATAAAGCTATTGAAAAAATTGAAGCTATTCAAACGGAAGCTAGAAAACACCCTGCATCAGAAGCTAAGATGCCTAAGTGGCCGGTAATCATTTTCCGTGCTCCTAAGGGCTGGACTGGTCCTAAGACTTGGGATGGTGAACCAATTGAAGGCTCATTTAGAGCTCACCAAATTCCAATTCCTGTTGATCAAAATGATATGCAACACGCTGATAAATTAGTTGAATGGCTAGAATCTTACAAACCAGAAGAACTATTTGATGAAAATGGTAAATTGGATAGTGACATCGCTGCTATTATTCCTAAGGGACAAGCAAGGATGGCTATGAATCCTATCGTAAATGGTGGAGTTGATCCTAAACCATTGAAACTTCCAGACTACAAGAATTACGCTTTGAAATTTGACAAACCAGGTACTAAAATTGCTCAAGATATGATTGAACTAGGTAAGTATCTCGGCGATGTCATTAAGAATAATGAAAAGAACTTTAGAATCTTTGGACCTGATGAAACGATGTCAAACCGTCTTTACGGCGCATTTGATGCTTCACCTCGTCAATGGATGGAACCAGTTAAGGAACCAAATGATCAATTTGAAGCTCCAGTTGGCCGTATCATCGATTCTCAACTTTCAGAACACCAAGCTGAAGGATTTAACGAAGGTTATACTTTGACAGGACGTCACGGTATTTTCCCAAGTTATGAAGCTTTCTTGAGAGTTGTCGATTCAATGTTGACGCAACACTTCAAGTGGTTGAGAAAAGCTAACGAATTGAGTTGGAGAAACAAGTATCCATCACTAAACGTTATTGCTACATCAACAGCTTTCCAACAAGATCACAACGGTTATACTCACCAAGATCCAGGTATCATTACTCACTTAGCTGAAAAGAAACCTGAATACATTCGCGAATATTTCCCTGCTGACACGAACTCATTGCTTGCTGTTATGCCTAAGATTTTGGATGATCAAGAAAAAATCAACTTATTGGTAACTTCAAAACAACCTAGACTCCAATTCTACTCAATTGAAGAAGGTCAAGAGTTAGCTGATAAAGGTCTTAAGGTAATTGATTGGGCATCAAATGATAACGGTGACCCAGACATCGTTATCGCTGCTGCTGGAACAGAACCAAACCTTGAATCATTAGCTGCTATCAGTATTTTGAGAAAAGCTAAACCAGAGCTCAAGATTAGATTCGTTAACGTTGTTGACTTGTTGAAGTTGAGATCACCAAGGGTTGACCCTCGTGGATTGACTGATGAACAATTCAATGAAATCTTTACTGTTGATAAACCAGTTCTATTCGCATTCCATGGCTTTGAAGACATCATTAAGGAAATCTTCTTTGACCGTGACAATCACAACTTATACGTTCATGGCTATCGTGAAAATGGTGATATTACAACTCCATTTGACATGCGTGTGGTAAATCAAATGGATCGTTTCCACTTGGCAGAAGTTGCTGCCGTTGCTGTTCAAGGTGACGCTGCTAGTGACTTTGCTGACGAAATGGAAGCTAAAGTTGACAAACACAACAAGTACATCCGTGAGTATGGTGATGACTTGCCAGAAGTTAATGATTGGACTTGGGATGTTTAGGATAGATAATCGATTATAGTGTGAAGTGTTAAGCTGCCGTCGTCCGTTCAGCACTGGAAAACGCAGAATGCGGTGGCCACAACTTGGAGCCTTTGCTAAGACCAAAACCGGGCAAAGGCTTCAAGTTTGGGCTTTCACTAAGCGATAAATCGCTAAGTGGAATTTCACGACTGAGCATTTTCCAGTACCTCGCTCCCGACTAGATAGTGATTTCTATCTTTATATAAGTTACTTCAGAAAATTAATAGAAGATATTATTGAAATTACAGTATATTGCTGTATTTCTAGTAATATCTTCTATTTTTTTATGGTGTCACAAAGGAATAAAGTAGTTATTCAGAAAGTATATGTTTGATTCTATCTAAATAGAAGATGGACTCTAGTCGGTAGCGAAAATCCTGTGGCGGCTCAATAGCCAAATTTTCTCTTGGCAATTTATTGCCTAGTGAAAGACCGAGTTTTGAGATTTTGCGCACTTGGTTTATGCAAAAGCTCAAAATCGCGTCGGCTATGTTCCAGCCAGCCACAGGATTTTCGCGGACGACGGCATCCTTATTCAAAATATATTAGAAAAATTAGAAATATAAATTAAAAAATACTGTTCACAATAAATAAACAACTGTCCACAAAGACCACCATATCAGTGCTTGTGGCATAAATAAGTTTAAAAATAATTGTCTAAGTTTAGTTTTAAGAATTCTAAGAAAAGATTTCAAAATAATTTGAATGATTTTCAAAAACATACTGCCAGTAGTAAGAAATCTTTAATTCATTTTAAGAGTACCACTTGGTTTATTAGAAAAGAAATGACAGTTGTAAATAGTCGTCTAAACGCCGGTGTAAAAGGGTTGTAAAACCTTTTTTAGCATGGTATTGTCATCTATGGAAAAAAGAAAAAGACACTAAGGGGTGGATGTTATGACAACAAGAAACGTAAAATTCATGAAAGTAGCACTAATGGCGGTGGTCGCAATTTTATTGATGATGCTATTTGTTTTGCAAAGTCGATACACCATTCCAGCATTTGCTATTGCAGCAATCGCATTAGCTGTCTACTCAGAAGATAGAATTTCAAAGAAACATACATTCAAATTTATTGATTAATCAATCAAATAAAGACTAACTGATAGCAGATCTCATTGAGGTCTGTTTTTTTTGTCAAAAAAAGCCTGAACTCATAATGAATTCAGGTTTCTTTAGTCTGCATAAGGTAATTTGTCATATTCAACATCTTCGCGATTTAAGAGGACGATGTTTTCACCATTAGCTTTACGACGGTCAATATCTTGTTCACCCCAGACACAAAGTTCTTCGAGGATTTTGTTGAGTGAGTGACCATATTCTGTCAGTGAATACTCTACCTTAGGTGGAACTTGACTGAAAACTTTACGAGCAACGATGCCATCGTTTTCAAGTTCTCGTAGTTGTTGCGTTAACATTTTTTGCGTGATATTAGGGATGGCACGACGTAATTGACCAGTCCGCATCTTACCATGCTTTAAGTGACAGAGGATGATAGGCTTCCACTTGCCACCGATAATTCTCATAGTATTTTCAACCCCGATATTATAAACAGCTTGTTTCATGAAAGTTTTCCTCCATTAAGTAAGTGTTATCTTACCACCGTCAATGTTTCTTAGCAATTTTCTAAATCTAAATCTTCAACCTTGACGTTATTTTCCATTTTGATCAATACTCCAATCAATAAAATACCGACGACAAGCATGGCAACGCCTAACCAAGGAGTGTTGACTAATTGATTGTGAGCAACGGCTTGTCCGCCAATCGTTGATCCTAAAGTGATTCCAACATTAAAAGCTGAGATGTTCAAAGCTGAAGCCAAAGGAACTTCATTGGGTGTGTATTTTTCAGCTAATTGGACGATATAAAGTTGCAATCCAGGCACATTCATGAAAGCAAATAGCCCTAACAACATTACTGCTAAAAGTCCTAAGAAGTGAAGATTAATAAAGAATCTCATTACAACCAAAGCGACACCTAAGCCGACAAACATTTTGAGTAGAGCAGTTAAAGGACGTTTGTTAGCCCATTTACCACCCAAAGTATTACCAACTGCGACGGCTACTCCATAAAAAATCAAAATGATAACGATGGCGTTTTGCGACCAATTCATATTCTTATTCAAGATAGTTGTAAGGTAAGTGTAAACTGGAAAAGTTGCTCCGTAGCCTAAAGCAGTAATTAGAAGAATCAAAAGCAATTGTGGTTGTTTTAAAATTCTCCAAATACCTTTGACACTAGTGGGTTTAGGCAAAGGTAATTCGTTTGGTACGAGGATGATGTTAGTAATCAAACCAACTAATCCCAAAGCTACTAAGAAGAAAAATGATAATCTCCAACCGAAGGTATTTCCAATAAAAGTCCCAATCGGAACACCGGTAATGGTTGCAACTGTTAATCCAGTAAACATAACGGCAATTGCTGAAGCACGTTTGTTAGGAGCTACGACATCAGCTGCAATCAAAGATGCAATCGTCATAAAAATTCCGTGGGACAAAGCAGCAATGACACGTCCGGCCAAAAGAATCGCAAAGCTAGGAGCTAGTGCTGCTAAAGTATTTCCAATGATAAAACTAATCATGATACCAATCAGTAATTTCTTGCGATCCCAACGATTAGTTAATAAAGCTAAAATTGGAGCGCCAAACATAATTCCTGTAGCGTAAATGGAAACAGTTAGACCTCCTTGTACAAGAGAAATGCCAAAAGTTTTCGTAAGTAAAGGCATAATTCCAACACTAATAAATTCCGTCGATCCAATGGCAAAAGCACTGATAGCTAATGACAAAAGAATCCAAGTAGATGATATTTTCTTGTTCATAATTTCTGACCCCTATAGTTAAAATTTGAGTATGTGTAACAGTATAGGGGGTTGAGATAAATAAACAATTACGCACTATAAAGTGCTGTAGGTACTAAAAAGTACCTAATGGACTAAATATGCCGTCGTCCGCAAAAATCCTGTGGCTGGCTGGAACATAGCCGACGCGATTTTGAGCTTTTGCATAAACCAAGTGCGCAAAATCTTAAAACTCGGTCTTTACCTAAGCGATAAATCGCTAAGGAAAATTTGGCTATTGAGCCGCCACAGAATTTTTGCTCCCGACTAGAGTCCTTTTTCTACCTAGATGGAGTTAGACACAATTTTTGCAATATACTGCAGTTCCAATAATATCCTTGATTAAAATTATTTAATAAACTTATTGACATCCTAATTTTTAAATGCTTTACTATTCATTGTAAATTGAAAAGAGGAATTTTATTATGAAAACTAATAATCAATACTCACATTTAAATAATCAATTTGCCTTTAGCTTTTTCTTTAGATAGCGTTTGTATCCTTTCGTTGGATACGGACGCGTACGTGTTCGTATCTATCGAATGGCTAAAGCTTTTAAGCATGTTTAATAAGCCAGATAGATACAGGGTTGAATCTATCTGGAGAAAATATTTCGGGCCCGTGTATTTAAACCAGTTAGATTCTAATCTGAATCTAGCTGGTTTTTTTATACTTCGGGAGGATTAAATAATGAAAAAATCAATTATCAGTTTGTTAACAATTGCCATGGTGGCTTTAGTTTTAGTGGGATGTTCTAATAATTCAACATCAAGTAAGGAATTAAATGTCGGTATTTTGCAGATTGTGCCACACGGTTCACTCGATGCCGCTAGAAAAGGTTTCAAACAAGAACTTAATCAAGAAATAAAAAAACACGATAAATCAATTAAAGTAAATTACAACTATCAAAATGCTCAAGGAGATCAATCCAATTTGAACTCGATGGCACAACAATTGACACAAAAGAAAAATGACTTGATTTTGGGAATTGCTACACCATCAGCTCAAGCACTTGCCAAGAAGACTAAATCAACACCAATCGTAGTAACAGCGGTCACTAATTTGCAGAGTGCCGGATTGGTTAAATCAGATAAGAAACCTGGTACTAATGTCACAGGAACTAAGGACCTTGGACCAGTTGATAAACAAGTGAAACTATTGACAACTCTGACTAAAGGAAATAAACCAATTGGAGTCTTGTACAACTCATCAGAAGAAAATTCCGTGCTTCAAGTCAAGATGGTCAAAAAATATGCTAAGAATCACAATTTGAAATTAAATGTTGTCAGTGTAACTAGTACCAACGATGTTGCCAGTGCCGTATCAGGAATGGCTGACAAAGTTTCCGGAATCTATCTACCAACTGATAATTTGATGGCAAGCTCGATGAAGACTATCGGTAAAAAAGCTCGTGAAGCTAAGTTGCCTGTAGTTACCGGATCAATTGAAATGGCCGAAGATGGTGGAACTGCAACTTATGGAATCAATTATGAAGATTTAGGCAAACAGACAGCTAAGATGGCTTACAAGATTTTGATCGACAAAAAGAAGCCTCAAAATATGCCTGTTGAAACTTCACATACTTTAAGACTTTACGTTAACAAAACTTATGCTAAAGAAATTGGCTTAAATCCTGATCAAATTAAACAACCTTAGGAGGTAAACTTATGATTATTTCAAGTCTTGGACAAGGATTATTGTGGGCACCCTTAGCAATAGGTGTTTTCATTACATTTAGAATTTTAGATATTCCTGATTTGACGACTGAAGGCAGTTTTCCCTTCGGGGCTGCGGTAGCGGTCAGTTTAATGATAAAAGGCCAAACGGCTATCACAGCATCGTTAGTAGGATTTCTGGCTGGTTGTATAGCAGGATTGATTACAGGATTACTAGACACTAAATTGCGTATTCCTTCACTATTAGCAGGAATTTTGACAATGACGGGTTTGTATTCAATCAACATGCACATTATGGGAAAGTCAAATGTTCCTTTGCTAAATGAGAAAGTTTTGACGGAATATTTGCCAAGTTGGAATTTGGATATTCAAACGATAATTTTAGGCTTGATTGTTACTGGTCTAGTCGTAGGTTTATTGTATTTGATGTTCAAAACTAGACTAGGATTGTCATTGATGGCAACTGGTAACAACAAAGAAATGTCGAGTGCTAATGGAATAAATACTGATGGGATGATAATTTTTGGCTACATGATCTCTAACGGTTTGATTGCCCTATCTGGAGCCTTGATTGCTCAAAGTAATGGATACGCTGATATCGGAATGGGAATTGGTACGATCGTTATCGGTTTAGCTTCAGTTTTAGTTGGAGAAATCTTTTTACGAGGTCACAATATTTTAACTAGATTGGTAGCGATGGTCGTTGGGGCAATTGTTTATCGGTTATTGCTAACAGTAGCGATGAGCTTAGGTTTCCCAGCCGATGATTTGAAGATTTTATCAGCCGTTATTTTAGTAGTCGTTATCTGTGTACCAATTATCCAAAATAGGATTCAAACCAAGCGTCAATTGAAAAAATATTTACAACAAATGGAGGCAAAAGATGATGAAAGTTCTACAAGTACAGCACCTACAAAAGGTATTCTTTCCCGGGACTGAAAATGAGCGTCACGTACTAAAAAATATTAATTTACAAGTAAACGAAGGCGACTTCATTGCCGTAATTGGCAATAATGGAGCAGGTAAATCAACATTGTTAAATACGATTGCCGGGACTTTGTCAGCTGACAGTGGAGAGATTGACTTGGCTGATCACAATGTTTCCAAAAAATCAGTTGCCTATAGGTCTCGTTGGATGTCACGAGTCTTCCAAGATCCTAAAATGGGAACTGCTGGAGATTTAACCGTTTTGCAAAATTTAGTCTTGGCCCAAAGTCATACGAATACAGCTAATTTACATTGGTACCAAAAGAAGGATGATGTTAAAAAATATCAAGAACTCTTAAAAACTTTAAATATGGGCTTAGAAAACTTCTTGAATACCCAAGTAAAATATCTTTCTGGTGGTCAAAGACAGGCTTTATCATTGTTGATGGCAACTTTAAGTCAACCAAAATTGTTGTTGTTAGACGAACATACTGCTGCACTTGATCCTAAAACTAGTCAGGAAGTCATGAAAATTACTGATGAAATGGTACAGAGAAAACATTTAACGACGATGATGATTACACACAAGATGTCTGATGCTTTAAAATATGGCAACCGTTTAATCATGGTTCAAGATGGTCAAATCAAATTAGATGTTAAAGGTGAAGCTAAGCAATCTTTAGAAAAAGAGCAACTATTAGCAGCCTTTGCATAACAAAAAAGCTAGTCACTGAAGTAGAGATCAGTAACTAGCTTTTTAATTCTAATCCATTTATCAGGGGGGAAGGATGGATTGTTCTGTTATGTTTTAGTGAGAATCATTAATTTATATATATGAAGATTATTTATAGGGGGGATAAGTTAAAGCTTTTTGATTTCCTTTAACTTACAAGTACATCATAACGAGTAAATGTGAAGAAAGTATGATGCCAATGTTTCAAAAATTGGAAGAATAAATTTATTCGAGATAAATCTTCTTCAAACTATTGATTTCTGACTCAGTTACCCCTATTTCGTTTTTGATATACTTATCTATGTTACCGTATTCCTTGTCGATAGTTCTCATAGCTGTGGCTAAATAATTAGTATGAACGGTCATTAAGTCGTGAACTGAACTGAGTACGTCAGGATCGGTGTAACCTTTTTCCTTTAACATAGAAAGTAAGTTTGTAACGTATTCTTTGTTGGCCTTGTTAGTTAATAAATAATCTTCTTTAATAGTTTCAAATGGTACTCCCAAAGCTTGCAAGAAGAAAACGGCTCCCATACCAGTTCTATCTTTACCGGCACTGCAATGGAAGATCAATGATTCATCTTTACCAGTATTTAGTAATAATTGGTTAAAGAATTTACGATAAGCTGCTTTTGCGGAATCTCCTGTGATAATATCACGGTAAACAGCAATCATGTGGGCATAGCCATCAGTTGGATCACCGTCGATTTCAGGGATGTAGCCTTCACTTTGGACCTCAGATGATTTTGTTTCATCCTCTTGGAATACTGGAGCCCAAACGTAACGAACGCCACTAGGACGCTTGTCAGGCTTTTTATCAACTTCTTGCTTAGAACGGAAGTCGACATCGATCTTTAAGCCGTAATCCTTGAGAAATTTCAAATCATTGTCAGTCAAATCGGCCAAACCGGCAGATCTTAATATTTTGTGATATTTTACAGTTTTACCATCACTAGTTTTGTAGCCGCCAAGTTCACGGAAATTAACGCCTTTTTCAAGGTTTAAAACACGTTCATTATCGTTAGCCATCTTAATTACCTCTCAATATTTTTCTACGTACTATATATAACAAAAAGGAAGAGTTATCCTCATTATGAAGTTCATTATTGCGCCTGGAAAATACGGCAATCATATTAGCTCGAAAAAAATTGGTCAAGCCATTTATAGTGGTATTTCTCGCGCTTTGCCAAGTGCTGAAATTGTGACCATGCCAGTAACTGACAGTAAATATGGCATGCCAGCTTTAGTTGAACATACTATTGGTGGCAAGTGGGTCAAGCTGTCTCTTTTTGATGCTTTTTGGGAAGAGAAGACGGGCCAATATTTGGTTACTAGCATTGATAGTCAAAATACCGCAATTATTGATTCCGAACAAGTCGTAGGCGTAGATTTAGCAAAGAATAAAAGTCGAAATCAGTTGTTCCACGCTACGAGTTATGGTATGGGTGAATTAGTGGTCGATGCAGTCACGAGTGGATTGAGAAATATTGTGATTTGTCTAGGTAAGACGGCAGTGGCTGATGGTGGTTTAGGAGCTTTACAAGCCTTAGGAGCAAAGATTTACGATGATGATGGTCAATTAGTTCCAGAAGGTGAAAACCCACTGATAAGTGCTGATAGAATCGATTTAGAGGATGTCTTTGAATTATTGGGCAGTCGGACTAAAATTACCGTTTTATTGAATTATTCTAGTTCTTACAAATTGTGTGATGAAGTGGAGTATCTCAATGAAGCTCAAGAAGGATTTTTGGAAGATAATTTAGTTTATATTAGCGAAAAAATGAATCAGAAGTATAATTTAGATGTACACCCAATGCCACATTCGGATTCAATCAAGACATTGGCAGGGGCGTTTGCAATGATTAATGCACGAATTTTGCGATCATCATTTGAGTGGGTCAGTAAAGTTACAGGGATGGATTCAATCATTCGAACGGCTGATATTTTAATTACTGCGACGGATAAAATATCGGGTGAATCGATGCATGATGATATCTTGTACCATTTGAGTCGTACGGCTGGCGATGAGAAAATTCCGACTTTTGTTTTGTGTAATAATTTTGTTGATAATTTTCAAAATTACGAGCAAATGTTTACAGGCATCTTTTCCACACAGATGACGGAGTACGATGATGAGATTACTATCTTTGAGAATTATGAATCGGTCGCAAATCAATTAACAAGAACTCTTTTGGCATTAAAATGACACAATTTATTGAATAATATAATTGAATGCATTAATCTTAAAACAAAGGAATCTATTAAGCGCATTGGAGGATTGAATTATGGAACAAGATTATAAGAAGATTTTGGTTCCGGTAGATGGATCAAAAGAAGCTGAAATGGCTTTTAAGAAGGCCGTAAAAGTTGCACAAATGAACGGTGGACATCTAGATGTGTTGACTGTTCTGGACACTAAACAATTCATCGGATTACATGGTGGAATGCTTAACGGAGATGTGATTTACCAACTATCCGAAGATGCCCAAAAGTATCTTAACGAACTAAAAGATGGTGCTGTTAAGAATGGCTTTAATGAAGATGATATTGCTATTCACGTTCGTTTCGGAGAGCCAAAGACAGTTATTTCTCAAGAATTTATCGAAGAATACGAAAATGATTTGATCATGATCGGTTCAACTGGTATGAATGCTGTAACTAGATTATTGGTCGGTTCAGTTTCTGAATACGTTACAAGAAATGCTAGAACAGACGTTATCATTGTTAGAACTGATACTAATAACGATAAAATTTAACTAATAAACAAATGAGCTGGCAAATAGCCGGCTTTTTTCATGGAGAAAAACTATGCGATGTAATTGGGCCAATAGTTCGAAGGAAATGCAACAATATCACGACACTGAGTGGGGCAAACCTAATCACGATGAAACTTACTTTTTTGAGATGTTAACATTAGAATCTGCACAAGCAGGATTATCTTGGTCGACGATTATTAAACGAAGAGCGACGTATCGTCTAGCCTATGATGACTTTGATATCGATAAAGTAGCTCACTACACAAACACTAAAAAAGCGTCTCTACTGCAAGATAAAGGGATTATTCGCAATCGTCTCAAAGTCGATTCTTCCATCAACAATGCTCAAATTATCGAAAAAATGCATCAAAATGGAGAAAAATTTTCGGATTATATTTGGAATTTTGTTGATAATGAACCGATAATTAATCATTATAGTGATATGGATGAAATGCCGGCACAGACTGATTTATCACAAAGGATTAGCAAAGATTTGAAAAAACGTGGTTTTCGATTCGTTGGACCTACAATTATTTACTCTTTTTTGCAAGCAGTGGGAGTTATTAATGACCATTTAGATTCCTGTGATTTTAAATAAAAATTAGTATAATGGTATTGAAGACGGAGGATAATTTATGAATTCTGAAACTATTAGCAATTTGGCCGACTGGCTTTATACAAACAGAAAAAAGATTGAAGACAAATCAGAAAAATTTGATGCTCAAAGAGTTTACGATATTTTGGACTCATTAGAAGTTTTGAGAAAGCCTATCAAAGAATATTTTGATATGACTGAAGATGACTACTATCAAAATGAATCTGACCATCGTTTAACATTACAAGATCCTGATCAAAAATTAAGTGAATTGCACGATCGTGTACAAGTAAATCACGTTGATGGTTCGCTTGAAGGACACGATATCAATTTTACATACAATCATGAGGATCCATATGCGGAAAAAGAATATCAAGTTAAGACTGACATCGACTTGATTAATTATTCTTTTACCGTTATTGGTGCTGTTTACGACAATACTATCGTCGCCGATGTAAGAAATTCTATTTCTAAAGATGCAATCCTATCAATTGGATTAGCAGCTCACGCTGTTGAGGAATGGCAATAATGAAATTAATATCAGTCAATGACTTGTCATTGCAAATTGAGGGCTACTTTGCATTTAAGCATGTAGCTTTTTCTTTATCTCAAAACGAAATAATTGGTATTAACGGCGATAATGGTAGTGGTAAAACGCAGCTTTTAGAGGCAATTGTGAGCAATAAAACACCAGATAGTGGGACGATCGATTATACTCCAGGCGTTAGAATTGGTTATTTACCTCAGGAAAATCCTCAAGTGATCGAACAGAGTACGGGTAAATATCTGGAAGAGATGAGACGTTTGTCCAAAAAATTGGCTGTCCGTAAAGATCAACTTCAAGCAATGATCACTTACATGGGGTTGAGTCCATATTTGGATACACCAGTCAATCAACTGTCACTCGGATTAAAAAGGCAAGTGGACTTTTTGTCTGCTGTGGCTGGTCATCCTAATGTCTTAGTTTTAGATGAACCCTTCGCATTTCAAAGTGAAAAGACTATTCAAAGAATGTTAGATTTGATAATAGACTTAAAGAATAACAATTCTGGCATTATTTTGTCGGCAACACAGTTTGATAAAAGAATTGCTACAAATTTTGACCAACTTTATTTATTAGATGGCGATTTAAAAAATATCGCAGCCGAGCAGAAAAATGAGCCGGTTAGTTTGTTAGTTTTCCATGTCAGTCCTAATTCAATGGCAATCACTCCTGACGTTGAGGACTTTTTGGTTTCTAATCAGGATAATCAAATTGAATTAGAGGTCCCACTAAAAAAGAGACAGATAATTTTAAATAAGATGGTGCAATTAAATTATCAATTCGAAGGGATGAGAAAAATTGAAAATTAGAATTTTATTGAAAAGTTATTTACAGCTATATTTTCAAAACTTTTTATATTTAACGATGCTATTTTCAATCATTGCTTTTGAATTATTAGCAAATCATCTACTAGAAATTGGTAATTTGAAAAAATTTAGTTTATTGTTAATAGCAATGTTTATCCTGTCACTTTTTTCGACTATGAATCTTTACTACAATGACAGTCGACAGAACAAATACTTGAAGCAAAAGATCAATAGTCATTGGGCTGATTGGTCGAGTCAATTGTTAGTTGCAGTCATAACAAATTTGTTTTCGAGTATTTTGATTTTTATTTTTAGCTTACTTTTAAGAGATAATGTTTTAGTAGACTTTGTTGGAATCTTGGGCCTTTTTAGTGTAGGATTTTTGGGCAGCGGAATCGCAACCTTGTTTCAAACTCAGTGGTACGATCATTCCACAGTTGGCCAAATTGGCGTATTGCTCTTTATTTATTTAGCATTTTCCGGCAGTGTCGTGAATATTTTGACTGCAGTGGAGTGGCTATTACCTCCTTTATCAAAAATAATAATGACTTTGCAAGTTACTTCTTCAATAACAAAACTTTTGCCGATAGTTGGGCAAACGTTATTGTATGCAATGATTCTATTTTTTATAAGCGGATTAGTTTATAAAAAAAACAGAAAAAACGCATAAAAGTATTGCAATGTTATAGTAAATTCTGTTTTAATACTCGGATGAACAAGGAGGCTTTTTATGAGTAACGTTTTTTTGCGCCAAGCTAAACTTGATGATTTACCAAGAATCATTGATATCATTGACAGTGCTAAGAAGACCTTAAAAGATCGAGGCGTTGATCAATGGCAACAAGGTTATCCAAATAAAGAAATCCTTGAACAAGACATTCAAGAAGGAATCAGTTTTGTTCTATTACTAAATGGCCGTGTCGTGGGTGTGGCAGCCTTACAACAAGGGTATGACAAAAATTACCAAGATATGAATTCTGGTGCATGGGATGAAGACTCCGATGTGACTTATTCAATCATTCATCGAATCGCTATTGAAGCGGATCACCAAGGAGAACATCTCAGTGCCGCGTTGATTCAACAATTGATGACGATGTCTTATTATTTAGGATATCGTGATGTGAGAATCGATACTCATCCTGACAATTTAGTAATGCAACATATCATTACTAGTAATGGTTTTGAAGAAAAAGGTACGATTACGATGGACGAAGATAAAGGTGTCAGATTGGCATATCAAATTCTTTTGAAATAAGCGTCGAAGGATTATTTTTCATATATTTGATATATAATTGAACCATAATTAACCATCGTTAAGATGGTTTTTTTAATATATTTTTCCAAGGTATTGGATATTAGGAGAATGAGAAATTGAAATTTAATAATGTTGCTAGAGGGGTGCTTTCACCTAGACCTTCAGAATTTATTTCAACTCAAACAGAGAACTTTTTGAGAAGATTAAAGCCAAGACCATTTGTCGTTGATTATATTGAAGGTGTTTATAAAAATAATGTCTTGCCAAATATCAACGATAAAACAGTAACAATTTCTGTTCTAACTGATACTCATGCCAAAGCCGTAGTCAGTGCTTCTTATTATGGAATCAATGGCATGAGGCATATAATTGAGACGAATCAAGTCAGCAATGACGTTGATATTGATCTCAATGTTCATTTGGGCGATTTGATGGATGGTAGTGATAAGCCAGAGATCAGTCGTGGACTGTTGAAGTTTGCGGTTGAAAATTATCAAGCTAGCAAGCCACCATTTTTTATCGTTGAGGGTAACCATGATGAAAATGACAAGTATGATGAACATCGCTTTTTCAAGTCAGCATCATTTCACCGAGATGATTATGATTCACTAGTAACAAAGTACGATTTTGAACAATCTGAGATTCTACGTTTGAATCCCGTTTCTAGAGTGGGTTGGTTCGATAAGGGCGATGTACGAATCGTCTTCATCGACACCAGTGATATTCCTTATATTCTTAGTAATGGTTCTAAGAAATATGACTTTAAGAAAGTTCGAGGGGTCAGAGAGCAACAATTAGAGGATTTGACCACTGTTTTGCAAAGAACTGTCGATAAACACGTAGTTGTAATGGGACATGCTAATATCATTAGTCCTTCTGGACGCAGTGCTTTGAATTTTAACGGTGACCTAGTTCAAAAGTTATTAGTCGCTTTCAATAACAAGGAAACTGGACAATTAAAAAATGAATTAACAGGAGATTTTGGAGTAAATATTCGCTATGATTTCTCTGCTACCGGCATTTCTAAGGTAACAACATATATTTGTGGTCATATGCATTATGAAAAAAACTACAAAGTTTCTGAAATTAATCATATAATATTAAATTGTTCGGCCCTTATGGGAAAGAAACACGGACTAACAACTGACTATAACAAGAAATGGGATAGACGATATAATGAAATTTCTGAATTATCAGGGTATTTCATTAATATCGACCCGAACAAACTACGCTTACAGATTTTTGGTTACGGAGCCGCAACAAGGTATGTAAGCTTTGAAATATAAGGGAGAATTATTTTATGTGTGGAATTGTCGGATTCGTTGATAAGAATATTGCAGACAAGAAGCCTGTCATCGAAGCTATGATGGAAACGATCAAGCATCGTGGTCCAAATAGTTCGGGTGAATTGGTTGAAGGTGATACAGCGTTTGGTTTTCGCCGTTTGAGTATCATCGATATCAACAGTGGTATGCAACCTATCTATAACGAAGATAGATCAAAAGCTATTATTTTTAATGGTGAAATTTACAATTACAAAGATGTAAGAAAAGATTTAAAGAAAGCTGGACATATTTTCAGTACTGAAACTGATACTGAAGTTTTGCTACACGGTTTTGAAGAATGGGGCATTGAGGGCCTCTTGAAGCGAATTCGTGGTATGTTTGCTTTTGCCATTTATGACTTGAAGACTGGTGATATTACTGGTGCTAGAGACTTCTTTGGTATCAAGCCACTTTATTATTACAATCGTGAAGGCACGTTTATTTTTGGTTCAGAAATCAAGTCCTTCTTGAAAGAACCTAATTTCAAAAAAGAATTAAATAAAGCTGCTTTGAAGCCATATTTGACTTTCCAATATTCAGCTTTGCATGAAACATTCTTTAAGAACGTCTTCAGAATTCCTGAAGGTCACTACTTTACTTATAAGAATGGTAAGTTGAGTATCAAGAAGTATTGGGATATGGAATTCAAAGAGAATCATTTGTCATTTGAAGAAACAGTTAAGAGAATTGATCGTGCAATGCATGAATCAGTTGAAGAACACTCAATCAGTGATGTGCCAGTAGGTTCATTACTTTCAAGTGGTGTAGATTCAAGTTATGTTACAGCTATTTTGAAGCCACAACATACTTATTCAATTGATTTTGATACAAGTACTTATGAAGAAGGTAGTGCTGCTAAATTATTAGCTGACAAATTAGGCCTAGAAAATACTCGTGGTATCGTAACTAAGGAAGAAGCTATCAAGTCTATTCCTTTGATTCAATATTATATGGATGAACCAGATGCCAACCCTTCATGCGTACCGCTTTACTTCCTAACTAAGTTAGCTAGTCGAGACGTTACGGTAATTCTATCCGGTGAAGGTGCTGACGAATTATTTGCCGGCTATGCCAATTATGGATTCCACTCACATTCTAAAGCTATCAGAGTCGTTGCTGAAGACTTGAAGAAATTACCTAAGGGTGTGAAATACAAGTTAGCTCACGGACTAAAGAAGATGCCAAACTTCCCAGGTCGCTTGCACTTGTATGAATCAACAGCTAAAGCTGAAGAATTCTTTATTGGTCAAGCTAAGATCTTTACTGAAAAAGAAGCTGCTGATTTAGTTAAACCAGAATTTGAAAAATCACGTTCTGTTAAAGACATCGTTATGAGAAGTTACAACAAGGTTAGTGGCTATGATGATGAAGTTAAGAAGATGCAATATCTTGATCTTCACCAATTCATGTCAAATGATATTTTGTTGAAAGCCGACCGTATGAGTATGGCTAATTCAATGGAACTACGTGTACCATTCCTAGACAAAGAAATGGCCAAAGTGGCTTCAGGTATTCCTACTAAGTATCTTTTGAACAGTAAAGATAGTAAGTATGCTTTGCGTGTTGCTGCTGAACGTGCTTTGCCAGACGAATGGGCTAAACGTGAAAAATTAGGCTTCCCAGTTCCAATTCGTGACTGGATCAAGACTAAAGAAGTTTATGAGGACTTCCGTAAGTTGTTCAGTGCTGACTTTGCCGGCGAATTCTTCGATCAAGATGCTATTTTGAAGATGCTTGATGGTTGTTATCGTGGTGAAAACGATGATCGTCGTAAGGTTTGGACAATTTATACATTCTTGATTTGGTACAAGGTTTACTTTATCGACAATGGTAAGAAGCCAGATGTTGATCCACGAGTTGTTGTGCCTGGAGAAAAAGTCGAACAAAACGCTTAAACTTAATAGAGAATAGTATTAACTAATATTGATATTAAGCTGCCGTCGTCCGTTCGGCCCTGGAAAATTGCTGGAACGCCGTGGGCACGACTTGGAGCCTTTGCTAAACCCAAAACCGGGCAAAGTCTTCAAGCTCGACCTTCCACTAAGCGATAAATCGCTAAGTGGAATTTCATGGCTGAGCATTTTCCAGGACCTCACTCCCGACTAGATAGTGATTTCTATCTTTATATAAATAACTTCAGAAAATTAATAGAAGATATTATTGAACTTTCAGTATATTGCTGCAAGTTTAGTAATATCTTCTTTTTTGTGTAGGGAAATAGGGCTTTTGCGGACGACGGCATCCTTCCCCCAATCCCCCCAATATTAAGAAAGAATAAAAATATTTCTAAAAATAATATAAAGTTTTAACAATTTGTTATAGTGTAATCGATAATTTTAATTTGGAAGTGGTTTCAGGGGATTCCAAATTATTAAATATGGGGAGGAAATATGGATACTAGTCAAGTTAAAAATATGAGTCAAATGTTTTTGAATTGCCATTCTCTAAAAAAATTAGATTTATCCAGTTTTAAAACCAAACAAGTTCAAGATATGTCCCAAATGTTTAGTGGCTGTCGTGACTTGAAAGAATTAAATATTTCCAGCTTTGATACTAGTCAAGTCACTGATATGCAAGGTATGTTCAGTGGTTGTGAAACTTTGGAGGAATTAGATCTATCTAATTTTGATACGACTAATGTCAAAGATATGACAAATATGTTCAAATCTTCAGATGAGTTGAAGTCAATCAAGTTTGGTGACAAATTTGTGGTTCCTAATCAACCTCGAGATTTGAAGATGCCAGAAAAGACTTGGATCGATATCGGGACAGGAACTAGAGATAATCCTAAACCCACGGTCGATGGCATTAATTCCAGTGAACTTTTGAGTAAAGCTGATAAAGGCAGATGGATCGTTAAGCCGGATGAGGAATATCATGGTCCGATGACGGTCAAAATCAATAATAATCTCAGTGATGACTTAGTTGTTGAAGTACCAGAAGCTATTCAGCCAGAATTTGTTGGCAGTACTTTTGAATTGCAAATCCCGCAAAAGACAGGCTACAAAACTGCTAAGAAGACGATTCAAGTAATGGCTTTAAAAAATAAGCTTTCTAGTAAAGATATCGTTACCTATACACCGGTAAAAACTAAGGTTCAAACTCAAGGGATGGTCGAAGATTTCAACGAAGAAATAACTGTTTATCCAGATCTTGAATTTGCTCAAGTCTTTGATGATAACGAAGAATTGACAGATGATAAGAATTTTGTCGGAGGTAAGACTTGGTTAAGTAAAAAACTTTGGGTAATTGATGGTCAAAAGTATTATCAAGCTGATGATCATAAGTGGATCAAGGCTACAGAAGTTTTTGAATGCAAAAAAATCGATGCAATTTTGAAAACTAAAGATGTTGTTATTACTAATTTAGTTGATTGTCGAATGGACACATTAACCAATCGGGGCTTAGGCGCATTGAGTACTTGGAAAGCACAAAATCTTGCTTATTTGAATCATCATAAGTATTATCAAATTAATGAGAATGAATTTGTCGATGCTGAAAAAGTTGACGTTGTTAATTAATAAGTAAAAGGGACATTGTTAGAATTGCGAAAACGATTGCGGTCTTAATAATGTCCTTTTGACCACTTTTTTTCAGTAAATCATGTTAAGATAACGCATGTGTGACGGATACAAAATAAGTTAATATTGGCGTTATGACGTTACTATGAATCGAAAAAATTGTTAAATATTGATATTAGTTTAAAATATCACAAAATCAATTTAAGACTGTGGTTGAGCTATTTATTCTCAATAATTTAAGAAAAGAATAAGCCTGAATAATTAAATGTATAAGCTTGTCTCGTTGTGATAAATTGATTATGGTATAATTTTGTTTGAAATGTGTGAAAAATTAAAAATAGAATTAATATAGTAAGAGGTTGATCCCTATCGAAACTGAATCAGGAAAAAAATTCACGCCTATCTTATTAGGTAGTGATATGAATGTTTACGGAATGGCTCGTGCTTTCCATGAACTTTATGGGGGCACTGTTAAGGCCTATGCCGATATCCAATTGGCACCTACAAGATATACAAAAATCTTAAGCTTAACTCTTCACCCAGGATTTTCTGAAGACCCTGTTTTTATTGAAAAAATGCGTGAGATTGCTAAAGAGTACCAAAACCATGAAGAACCAGTTATTTTGATTGGTTGTGGGGACGGTTATGCGGAACTCATTAGTAAGCATAAAGAAGAATTATCTAAGACTTTTGTCTGTCCATATGTCGATTACGATTTATTAAAATCATTGAATAATAAAGAGAGCTTCTATCGTGTTGCGGATAAGTATGGTTTGCCACATCCACTAACAAAAATCATCACTAAAGATATGTATGAAAACAAAAAGGACTTAGATGTTCCTTTTGATTTTCCAGTGGCTTTGAAGCCAGCTAATAGTGTTGAATGGTTGGATATTCATTTTGAAGGTCGTAAAAAGGCTTTCACAATTCACTCTCAAGATGAGTATATGAGTATCGTAGGTAAGATTTATGATAATGGTTATAAATCTGACTTAATCCTTCAAGATTTTATCCCCGGTGATGATTCCAACATGCGTGTTTTGAATGCTTACGTTGATCAAGATCGTCACGTGAAGATGATGTGCTTAGGACATCCAATTTTGGAAGATCCTACACCACAATCGATTGGTAATTATGTGGCTATTATTCCAGAATTTAATCAGGACGTTTATGATCGTGTACAAAAATTCCTTGAAGATATCGAATTCACAGGATATGCTAACTTTGATATGAAGTATGACTCTCGTGATAAGACTTTCAAGTTCTTTGAGATCAACTTGCGTCAAGGTAGAAGTAGTTTCTTTGTTACATTGAATGGCTACAATTTGGCCAAATATGTTGTTGAAGATTATGTTGAAGGAACTTTAGAGAACGAACCAACAGTTTATGCCAACAAGAACAAAGCTCAACATAAGTTATGGTTGGGTGTTCCTGTTAAAGTCTTCAACAAATATGCTGCTAAAAATGATGCCACTAAGTATGCTGACGAATTGATCAAACAAGATCGTATCGGAACAACAGTTTTCTATGACAAAGACAAATCATTTAAACGTTGGTTACTATTGACTTACATGTTCCACAACTATGTAAAGAGATTCGACAAGTACTTCCAAGAAAATAAAGGACGAGACTTTAAATAACTGGAGGAATTATAGATGGATGAATTAAGAGATTACAAAGTTGAAAGAGTAGACTATTCCAGAATCATGATTTGCGTAGATTCAGATGATTTTACTTCATCAAAGAACGCTTTTAACTATGCATGTACTATGGCAAGGCATCATAGTTCAGAACTAGGGATCGTATCAGTTTTGGAAACAGGGGACCTAAACATTTTTCAATCTCTCGATCCAGATGTATTAAAAGATCGTCGTGAACAAATCAAAAAGTTATTAGCCATATATGGCGAAAAAGCTAAAGAATATGGAGTTAAAGATATTCATTTGATGGTAACTGAAGGAAATCCTGCAACTACTATCGTTGATGAAGTAATTCCAAGCTTCAAACCAGGCTTAGTAATTGTTGGTGTTGAAGAAAAGAACCGTGGTCGTAATACTATTGGTTCTCAAGCTTCTAAGATTGTCAGTAACGCTAAATGTTCGGTTAGTGTTATTAGATAGAGAGTTTTATAAAAGTGAACAACAAATAGTGGACATATCGATCAGATAGTCCACTATTTTTGGATAAACATAATTTTTTTAATAGAATCTAAAGAGTGATATAGTAGTTTCTAAAATTAAAAATTCTTTCTAAGCGGTGGTTAGTAGTAAAGTACCGTCGTCCGTTCGGCTTTGTGGACGCTGGAACTGGGCACAACTTTAAGCCAATTCCAAAACCGGGAACTGTCTTAAAGCTTGGCCTTTCACTAAGTGATAAATCGCTAAGTGAAATTTCAGTACTGAGCATCCACAAAGCTGCTACTACCGACTAGATAATGTTATTTATTATTTATTTCAAATAATTAAGAAATTAAAAAATAGAATTTCTATCTAGTCCGGAATAGCAAAGAAAATTGGCTCAGTAGTGAAATTATTCTAAGCAACTTGTTGCTTAGAATAAGGCCGAGCTTGAAGACTTTGCCCGAACTTGGGCTTAGCAAAGGCTCCAAGTCGTGCCCACTACGTTCCAGCCAAATTTTATTTGCTATGGAGGACGGAATTTTACGCTAATCAATCTTAAAAAAGAATCAAAAATAAATGGCGGTGAATTGTATTGTTAATGAGTAAAGTTATCGGTGGCGCAGGGGACATGATTGATGCTAAGCCAGCCGATTATAAAGATAATTTGTACTTGGCTGTCAATGGTGCTTGGCAAGAAAAAGCTAAGATCCCAGCTGATAAGTCACGTACAGGTGGATTTATGGACCTTGATGAGGGTGTTGAAAAGTCATTAATGAAAGACTTCCATGAATTTGCAAACGATGAAAATAAAATTCCAGATGAATTGATGTTACAAGCGGTGAAATTGTATCGTTTGGCCAACAATGTTGATCATTTGAGCAAGTTTCATCAACAACCAATTCTAAAAGATATGCAACGAATCAATGATTTAGAGAGCTTGGCTGATATTAGTAAAGATATTGCTTCACTTTCTAAAAATGGTTTTCCCTTGCCAATCGATATCGGTGTTGAAGCTGATATGAAGGATACTTCTAAAAATGTCGTTTACGTTGCTGGTGCAGGATTGATTTTACCTGACAAAACGTATTATGACGAAGGCAATGAATCTGGAAAAGCTTTGTTAGCTAAGTATGGTGAAGTTGCTGGACGTTTGCTTTCAATGATTGGCTACAAACTAGAAGACGCTAAAGAAATCGTTGAAAAGGCCATAGCTTTTGATAAGTCATTAGTTCCAATCGTAAAGAGTTCTGAAGAATGGGCTGACTATACTAAAGTTTACAATCCAATGGATTTTGATGAATTTGTTAAGAAATCCAACAAGTTGGACTTGAAGAGTTTAGTGGTTGACCAAATTAATGACACACCAAAGAAAGTTATCATTGAAGAACCAAGATATTTGGACAATTTGAATAAATTAGTTAACGATGATACTTTTGAAAATATCAAGTCTTGGATGATGGTCAAATTCTTAACTAAGAACGCCTCAATCCTTGATGAAGAATTCCGTCAAACAATCGGTGAATACAATCTAGCTTTGAGCGGTGCTAAAGAACTTCAAAATAGAACTAAGTACGCTTATAATTTTGCTGCTGGTATTTTCTCACAAGTTGTTGGTACTTATTACGGTAAGAAATACTTCGGTGAAAAGGCTAAAGAAGACGTTCGTAGCATGGTTGAAAAGATGATTTCAATTTACGAACAACGCCTTTCAGAAAATACTTGGTTGAGTGAAGATACTAAGAAAAAAGCTATTGTTAAACTAGATAAGATTGTTATCAAAGTTGGTTTCCCCGACAAAATTGACGATCTTTACAGCAAATTTGAAATCAATGAAAATGATTCCTTGTACGATAACGTTTCTCGAATCAGAAAAATTGTTGCTCAAGATGCTTTAGATCAATATCATAAGCCGGTTGACCGTACTAAATGGTTGATGCCAGGACACATGGTTAACGCATGTTACGATCCATCAAGAAATGACATCACTTTCCCAGCTGCAATTTTACAAGCACCATTTTACAGTTTGGACCAAACAAGTAGTGAAAACTTTGGTGGAATTGGTGCTGTTATCGCTCATGAAATTTCTCATGCCTTTGATAACAATGGTGCTCAATTCGACGAATACGGTAATATGAATAATTGGTGGACTAAAGACGATTACGCTAAGTTCAAGGAATTGACTAAGAAGATGATTGAAGAATTCGATGGTATTCCTTACGCTGGTAGTAAAGTTAACGGAACATTAGTTGTCAGTGAGAATGTAGCCGATGTTGGTGGACTTCGTTGTGCTCTTGAAGCTGCTAAAAAAGAAAACGACTTTGATGTAAAGAAATTCTTCATCAACTGGGCTCGTGTCTGGAGAAACAAATCAACTAAGCAATTAACAGAAATGTTCTTGTCAATTGATGTCCACTCACCAGCACCACTTCGCGCTAACGTAATGGCACAAAACATGGATGAATTCTACGATGCCTTTGATGTAACAAATCAAGATGGTATGTGGTTAGATCCTGATAAACGTGTAAATATTTGGTAGAAATAATTTAAAAGCAAACTTCTGAGAAAGGAAGTTTGCTTTTTTTATGAATTAATTTATATGTTTTTACCTTAATGATGTATTCGTTTTCCTTTATAATATTATTATCGAGGAAAGGTGAGGATAATGGCATATATTGAAGTCAGGAATGAATCAAAGCGATATCAAATGGGAGAGACGACTATTTATGCGAATGATAAGCTCTCCTTTGATGTCGAACAAGGAAAACTGACAGTTATTCTAGGACCTAGTGGTGCTGGTAAATCGACTGTTTTAAATATTTTGGGTGGCATGGATACACCTAGTGAAGGTCAAGTAATCATTGATGGGACCGATATTGCTCAATTCTCTGAACGAGAACTAACAACTTATCGCCGCAATGATGTTGGTTTTATTTTTCAATTTTATAATTTAATACCTAATTTGACGACCAAAGAAAATGTGGAACTAGCTTCAGCCATTGTTAAAGATGCTCTGGATGCATCCGAAACTTTACGAGCAGTTGGTTTGGGAGATCGAATCGACAACTTTCCATCTCAGTTATCTGGTGGAGAACAGCAACGTGTGGCTATTGCTAGAGCTTTGGCCAAAAATCCTAAATTATTACTTTGTGATGAACCTACAGGAGCACTGGATTATCAAACTGGTAAGCAAGTTTTGACTTTATTGCAGAATGCTAGTTATTTGGACAATAAGACTGTTATCGTCATTACTCACAATTCGGCTTTAGCAAAAATGGCTGACCGGGTCATTCGAATTCACGATGCCAAAGTCCAATCAATTGAAGATAATCCTAATCCTATGCCTGTCAAAGACATCGAATGGTAGGTGATAGTTAGATGAAACCATTATCTAAAAATATGATTCAAGAAATCAAACATTCAAAAGGTCGTTTTATCGCTATTATCTTGATCATCATGCTAGGAGTTTTGATTTTTGTCGGTGTCAAAGCGGCCGGTCCTAGTTTGAATGATTCGTTGAATAAGACGGTTGCGGATAAGAATTTATCGGATATCCAAGTTTTATCGACGACTGGTTTTAATCAAACGGATGTTGATTTAGCTAAAAAGGTCCCTGGGGCACAAGTTGAAGCTACTAAATTCAAATACGTTATCGGGGGTAGAAGTAAAGTTGCCATAGCGTTATATGGCTATGATGAAAAAGCTAAACAAAATCAATTGATCATGCGAAGTGGTCGCTTACCTAGAAATAGTAATGAAATTGTTTTAGATAAAAATGCTAAAAATAAATACGACTATAAATTGGGACAAACATTCAAATTTGCTAAAGATGCTGCTTTGAAGAAACGTTCTTACAAAATTGTTGGCTTTGCGGATTCTCCACAGTATATCGATAACCAATCACGTGGGGCGACGAATATCGCTGACGGGCAGGTGCAATTGTTTGCTTATGTACCAGAGAATCAATTAGATATGTCCGTTGGAACGTTGCTGAATCTGCATTTTAATTCATTGAAGGATAAAAATACTTTCAGTAAAGACTACAAAAAAGCAGTTAATAAAAAATTAAGATTGTTGAAACATGAGTTTAAAGGTCGCAGTGCTCAACGAACCCGAGAAGTTGCTGGCACCTATTTGAAACAGATCAATAGTCAAAGGCAACAATTGGACCCTTTAAAGGCCGCTGATCCTCAAGCATACAGTGAACAGTTGGCTAAATTGAATACTGCTAAGATTAAGATTTTGAAACAGTCTAAGACCTCTTACACTTGGCAAACGCGTGAAGATTTATCAGGATTTTCAGCTTACGGAGAAAGTTCTGATCGAATCGCTGCTATCGCTAATGTGTTCCCAGTCTTCTTCTTCCTAATAGCGGCATTGATTACTTTTACCACAATTACAAGAATGGTCGAAGAAGCTCGTAGTGAAATTGGTACTTTTAAAGCCCTCGGCTACACTAAATGGGAAATTTCACGTAATTATTATTACTATGCAATATCAGCCGGCTTGATTGGGGCAATATTGGGATCACTTATTGGTAATGAAACTTTGCCACGAATAGTTCTCGCTTTGTATAAGCAATATATTGCTTTAGATTGGGTCGTTGACTTGCAGTGGTGGGTCATTTTGATTGCAGCAATATTCTCATTATTAGCTACTTTAGGTGCTGCCATAATTGTTATTAAAAAGGAACTTGTCGCAGGACCTGCTGCTTTGATGCGCCCAAAGAGTCCTAAGTCTGCTAAGAAGATTTTGTTGGAACGGATCAAACCACTTTGGAATCATTTGAGTTTTAATAGCAAGGTTAGTTATCGTAATTTATTCAGATTCAAATCCAGAATGTTTATGACAATTATCGGAATCGCTGGTGGAACGGCCTTGATTTTGACTGGTTTTGGGATTCAAAATTCTATTTCAGCCAGTGGTAATCGTCAATATTCAGAAATATTTGATTATCAAGCAGTCGTAAAGTTAAACGATAATAAAAATCTAAGTAAAGTTAGAAAGATTTTGAATAAAAATGATCAATATAAAAGCAGTACTGTTATTAATTCCACAACTGCTAAGTTGAAAGCCAATAAGCAACAAGTTAATGATGTTAACGTTTATACGCCTAAGTCGATCAAAAGCTTTGATAAGTATGTTCATTTAGAAACCAATTTACAGAAGCATCAAGTTGTTCTCTCTAAGAAGACAGCTCAATTATTAGAAGTAAAAAAAGGCGATACAGTTCATCTTAATGTAACGAATGGTAAAAAAGTTACGGTCAAAGTAAAAGCTATCACGCAAAACTTTATCGGACATTTCATTTATCTCAGTCCTGATATGTATCAAACGACTTTTGGTAAGCAAGCATCTGGTAATACTTTATTGTTGCATTTGAAATCACAAACTGAAAAGCAACGTAAAAATCTGGCCAATAAATTGTTAGATTCTGGTGAAGTCATGGGTACTAGTTATACGCATGATACCTTAAGTACGGTTTCAAAAATGTCATCGTCTTTGAAACCAATTATCTTGATTTTTGTTCTCTTATCAGGAATTCTTTCATTTGTTGTTTTGTATAATTTGACCAACATAAATGTTTCCGAAAGAATCAGAGAATTGTCGACAATCAAGGTCTTAGGCTTTTATAATAATGAAGTGACAATGTACATCGTGCGTGAGAATATCATTTTGACAATTGTTGGTATCGTTGTCGGTTATGGTGTCGGTAACTTGTTGACAGCTTACATTTTGAACCAAGCAGCTACGGAACAAGTTATCTTTCCATTGACTATCAGTTGGTTTGGATATTTGGTAGCAACGTTATTGATGATTGTCTTTACTGCAATTGTCATGCTGGTAACGCATAAGAAATTGCAACACATTGATATGATTGGTGCATTGAAATCTAATGAATGATTGAGGGTATTAGAATGAGTTTAGAAAATGATAAAGTCTTAGTTATCGGTGGTACTTCAGGTTTTGGTAAAGAAGTTGCCATCAAAGCTCAACATAGAAAAGCTGAAGTGTATGTTATTGGACGTGATCAAGCTCGAGTTAATGAAGTTAGATATGACGATGATATCCAAGGTAGTTCATTAGATGCGCAAGATCCTAAACAACTTACTCGTTTTTTTGAAAAATACGGTTCATTTGACCACATAGTTTCCATGTTAGGTGGAGCTATGGGTGGGGGCTTTTTGGACAGTCCAGTTGAAGAAATTCGTAAAGCTATCGAAGATAAATTCTTTGCCAACTTACAATTAGTCCAAATCGCCAGTAAGAATTTACGCAAGAATGGCTCGATTATTTTGACTTCTGGCTCTGGTGGTCATCCGTATGACGCCTCTGGTGCTATTATTGGTAACCAAGCCATCAATACGATGGTTGAAGGTGTAGCAGTTGAATTAGCCCCAAATAATCGAATCAATGCTGTCTCACCAACTTGGACTCCAACTGGTTTATGGCGTGATATGAATTCTAAGCAGTTAGCTAAACAAGAAGATAATGTGGCAGAAAACGTCCCATTAGGTAGAGTTGCCAAAATCGATGAGGTCGCATCTGCTTATATTTACTTGATGGAAAATGATTTTATTACCGGTCAAGTTCTTAAAGTCGACGGTGGCGTAGATTTGTAGTTAATGTGTTATACTTAAAGTCAACTTTAAGTGGAGGATGATGAAATGCCAGTAAAAATTGATAAAAAATACCGTATCGGTGATTTTTCTGAGATAGTCGGCTTAAACAGCCCCACATTGCGTTATTACGAAAAAGAAGGATTGATTAGACCACATCGTAATGAAAGTGGTATCCGTTATTACACTGAACAAGACGTCCGTTGGGTCAAATTCTTATTGCATCTCAAAAGTACTGGGATGTCGATCGATCAATTAAAGCGTTACGTTCAATTGCGTGCTCAAGGTGATTCAACTATTAACCAACGAATCGAATTGTTAGAAGAAGTTCGTCGTAATTTTGAGGTTGAGTATCAGAGACTGCAAGATGGTTGGACGATTCTTAACGATAAGTTGGATTGGTACAAGGGTAAACAAGGCGGACACATTGAAGACAGTGAAAGCTTTTCTGAGTATTTGAAGAATTTGAATCATGGGTATTTGGAAGATAGATAGTTTTTATGATGTCGGCTAGATTGTAGTTATATAAATTATTTAAAAAATTAATAGAGGATGTCACTAGAATTGCAGTATGTTGCTGTAATTCTGGTGACATCCTTTTTGTCTTGCTGAGACAAAATAATTTAGAGCTATCCCTTGACTTAAAGTCAACTTTAAGTTGTTTAATAAGATTATCGACTTAATGAACGGAGGAATAAAAATGGCAGAAAAACAAACAGCCGGACGTGACAATTTGGGAGAATTTGCTCCTCAATTTGCGGCTTTAAACGATGATGTATTATTTGGTGAAGTTTGGAGCAAGGAAAATGAACTTTCAGCTCATGATCGTTCAATGATCACTATTGCCAGCATCATTTCAGCAGGAAATATTGAACAATTAGATGCCCATTTAAAGATTGGCAAAAAGAACGGTATCACTAAAGATGAAATCGTAGCAGAAATTACACATTTATCATTTTATGCCGGTTGGCCTAAGGCTTGGAGTGCATTCAACCGTGCAAAAGAAATTTGGAAGGAAGATTAATTATGGCTAAGTATGAAGAATTAAAAAATGGTGGAGTTTTCCCCGTCGGAGATAAGAACGTTGATTACGCAAAATATTTTATTGGACAAAGTTATTTAGATAGCTTAGTAAAACCTGAAGATAATATTGATTTTGGAATCGGCAATGTTACTTTTGAACCAGGTTGTCGTAATGACTGGCACATTCACCACAATGGTTTCCAAATCCTTTTGGTTACAGGTGGCGAAGGCTGGTATCAAGAATGGGGCAAAGATGCTCAATTATTGAAACAAGGTGACGTTGTCGTTATCAAAGAAGGCGTTAAACACTGGCATGGTGCTACTAAAGATAGCTGGTTCAGTCACGTTGCTATTACTAAAGGAAATTCTGAATGGCTTGAAAAAGTTACTGATGAAGAATACGACAAGTTATAGAATGTAATCGATACCAAATTATCATTTAACCTACGGAATAAATGTAATATCATTAAAGTAGGGGTGATTTGAATGGATCAAGATTATAAAACAATCCTGAAAAGATTCAAAGATGAGGTAACGAGTGAAAATCCACTTTCAAAAGTAGAACAAGAATTGACTATTATTAGTGCCTTAACTGTTCTGCAAGCTAATGATGATTTAAAGGAACATTTTTCAGTCGCTTTGAATACAGTATCGGTTGATTTGATTCGTGAGGTAGTTTATCAATTAAGTCCGGCAATCGGTTCAAGCAAAGTTAAAAATGCACTGAAAATTTTAAATACAGTAACAAAAAAAGATGGACAACATTTTGCGATTCCAGAGGATACTTATAAAGCTGGATTAGAATTTCAAAAGCCACTTTATGGAAATGAAATTAAAGACTTAATGGCAGATTTGCCAGCTAATGCCGGTAAATTATTGCCAGAATGGCTCACAAAGAACTTTTTCGGCGATTACTATACTAGAGGTGCTTTACCAGTCAAAGATCGTGAAAGATATTTGCTGGCGGCTCTGATTACGATGAATGTCGATTTTCAAATTAAGGCGCATGCTTTAGGTAGCTTGAAGGCCGGTAATTCCGAATCAGAGTTAATCTGGACGGCTTTAACTTTGTTGCCTTATATTGGTTTTCCACTAGTAATTAATTCAGTACAAAAGATTCATCAAGCAAATGAATAATGTAAATTAGGCTGTAAAAACAGTCTATTTTTTTACATTTTTTTTACATTAAATAGATTATATATATACATCCCCACTGCATACTATAGTCAATGACATATGTGGAGGGAAATATCGATGTCGACAATTTTGACAAATGTTTCTAAGTCTTATGATTCGGATAAAACAGTTTTGAATGATGTAACTGCAGAGATTCAAACAGGAGAATTTTTCGTGATCGTTGGTCCATCAGGTTGTGGAAAAAGTACTTTATTGCGAATGATTGCAGGTTTGACTTCTATCAGTGAAGGAGAGATTCATATTGACGGTCAACTGGTTAATGATTTACCACCCAAAGATCGTAATTTAACAATGGTTTTCCAAAGTTATGCGCTTTTCCCATTCTTAAGTGTTTGGGATAACGTGGCTTTTGGATTAAAAGCTCGCAAAAGTACTTCTCAATCGGAAATTGAAGAACGAGTCAATGAAGCTTTAAAGATGGTTAATCTGGAAGAGTTGAAAGACCGCAAGCCACGCGAATTATCAGGTGGTCAAAGACAACGTGTTGCTTTAGCTCGTGCAGTTGCTAGTGACGCTAAAATTTGTTTAATGGATGAACCTCTTTCTAACTTGGATGCTCAGTTAAGAATTAAAATGCGCCAAGAAATTTATGCACTTCAAAGAAAACTTGGTTTAACTTTGATCTATGTTACCCATGATCAAGTAGAAGCAATGACAATGGCTGATCACATCATGGTGTTGCACGATTCACAAGTTCAACAAATTGGCACGCCAACTGAGATTTACAAACATCCAGCTAATGAATTCGTGGCTAGTTTCTTTGGAGTACCACCAATCAATCTGTTGCCTGCTACTAAGATTAATGATCAAACTATCAAAGTTAACGATGATTTTGAAATGTCTATCAACCAACAAGTTCCTGAAAGCGAATTCCAAGTTGGAATTAGACCAAATGAATTGATGCTTGAAAAAGTCGATGAACTAACAGCCAATGCAACGGTTAAGAGTGTTGAATTCCTAGGTGATGAAAAAATTGTTTATGCGAAAATGGCACATAACGATCTTGAAATTGCAGCGATAGTTGCTAGTGACGCTGAATTCAAAGCTTACGATACTATTCTAGTTTCAGCTACAGAAAAGGTACTGCTATTTAATCATGAAGGCGTCAATATTACGCAAATGGAGGCCGTAGTCAATGCTTAAGACTTCTACGACTGACGTTGTTCCAGAAAAAAATGTCCAAGCAAAACAACGTCACGGTTTTCGTTTAACTGCTAAAGATAAATATTTTGCTTCAATCTTTTTGGGTCCATCAATTTTGATTTTGGGACTATTTGTTTTTTATCCAATGTTTAAAACTCTTTATATCAGTATGTTTTTAACTAATACCTTAGGTAAAACAACAGTTTACGTTGGTTTTCAAAACTATGCTAAATTAATTACCTCACCAGATTTCATCTCAAGTATGTGGGTCACCTTCATCTATGTGTTAGCAGTAACAGTTTTGACGATAGCTTTGGGATTATTATTGGCTAACTTGTCTAGTCAAAAATTACCCGGTATCAGTATTTTTAGAACGCTTTACTCAGTAACAATGGGTGTCTCCGTAGCCGTAGCTGCGATATTCTGGTTATTTATTTTTAATCCTTCAACTGGATTCTTTGCTTTATTGAGCAATTGGTTGAATTTGCCAGTGGTAAATTGGTTGACTAGTCCTACTAATGCTATGTGGGCAGTTATTATCACAACCGTTTGGATGCATTTAGGATTTACTTTCCTAATTTTATTAGGTGCCATTGAATCGGTTCCTAGTACTTTGTATGAAGCAGCTGATGTTGAAGGAGCATCCCCAAGATATCAATTTTTCCACATTACTATTCCTATGATTTCACCAACTTTATTCTTTGTTTCAACGATTACGATCATTGATGCATTTAAGAGTTTTGGCTTGATTGATTTGATTACTAAAGGTGGTCCTACTAATGCCACTAATATGTTAGTCTATCGAATTTACAAAGACGCCTTTTACAGTGGAAACTATGCTAAATCTAGTGCGGAAGCAATTATTTTGACAGTTATTATTGCTTTCTTCACCTTATTGCAATTCAAATTCTTAGAGAAAAAGGTGAACTACTAATGACACAAATTGATGAAAGAGCAGCTTTGAAAAAATTCCTTAACTACTTGTTGTTGATTGTTTTAGCAATAATAATTTTGGCACCATTTTTTATTGGAATTTGGACTAGTTTTTTGCCAACAATGGATATTGCTAAGGGAAATCTCTTCAGTACTAATATTTCCTTCGATAATTATGTAGCAGCTTTTACTAAGACACCAATCTTACGTTACTTATTGAATACGTTAGTAATTTCAACGATTACGATGATTGCTCAATTAATTTTCTGTTCAATGAGTGCTTATGCGTTTGTCTTTTTGAAATTCAAATATCGTAAGACTATCTTCACATTATTTTTAATCACGATGATGCTACCATTTGAAGCTGAAATCATTCCTAACTTTGCGACAGTTAAGCAAATGGGCTTGCTAGACAATTATGCAGTTTTGATCGTGCCATTTTTAACTTCTGCTTTTGGAACGTTCATGCTTCGTCAATCATTCATGCAAACACCGATTGAATTAAAGGAAGCTTCGGATATTGAAGGCTTGAACCATTTCCAATTTTATTGGAACATTGTTTTGCCTTATAACAAAATTAGCATGATAACTTTAGGAGCGTACAGTTTCTTAGGTTCATGGAATCAATATCTCTGGCCAATGTTGACAACATTCAGTAACAATTCTCGAATGATTCAAAATGGTTTGAAACAATTGCAATCTGAAGAAACTTTCAACGATTGGGGAATGATTCAAGCCAGTGCAGCGATTATTGTTATTCCAACTATCATCGTCTTATTTATTGGTCAACATTACTTCAAATCAGGGATGAATGAGGGGGCAGTTAAATAATGTCTAAGTATAAAAAATTAGTTATACCATTGATTGCTGTCTTAGGAATCTTGTTAGTTGCAGTTTTTGGACATAGCCTTTCTGTTAAGTCAGCTGATAATCATAATCGAATTCCGATTGTTTTTTGGCATGAAATGGGTGGACCTTCAGAAGATGCCTTGGAAAAAGTAGTCGACGGATTTAATAAGTCACAAACAAAGTACAAGGTTATTCCTAAGTATCAAGGTACTTACGATGAAGCTATTCAAAAGATTTTGCAAACACACAATACAAGTACTTCGCCAGCAGTTTTCCAAGCTTTTGATATTTCAACTGCTCAAATGCTTCACAGTGGTTATACGACACCAGTACAAAATTTCATTGATGAAGATAATTACGATGTAAGTAAGATCTCTTCAGTAGCTCGTGCTTTTTACGCCAATAAAGGTAAGCAACAAGCTATGCCATTTAACACTTCACAACCAGTTTTGTATTACAATGCTAGTTTATTGAAGAAGTACAACATCACACCACCACCAGTTTCGCCTTCATACAGCGATATCACTAGAGTTGCCAAAGAATTGTATGAAAAGTCACATCACAAGGTTAAAGGTATGACCGTTCAAGTTTACGGTTGGTTCTTAGAACAAGCTTTAGCCAATGCCAATGCTCAACTAGCTAACAACAATGATGGACATACTGGTAATCCAACTAAAGTTTCTATCAATAATCCCGATACAGTAGAATTTTTGGAATGGATCAGAGAAAATATTAAATCTGGTGATTTCATCGACTATGGTTCAGGTGCTAGTGCGGGTGCCAATCAGACTGCCGGCTTCTTGTCTGACAAAGTTGGAATCTTCATTCAATCGTCTGCAAGTATCGGTCAATTAACTAAGAACAACAAAAATGAATTAGGAATCACATACTTCCCACATCCCGACAACAAAAAAGCCAATGGTGTAGCTATCGGTGGGGCAGCACTTTGGATTTCTAATGATAAACCAAAAGACGTTCAACGTGGAGCTTTTGAATTCATCAAATATACTTTGAAACCAGAAGTTCAAGCGCAATGGCAAAAATCTACAGGATATTTAGCCTTGAATAAAGATTCACAAAAGACATCCATTCTAAAAGATCTTTATGCCAAAAATCCCGAATCCAAAGTACCAGGTCAACAACTAGCCACTGCCAAAGCTAATTATTCCAACTCCGGTATTTTGATGGAAGGAATGCAACTAACACGTCAACTCGAAGAAATAGCTATGGAAACAGTCTATAATGGTGGCAACATCAAGAAGGCATTGGATACCGCTGATAAGAATATCAACGATAATTTAACGCAATTAAATCGAGCTAACGGATACAACTAAAAAAGAACTTCATTGGAATGTATAAACACTCTAATGAGGTTCTTTTTGCATATTATTTAGAATATCTGCGTAAATTAAACAAATTGGGTGGCAAGGCTTGTAGGAAAGTAATTCCTAAAATTAACAAGGCTCCCATCAATTCTGCAAAACTAACTTTCGTATTCAACACAGTCACTGCTAAGACAGTTGCCGTCAATGGCTCAAAGGCACTTAACATGCCTGTAGTAGCTGGAGTTAAATAGTTGAGACTTTGTAAATAAAATAAATAAGAAAACATTGTACCACCAGTGACAATGAAGATAATACAAATAATAGCTGTCCAGTTTAATTGTGGAACATGGGTCAGATCAGCAAAGGGTGCGAAGACGATTCCACCAAGTAACATCGACCAACCAGTAACGATTCGTGCATCAAAACGTTTTAATAATTCACGAGGTAATAGGGTATAGGAGGCCTGACTGATTCCAGCTCCAACACCCCATAAAACTGCAGCCGGGGATAACATCAGTTGATTGAGATGTCCGTGTGTTACTAATAAGAATGTTCCTAAAATTGCTAAAACAATCGAAATCATGTCGACTCTTCGTGGCATTTGCAGCTTTCGCAAAGAAATATAAATAATGATGAATAATGGCCCTAAGAATTGTAAAACGGTAGCTGTTGGCGCATTGCCATATTTGATAGCCATGAAGTAAGTATATTGAGCTGGTAACATTCCCAGTAATCCAAAAGCTAATAATTGAAAAATATAACGCGGCTTTTTTAGAATGGCAAATAGTTCTTTAGAATCAATGAAGTAGCACCAAATGACTAGCATTAAACCAGCAAAAAGCAAACGAATGCCGACGATCCACTGGGTGGGGATGTTTTCTTGAGTGAATAAATATTGTGCGATACTGCCAGAAAATCCCCATAGAACTGGTCCGGTAATCGCGTAAAAGAAACCTTTTTGCTTATCAGTCATGATAATCCCCCTTGACATAGGTCTCATGCTAACACATTAAAAAATTATTCCAAGATGTCCAGTAAAAAAATATTAGTTCCTGTATAATTTTAATTATCAAAGTAGGGAAGGGGATTTGGAATGCTAAAAATTAAAGATATTCGAAAGAATTTTGGCGATTTAAAGGCTTTAGATGATGTTTCATTTGATGTCGATGATGGTCATATTTTGGGTCTGATTGGACAAAATGGTGCTGGTAAATCGACTACATTTCACAGTATTTTAAACTTTTTGCATTATCAAGGGACCATCACTTGGAATAATCAACCAATTACTGAAGATGTTTTCAATCAAATTGGTTATTTACCTGAAGAGCGTAGTTTAATGCCCAAATTAACTATCGAACAACAACTTATTTATTTGGCTCGTTTGAAGGGGAAAACTGCTAAAGAGATTCGCCCACAAATCGATATTTGGCTACAGAAATTTGCGGTTAAAGGGACTAAAAAAGATAAAATCAAAGACTTATCTAAAGGTAATCAACAAAAAGTACAGCTAATCTGTACTTTGATCCACCATCCCAAGTTGATTATTTTGGATGAACCATTCAGTGGACTTGATCCGGTTAATTCTGACCTCTTGAAAAAAGCTATTTTTGAAGCTAAGGAACAAGGAGCGGCGATAATTTTTTCTAGTCACGATATGGAAAATGTCGAAGAGCTTTGTGATAGTTTAGTGATGCTGAGAAATGGTCAAGTTGTTCTGAAAGGTACTGTTCGTAAGGTTCGTCAGGAATTCGGTCGTACGAGGATTTTTGTAACAACCGATTGGACTAAAGAACAACTTGAACAATTGCCACATGTGATCAAAGTTGAACCGCAAGAAGAAAAACGTTTCGTTTTAAGATTAGATGATGAAACAGCCGGCAAAGAGATTTTTGATGAATTAACTCACGGTCAATATATCGAAGAATTCAATCAGCAACCACCAACTTTGAACGAAATATTCCGTTTGAAAGCAGGTGCTAAGAATGAATAAATTATGGATCGTCACTTTAGAAACTTTTTGGAGACAAGTTAAGTCTTGGAGCTTTTTGACCTTGATTTTGGGACCATTTATTATGTTTGCCATTACTATTGGAGCTGGATACTTAGGCTATCAAAGTGGCGGTACGAGTTCGGAAATCGCTGTTATCAGTAACCAACCGCAGCTTCGTCAAAATTTTATCAAAGAAAACAAAGACGACGTTATGAAAAAAGTTACCGATGTCAAAACTGCTAAAAAGAAAATGAATGATAACAGTTTGGCTGGATACTTGCTTTTGAACATCGATAATCAAAAAGTTACTGCCAAGTACGTTGGAACTAGTTCATTGAATTCATCTTTGAAGACTAAGGTGAACAGCTATTTAGCTAAAACGCAGCAACAATTAAATTTGGCTAATGCTCAACTTTCACCAGCACAGATTCAATCTTTAGCTCAACAACCAAGTTTTAAAGAAACTGTTCAAAAGAAGACGGGAACAGCCAATACGGCGAAAACCATCTCATTTTGGATCACGATCATCATGGTCTACATGATTTTAAATACTTATACAAGTATCACTGCCCAAGAAATTGCTTCCGAAAAAGGTACAAAAATTATGGAAATCATTTTTTCCAGTACAACAGCTGTAAAATATTTCTTAGGTAAAGTTTTCGGTGTTTTATTAGTTATTCTGCTTCAAATTCTGATTTATCTTTTCGGAGGCTGGGGTGCTTATATCTTTGCCCAAAATTCAGATTTGACTAAAGATATCGTCGCTCAAAATCAGTCATTGATTACTTCTGTATTGAAGAATCTCTTAAGCATCAACTTAGTATACTTACTCTTAGGAGTGGTTATCTTTACAATTTTAGCAGCTTTCTCAGGTGCTTTAGTTGCCAAAGTCGAAGATGCGGCTAAGGCTGCCCAACCAGTAATCATGTTGAACTTGTTAGCCTTCTTCGTAACGTTCCCATTCCAAAATAATCTCGATTCAATTGTCGTAAAAATTCTATCCTACGTCCCATTCTTCTCTTCATACTTTATGCCGTTAAGGATCATCAACAACGATGCCGGCAGTATGGAAATCGTCATTTCACTAGTAGTCTTGATGGCAAGTTGTGTCTTGTTAGCTTGGTATATTGGTAAAATTTATCAAGGTTTGATGCTACAAACTGATGATTCAAGTTTTTGGAAGAGATTCACTCGCGGACTTTCTTACAGTAAATAACCAAAAAGGCAACCTACTAAACTAAATTAGTAGATTGCCTTTATTTATTATCTAGAAGAATAATGCGTAAGTTTTAACCGCTACGATAGCACCAAGGATTGGAGCTACAACCGGTACCCAACTGTACTTCCATTGGGAAGAACCTTTAGGATTTAAAGGTAATAGAGCATGCAAGATACGAGGACCTAAGTCACGAGCTGGGTTCAAAGCAGGACCAGTTGGGCCACCGAATGAAACAACCAAACACATAACCAAGAATCCAAGACCGATAAAGTCGGCACGAGGATCAATGTGGTCTGAAGTCAACGCTACAGCACCGAAGACCAAGATGAATGTTCCAATAAATTCGTTGATAAAACCGTTCAAACGACTGTTTTCAGCATCGATAGTTGAGAAAGTTCCCAAGATACTTTCAACGTTTTCTGTTTTGTTATAGTAAGGTTTGTAGGCTGCGACGATCAACATTTGACCAAAGATTGCACCTAAGAATTGAGCGATGATATATGGACCAACTTCAGCCCATGGGAATTCACCATTGAAAGCTAAACCTAAAGTCATGGCTGGATTGATTTGGCCACCTGAGATGGGACCGAACATCATAGCCGGTACCATAACACCGATACCATAACCGAATCCAATCAAAATCCACCCACCGTGGAATCCTTTTGTTCCTTTTAATTCAACGTTGGCAACTGAACCATTACCGAGGGCAACCATGATAGCTGTTCCGATAAATTCAGCGATACAACGTACTAACAACGTATAATGCATAATTAATACTACCCCTAAATTTAATTGATTTGGCCTATCAAGATTTTTGAAATTTAGTAAAACACGAATATTAAAATCCACTCAAAAATGGGTTAAATCATATAAATTCGCAATAATTTGTCTTTTATGAGTGAATCTGGTTCAAATTTCACATAAAAAAATTGCTCCAACAACACGGGGCAATAATTACTAACATAAATTTCAAAATAAATCAAATGGTAAGCAACGTTTAACATTGTATCATACATTCCGAATATTTTTAGTTATTTTCAGAAAAATCGAATAGTTTTTGCTCTATAATAGAAATAATTCTAAAAACGAGGTGGAATGATGAAAGTTCTCAGTTTAGTTAATTTAACAAAGAAACAAACAGAAAAAATCCAATCAATTTCTGGTGTAGATTTGAAAGTTATTTCTCCGAAAAAAGTTACTGCCCAAGATCTTGATGGAGTAGAAGTACTTTATGATTGGTCCAATGCTTTGAAAGACGCTGTTTTAAAGAGCAATACCTTGAACTGGATTCAAGTTGTCCGTGCTGGCGTCGACGCATTGCCTTTGCGCGAATTGAATGAAAAGGGTGTTATTTTAACTAACGGTTCTGGTGCTAATGCTATCAATATTGCCGAGCAAACTTTAGCTTATATGTTGATGTTCGTTCGTCGTATGAATTATACTGCACGACGCCAAGACGCTAGAGAATGGAAACACGAAGAAGGCTATGACGAAGTTTATAATAAGACCGTCATGATCGTCGGTGTTGGTCACATTGGTAAGATGGTTGCTCAATACGCTAAGGCACTAGGAATGAAGACAATCGGCGTTAGAAGAAGTGACAAACCGGTTGAAAATATTGACGAAATGATTCCAATGGAAGATATGAAAAAACGTATCAATGAAGTTCATTTTGTAGTCAATGCCTTACCTGGAACGGATGATACTGTGGGCTTGTTCAATCAAGAAGTTTTCCAATTAATGTCAAAGAAAGCTTATTACATCAATGTTGGTCGTGGTAAGACTACTAATATGGATGACTTGGTGACTGCCCTTCAAAATGGTGAAATTGCTGGAGCTGGACTTGATGTCACAACGCCTGAACCACTTCCAAGTACTAGTCCATTGTGGGATATGGAAAATGTCATTATCACGCCTCACGATGCTGGAGATAGTGTTCACTATGGCGAACGTGCTTTTAAGATTTTTAAACGCAATCTAAAATCGTATGTTGAAAATGGCGAAGTAGTTGAAAATGTCGTTAACTATTCAACGGGATATTAGTTGTATTCGTTTACAATAGAAAAGTGGTTTGAGAAAATCAGTAGATGTATTAAAATGTTACTAGATATATGAAAGGAAAAATGATGTTATCTAGTGACTATTTTATAGGCTTCATGTTGGTTTTCTTGTTTTGGCTCTTATTACTACTTTTGGAAATAATTTTAAACATGAGAAACACGATAATAGAATTATCTTTCTTTTCTGATGAAAAATTGAATACTTTAGATAAAAAACTCAATCAACGTTTTGGCATCAAGTTTCAGGGACCTTTTGAAATTTTGGAATTCTTAATAGTCGGATATATCGTCTATTCGATTTTGACTGACTTGAGGTTTCAAGGATTTCAAATAGACCAAGGTTCATTACAGCAGTTGATTTACTTATCAGTAATTGTAATTTCAATGATTATTGGAGATGCAATTTTAGTTGTAAAGGATTTCCATATTTATAAATTCGTCAAACGTACGGTTGATTTATCAAGAAAAAATTCAAATTAACAGTTAGATTCATATGGATTTGGCTGTTTTTTGTTTTTTCTATTTCGAGATGAGGTAATTAAACGTAAGGACTTCGTCAGATAATAAAATATAAAAAAGAAAGCTAGATAATTGTCTAACTCTCTTTTTCAGTAATATCTCTAAAAATATTAATGTCTAATTTGTCCATCACCTTGGACCAAATACTTAGTAGTTGTTAATTCGTTAGCGCCCATAGGACCTCTAGCGTGAAGTTTTTGAGTACTGATACCAATTTCAGCTCCGAAGCCGAATTGTTGGCCATCGGTAAATCTAGTTGAAGCATTGGTATAAACGACTGCGGCATCGATTTGCTTCATGAATTTACGACTAGCAGTGTAATTTTCAGTAATGATTGATTCACTGTGTTTAGTGTTGTATTTGTTGATGTGCTTGATAGCATCGTCAATTGAATCGACTACTTTGATAGCAATGATGTAGTCATCGTATTCAGTACCCCAATCTTCTTGGGTAGCGGGGACGATATCTGGTTCAATGGCTTTAGCTAGAACGTCACCACGGACTTCAACATTGTTAGCGCGTAAGGCATCGTAAAGATCAGGTAAAAATTCATTAGCGATGTCTTTGTGTAAAACAACTTTTTCAGCTGCGTTGCAGACAGAAGGGCGTTGAACTTTGGCATTGATGATAATTTTGAGTGCTTTTTCTAAGTCAGCGTCTTTATCAACGTAAATGTGACAATTGCCGGCACCAGTTTCAATGATAGGAACTTTGGCCTTGTTGACGACCATCTTGATAAATTTACCACTACCACGAGGAATTAAAACATCGATGTAGTCAGTTAATTCCATCATTTTTTGAGCTGTTTCGTGGCTAACGTCGTCGATCAATTGCACAGCATTAGGATTAATATCAGAATCCTTCAAGGCTTGGCGTAAAACTTCTGACAAGATAATATTAGAATTGATAGCTTCTTTACCACCACGTAAAATTACTGCGTTACCAGCTTTAAAACATAGTCCAGCCGCGTCGACAGTTACGTTAGGACGAGCTTCATAGATCATTCCGATAACACCTAAAGGAACCCGTTCCTGAGTAATGTCCAAACCAGTAGCAGTTTGCCAGCCACGATCGATTTTGCCGATTGGATCTTCAAGGTCCATTACTTGGCGCAAACCGTCAGACATGTCGTTGATTCGATCAGGAGTTAACAAAAGACGGTCGATCATGGCCTTTTTAATACCATTTTTCTTGGCATTTTCAACGTCTTCTTTATTAGCTTCGATAATTTTTTCCGTATTAACTACTAGAGCGTTGGCCATATTCAAAAGGGCAGTATTCTTTTTCTTAGTACCTAATTGTCCTAATTCAAAAGCAGCACTCTGAGCATTTTGACCCATTTGTTCAAGGTTCGTCATGAAATCACTCCTAAAACGCTTTTTTGATTTATCTTTAAGTATAGCATGTACAAAAAAATAGTGGACGGCTGCATCCACTATTTACGTCTAAGTATTAATTTAATTGTTGATTATGTTGCCGTCAACGTAGTAATAAAATTACTCCAAAAATGTGTGGCTGTCAACATAAATTAGTTTTAATTAAAATTTTTGATGATGTGATCAATCATTTCAATAAATAAACGTTGTTCTTCATCGCTCATATCAGCGGTAGCGTTTTGTTCAGCTTCTTGCCAAATTTCTTCAACTTGTTTAGCCAAAGCAGTTCCTTTAGGAGTCAAACTGACTAAGGTGATACGTTTATCTTTAGTGGATTTTTCAGTTCGGACTAAGCCACTTTTTAGCATTCGGCTGATAGATTTGGCAATAGTTGAGTGATCTACGCAAAGAGCGACTACCAGTTGATTTTGGGCAATGCGGTCTTCTTTTAATAATTCCAATAAAATCATGTCTTGCCCCGGATAAAGACCGAGCGGGCGCATTTTTTTAGTGACTAAATTTTTGTAGCAGTTGATCAAGCTGATAATGGCTTTTTCAATCGGAAAATTTTTTTCCATATATTTCTCCTTCTAGCCACTAACTTTTGAAAACAAAGTACCGACAGGATCTCCTGATAAGATGTTGAAGATGACGTTAGGATCTTTACCATTTGTGAGGACCATTTCTTGGTTGTGTTTCAAAATTAGTTCAGCAGCTTTGAGCTTCGTTGTCATGCCACCAGTTCCAAATTTTGTTCCATGACCACCAGCTGCGGCAATAATTGTCGGACTGATTTTTTGGATACTAGAAACTAGTTGAGCATCAGGAACTTTGAGTGGATTAGCTGAGTAGAATCCATCAATATCAGATAACATGATCAATAAATCAGCATCGACTAAATTAGCTACGATAGCTGAAAGTTGGTCGTTGTCACCAAATTTAGTGTGATGATCAAGTTCTGAGACTGTTACTGTATCATTTTCATTGACGATAGGGATAGTATTGTCCATCGACAACAATTCTTGGAAACTGTTCATCACGTTGGTGTGACTTTCTGGGTAGTCGATAATATCACGAGTGATCAACATTTGAGCGACAGACATACCGTATTCGTGAAATGCTTCGTTGTAAATTTGCATCAATTCAGCTTGACCGACAGCAGCTACAGCTTGTTGCTTAGAAATTTTGATTGGACGCTTGTCGATTCCTAAAACACCCATTCCCACACCAATGGCACCGGAAGAAACTAAGACGACATCTTTGCCATCTTTTTTCAAAGTACTTAAAACATGAGCTAGTTCTTTAATGACTTTTAAATTGATTTTGCTGTTTTGGCGAATCAAAGTACTAGTACCAATTTTAACAACGATTCGATCAGCAACGATATGACGCTTATTTTGCATTTATAATTCCCTCATAAAAAAAGATTTTGACCAAATAATTAATTTCCAATACTATTAAGATAAAACAAGAGCGAGAATAAGAAAAGGGTGTATTTCATGTACAAGATTTTAATTATGCTCCACGACGGTGACGATTATATACGAATGAACAAGGTTTACATCGAAAGTATGCCCGTTGCTGGCCAATATATCATCCATTCTGACGGTTTACCATACTATGTTGAAGAAGTTACCACCTTCGTCGGTTACGTCAGCAGTAAAGGTGCTATTGCCATTGTAGTAGTACATCCAGCTGATAAAGATGCTGAAGTCAATAAGTTGTACAGTGTTGATATTGCTAGAGATTTGGATGATCCTGAATATAATAAAAAGGATTAAAGATGGAGAAATTTATAGTTTAATTGGTGTTAAGATGCCGTCGTCCGTTCGGCCCTGGAAAATTGCTGGAACGTTGTGGGCACGATTTTGCGTCTTTGGGGCCATGCAAAAGCTCAAAATCGCGTCGGCTATGTTCCAGCCAGCCACAGGATTTTTGCGGACGACGGCATATTAAGTAATACACCAATAATGTTTAAACAAGTGAAAACGCTAACCCAAAATTGGTAAATTAAATTTAATGTATTTGAAAACAAATTACCTCTAAAAGCATATATCATGAATGTCGGTAGGATAGATAGAGATGGACAAAACAATTAACCCCCCTTTAGTTGTTTTGTCCCTTTTTTTCTCACAGCAAAAAAAATAAAGGCCTACCACTAGCCTTTACTTTTGCGAGAATTTTTTAAATCAGAGCCTACCACAAACCCTGATTTCTAAGCAGTTGAGAAGGAGTACTACTTTTCAAAAAGGATAACAATGAAAATATTGTTAGGTTAATACATCTCGCCTATATAACCAATTTAATTATAAGTCGAATATAAAAACTTTTCTACATCTAAGAAAAAATATTTTGAACAAAATAGCAATATTTTAAAAGTATAGTCCATTTCCATATAATATATTGTTGCATTTGTGAAATCGCGTGACACTGTTTAGTCATCATGTCATAATTTAATTATCAACAATTAGAGAAAAAATACTGATGGTATATAGAAAATTCAAATTGCTATAAGTATTTTATATAAAGTTGAAAACAAATCGTCAATGTAAGAGTGCATAATGAATGACGATGAATGAGAATAAAAAGAACAATTGCATATTAAGATATTCCAATAGAAGGGTGGTAACATATTGAAACAAGTCAAAGTTTCCAACGTTGAACGCGATAACTTTATTCGTTCCGTTGAAGAATCAGTTGGATCCTTCAATTTGGGCTCTGAGAGGTCGCTAATCAATTTGGTGTTTAAGCATTTGAAGTTGCTAGAATATAACGATAACTTGGAAACCGAATTGATCAACTTCCGCCGAGAGTTAATCGAATATGACATCAATACAGGTCACCGCAACAATCGTGACGTTGAAGAATTATTATTTAAAATTAAAAATAGAAATTTACCATATATCTAATATATAATGTAGGAATTTAATTTATTCCTGCATTTTTTTTTATAATCATGATGATAATATTATAAGTGAGGTGATAGCGTGGTAAAAATAAATCAATTTTTAATACAAGATGTTCCTGTTTTAGAAGTCGAACTAAAAGAGAACCTTCACAAGCCGTTGCCGCTAGTTATTTTTTATCATGGATGGCGCTCTAGTAAGGAATTAGTTTTGACCCAAGCTCGTAAATTAGCACAAAAAAATATCCGTGTCGTCTTGCCAGATGCTCTTAATCATGGGCAAAGACATACGGATATTTCTTCAATTCCTTCAATGACCTTTTGGAACAGTATTCAAGGCAATATTGCTGAATTCTCGTTGATTCGTGATTTTTATAACGATAAGAAGCTGATCAAAAATCAAAAAATCGGTGTCGGTGGATATTCAATGGGTGGCATGACGACCGGAGCTTTAATGACAGCACATCCAGAGATCAATGCAGCTTCAATCATCATGGGGACACCGAATTTATCTGCTTATGCCAAACTAGTTCGTGAAGATGCCAAGCAAAGAAATATTTACATACCAAAGGATTTTGATTTGTTAACGAGCTGGATCAAATACTATGATTTGAATCTCCAACCGGAAAAAATCAACAATCGTCCAATGTTATTTTGGCATGGGACTGATGATAAACGAATTCCTTATCAACAGTCACGAAAGTTCTTTGAAAAAATTCATCCAGAAAATTATGGTCAACAGACGGCCTTCATTACTGGATATAAAGCTGGTCATCTCGTTGAACCACGTTTGATGGATAAAATCGCTAATTTCTTTGAGTATTACTTGGAATAGCTTTGTATAAAATAAAGAAATTGATAATACCGATAACTAATAAAATAATAAAAGCGTGTTGAGTTCCGATAGCAGTGGAAACTTCGGTCGATAAGCTGTGATTATTTTGGCTTAAGGCAATGATGGCTGAGACGATTGATGTCCCAGTAGCACCGGCAAATTGTTGGAGGGTATTGAGAATTGCATTTCCGTCAGCTTGATTTTTGTCAGGTAGGAGACTTAAACCGTCGGTCATGATATTTCCTGAGCACATTCCCATACCACACATGTAAAGGATGTAGACCCAAACGATAACGGTCGTGTTTAAATTGCGACTCAAAAGTGTAAAGACTAGTAGTGAGATATCGGCGAGTATTACACCAAACAAAATAGGCAGACGTGCTCCGAATTTGTCTAGAATCTTACCACCTAATGGAGCAAAGATAGCACCGACCACACCAGCAGGCAAAACTGCCATTCCGGCAATCGTAGCATTTTGATTGTTCACTAATTGAATGTAGTTAGGCAAAATAAAGGCAAATCCTAGTGACAAAATTTGAAATAAAAAGAAACTCAAAACATGGCCGGAAAATTTAAGATTTTTCAAAATAGAAACATTGATCAACGGGTGATTGATTTTGTTAGACCGAACGACGAAGCCAAGCAATCCAAAAATTCCAATGATAAATGATAAAGCAATCAAGAGATTGAAATTACTCATATTACTGAAGCCGTAAATTAAACCGATAAAAGTAAAAATCAAATAAATTAAACTTAGTAAGTCGAATGCAGTTTCTTGTATTTGACTTTTTTGTTCGATATTTTTGACCCCTAATAAAAGTGAAATCACTAAAATTGGTACTAGAATTACAAAAATATAACGCCAACCTAAACTGTTAACGACTAGACCACCAAAAGTTGGCCCAATAGCAGGAGCCACAGCAGTAATCAAGGTACCGATTCCCATCATCAGACCAATTTTTGAGGTTGGCACATTTTCTAGGATAATATTGAACATTAAAGGTAAGGCAATCCCAGTTCCTAATCCTTGAATGATGCGTCCCAACAAAAGAATTGGAAATACTGGTGCAAGAGCGTCGATTACTAAACCAAGAATAAACAGTAAGTTAGCACATAAAAATAATGATTTGGTTTTAAAATTTTTCTTCAAAAATGATGATAAAGGAACGATAATAGCGACGACTAATAAATAAATAGTAGTCATCCATTGAACAGTTGAAGTCGTCACGTTGAATTCTTTCATCAAAGTGGGGAAGGAAATATTCATTGAAGTTTCAACGATTACTCCACAAAATGACATTAAACCAGTGGCAATGACTGCCAGAAGTACGTTAATAGGTATTTTTTGATCTTTCATAAATTAAACCTCCTGGGCATAATAGTGTAAAATTTTCTCGAATTGCTTTATTTCTGCTGCAGAGAAATTTGCCTCAAGAGTTTCTTGTTGCTTTTTCATATAGTTGTTGATGTCTTTTTCGAGTGCATGTGCTTTGTCAGTTAGAAAGACTGATCTTTGGCGAGCATCTTTTTTTGAAGGTTGACGGTAAATCAAATCCTTCTTTTCCATCCGTTGCAATAGAACGGTTGTCGTCGAACGTTGAATAAAAAATTCATTTTCGATGTCTCGTTGGAAAAGTTCTTTGTCACTGTTGCGGCTCAAATAATCAATGACCGACATTTGCATCCAAGTCATATCGTAGTTTTTGGCAAAATTATCAAAATTTTTAGTGATATGATTGGTCGCAATCTTCAGCAACATATTGGTGTATTTTTTTGACATATAATTTCCTTTCTATAATTCGTTAGATGACTAACGATTATATGCTAGTATAATTTTAAAAAATGTGCAATTTAATTTAACAAAAAATAGTTGTTGTCATATTATTACAATTATGAAAAGGAGTGATTCAATGGATGTAAGAGATCAATTTATTACTGAACACAAGAATGAGTTTGAAGAGATATTGAAGAAATTGATTACCTTGAAAAGTATCAGTGCCACTGGGGAAGGAATTGACGAAACAGTACAATTTTTGTGTAATTTGTTAACAAAACTATTAGGTGCAAAGGTTGAAATCATTCCCACAGCCGGTAATCCAGTTATTTTGGCTAATATTGCTGGCAAAGCAAGTAAGAACGTCTTGTTTTACGGTCATTATGACGTCATGACACCAGGAGATACGATTTATTGGGATTCGGATCCCTTTGAATTAACTAAATGTGATGGTCGTTTTTATGCTCGAGGAGTTGGTGACAATAAAGGACAGTTGTTGGCTCAGATCCTAGGGATGTACACTTATTTGCAAACGCATCACGAATTTCCTTTCAACGTTACTTTGTTTATCGAAGGGGAAGAAGAACAGGGCAGTATCAACCTTGAACCAACAGTCAAAAAAATTGCTACGACTAAATTACAACAAATCGATCAAGTCTTTGTAATGGATGGGGCATTCAACGCCGATGGAACTCACGTCTTGAGATTAGGCAATCGAGGCGTCTTCGCCTTTGAATTATTAACCACAACCGGTAGTCACGACAATCATTCAGGAAATTTAGGCAATATTATGGATAATCCATTCGTACAGCTGTTGAAATATTTGGGTAAGATTTACGATATCAAAACTGGAACTGTTAAATTACCGCATTTTTACGATGGGGTGGAAAAACCAACAGAACAAGAAAAAACTTGGATTCAACAATTGCCATATGATAAAGAGTCGATTTTGCAGCAATCTGGCATTAAGCACCTAGATTTTGACAAAGAAACTTACTATGAGAAGTTAATGTTTGAGCCTACCTTCAATTTCTTCAGCGTCAAATCAGGTTACATGGAAAAAGGTGTCAAAACTATCATTCCCCATCAAGCCAGTTTAAAAGTTGATTGTCGTTTAGTCGGCAAGCAGTCGATTTCAGCTATCAAACAAGACTTGGAAGCAACTTTTGACAAAGAAATAGCTTCAGGGGATCTGCAACTAAATTATTTGGGGAACATTCCACCAGAACATACAGAAGTTGATTTGGAAGAAGTTGAAAAAATCCAACAAGCTATCGTTAAAGCGACCGGCAAAGCTTATATCGAACCAGTGATGCCCGGAGGTGTACCTAATTACGTTTGGAAAGATAACTTGCACGTCCCAGTCTTCACGATTCCATACGCCAATTATGATGAGCACAATCATGATTTCAATGAGAATTTAACTGAAAAAGCTTTCTATGATGGGATCAAGATTAGTTATGAATTATTAGGATTGGGATAAGTTAAGGATGCCGTCGTCCGCAAAAATTCTGTGGCTGGCTAGATTTCAATTTCTATTTGGCAGATTGCAAGAAATAACCGAACACTTTTTAAAACTTAATATTTTCCAT
>NZ_AZDO01000136.1 GCF_001435505.1 Companilactobacillus futsaii JCM 17355 | reverse complement strand
TCTTAACTTTTCTTTATTTTTCCAAAGTGGCTAACTTGTTCTTGCAATTTGCGAAAGATAATAATTATGATTTTTATCCACTATTTATTTATTCAATTGTTAGAGTGATTAATTCAAATTACCTCTATCGCATGGATTTCAATGAAGCTGGAGAATTGGGCTATTACGAAAGCAGTGTGCCATTTTACTCGATTTTTGATAGTCGTACAGAACTTTTTTCAAACATCGATACGCCAGATGCCTACACTTTTGCGGAATTTGATCGTGACTATTTAAGCGATGTTAAAAAATACCGTGGTACTGGAAAACTGTTCCCTAAACAACCTGTTCCAAAAAATGTAGTCAATATTTCGATGATTCCTTGGGTAAATTATACGGGCTTCAATCTTAATATCAATAATAATGATAATTATTTGTTACCAATTGTAACTGCTGGTAGATTTGAGAGAGCTGGTGATGAGATCAAGTTGCCTGTTACTTTCCAAATTCATCATGCAGTCTGTGATGGCTATCATACTTCACAATTTTTCATCAAATTACAAGATATTTTGAATAATGTTGATGAATTGTAATTGATGTTTGTCTGATTAAGATGATAAGCCTATAATTGAAAAGCAGAGAAGCTTTTTCAGTAAATGAAAGTTACTAAAGAGTAAGACATTGCACATTGTGTGGGTCTTATTTTTTATATTTTGAAATTACTATAGGAAAGAAGTAGGGGTATGAGTAGGAATCGCAAAATCTTAGTTACTTTTGCATTAGTTTTATCCAATATGATGGCGGGACTAGATGCAACTATTATTAATACCGCTTTACCAGCTATCATCAGTGATTTGCATGGTATTCAATATATGGGTTGGATCGTTGCTATTTTCTTATTGGGAATGGCCGTTTCAACACCGTTATGGAGTAAATTTGGCGAAAAAAAGGGTAATAAAGTTGCCTATATTACTGCAACAGTAGTTTTCATGATTGGGGCATTATTTCAAGGACTAGCGCCCAATATTGTCTGGTTTATTACAGCTAGATGCGTTATGGGGATTGGTGCTGGAGGAATGAATACGATTCCTTTCATTATTTATTCACAGATTTTCAAAAATATTAAACGCCGTTCTCAAGTTATCGGGATAGCTTCCGCAGGATTCAGTGGGACGTCGATTATTGGACCTTTAATTGGTGGTTGGATCGTTGACACGTTCAGTTGGCACTGGGTCTTCTATATTAATTTACCACTAGCTTTGTTATCAATTACGATCGTTGCAATTTTCTTCAAGATCAAGGAACAATTGAATCAAGCTAAAGTCGACTATCGTGGTGCCATTCTAATGGTTTTAGGTTTGACAGCCTTTTTGATTGGAATTCAATTATTGGGAGTTTCTTCCATTTATACTGTTTTGGCATTTATCGTTATAGGGGCGTTATTGATTTTTTGGATGTCACGAGTTGAGAATAAAGTTGAAGATCCTATCGTTCCTAATCGCTTGTTCAAGAATGAAAAACTAGTAATAGATTTGATTTTGTTTGCTTTATTGTGGGGATCATTTGTCGCCTTCAATATCTACATTCCAATGTGGGCTCAAGGAATTATGGGCTTGAGTGCCTTGATTGGAGGAATGACACAGATTCCCGGAGCAATTGCTAATTTTATCGGTTCGGAATTGGAACCATTGATTCAAAGAAAGATGAGTCGTTATGCCATTATTGCTATCGGAACAGCTTCATTTTTCATTTCTTTTGCTGGATTGTACTGGGCTAGTCAAAGTGCCAGTTATACATTCTTATTGATCATGGGTGTCTTTGAAGGTTTTGGTGTTGGAATTTTTTTCAATGCCTTGTTGATTGCCGTACAATTCGATGTCGAAAGCCGAGACGTTCCTATTTCAACTTCATTTGCTTACTTAGTTAGAATCTTAAGTCAAACCTTTATGTCATCGATTTACGGTGTGATTTTAAATTTAGCCTTAATCAAGGGAGTAAAGGAGAGTAGCGGTCACATAACGATGGCTATGATGAACAAGTTGAGTAATGCTGCGGTTGCTAAAGAACTGCCTAAAGCTTATGTTCCTGAAATGAAGAATATTTTCTTCCATGGGATTCATAATATTATGTTGACTGCACTTATTTTGATTACGCAAATTGCAAGAACAAGTTAGCCACTTTGGAAAAATAAAGAAAAGTTAAGA
>NZ_AZDO01000024.1 GCF_001435505.1 Companilactobacillus futsaii JCM 17355 | reverse complement strand
CAATCCATGATTTCTTAAAACTTATAAAAATGTCTAACTTTTTTATTGCACTTCATAGCGAACGCTTTTTTATTATCTATTAATTTTTAAACGAATTATTTTGTCGATCTCAGTAACTAAGAGAACTACTGCACCAGCGACAATTGCCATACTCCATTCGACTAAACCGATATTTCCAGTGTAGAAGATTTTTTGCATGAATGGTACGTAAGTTAAGAACAATTGTAGAACTAACATCAAGCCAACGAAAACGAAGACTTTCGAATTGGAGAAGAGTTCCTTTGATAAAGCTAGTTTTGGAGTTCTGATGTTAAAGAGATAGAAAATCTTACCTAGAATCAAGGTGTTAACCATAGTTGTACTTGAAATAGCGTCACTAACACCGATGTTGTTGAGGTAAGTATCAATGATCAAACTGACTGCAGCAATCAAAATCGCTACATAAGTCATTTGGAAAATATCGTGGCGATTCATCAGCTTACTACCAGTTTTACGTGGTTTACGAGTCATGATGCCTTCTTCAGCTGGTTCAAAAATCAAAGCAAATTGGATCGTAATAGCAGACACCATATTGATCCAGAGTAATTGTGAAGGTTGCAAAGGAATTTCTTGTTTCGTCAAGATAGCATAAGCTACGATCAAACCTTCGGAAAAAGAGATAGGGAGTAAGTACAGGATACTCTTTTTGATATTGTCGAAAATTCGACGTCCTTCTCTAATTGCCGAAGACATTGTAGCAAAATTGTCATCAGTCAAAATCATATCAGCAGAATCTTTAGCAACGTCAGTACCCTTGATACCCATAGCAACACCAATATCAGCTCGTTTTAAAGCCGGGGCATCGTTGACTCCATCACCAGTCATAGCTGTGACTTTGTTGTTCTTTTGCAAAGCTTCGATGATTTCTAATTTATTGCTTGGTGTAGTTCTGGCGAAGACTTGGTTTTTATCGGCAGCGATAATTTTTTCGTCAGCAGATAAAGCATCCCATTCCACACCAGTAATAGCGTTTATTTCATCAGCTAAGCCAAGTTTTTCACCAATAGCTTTAGCAGTAATGGCATTGTCACCAGTGATCATTTTAACTTGAACACCGGCTGTACGCATGACTTTTAGCGATTCAATTACTTCTTCACGAGGTGGGTCAATGATTGCTACGACACCTAAGAAGTTCAAACCATCAACAATCATTTCGTGAGTAACTTTGTCAGTTGTTGGAGCTTGTTTTTCGTAACCCACAGCAATGACACGTTTACCTTCAGCCGAGAATTGTTGGATTTTTTTAAGCCAGTAATCGTAATTAAAATTAGGATCTTGTTTCTTAGCCATATCTAGAAGTTTATCAGGAGCACCTTTAACAAAAAGTGTTCGCTGATTGTCTTTATCTTTGACTAATTTACCAATGTAACGATAGTCGGAATCGAACGGCAAAATATCGACTTCTTCGTATTCAGGCTTTTGTTCAAAATCAAAGACTTTGTGATAAAGCGTTAAGAAAGCACCATCAGTTGGTTCACCATTAATGATCCATTGACCATTTTCGTGTGACAAATTAGTGTCGTTAGCATAATATCCAGCTTCTAAAAAGAGTTTTAATTCCGGAGTTATTTCTACGGGTTGATTGTTTTGAGTGATTTGACCAGTTGGTTCATAACCAGTTCCACTAACTTGTAGTTCTTGGTTGCCAATTAAAATATCGGTCACGGTCATTTCGTTTTTTGTTAAAGTACCAGTTTTATCAGTTGCAACGACGTCAACTGAACCTAAGGTTTCTACTGCGGGTAAAGTTTTGACGATAGTATTTTGCTTTTTAGCCATGTCGCTAACACCTTTAGCTAAAATAACAGAAGTAGTGGCGGGCATACCTTCAGGAATCGCACCAACCATCATGGCAACTACGGCTAAGGCCAAAACAGGTAAAGCGTAAGTATCAAAGACTAAACCAATGATAAAAATTAAAATCGATGCGGCTACGATAAAGTAAGAAACTCTCGTACCTAAACCGTCAATGATTTGCATCAATGGAGTTTTACGTTGTTTAACAGAGCTAACTTCAGTTGAGATTTTACCAATTTCAGTATCCTTAGCAGTTGCAACGACAACACCACTACCACTACCGTTAGTTACAGCAGTTGAGGCAAAGGCCATATTGAGCTGATCAGCTAAAGCAATGTTTTCACTAGTTAATTTTGAATCAATTTTTTCAACTGAGTTAGATTCACCAGTTAAAGCAGACTCTTGGATACGTAAGTTATCAGAATCAATAATTCGAAGATCGGCGGGAACATTATCACCAGCTTCTAAAAAGACCGTATCACCGACAACTAAATCTTCAGCTGGAACGTCTTTTCTTTGACCATCACGGTAGACAGTCGCTTCAATAGATAGCATTTGTTTAATTTTTTCTAAGGCATCTGAAGCATTGGATTCTTGGTAGTAACCAATGATAGCGTTAATAACGACTACCAAGCCGATAATAATTGAGTCAGAATAGTGCCCCATCAATAATGTGATAATAGTAGAGGCAATCAAGACATAGATGACCATATTGTTGAATTGACGCAAGAAAATTTTCCATTTTGGAGTTTTCTGCGATTCAAGTTTGTTAGGACCATTTTGAGCTAAACGATTTTTAGTTTCGTCGGTTGTAAGTCCTTGTTTAAAATCATTTGTGTTATATGTTTCTTTTATTTCATTAAATCCTATCTGATAGGGTTTAGTTTTCATTGACATCTCCTAGTTTTTTGAGTTAAAAAAAGCGCATTGCTATAAAAGTAATGTGCCAAACTCAGCAACGGATGCGATAGAAGAAATATATAAGATTCGTTTTCAGTTAAATTTCACTCCCTCAAATATCTGTAACAATAAAGATATCAGGTTCACCTATATCATGTCAATATTAGAGTTTCTTTAAGAGTATTAATTTTAGCTATTTGGGATATACCAATTAAAAATTAATCTAGTCCAATTATATAATGAAAACGTTTAATTGGCTTACATAATGGAAAATTAAGAGAAAGTCATTGCAATTGTGTATGTAGACCAGTATTGTAGTTTTCGTTAATAAAAACTTTTTTATTTGGGGAGGAAATAGGAAAATGAAAACCTATCTTCAAAGAATGGGTCGATCCCTTCAATTGCCTGTTGCAGTTTTGCCTGCTGCGGCTTTACTTGAAGGAATCGGTCACTGGCTTCCACAAAACTGGGGCCTAGCACAATTCCTCCAGGTTGGTGGATCTGCTATTTTAGGGCAGTTAGCGTTGTTATTTGCGGTTGGATTATCACTCGGGATGTCCAAAGCCAAAGATGGCGCTGCTGCTATGGCCGGGGTAGTTGCTTATATAGTTCCTACCTATGTATTAGCGCCAAAACAAGTTGCCTTATTATTAGGAATAAAAGTTAGTGCTGTTAATCCAGCTTTTAATGCAATTGCAGGAAATGTCTTTATCGGTATTGTTGCCGGACTTATTGCTGCAGCATTATTTGATCGTTTCCATGAGACAAAATTACCAATGGCTTTGTCTTTTTTCAGTGGGAAGCGTTTAGTACCAATTTTGGCCACGCTAGTAATGTTATTAGTCTCAGTCGTTCTATTATTTGTTTGGCCGGTATTGTATGATGCCTTGATTAGCTTTGGTAAATTCATCGTTAACTTAGGTTGGATCGGTGCTGGATTATTCGGTTTCTTCAATCGTTTGTTGATTCCAACTGGATTGCATCAAGCGTTGAATCAAGTCTTTGAATTTAACATCGCCGGTATCAATGATATTGGTAACTTTTGGGCTAATAAAGGAACCAAGGGAATCACTGGTATGTACTTAGCTGGATATTTCCCAGTTATGATGTTTGGATTACCTGCGGGAGCTTTAGCAATTTATAAAAATGCTTTGCCCGAGAAAAAGAAAACTACCGCCGGGTTGATGATGGCTGGAGCGTTTGCTTCGTTCTTTACCGGTGTAACTGAACCTTTGGAATTCTCATTTATGTTCGTTGCTTGGCCTCTTTATGTTATTCATGCTATTTTTACCGGTTTATCAATGGCTTTTGCAGCCTTTATGCATTGGACGGCAGGATTTACCTTCAGTGCTGGGTTAGTCGATTATATTTTGAGTTTCCATATGCCGATTGCTAATAAACCTTATATGCTATTAGTTCAAGGTGTAGTGATGGCAGTAATTTATTACTTTGGATTTGATTTTGCAATTAAGAAATTCAATCTAATGACCCCTGGTCGTGAGAAAACTACTGATGATGTATCAGTTGAAGAAGTTGCCACATCAGATTCTGACGATAAGTATATGATTATGGCTAAAAAAGTCTACGCTGGAATCGGTGGTCACGATAATATTAAAGTGATTGATAACTGTACTACTCGTTTGCGTCTACAATTAAATGACACGGATAAATCTAATAAACCTCAAATTATGGATGCAGGTGTTTCTGGAGTAAATGTTTTAGATAAAAATAATATTCAAATTATCGTCGGAACTGAAGTTCAATTCGTAGCTGATGATTTGAAGAAATTGTACGATCAAAATGCCAAAGTTGAAACTGTTGATTCAAAGCCAGCCAAGTCAGTTAAAACAAATAATGACAGCGATGTTGAATCTGGACAAGTCAATACCTTCTATAGTGTTGCTAATGGACAAGTCGAAGATATTGAGGAAGTTTCTGATCCAACCTTTGCTCAAAAGATGCTTGGAGATGGTTATGCAGTCATTCCAAGCGATGGTAAAATCGTTGCACCAGTTGACGGTACGATTGAAAGTATTTTCCCAACTAAACACGCTTTAGGTATTAAAACTGACAGTGGACTAGAGGTCTTAGTTCACATGGGAATCGATACAGTTCAACTAAAAGGCGAACCTTTTGATATTAAAGTTGAAGCTGGTCAAAAAATTAAACACGGTGATCAATTAGCTCAAGTGGATTTGGACAAGATAATTCAAGCTAACAAGAAGACTGATATGATGGTGATTATTACTAATATGCCAAATGTCGCTTACTTGAAGTATCAAGTTTTGGACCAAAAGACTAAATTGAATCAAATTGTTTTAAAAGCAACAACTAAATAATAGTTTTTTCACCCTTCATAATTCACTTAAAAGCCTATGGAATTCAATTTCCAATGGCTTTTTTATTGGACGAAAACCATTTTTACTATTGACTAAAACGTTTTCAACTGTTAGATTATGTTTGAAATAAACATTAACAAACATGGGGGAAAAGTATGAGTACATTAGCAGATTTCCAAAAAAAGAATCCAGATTACAAGATCCTCTCCATCGATGATCCTGATTTTAAGAAGTATGGAAAAGTTTATACTAAATATGATATTAGTGAAGTAAAGGACTACATGGATAAGAATGTTAAGATTTCAAGTCCAAGTAATTTCTACACACCATCAAATAAAGATCTCGAAAAAATTCCTGCAATTCAAGAAATGGGAAAAGATATTTATGCCTTTATGCCAATTGAAGCAGGTGAATGTACTGGTCAATCAACTAACTTCTCAGCTATTGAATATCACCAAGGCAGCGAAACTAATATTATGTTGACTGATGTCATCATGGTTTTAGGTCAACGTTCAACTCTTGATACAAAAGGTGAGTACAGTCCTTCAGAAGATGGTCAAATTTTCTTTGTTCCTGCGGGGACAGTTGTAGAATTTTATAGTACGACTCTGCATTACGCACCAATCAAGGTTCATGACTCAGGATTCTCAATTATTGTTATTTTGATTAAAGGTTCAAATGAAGAATTACCTGCTGACTTTAAGAGTGATAACAAACGAATCGTTAAACAAAACAAGTTCCAATTAGTCGATCCTAGTCGTAAAGATAAGATTGCTATCGGCGTTGAAGTTGGTTTGACGGGTAAATTAATCGAAATGACACCTTTAGATAAGTAATTATTTCTAAGATTTAGCTTAATTATTCAAAAAACACAAAAGAACCTTATTGGAATTGTAGTTATCCATACTGCATATAATGGGGTTCTTTTTTATTTAGGAAAAATAACGAAATATCGTTCACAAAAAATGGAGAAATGTATTTACTAAAAAATAAAAGGTATAGTCTACATCATGTTACGTATAAAAAACATGTGAAGAATCTTGAATCGAAAAAAATACACTTTATAAACCAACTTGAAAATGCTGATATAAAAGGGTATAGACCCATAAAATCATGAAAATGCTGAAAAGATGGAAAGATTTTCAAACAGTACAGATCTTCTAAAAATATTCCTCAGAAATTTGAATTGGTTTTGACCATTTAATACCTATTTTTCAAATAACTTGATTTAATAGCTTTAAATTAAGGACCAAAAAGCTAAAAACTATATTGTTAATTTTATAAGAAAAGTTTAAATTTGTTTTTATTTGCTTATTTTTGTTAAAAAGGCTGTTTTTTTTCTGAAAAAATGATATTATGTAAGGGTTCACATGAAGGGTGAGCTCTATTAAAGCGGTTTATTTAGAAATTATTCTATTTTTTTGTCACTTCGGCTATCACTAGGTGGTTAAAGTAAGCGCTTTAATGACATAAAAATAAAGGAGGATTAAACATGGTTGGAATTGTTATTGCAAGCCATGGTGACTTTGCCGACGGTATCAAGATGTCTGGTTCAATGATTTTCGGTGAACAAAAAGATGTTCAATCCGTTACATTGCAACCAAGCATGGGGCCTGATGACCTTAAAGCAAAATTGGAAAAAGCTGTTTCGGCTCTTGAAGATCAAGAACAAGTTTTGTTCTTAGTTGATCTTTGGGGAGGAACACCTTTTAACCAAGTAAATGGTTTGTTCGAAGCACATAAGGATAAGTGGGCTATCGTTGCTGGTCTAAACTTACCTATGTTGATTGAAGCTTATGCTTCACGTATGTCAATGAATTCTGCACATGAAATTGCTGCACACATCATTGAAACAGCCAAGGAAGGTGTTAAGGTTCGTCCGGAATCTCTACAACCTAAAGAAGCTAAGGCTGCTCCAAAACAACAAGCTGTCTCAGGTGGTAAACCTGGTAAGATGAAGTATGTTTTGGCACGTATCGACTCACGTCTATTGCATGGTCAAGTTGCTACTGCATGGTCTAAGTCAGTTGCACCAACACGTATCATTGTCGTTTCAGATAATGTTGCTAAGGATGATTTGCGTAAACAATTGATTATGCAAGCTGCCCCAGTTGGTATTCACGCACACGTTATTCCAATTGATCAAATGATCAAGATTGCCAAAGATGATAAACACTTTGGTGGCGAACGTGCACTATTGCTTTTCGAAACACCACAAGATGTTAAGAGAGCTATTGACGGAGGAGTTCCATTGGAAACAGTTAACGTCGGTTCAATGGCGCACTCAGTTGGTAAAGTTCAACCTAATAAAGTTTTGGCTTTCGGTCAAGATGATATCGATACATTCAAGGCTATGGAAAAAGAAGGCATCAAATTTGATGTTCGTAAAGTTCCTACAGACTCTGGCGATAACCTCGATAATATCTTGAAGAAAGCTCAAGATGAGTTGAACAAAAATTAATTAATTTATATTTAAGAAATAAAACGGAGGATTAATAATCATGCAATTAAATGCTATTCAGATTATTCTTGTCGTTTTAGTATCATTCCTAGCTGGTATGGAAGGTATTTTGGATGAATTCCATTTTCACCAACCAGTTATCGCATGTACTTTAATCGGCTTAGTTACAGGTAACTTGTTACCTTGCCTTATCCTTGGTGGTTCACTACAAATGATCGCCTTAGGTTGGGCTAATATCGGTGCTGCCGTAGCACCTGATGCTGCTTTGGCAGCCGTTGCTTCAGCTATTATTTTAGTTCTTGGTGGTAAAGGTCAAGCTGGTGTTGGTTCAGCTATTGCTATCGCTGTTCCTTTGGCTGTTGCTGGTTTACTACTAACAATCCTTGTTCGTACTCTTGCAACTGGTATTGTTCACATCATGGATAAAGCTGCCGAAGAAGGTAGTTTTAGAAAAATTGATTTCTGGCAATATGTTTCTATCTGTATGCAAGGTCTACGTATCGCTATCCCTGCTGCATTGATTCTTGCTATTGGTGCTGGTCCTGTGAAAGCATTGCTAGATGCTATGCCTACATGGTTGACAGATGGTTTGTCAATCGGTGGTGGTATGGTTGTTGCTGTTGGTTACGCTATGGTTATCAATATGATGGCTAGTCGTGAAGTATGGCCATTCTTTGCTATTGGTTTCGTACTTGCTACAGTTACAGAATTAACACTTATCGGTCTTGGTGCTATCGGTATTTCTATGGCGCTCATCTACTTGAAATTATCTAAATCAGGTGGTAATGGCGGTTCATCAAATGGTGGTGGAGGAAACTCCAATACAGGTGATCCAGTCGGCGACATCATAGATAACTACTAAGAGGGAGGAACTCATAAAAATGGCAGATCAAGTTAAAGTATCAAAAAGAGATAGAATCGCTGTTTGGTGGCGTTCAACATTCCTTCAAGGTTCATGGAACTATGAACGTATGCAAAATGGTGGCTGGGCTTACTCATTAATCCCAGTACTAAAGAAATTATATAAGACAAAAGAAGACCGTGCTTCTGCTTTGAAACGTCACATGGAATTCTTTAACACACACCCATACTTAGCTTCACCTATTTTAGGTGTTACTATGGCTTTGGAAGAAGAACGTGCTAATGGTGCTCCAATCGATGACGTTACTATTCAAGGTGTTAAAGTTGGTATGATGGGTCCTCTAGCTGGTATCGGTGATCCTGTGTTCTGGTTTACTGTTAAGCCAATTATTGGTGCCTTAGCTGCTTCACTTGCTATGACTGGTAATATTCTTGGACCAATCATTTACTTCGTTGCATGGAATGCTATTCGTATGGCTTTCATGTGGTATACACAAGAACTAGGTTACAAAGCCGGTTCAAAGATTACAGAAGACGTTTCTGGTGGTGTTCTACAAGACATCACAAAGGGTGCTTCAATTCTAGGTATGTTTATTCTAGGTTCATTGATCAACCGTTGGGTTACTGTTAAGTTCACACCAACAGTTTCAAATGTAAAACTAGATAAAGGTGCATACATTGACTGGGCACATCTACCTTCAGGTGCTCAAGGAATCAAGGAAGCTTTGATTCAACAAAAAGCTGGTCTTTCATTGACATCAACTAAAGTAACAACATTGCAAGATAACTTGGATCAATTGATCCCTGGTTTAGCTGCTTTGCTTCTAACATTATTCTGTATGTGGTTACTAAAGAAGAAAGTTTCACCAATCGTTATTATTCTTGGCTTGTTCGTTGTCGGTGTTGTCCTACACGTACTTCACATTATGTAATAATTCGAAACTTTCATTTTGGGGTGAACTCTTTGGAGTTCAGCCCCTTTTTTGATAATAAATAAGTTCAGACGTATAATACGATTCAGGAAGTTAAAGGAGTAGATTTTAGATGGTTGAATCAATCAATACGAAAGCAGATCTAGTTGAAAAAGCTACCTCGCATTTGGGAATGACCGATTATGGCAAAATCATGATTGGGGACAAAGGATTTGAATTTTATGATGACCGTGACGTTAATAATTACATTCAAATTCCTTGGAGTGAAGTGGATCTAGTTATCGCTTCAATTATGTTTGGTGGCAAATGGATACCACGTTTTGCACTTCAAACTAAGAAGAATGGAACTTTCTCATTTTCTTCACGTGATCCGAAAAAAGTTTTGCGTGCAATTAGGGTCTACATCGAACCGGACCGTATTGTACGTTCGTTGAGTTTCTTCCAAGTTGTGGCGCGAGCTTTCAAGCCCAATCCTAATAAGAAGAAAAAAAATAAAAAGAAATAAAACTAGAGAAGATCACTTTGAGAATTTCGGTATTGGATTCTTATAGTGTTCTTTTTTAGTGCCAAAAAGTATATTTTTTAACAAATTGAAACTTATTTTTGGAAAAAATGATTAGGTTGTCTTACTTTATAGATAGTAAAAAGACAATCTGGGTGATTAAAATGGATAGAGAATTGAGTTTTGAAAGAAAAATCAGTTTTGAACCATTGTTGATCAGTATTTTTTTTGGTAGCGTCGTAGCAATTATTGTCTACACTATTTTCCCGATGGTACCGATTTTTGCTTTAATAATTGGGATTTTAGTCTTTGGGATAGATAATTTAGTGATTTTTCCTAGGTCACTAGAGAAGTTTTATGATTATTGGAGTATCGATAAAACAGGGATTTATTATTCCGATTATGACACTTGGTCAAAGCAGCTACTGGCGATTTTTTTACCAATGAGTAGACAATTAAAGAGAATTCCTTTTGAGCAAATTAAAAGTTTCGCGATTGTTGATGGGGAAAATATTATGAATACACAAGTTCCCGATGGTGGTAAATTAAATAATCCACTAGCTCGGAAAACGCATTACTTGATTATTAGTACCGTTAACAAAAAAGTTTGTTTACATTGTGCGTGGACTAGTGATAATCTTCCCGTTTCTGCGGATGAATTAAAAAGATTAATTAGTTTTTTGAATTCAAAAATGTAAAAAGGCGAGTGATCCATTCGGGATGCTCGTCTTTTTTAAACAAACAAATTTTTGAAATACGGCTTTGAAGGGTAAGCTCTACAAGGAAGATAACAGTGTTTTCATGCAGAACAAGTATTTCAACAATCAAAGAATACTTTATAGAACGCGTTTCATGTCAAGCTGTTTTTCTATATAATTTATTCAAAAGAAATTTAAGGGAGTTTATATGAAATTATTCAAAAATAATATTACAAAGATAATCATTGCCAGTTTGATTTTTCCTATTACTTTGACGATTATTGGTTTAATTTTGAGTAAACAGTCAGTTAACAGTTTTGCTCAAGCATTAGCAGACTTGGTAGTTTTCTTGGTCGCTTATTTATTAAATCGACAATATTTCCAAGAGAAAGTCTTTTGGTTCAATCGAAAAAATGGACTAGCACAGTTATCGACTGCATTTCCGGCGTTGATTATCGTGGCCTTTTTGAATTCACCAGTTTTATTAGTAAATGACTTTCGAGTTAAGTTTCAAGTGATTTTGATTTGTTTATTAGTTGGTTTAGCTGAAGAGTATATTTTCAGAGGCTTATTGATCAGTCTATTTTTAAAAGCTAATCACAATAATGCATTTGGCGCCGTAATCGGTTCGAGTATTTTATTTGGTTTGATTCATATTACAAATTTAAAGGCTTTGCCACTTGGCTATGTTTCCGCTCAAATGATTTTTGCGGCAGCGATTGGAATTTTGTTTGGAACGATTTACGTCAAAACCCGTAATTTATCGATTGTCATCGCTTTGCATGCATTTCGAGACATGTTCCCAATGTTCTCCGATAAATTGATGAAACAGGCTTCTCAGACTAGTTTTAATATGGCTAGTTTGTATGTCATGGTCGTTTTCTTAGGCATAGCCCTGTTTATCTCGTATATTCAATTACAAAATTTTGAAATAAAAAAAAGCTGATTTTGGTCAGCTTTTTTAGTCTAATTTAAGTGGTTGAGTGCTATCTAACCAAGCGTTAGTTTGAATATTCTTGAAGTACATTGTGACCTCAGAAGTAGTATCGTTGACCTTCACTAATAGGGCGCCATCGAAACTTTTACCCGGCAGGACTTGACCGTTGTTAGTGGAATTGATCAAATTGGCGTTATCGCCGGTGGCAGTAGTAGGACTTAATTGTTGATCGTTTTGTTTGAGCATGATGGCATTGCTTTGAACTTTTTGGGGAATCTCGTTGTTGTTAGTCTTGTTAGTGTAATTGTATTTGACCATCAAAGCAGCATCCCCATTAGCATCTTTGATTAATTTTACTTCGTTAGAGATTTTAAAAGTGTACCAATCAGTGTCATAAACTAAATCATTGTAGGTTCCAGCATTTTTGATCTGAGCAGGCTGTTGCTTAGGTTCTTCTTGCTTTTGAACTTTTTGTTCAGGCTGTTCTTTAGTTACTTTTTCAGCTTTATTAGCTTTTTTAGTAGTTTTTTTCTTTTTAGTAGCTTTTTTTGGTTTAACCTTCTCAATCTTGTGAGTAGACTGTTCGGTATTATCATGATTGCTATTATTAGAAGAGTTAGTTCTCCAAATGATAAATAAGCCAATTATTATAATTAAGACTAAAATAATTGGAATCAAGAATGATTTCTTTTTATAAAATGGTTGTTTTCTGCGTCGAAATGCTTCACGAGTCATCCGAGATCTATTATTGTTGTTTTCCCTTTTCATAGTGATACTCCCCTGTGAATAAATCGTTAGCTTTATAATATCATAATTAACTCTTAGGAATTAATTATCAAAAATATGCTTAGTTTTTTTTAAACAATACAATTTTTACATAGAGTGTTGAAGTGCTATTTGAAAAGTGGTATAAATATCTGGTCGAAGTTAATGAGATAGTTATTTTGCATAGAAGGGGGTCACAATGATGTTGTTTTTTGGTAATCATGGCGATTATGAAGTTACTTGTAATTTTTTGAGCAAAGAAGGCCAAACAATTGCTGAGAAGCGCATTTGCCACAATACTTCCAAGAAGGAAGCACGTGACGGTATGAGAGAATATATTACCAATAGATTTTCTGATATTATTGATGTAGCTCATCCCATTAAAGTTGTTGCTAAGCTAACAACGAAATAGAAGGATAATATAATTAAGAAGGCGAGGTTTTGAAAAACCTCGTCTTTTTTATACATTTTTATAATAATTAGCTATGATAGATAAGGAGGCAGAAAATATGGAACATGAAAAAATAACTGGCAAACGTTTCTTCTATGTCACAGCCTTGAATATCATTATTACGATTACTGAATTTGTTGGTGGCTTTGTTTCAGGAAGTCTAGGCTTAGTTTCTGATGCCTTTCATAATTTAGAAGACTCTTTATCTATTGTCATTTCGTATGTTGCCAACGTGATTGGACAAAGAAAAAATAATGCGAAGAAGACTTTTGGATATAAAAGAGCGGAAATTTTAGCAGCTTTTGTAAATTCACTTATTTTAGTTATTATTACAATTATGATGGTCTTTGAGTCCTTTAAACGTCTGAATCAACCCCAACACATTGACGGCAAATTGATGATGATCGTGTCGGTCATTGGCCTATTGGCTAATTTAGTTTCAATGTTGATGTTAATGTCTGGATCAAAGCATAATCTGAATATTAAAGCGACCTTTTTACATATGTTAACAGACACATTGTCTTCAGTAGGTGTCTTCGTTGCATCCGTTTTTGTTATTTTATTCAATTGGAATTGGGTCGATCCTGTCATTACCATACTCATTGCCATTTGGCTCTTAAAAGAAGCTTATACAGTTGTTTCAGAGACTATCAACATCCTTATGGAGGCTAGTCCCAAAATCGATTTGACAGCAGTTGAAGCAGAAATTATGACCGTCCCAGAAATAGTCAGGGTTCATCACATGCATGTCTGGATGATCGATGAAAATCATATCATGCTCGATGCTCATATTAATGTTTTGAAAAATTGCAATATGAAAGAATTGGATAGTTTGTATGATCAAGTGGATAAATTATTGCTTGAAAAATTTAATATTACTCACGTAACTTTGCAGGCAGAGTGTTCTAGAGGCCTTGATAATTCGTTGATTGATTAATTTAAAAACCAAACTGTGCTAAGATTAAAAGGTAATTTTATATGAAAGTTGGGAATGTCATAATATGGTAAAACTTGTCATGGTAAGACATGGAGAGAGTATTGCTAATGCTTTGAATCAATATACGGGGTGGAATGATGTTGATTTAACGCACGAAGGTGTAATGCAAGCACATGAAGCTGCTAAAAAGCTCAAAGGTTTTTATTTTGATCACGTACATACATCAGTTTTACGGCGTGCTATTAAGACAGCCTACATTATTCAAGATGATTTAAAACTTAATTATGTGCCAATAACTAAGACTTGGCGCTTAAATGAACGTCACTATGGAGCTTTAAGAGGACTCAATAAAGATGATACGAGAAAAGAATACGGTTTGGAACAAGTTCACTTATGGCGGAGAAGTTTTTATTCAGTTCCACCAGCTCTAAGTAAGCCAGATCCAACCACTGGTCCCTATAAATATTTTGATCAACACATGATGCCAGTCGCAGAAAGTCTTTATGAAGCTTATCAACGGATAGTTCCTTATTATGTCGATCATGTGGCACCAGGACTCTTAGATGGGAAAAATCAATTGATTGTAGCTCATGGAAGTACGATCAGAGCCTTGATTAAATATATTGAAGGTATCAGTGATAAAGATATCGATGGGGTAGAAGTCGCCAATGGCACTCCATTGATTTATGATTTTGACGACAAATTAAATATTATAAATAATAATCGTCCACATTATTAATGCTGATTAAATACAAAATTATTAATTTTTAAAAATATTTGGAAGTGCTTGCTAGCCTAAGGACGGCTTTGAATGCACTTTCATTTTTTTGCTTTTTTGAGAGAAAATGCTTTCTTTTTTCAAATATTGTTGTAAACTATTTAAATGGTCTAGATGAGTTATGCAATTTTTTTGATGCCAAATGGACTCATTTAGCTAAATTTGTTCGTAATAATGTTCATTTTTTGTCTGAGTAATAGATATTGTATGATGAGAAACACAGTTCCTTATATATGAAATATATGCCACGTTAAAAAAATAATTATTACTAATATTCGTTTGCTGAAAAGGAGTTTGCTATGAATATTTTAATCGCTTTAATACCAGCCTTAGGTTGGGGTTTTATGCCAATCATTACTGGAAAAGTTGGTGGTTCTCCAGTTAACCAAATGTTTGGTATTGGTGCTGGAGCAACTATTGTTGGATTGATTTCTTACTTAGTTACTCAACCAAGTGTTAGTGCTCAAGCCTTTTGGTTCTCTGTTTTATGTGGAGCCTTATGGACAATTGGTCAGATTGGTCAATTCATTTCTTTCAAGCGTATCGGTGTATCTGGTACGGTTCCCTTATCAACAGTTTTTCAACTAGTTGGTAATTCAATCATTGGGATGTTGATTTTTGGTGATTGGAATAGTGCCCATGCCAAAGTTATCGGAATCGCTGCTTTATTGATCGTTGTTGTCGGTGCTTTGTTAACATCAGTTACTGATAGTTCAACCTCTCAAAAGATGGAAGTAAAGGATGCTTTATTCCTTCTATGCACGACGGTAGGTTTTTGGATTTATTCATCATTTCCAAATATGTCAATCGTTAAGAATGAAAGTAGTACCGGAATTTTCTTGCCTGAAATGTTAGGTATTTTATTAGGTGCGATTATCTATGCCTTGTTTACAGACCGTAGTTCATTCAAACAAAAACAACAATATCAAAATATTATTGCTGGTATTGCTTGGGGAATCGCTGCTTTTGCTTATATTTTCTCAGCTAAAGCCAACGGTAATACTTCTGCCTTTATCTGGACACAATTAAACGTTGTGATTGGTACATTTGGTGGGATTATCGTCTTACACGAACACAAAAGTCATCGTGAATTGACTTTTACGATCTTAGGGATCGTTTTGATTGTTATCGGTAGTATTGCAACATCATTTGCGTCATAATCAAACAGCTAATCAGTTGATTGGCTGTTTTTTTGTAGAAAAATGTATTCGCTTTCATTATAATGAGAGATAACTCAATTCAGGAGGGATGATTTTGATCAAACATATTTTTTCTGACATGGATGGGACTCTTTTACAAAGTGACTGTAAAATTAGTGAAACTAACGTCCAAACTATTAAAGAAAGTCAGATTCCGTTTACATTAGTTTCGGCTCGTTCGCCAATGGAAATGACCGAAGTCATTGATAAACTTGACTTGAAAGAGCCACAAATTGGTTTCAATGGTGGTCTGATTTTTCAAAAACAAGATCAAGACTTGAAAATACTCAGTGAGCATACATTGAATATTGATAGTTTAAAGAAAGTAATTGCTTTAGTTGACGAACACTTTCCCAAAGTAAGTCGTAGTTTTTACGATATTGACACCTGGTATATTGATAAATTCGATAAAGGCGTCAAATATGAACAAAAAATGGGTGGGCAAACGCCTAAATTAGTCGATTATGTTTCTTTGTTAAAACAGCCTGATATTAAAGTTTTTAAAATCATGATGATATCTTTTGATGCTATTGAAATGAAACAGTTGATTGAAAAAGTGGAATCAATTAATTCTGGAGATATGAGTATTAAACAATCAGGCGAGTATTACCTCGAGATTACTAGTCACTTGGCTCAGAAATCACGTGGCATCAAATATATTCAGGACTTAGAAAAATTGCTTAAAATGGATATGGCGGCTTTTGGAGACGGATTCAACGATTTATCGATGTTAGAAATGGTCGGAACGCCAGTCGTCATGGATAATGCCTTAGATGGTGTGAAAGAATATGGCAAGTACATTACGAAGAATAACGATGAAGATGGCGTGGCTTATGGTATAAAGAATTTTTTACAATAATACAAAAAAATTGGTAGGACTTTTTTAATAACAAAAGATTGTTACCCCTTTCTGTTACAAGATGTCTATTTTAGAGCAATTTCTTTGATATAATGCCTATTTTAATTTAAATTTATTAACGAAATAATAAATGACTAAGAATTTAAAAGTAGGCGATTAAGATGGAAAAAAGTTTTGCAAGAAAATTAAATTGGATTCCATTGATCAATAGTTTGATTTTTGGAGCAGCTATAGGTAGCTTCTTTTTTATTATCTTAAAGCAGAATTTAACGGCAGGTATAATCTTTGGAGCAATTGCCTTTTTAATTCAAAGTATTATTGTTTATCCAAGATTTTTGCCAAGTCTTTACGGACAATGGAAAATCACAGAAGGAAATGTCTCTTACTATGATTACAGTACTTGGACTAAACGTATCAAAGCCATTTTCCTACCGTTAGCTAAAAAGCAAAAAACAATTTCTTTTGACGATATCTTGTCATATTCATTAGTTGTAACTAAGAAATCAAATAAGTGGACGCCGCATTATATTATTTTAAAAGTAGATGATGGTCATGATGTGGCTTTAGATCTTTCCTGGAACTTATTAAAATCAGGAGCTCCACAAAAGGATGTTGAATGGGTAGTCGATTTTATTACTAATAAATTAAATCAAAAAACAGTTAAAGTTTTACAAGCATAACAAAAAAGCCCTCACGAATTGTGAAGGCTTTTTGTTATTCGTCGTCATCGTCATCGATTTCGTCGTCAATTTGAATATCTTTCAAAGCAGAACGATCTTTTCTAACGAGACGCAAGCGATTGAGTGATACTTTACCAAGAACTAATGGAACACGTTCTTCAACAACATCACTGTAAGAAAGTCCAAACCAAGTAGCAGGTGAGATGAATTTTTGTAAAATCAAACGCATATTAATAATGCTCTTGTTCAAACTACTGATCTTAGTATCTGGTGAGATAACTTCTTTAATAATAACAAAGGAGAAATCACCAACTTCACGATCAGGAATAGTCGTATATTTCTGTGGCTGTGGTTTAATTTCGCCGTTTGACATCATGTCATTAACTACTTGACGAAGATAAACATTAACCTTTTGGTCGACTCTAAATCCTAAGTATAGTTGTACGCTGACCATGTAGTCAGTATCGAAAGTTTCAACGCTATAAGCGGCTGTATAAGGCTCATCAGTAACGTTAACTGTTACGAACCAATAAACTTGCGCACGTTTAGGACGTTTATCAAGAATTGAATAAAGAATGTTTTTCTTGATACGATAACCATCATGAATCTTAGTCAAATAAACTAAATTAGTTGTATAAAGCGGATAACTAGGATCTTTTCTTAAGTCATTTAATTGATGTTTAAAAGCTAATAGTGAAACGAAGTGACTTCTAAATGTATTGTCATCCTTGAGTCTTTCACCGTATCTCCAAACGAACATAACGATGATAAGTAAAGCCGCGATGAACATTGTAATATAAGCACCGTGGATGAACTTACTACTATTAGTTACAAAGAAAATACTTTCAATGATAAAGAAGAAACTGATGATAACAGTAGTAAAGAACCTATTAGCACGTTTCATCAACAACCATTGATGCAAGAGGATCGTAGTCATTAACATAGTAATAGTAATTTCCAGACCATAAGCGTTAGACATGTTTTCTGATGTTTTGAAAAAGAAAACGATAAACAAACAAACGACCCAGATAATTGAGTTAACAGTTGGAATGTAAAGTTGACCCTTGAAGTTTGTAGGATAGTAAGTCTTCAAACGAGGGAACATTCTTAGTTTTGTAGCTTCCGATACCAAAGTATAAGAACCAGAAATCAAAGCTTGAGAAGCAATGATAGCTGCCATAGCCGACAAGAAGATTCCAAAGAGTCTAAAGTCAGCAGGAATAGATTGGTAGAAAGGATTCATTGAAGAACCCATTTGTTGCAAGGCATGATTGTCACGCACACCAATTATCCAAGCAGCTTGTCCTAAATAGCTAAGCAACAAACAAACCTTTACAAAAGGCCAACTAGTGTAAATATTTGGACGACCAACGTGTCCCATATCAGAGTACAAAGCTTCAGCACCAGTAGTAGCCAAGAAGATACTACCTAAGATGAAAACACCTCGAATATTGATAGGGCTTCTGAGCAATTCAAAAGCGTAGTAAGGATTTAAAGCTCGGATGATAGTCCAATCTGATGAAAGATTGAAAATACCAACTACACCTAAGAAACTGAACCAAATCAACATAATAGGGCCAAAAGCTCGACCAATAAGTTGTGTCCCAAATCTCTGAATAAAGAAGAGAGTCGACAAAATGATGACCGTTACAATGATAACTTGATTTTGAGTACTAATTAAGACCAGATTGTTGATCTCAATACCTTTTAGACCCTCAATTGCAGCTGTAACAGTAACAGCCGGAGTCATCATTCCATCGGCTAAGAAAGTTGCTCCACCAATCATAGCTGGGATAATCAACCATTTAGCACGTTTTCTAACCAAAGTGTAAAGTGCAAAGATACCACCTTCACCACGGTTATCAGCACGCAAAGCAATCAAAACATACTTGATTGTCGTTACTAAAGTCAGTGTCCAGAAAATTAGTGAAACACTACCTAAAATAAAATCAGTGGACATTTTTTCTAGTCCACCGTTCCCAACCATCAAAGAGTGCATAACATATAGAGGAGATGTACCAATATCTCCATAAACGATTCCTAAAGCAATTAGGAATCCAGCTATACTCATCTTTGAATGGGGGTTATTTTTCAAAGAATTCAGTTGTGTCTTTTCCATATAAATAATCTCCAAAATTAAACAGTTCAACCGCGATTATAACATTGAATTTGATAGTATGAAACCACATAATTTTGGTCTAGTGAGATTCCATATATATCAAGGCATTTAAAGACTTTTGGTACTATTTGTTAATTGGAACGATCAATGATGAATCTTTGGTTTGAATTGTGTATTTAATATCTTGATTACCACGAACCGTCATTCCAAAATCAGTTGCATAGACGATCAGTCCTAATTGATGTCCTTTCAAGAGTTTATAAAATGTTGGTTGTAATTCAACACTCACATTATAGAAAACATCTGGTTTTAGTTCATCAACTTTATAATTGTTTTCTCGATTTTGTAAATTAAGATGACCCTTAGATATCATTTTGAAAGGAGTTTCTTTGTCATAAGTAAATTCACGTAAATCATCTTCACGCCAATCAAAGGTTCCAGCTAGACTATTCTTAGAAAGTAATGTAGGAGAAACCCTTAAACGTTTAGTTAGACCGTAGTCAACTAATTGGAAACTCAAAAGACCAATGTTTTGGTTGGATGAAACTTTTAAGTTAACTAAAGTTTTGCCATCGATTGTTAAATCATCATCTAGTGGATCCGTCTTAAAGAGCAGGCGATTCTTAAATAACTTCTCATTAGAAGATAGTAAATCATTTTCCCAAGTATCGTTATGCTTTACGTAAAAATCAAAGGACTTTTTGTCTAATTGATCATTAAAAGATAGTTCTTGCTCCTTGGAATCATCAGTAATTAATTTATCACTTGATAAGTGATATTTAATTTGTTCATCGTTGCTGCTAGCCCAGTCTTGATAAGCATTCCAAGTTTCTGCTTTTGTGTTGTCTTGAATAATGACATTGGGAATGATTTCTTTAGCTTGATTATCCACTCCGAGTAATTCATGGGTGAGCCATAAATTGATGATGTCGTTATAGTCAATCGATCTAAAAGCGTTGATATAAATATGTTGACCTTGGTGTAAAATCAGTTTTTTTGTAACGCCGTTATGTTTTATCCCGTTCCAAAGACGTTCAACATTTCTAGGCTTAACATTCCAGTCATTAAGACCGTGGACCATGAAAACGTCAGCGGTGATGTTCTTGAAATTCTTATGATAATTTCTTGCGTCCCAGAACGTATTGTAATCGCCGGTTGTCCGGTCTTGGCCTTGGTTGATTTTTTCAATCTGCTGTTTCCAAGTGTCTTTGACATTGTGGAAGTCACCAGGTTGAAGACGACGGCTGAATGTTTCCTCGGCTAAGACATCGGCATCCTCACCGGGAAATCCACCGGGAGCGATAACTAGTCCACCGTCACGATAGTAGTCATACCAACTAGAAATAGCAGCTTCACTGATGATTGTCTTTAGACCGTAAACGCCAGTTGTTGCAGCTGCAGTGGCCAAAGTTCCTAGATAGGATCTACCCGTCATAGCGATACGTTTATTGGACCACCAAGCCTTGATTTCAATATTATCGATTCGATTAGTAAAGGCAGGCAATTCGCCGGTTAGCCACTTAATGATAGAAATTGTTGAAGTGGTTTCGTCAGGGTCGCCAGTAGTTCTTAGCCCTTCAGAATCTTTAGTTCCAATTCCTGCCATATAGACTACGGCAAAGCCACGTGCTAAGAAGTAATCATTCATTGTATAAGAACTTTCACGAGAGAAATCTTCTTCAGCATGTTTAGTTTGACCATTAACAACACGAGGATGAGGCAACTTTTCGTCTGGTTCGTGGTACTCAATATCACTGTATTGTAAGTTATTAGGTTCTTTACGTTTAAGCGTTACGTTAACGTTATGAGTTAGTTTTTCGCCAGTTTCATCGTTAGTTCCTTGATTGTAAGGGCTGGCGGTATAAAGAACGGGCACTTTTAAACCATTTTCAGTAGCTTGAGGACGCAATACTTCAGCTTTTAATAAATCACGTTTGCCGTCGTGGTCGGTATCTTGAGGTGACTCGACATAAACGACTTCACGAATTAATTTATGTGGATCAAAGACGGGCAAAGTTTTACCATTGAAGAGCATTGGATGATTGACTTTGCCATAAAAACGGACAAAAAATCCCTTAGTGGCTAAATAATCAATGAACGTTTGACCATTTTTGTTGTGGGTAGCTAATAGCCAATACCAAGCTGACTTCAATTCATCTATCGAAAATGAATCAGTGTTGTGATCGGCAATCATCAATTGAATCTTTTTCATTGCACCTAGCGGATCACTGAAACTGAAGTCTACATCGGGATTGAATTTCAATAATTGTAAAGCAACGTTATAAAAAGCACTGACAGAAACATTTGTTGCAGAATCTAAGTATTCATTTAAATTCAAGGAGTCAGTTGCCATATAGGTTTTTAATTTTTCCTCAAAAGCCGATGATGTTTTAGCTTCTAAAAAACTTTTACTTAAAAAGCTTTTCCATAATTTAATGGGATCGGTCTCTGATTCATTATCTTTATCTAGAAAGCCGATTGTTTGAAGTTCGACTAATTGATCTTTGTACTCAGTAGGACGAATTGCAAATTGATTATTTTTCATTAAGCAGAACAACTCCTTCGTCGATATTAATTTCATTATAAGACAGTGAAAGGGTTTTACATAGACTTTGGGTCGGAATTTAGGTACAGAAAAACCCCGCTAGAGTTTCTAACGAGGTTAATTTGAATATTAAGCAAGAGCACCCATTGGATCCCAAGGTGCAAGAACTTTAGGTTCTTTGGATTCTTTTTCAAAAGTATCCTTTAAGTCTTCTGGTAAGTATTCCTTGTTGATAACTAGTTGATAAACGTATTCGTCAAACCATGAGTCACTCATAACGAAGTAACCTTTGTTTCCGACTTTTTCACCCCATGAGTTTTCAACTTTCCACTTCAATGGGTTGCCGTTTTCGTCCAAATCAACACCAGTGATAACCATAGCGTGAGTCATCATACTTTCGATGTAGTCGAGACGTTCTGCTTTAGTCATCTTCAAATCGGTATTCAATAAACCTTCAAGATCATAAATATTTGTGTCCATGATACCAATCTTACGATCGGAACTTTGACCAACATCACTACCGAACCAAACTGTTTCACCAGCTTGAAGTTGTTTGATAGCTAATTTCTTGAAGTCATTGATTTCAAGATTCAAGTGACGAACTTGGCGACCACCAACGACGTTACCAAGCATTTCAACTGTGTAAACGTGGTTGTATGGTTTGTCAGCTGTTGGAGCGTTGATAGTTGAGATATAGCTGTCTAAGTCCCAACCAACGTATTTCTTGAAGAATTCTTGAGGTGTAATGCCAACTTCTTTGTGATAGTTCTTATCATCATCGCGGTAAGCCCAGTCAAATTTTGTTGGAGGAACGCCGACTGTGTAAACTAAGATCTTGTAGATTTCGCTTAGAAGTTCGTTCTTCTTACGTTCGATGTCTTCTTCTGATTTGTTGTCATTAACTAAGTTACGTAAAATAATTGCGCCTTTACGTAGTTTCTTGTTAAGAACGTTATTTAGTTCAGATGAGTTCTTACGACTGAAAGTATCTGGCATAACGCTCTTAGGAACTAGTCCATATTTTTGAACAAGTGCCATGACCATATCCCATTGACCACCGTCTTGTTGAGGTGTTGTCATTAAGAAGTCAACTTTGCGATCACCTGTTGGAAGTGCAGCAGTGTTGATAACGTTTTCGAAGAAATAGTTAGATTTTTCTAATTTATCCCAGAAAAGCATGTAACCTTGTGATAGTTCAAAACCTTTGATCTTAAAGTCATTTTGAACAGGGTGTCTCATAGTATTCAAAGCAGCGAAGACCCAGCAGAGTCCAGAACGCATTTGATCAGCAACTTTACCAGTGTCTATTTCAACTGAGAAAGTTGGATCCATAGCGATTTTAGATTCGATAGTTTCACTTGATTTGAAAAGTCCGTTGTTGATTACAGCATTTTTAATAGCTGAAGAAGCGGGTGTGTTTTCGAAATTCTTTTGAAAATTAATTAAATCTGATGATGTAATTTCTTTAGTCATGCAATATTCTCCTCTATTTGAAATTTATCTGATATTATCGATTACTTTGGGACCATCCTCGAAACCAACGATAATAGTATTAACTATATCAAGAAATAGTCCATGTGCAACTATTCCAACTTGATGATCCAACCAGTCAGCTAGTAAATGTGGGTGTTCAATCGTACCAACTTTTAAGTCGATAACGTAATTTTTATTGTGAGTTAGGACACACTTGCCATTTTCATCGAGACGAAATTCTGGCTTTAGATTTTCTTTTTGCAAATCCTCGAAAGTCTTTTGACAACCAAATGGAATTACTTCCAAAGGTAGTGGAAAACTTCCTAGCGTGTCAGCCATTTTCGATTGATCAACAATCCAAATATTTTTAGTTGAGTTAATGGCGACCATTTTCTCTAGTAGATGAGCAGCACCGCCACCTTTGATTCCTTGATAGTTCTTGTCGATCTGATCGGCACCATCGATAGTTAAGTCAATATGGTCAACATCATTTAGATCCTTAGTTGGGATACCTAAAGACTGAGCTTGTTTTTCAGAACGTGAAGAAGTAGTTACGGCAACGATATTTTTGATCTCGCCACTTTGATACCTTTTACCCAATTCTTCAATCATATAATAAACAGTAGAACCAGTACCTAAACCGACTACGGTATCACTTTTGATATAGTCGACGGATTTAACACCAACGGCTTTTTTTAGTTCATCTTGATTCAACTAATTTTCCCCCTTCAATAGCTCTTGGTAATTGTCTGCTAAAAGAAATCTGATTTCTGGCTTCTTTTTAAAAGCAGCTTTGGCGTATTCACAAACAGGTACTACTTTGAGGCCTTTCAAATCAGAAAAATCCAACATAGCGTTTAAAAGTTTGCCAGCTAGACCTTGACCACGATAATTGTCGTCAACGTACGTGTGATCGATTGAAACAACACCGTCTTTAACAGTCGAATAAGTGATCTCACCAATCATTTTGCCGTCATCTTCAAGGTAGAAACGACCATCCTCATGTTTCATTTCCATATAATTACCTCCTGCTAGATTAATTTAATTTTATATTACTCTATTATAAGTAGAAAGTCAGTGTAATGAATAGTTTTATGATGCTTAAAATGCTATTATTTTAGTTATCTAATGCTAAAGGAGTTTTCGATTTGACAAAAAAACGTGGATTTGAAATTGTGAAAAAATACGAGGGACAAGGTATCAATTTGCCAGTTCGCCAAACTAAAAACGCTGCTGGTTATGATATTGAAAGTGCAAAGGATTTCGTGGTACCTTCAATTTGGAAATTTGGAGTTTTGAACGTTTTGAAATTTATTTTGAACAAAGGTAAAATGGATGACTCAAAACTTGCCGAAATTCAAAAATCAATCAAGCCAGTTCTAGTTCCAACCGGTATCAAGGCTTATATGCAAGACGATGAAGTTTTGATTATTGCCAGTCGCTCAAGCAATCCTTTGAAACGTGGACTTTCGATTCCTAATGGTATTGGTGTAGTTGACGCAGACTATTATAATAATGATAGTAATGAGGGTGAATTGTTCGTTCAACTGATCAACTTTTTCCCAATGGATTATAAAGTTAAAAAGGGAGAACGTTTGGCGCAAGGAATTTTCATTAAATATCTTACAACCGATGATGATGAAGGTGGATTAAAGAAACGCCTTGGTGGATTTGGTTCTTCAGGAATATAATAAGAAAGGAACTATTTTATTGGCTAAAGCTAAAACAAAATTTGTATGTCAAAATTGTGGTTACGTTTCCCCAAAGTACTTAGGTCGCTGTCCTAACTGTGGCGTGTGGAATCAAATGGTCGAAGAAGTTGAACAAACAACCGCCAAAGCTAGTGCTACACCTAGTCGTCGTGTCAGTGATTTGGAGTCTAAACCCGTTAAAATTGGGGATGTTTCCTTTGAAAGAGAACCTCGAATCAAGACTGATATGGACGAATTGAATCGAGTTCTCAGTGGTGGAATCGTACCAGAGTCTTTGATTTTAATCGGTGGAGATCCGGGAATCGGGAAGTCAACGCTTTTGACCCAAGTTTCCGGACAACTGCAAAAGACCGGTGGCAAGGTTTTGTACGTTTCTGGTGAAGAGAGTGCTTCACAAATTAAAATGCGAGCTGACCGGTTAGGCATCAAGGGCGATAATTTATACATTTATCCACAGACTGATATGAGTTATATTCGTCAAACCATCGATGATATGAAACCAGATTTTCTCATTATTGATTCTGTACAGACGATGGATGAGCCGGAGATTTCTTCTGCTGTTGGTAGCATTTCCCAAATTCGTGAAGTAACAGCTGAACTGATGAACATTGCTAAACAACAAAACATTACCGTCTTTGTTGTGGGGCATGTAACTAAAGGTGGTGCCATTGCCGGTCCAAAGATTTTGGAACACATGGTAGATACAGTTTTGTATTTTGAAGGTGACACTCATCACAGTTATCGGATTTTACGTTCAGTTAAAAATCGTTTTGGTTCAACTAACGAAATTGGTATTTTTGAAATGCGGACTAAAGGTTTAGTTGAAGTGGCCAACCCATCTGAGATTTTCTTAGAAGAACGTTTAGCCGATGCTAATGGGTCTGCGGTAGTAGTCTCAATGGAAGGAACCAGACCAATTTTGGTTGAAATTCAATCTTTGATCACACCAACAGTATTTGGCAATGCTAAGAGAACCGCAACTGGCTTAGATCATAATCGGGTTTCAGTTATTATGGCGGTACTGGAAAAACGTGGTAATTTGATGCTTCAAAACCAAGATGCCTATTTGAAGTCAACTGGTGGCGTAAAATTGGATGAGCCTGCAATCGATTTAGCCTTAGCGATGTCAATCGCTTCTAGTTATAAGAATACGGGGATTCCTGGCACTGATTGCTTCGTTGGTGAAGTCGGTTTGACTGGTGAAGTTAGACGAGTAAATCGCATCGATCAACGGGTTAATGAAGCAGAAAAACTCGGTTTCAAGCGAATCTTTATTCCTAAAAATAATCTTGGTGACTGGTCCAAAAATAATAAGATTCAAATCATCGGTGTCAGTACCGTGTCAGATGCTATGAACAAAATATTTTAATTAAGGAGGTTTTTATGCGAAAAATTGTAATAAATATCATTTTCGCTTTGTTAGGTATCGCAGTCGGAATTACGATTTTACCTAGCTTGTGGGAAGTTTTCGGTTTAGCAGGAATTGCTTTTGTCAACAACGGCTATTTTGACGGACTTATTGGATGTATTATATTTTATTTCTTGTCGTTCTTGTTTGTTAAACCAATCATGGAATTAAATCAAAAGATGGAAAAATATCTAAACTCTAGATCCCCCGGTTGGATTATTTATGGGGCTAGTTTTTTAATTGCTGGACTAGTTTTAGCTAATATCATTTCAATTCCGTTTTATATGATGCACAATATGTTTTCAAATGTGATTCCGGTAATTTTAATGATCGTCTTTGGGTGGATCGGTTTTCGAATGGGGACTAGTCGGCGCAATGATTGGACTAATTTCTCAATTACTAAACGAAATACTAAGACAAATGATAAGAACGACCAAATTGCTGCTGAAGGTGAAGTAACTCGTCGTTCTGCCAAAAAAGATTTTTATCCATATAAGATTTTGGATACTTCAGTAATTATTGACGGTCGGATTCATCAATTAGCTGAGACTGGTTTTTTGGAAGGAAAATTGATGATACCAGATTTTGTTGTTCATGAATTACAACTGATTTCTGATTCCAGTGACAGTCAAAAACGTGAACGTGGTCGTCGTGGTTTGGACATTTTGAATGAAATGAAGATGGATCAAACTATTAATTATGAAACAACGACGCGAGATTATGATAATATACCAGAAGTTGACATGAAATTACTTAAATTAGCCAAAGAAATTGGTGGTGCCGTCATGACAAATGATTATAATTTAAGTAAGGTAAGTGAATTTCAAAATGTTCAGGTACTTAACATTAACGAACTAGCCAAAGTCTTGAAACCTATGATTTTGCCAGGAGAGGCAATGACTGTTAAAGTTATAAAAGAGGGTACTGAACGAGAACAAGGTGTCGCATACCTAGAAGATGGTACGATGGTCGTTGTTGAAGAGGGTAAATACTTCATCAATAAAGACGTCGAAGTTATCGTAACTAGTGCATTACAAACCGATGCTGGTAAAATGATATTCGCAAAGCCTAAACATTCAATACATGGTATCCAGGAAAAGAGTAGTGCCAAGGAGAATTCAAACAACCATAAAGGCAATAATAACCATAATGGCGGCAATCGCAATAATGGAAATCGTAACCGTAACAATGGCAACCGGAATTCGAATAAAAACAACTCGAGAAATAAAAGGGGAGAACACAGAAATGGCAAAAAAGTCAGATAATAAAATTCGTGTAAGATATGCACCAAGTCCAACAGGTCACTTGCACATTGGGAATGCTAGAACAGCTATCTTTAACTACTTGTTCGCACGTAGTCACAAGGGAACTTTCGTTATCCGTATTGAAGATACAGATACAAAGAGAAACGTTAAAGGTGGAACAAAGAGTCAACTAGAAAACCTAAAATGGCTTGGCGTTGATTGGGATGAAGGTCCAGATGTCGGTGGTGACTATGGTCCATATCGTCAATCAGAAAGAAAAGAAATTTATCAAAAATATATTGATGAATTACTAGAAAAAGGTTTAGCTTACAAATCATATCTGACTGAAGAACAACTACAAGCAATGCGTGAAGATCAAGAAGCTCACGGACAAATGCCTCATTACGAATACGAATTTGAAGGTATGTCTGACGAAGAAAAAGCTATTAAGATCAAAGAAGCAGAAGACGCTGGCGTTCAACCAGTTGTTAGATTCCATGTACCAGTTGGTAAGAACTACGAATGGGACGATATCGTAAAAGGTCAAGTTTCCATCGGTTCAGATACTATCGGTGGCGATTGGGTTATCCAAAAGCGTGACGGTATGCCAACTTATAACTTTGCGGTTGTTATTGATGACCATTTGATGGAAATCAGTCATGTTCTTCGTGGTGATGATCACGTTGCTAACACACCAAAGCAATTGATGATTTATGATGCCTTAGGCTGGGAAGCTCCAAAATTCGGCCATATGACATTGATCATCAATACTGAAACTGGTAAGAAGTTAAGTAAACGTGATGAATCAATCCTCCAATTTATCGAACAATATCGTGAACTAGGTTACCTACCAGAAGCTATGTTCAACTTTATTACACTTCTAGGTTGGTCACCAGTTGGTGAAGATGAATTATTCACTCGCAAACAATTCATCAAGATCTTTGACGAACACCGTTTGAGTAAATCACCTGCCAAATTCGACCAAAAGAAACTAGAATGGGTCAACAACCAATATGTTAAGCACGCTGATGTTAGTGAAATCACTGACTTAGCACTTGCTAACTTGATTGAAGCAAAACGTGTTGCCGAAAACCCAAGTACTGATGAGATTCAATGGGTAAGACATTTGACAGAACTTTACATGCCACAAATGTCATATACTCAACAAATCGTTGACTTGGCTGATGTTTTCTTCAATCAACCAGAACACTTAACAGATGACGAACAAAAAGAATTAGCTGACGATGATGCTAAAACTGCTATTGAAGACTTGAAAGGTAAGTTAGAAGCTTTACCAAGATTTACAGCTGCCCAAATCATGGACGCTATTCAATCAGTTCGTGCTGATACTGGTGTTAAGGGTAGAAAACTCTACATGCCAGCTAGAATTGCTGCTACAAGAACAATGCATGGTCCAGCAATTGCTGAAACAATTGAGTTGTTTGGTAAAGAACAAGCTCTTGCAAATATCGACAAGACTTTGAACGAAATGAAATAAAGTGTTTAAAAACTAAAAGAAAAGAAAAAGAGGTTGAAGGAAAACTTAGTTTGCCTCCAAGCTCTTTTTTATATAGGTGAAGATTATGTTGAAAATTTTCAATACATTGACCCGTGAAAAAGAGGAATTTAAACCAATAACGCCTAATCAAGTTAACATGTACGTCTGTGGACCTACTGTGTATAACTATATTCACATTGGTAATGCTCGTTCGATCGTAGCTTTTGATACAGTTCGCCGTTATTTGGAATTCTTAGGTTACAAGGTAAAATTTGTGTCTAACTTCACTGACGTCGATGACAAGATGATTAAAGAAGCTAATCGCGAAGGAATTACCGTCCCAGAAGTAGCTGACCGTTTTATCGAAGCCTTTTATGAAGATATTGCCGCTATCAACGTCCAAAAAGCTACTATCAATCCTAGAGCTACTGACAACATTCAAGATATTATCAATTTCGTTAAGGTTTTGATTGATAAAGGCTATGCTTATGAATCTGGCGGGGATGTCTTTTATCGTGCTAGAAAGTTCAAACATTATGGTGAGCTTTCTGACCAAAATATCGACCAATTAGTTGAAGGTGCCAGTGAACACATCGGTGAAGCTGAATTCGATAAGAAACAAGACCCAATCGACTTCGTTCTTTGGAAAAAAGCTAAGCCAGGTGAGATCAAATGGGATTCTCCTTGGGGAATGGGTCGTCCAGGTTGGCACATCGAATGTTCCGTTATGTCGACTAAATACTTAGGCGAAACTTTTGATATTCATGGTGGTGGTCAAGATTTAGAGTTCCCACATCATGAAAATGAAATCGCCCAAAGTGAAGCTAAGACTGGCAAGAAGTTTGTTAATTATTGGATGCATAACGGTTTTGTAACTGTTGAAAATAATGAAAAGATGAGTAAGTCACTCGGTAACTTTGTCACGGTTCACGATTTAGTCAAAAAGACTAATCCACAAGTTTTGAGATTCTTTTTATCGTCAACTCACTATCGTCGACCACTCGAGTATTCAGAAGCTAATTTGCAAAAGGCTGCTGACAACTTGGATAAAATCAAGACAGCTTACAACAATTTGAAATTCAGACTAGATGATGCCAAAGATTCTGATGATGGAGAAATCGTTACTCAAACTCAAAGTATCATTGATGACTTCAAGACAGCTATGAATGATGACTTTAACGTTCAAAATGGTTTGACAGAAATCTTTAATTTGGTCAGTTTAGCTAACAACTACTCATCAAGAGATGCAGTTGCTAAAAATGCTGTAAATGTTATCCTAAAAGCTATGGTTGATTTGACAAGTATTTTGGGAATCAACTTGGATAATCAACAAGACCTTTCAAAAGAAATTCAACAAATGGTCGATCAACGTGACCAAGCTCGTGCCGACAAAGATTTCGCTACGAGTGATAAATTACGTGACCAACTAAAAGACATGGGCGTAATCTTAGAAGATACCCCTCAAGGAACACGGTGGCATATTAATGACTGATGTTAAGAAATTTAACGGTGTAACTTTGGCTTATTTAGGCGATGCAGTTTATGAAGTATTTATTCGTGAGCATCTATTGTCCAAAAATATCGTCAAAGTAAATGAATTACAACACCAAGCCAAACATTACGTATCAGCAAAAGCTCAAGCTTCATTGATAACTTTGATGCTCGATAATGATGTTTTGACTGAACAAGAAGTAAAGATTTATAAGAACGGGCGTAATGCCAAGAAGCAAACTAAAGCAAAGAATACAAGTGTTGTCACTTATCATATGTCCACTGGTTTTGAAGCCGTCTTTGGTTACTTGGATATTACTGGAGACAAAGAACGTGTTAAAGAACTTGCGTTGTGGTGTATAAATGAGGTAGAAAGTGGTGCAGCAGATGACCGGAAATTCGAATAGAAATAATAACAGTGAAGAAAAAGAATTAGTTTATGGAGTTCATTCGGTAATTGAATTATTGAAGTCTTCAACAGCTGATCAACGTGTCAACAAAGTTTTAGTTCAAAAGGGACTTTCAAGTGAACACATCGCGGAAGCTATTAAATTATCTAAACGTGATCGTTTGATCGTGCAAGAAGTACCTAAGAACAAGTTGGATGATATTAGTGAAGGTGGCAATCACCAAGGAATGGCAGCTTATATTGCCCCTTATCAATACGCTGAAATGAAAGATATCTTTGACAATGCCAAGAAAAAAAATGAAGATCCCTTTATTTTGATTTTGGATAAAATTGAAGATCCTCATAACCTCGGTTCAATCATGCGGACAGCTGATGCTGTAGGAGTTCATGGAATCATCGTGCCAAAGCATCGTTCAACTGGACTTACTTCAACAGTTGCTAAGACTTCAACTGGTGCCATTGAACACGTGCCAGTAGTCCGTGTAACTAACCTGGTCAACACAATCAACGACTTGAAGAAGAAAAATGTCTGGATCTTTGGTACAGCTATGGAAGGTGATAATTACCGTAACTGGAATGCCAAAGGAGCAGTCGCTCTAATCATTGGTAACGAAGGTAAAGGAATTTCACCACTAGTTCTCAAACAAGCTGACCAAACTTTGAATATTCCGATGGTCGGACATGTACAAAGTTTGAATGCTTCAGTTGCAACGGGGATTTTGTTGTATCAAGCTTTTGCTTCAAGAAATGCGTAATTTATATTAAACGAATGATTAAATTTCATTCGTTTTTTTTGTAAACAAATGTTCTCTTTTAATACAAGAAATAGCAATGTTATTCTAAAAATATAAAGTTATTCCCCACAATAACATGCCAAATGTATAGCTCAGAGTCACAATGGATTGAACAAGTTAGAACTAATAGAGATTCACCAGCTTTAAATAGATTGGTGAAACGATACCATCCGATGATCGATAACCTAGCTAAACATTATTACATTGCCGGCTTTGACCGCGAAGACTGGTATCAAGAAGCTTTTATAACTTGTTATGAGACTTGCCAAGTTTTTGATGGCACCAGTGGTTCAAGATTCGGTAGCTTTTTTAAGATGAAATTTGAACGTCGAATTATTGATTTGATCAGACGTGAAAATGCAAGTAAGAGAAAAATTAACGGGATGACTGAACCTTTGGAGATTCATCCGAACCAACAACCAATTGACGGTCATCGCTATCTAATAGAAGTAAAAGATCAAGTTGAAATTTTGACTAAAAGAATGAGCAAATTAGAATTAACAGCGATGCAATTTATTTTAGGAAAAATCACTATGGATCAAGCCTGCAAAAGGGAATCTTGTACGCCTAAAAAAATTCAAAATGCAATTTATCGATTGAAACGACTTATTTTGAAACAAGATGATTCTGATTTGTCATGAGTTTGCAATGGACAAAACTATTTCCAGAGTTTACAATTAATAAGATTAAGAATAGATTTTGGAGATAAACATGGGATTAAGAAAAGTCGCATTAGCTTGCATTGTTTGTGGTTCACGTAACTACACAATCAGTGAGAACCCAAACCGCACAGAACGTTTAGAAGTTAAAAAGTTCTGTAAGCACTGTGGAAAACACACGTTACATAAAGAAACAAGATAAGCTGGAGGAACAAATGAAACTATTTAAATTTTTTGGTAGTGTCAATAAAGAAATGAAATTAGTTGTTTGGCCTACATTTAAAGAAAACAGACGTGATACATGGACTGTTATCGCTACATCATTGATGTATGCAATCTTCTTTGCCGTAGTTGATTGGGGTCTGATTAAACTATTACAAACCTTTATCATGGGTAAATAGATTGTAAGAGCGTCAAAAATTTGCTATGATATTAGCAATGAGAAAAACTTCGACTGTGGTTCGGAGTTTTTTTATTTTGAATTTTGGAGGAAATTATGGCTGAAGCTGGCGAAAAACAATGGTATGTTTTGCATACCTATTCAGGATATGAAAATAAAGTTAAGGAAAATCTAGAATCACGTGCTCAATCAATGGGTATGGAAGATTACATTTTCCAAGCAGTTGTTCCTGAAGAAGAAGAAACAAAAATGAAAAACGGTAAAGAAAAGAAAGAAATGGAAAAAACTTTCCCTGGTTACGTTTTAGTACAAATGGTTATGAGTGATGAATCATGGTTTATCGTTCGTAATACACCAGGCGTTACTGGATTTGTCGGCAGTCACGGTTCAGGTAGTAAGCCTGCACCACTATTACCTGAAGAAATTGATAGCATCATGAAACAATACGGTATGAATGCTAATAAACCATCTGACTTTGAAGTTGGCGAAACAGTTAACATCACTGATGGTGCCTTTTCAGATACGACTGGTAAGATCACAGAAATCGATGATGAACATAGAAAACTTAAAGTTGACGTTGATATGTTTGGTCGTATGACTTCTGCTGAACTTGATTTCACATCAGTTGAAAAACAAAAATAGTTATTGAAAAGACTAGTAGGCCGTGCTACTATATAACGGTATGTTTTTGACACATACATGTGGGAGAGAAAATTTTCATTCTCATCATGACCACATCACGGAACAAGGAGGTATGCACCGTGGCTAAAAAAGTTGCTAACGTAGTAAAATTACAAATCCCTGCTGGACAGGCTACTCCAGCTCCTCCAGTTGGTCCTGCACTAGGACAAGCTGGTATTAACATTGTTGCCTTTACAAAAGACTTCAATGCACGTACACAAGATCAAAAGGGTATGATTATCCCTGTTGTTATCTCAGTATACGAAGACCGTTCATTCGATTTCGTTACTAAGACACCACCAGCTGCAGTTCTATTGAAGAAAGCTGCTGGCGTTGAAAAGGGCTCTGGCGAACCTAACACAAACAAGGTTGCCACAGTTACTGAAGACCAAGTTCGCGAAATTGCTGAAACCAAGATGAAAGACCTAAACGCTGCTAGTGTTGAATCTGCAATGCGTATGGTTGCTGGTACTGCAAGAAGTATGGGCTTTGAAGTAAAGTAAAAGACTAGATTGAGCAGTTTACAAAGAATGTGAAAGCATTCTTAACAAGTGGGAGGGGAAAACCCCGTAAGACCACAAAGCAAGGAGGAACTTAGCATGGCTAAGCATGGAAAAAAATATACAGAAGCATTAAAACAAGTAGATAAAAGCAAAAGTTATACTGCTGAAGAAGCTGTAGAACTATTAAAGAAAGTTGACTACGCTAAATTCGATGCAACTGTTGAAGTTGCTATCAATTTGGATGTTGATCCTAAACAAGCTGATCAACAAATTCGTGGTGCTATCGTACTACCTAACGGTACAGGTAAAACTCAAAAGGTTATTGTCTTCGCTGAAGGACAACAAGCTAAGGATGCAGAAGCAGCCGGCGCTGATGTCGTTGGTTCAGATGACCTTGTAGAAAAGATTCAAGACGGCTGGTTGGATTTTGACGTTGCTGTTGCTACACCACCTATGATGGCCAAAGTTGGTCGCTTGGGTCGTGTTCTTGGACCTAAAGGTTTGATGCCTAACCCTAAGACAGGTACGGTTACAATGGATGTTACAAAGGCTGTTAATGATATTAAAGCCGGACAAGTTACATACCGTGTAGATCCAAATGGTCTTATCCACGCACCAATCGGAAAGATGTCATTTGATACAAATAAGATTGTAGAAAACTTTAATTCATTCTACGATACAATTGCAAAAGCACGTCCTGCATCATTAAAGGGTAACTATATTGTCAGTGTAAACATGACATCAACATTTGGACCTGGTCTAAAGATCAACGCTTAATAAGTGTTGACTAATTACCAAAATAATGATAAATTATCATAGTTGATTTCTACCGAAGACTCAGGTGATGAAAGTCTTAATATCCTGCCGAGGCCAGAAGATTATTTCACTTAATCTCTGTGTCCTTAGGGCACAGAGATTTTATTTTTTTAGCCGAATTTGTAGAAGATTAACTAAAAAATTGTGGAGGTGAAACGTAATAATGAAGCAAGAAGTATTAGCACAAAAACAAGCAGAAGTAGATGAAATTGCTAAGCAACTTACAGGCGCAAAATCAGTAATCGTTGTTGATTATTTAGGTTTAACAGTTGAACAAGCAACTGAAATGCGTGCTGAATTACGCGAACAAAATGCTACTATGCAAGTTGTTAAGAATACAATCTTGAGACGTGCAGCTGAAAAAGCTGGTGTTGAAGGTCTAGAGAAGTTCTTCGTTGGACCTACAGCTATCGCTTATTCTGAAGAAGATCCTGTTGGACCTGCTAAGATTGCTGCTAAGTTTGCTAAAGATGTTGACGCCGTTGAAATCAAGGGTGGAATCATCGAAGGTAAAGCTGCATCTCTTGACGAAATTCAAGAATTAGCTACATTACCAGACAGAGATGGCATGCTATCAATGTTGGTATCTGTATTACAAGCTCCTGTACGCGACTTTGCTATGGTTGTTAAGGCACTCGCAGACAAAGAAGACGACGGACAAGAAGCTTAATTACATTAACTAAAAAACTCATAATATTTGGAGGATACAATAATGGCTTTAGATACACAAAAGATTATCGATGATTTAAAAAATGCATCAATTCTAGAACTTAACGACCTTGTTAAGGCTATTGAAGAAGAATTTGACGTTAAGGCTGCTGCTCCAGTTGCTGCTGCCGGTGCTGCTGGTGGCGACGCTGCTGCAGAAAAGGACTCATTTGACGTTGAACTTACAGAAGCAGGTCAAGAAAAGGTTAAGGTTATCAAGGAAGTTCGTGGTATCACAGGACTTGGCTTGAAGGACTCAAAGGATCTTGTTGATGGTGCTCCTAAGGTTATCAAGGAAGGCGTTGCTAAGGCTGACGCTGATGACATGAAGGCTAAATTAGAAGCTGTTGGTGCAACAGTTACATTGAAGTAATACACTTTATGTTAAAATTAATCCTCGTAAGAGGATTTTTTTTTATCCAAAAAAGGAAGGATGAAACCTATGGCTAATCAATATTTTGAAAATACTCCTAGTGTGGAGCATGAAGTTAAGAATTTCAATTTTACTTTGCGCAAGCATAATTTAGATTTTATGTCCGATAGTGGGGTTTTTTCTAGACAAACAATCGATTACGGTTCACGAGTATTAATTGAAGCAATTGATTTCCAGAACATTCCTAATGGCAATATTTTAGACGTTGGTTGTGGCTATGGTCCAATCGGCTTGGCACTAGCTAAAGAACAAACTAAACGCAACGTAGCTATGGTTGATGTTAATCTAAGAGCATTAGATTTGGCTAAGAAAAATGCCGATAACAATCAAATTAAAAATGCTGAGATCTTTGAATCAGATACTTATGATAAAGTGTCAGACAAGTATGCATTGATTGTTTCTAATCCACCAGTTCTGCTGGTAAGAAGGTCGTTAATTCAATTTTAGCCGAATCAAAAGACTATCTGGAACCAAATGGAGAATTGTGGATTGTCTTGCAAAAGAAACAAGGTGCTCCGTCAGCTAAGAAACTAATGGATGAAACTTTTGGCAACGTTGAAGTAGTTACACGTGATAAAGGATATTATATTTTGAAAAGTAAATTGATTTAAATTACTCCCAAATATGGTATATTCAAGTTGGAGGCGTTTACTTATGAAGAAAAAAATCGTAATTGGAATCATTATTTCTGCAATTTCTGCAGGTACAATTTTAACGGTATCATCTGTAATTCATCTTTTAAAGAAGAAGACTGTCCAAAGTGATCGCGAGCAATTAGAAGAATATGTTGATAAATATCTTCACGGTAATGAAAAATTAATGGCTTTTGTCGGTACATTGTCCGATGATCAAGTTCGTGAATTGATTGATATCTTGGAAACTTTGAAAAAAGAACGAGAACAATTAAAAATTAAAGCACCAGCAATTCCCAAATATTTAGAAAAGAAAGTAACTAATTTAATCGGTTAAAAATGATATTTTCAGAAGATAAAATAAATGAATACATGGATTTAGCACTAGAAGAAGCAAAAAAAGCTGAATCAAGAAGAGAAGTTCCGATTGGTTGTATCATCGTCGACAACCAAACTGGAGAAGTGATTGCTAGAGGTTCAAATGAGCGCGAAGAAACCCAAAACGCAATTAAGCATGCGGAAATCATTGCAATTGAAGCGGCTTGTAAAAAAGTTGGCAGTTGGCGTTTGGAACACACGAGTTTATTTGTCACACTAGAACCTTGTCCAATGTGTGCCGGTGCTATCATCAACAGTCGTATCGAAGAAGTTATTTATGGTGCCAAAGATCCAAAAGCTGGGTCAGTCGGTTCTATCAATAATTTGTTGGCTGAGACCCGTTACAATCACCAACCAGAAGTGTTGAGTGGGGTAAAAGACCAAGAGGCAGCTGATTTACTTCGCAATTTCTTTCGAGAAATTCGTCGCAAAAAGTAGAAAAAATTTGTGATTTATAGTATCATAGTTATTGCCGTAAGGCCTTAGGGCAATGGTGCTCTTGTGAATCGTGTCAGGTTCGGAAGAAAGCAGCACTAAGTAAGGTGTACCATGTGCCTTTTGTTATGTATATTAGCCTCCTAATCTATTCCGGATTAGGAGTTTTTTTGTGTTAAAATTTACATATCAGACTTTTTGAAGGAGAAAAAATGGCATATCAAGCACTTTATCGAGTTTGGCGTCCCCAAACTTTTTCTGACGTAATTGGCCAAGATGTCATTACTCAGACCTTGAGAAATGCGGTGGCTAGCAATATGACTAGTCATGCGTATTTATTCAGTGGGCCACGTGGTACTGGGAAGACATCCTGTGCAAAGATTTTGGCTAAGGCAGTCAATTGTCTTAACCCTCAAGATGGTGAACCTTGTAATGAATGTGAAATTTGTTTAGCAGCCAATGAGAACCGTTTAAATGACGTAATTGAGATTGATGCTGCTTCAAACAATGGTGTTGAAGAGATCCGTGACATTCGTGACAAAGTTAAATATGCTCCAACTGAAGCCAAATATAAAGTTTATATCATTGATGAAGTTCATATGCTTTCTCAAGGTGCATTCAATGCCTTACTGAAAACATTAGAAGAACCACCAGCAAATGTGATGTTTATTTTGGCAACAACTGAACCACAAAAGATTCCTGCAACAATTATTTCTAGAACACAAAGTTTTAATTTTAGAAGAATTTCTAAACAAGATATTCTGAAACGAATGATTTTTATTTTAAATGATAAGAATATTAAGTATGATGAAGAAGGCCTTGATATTATTGCCGCTTCTGCTGAAGGTGGAATGCGTGATGCTCTCAGTATTTTGGATCAAGCTTTGTCATATGGTGATGATGAATTAACTCTTAAGAACGCTCAAGAAGTAACTGGTGCTTTGAGTAATGAGCAGATTGTTTCTTATATGACGGCTATTGCTGAAAATAAGCCAGCACAAGCTTTGACGAGTTTGTATCAAATCTTAGAGAGTGGCCGTTCAGCTTTGCGTTTTACAGAAATGATTATTCGAGTTTGCCGTAATTTGATTTTGTATAATTCTAATTCAGATTTGTCTAAGCAGATGGATAGTTCAGTTATGACTAAAGAGTTGTTGGCAATTGCGGATAAATTTGATAATAAACGCTTGTTTTATATCGTTGATCAAGTCAGTGCGACCCAAAAGAATCTCAAGAATTCTAATCAAACAGATATTTATATGGAAATTTTAACGGTTAAGATTTCAGAACCTCAAGTTGCTTCAAGCGTAGAACCGGTGGAGAACGATTCGGTTGATAATGAAGTTATTGATAAATTACGAGATGAAGTTTCTCATTTACAAAATGAAGTTAAGGATTTATCTAATGGCACACCAGTAACAAAGAGTAGCTCAAAACCTAAGCCACATCACCGGGCCAACAATAATACTCGTTTGAATAAGACCGCAATTTATAAGGTTCTCGGCAATGCTACCAAGAATGATTTGGTTGCAGCTAGAGACATGTGGCCAGAACTAATGAGTATGCTTTCAATTTCACAACGTGCTATGATGAGAGTCGCACAACCAGTTGCTGCATCTTCAGAAGGCATCGTCGTCGCATTTGATTACGCTATGTGGTTCGAACAAGTTCAAGATGATAGTGACTTTTTGCAATCTTTGACCGACAATGCTAGTAAGTTGTTGAAAAAAGATTGTCAAATAGTTCTCGTGCCTAAGGTCGACTGGCCTAAAATAAGAAAAGAATATATTGATAATAATATTGATTCAACCAAGAAAAACACGGTAAAATCTAATAAAGAAACTAAGAAAACTGATCCCACCGTTGATGAAGCTTTAAAATTATTTGGTGACGATATAGTTGATGTAAAAAATGACTAGGAGGAATTATTATGAGTAAAGGAATGCCAAATATGGGTGGAATGGGTGGCAATATGGCCAATATCATGCGCCAAGCCCAAAAGATGCAAAAAGAAGTTCAAGCAACAACTGAAGAACTTAACAAGACAGAATATACTGGTAAATCAGTCGATGATTTTGTTGTCGTTAAAGTAACTGGTGATAAGAAGATTGCTGATATGACAATTAGTGACAAGATTATTGATCCTGATGATCCAGATACATTGCAAGATATGTTGATCGATGCTTTGAACAATGCTTTCAAGGCCGTTGATGATGACAAACAAGCCAAATTAGGTAAATACACAAACGGGTTGATGTAATGAAATATCCAGAACCAATTTCGAAATTAATCGATAGTTATATGATGTTACCGGGTATTGGTCGCAAGACTGCTACTCGAATGGCATTTTTCACACTTGGTATGGACAAAGATCAAGTGCAAGAATTTGCTAATAATTTAATTTCCGCTAAAACGGATTTGAAGAAATGTAAAATCTGTGGAAATATTACCACTGAGGATATTTGTCCAATTTGTAGTGATAAGAGTCGTGATCAATCTACTATTTTGGTCGTTGAGCAAGCTAAAGATATTATGTCTTTAGACGATATGAACGGCTATAATGGTTTGTATCACGTACTAGGAGGGGTCTTATCGCCAGTCGATGGAGTTGGCCCAGAAGATTTGAATATTAAGATGTTGCTAAATCGTTTGAAACAAAATCAAAGTGTTAAAGAATTGATTATCGCAACAAACGCTACACCAGAAGGGGAAGCAACCGCTCAATATTTAGCCAAATTAGTTAAGCCAGCAGGAATAAAAGTAACTAGACTGGCACATGGTTTAGCAGTCGGATCAGATATTGAATATGCTGATGAAATGACGTTAAAGAGTGCTGTTCTAGGACGCAGGGAGATTTAACATGTTTGGTAGAAAAAAAGTATCCGTCCAAAAGATGGAAAATGATCGCCTCTTAGATAATATTCACCAGATTCAACAACGAATCGGGAATACCCAAAGAATGATTAATAATTCAGTGGATGTAGACGATACGACTAGGATCCATCTGAAATTAGATCAGTTAAAGTATCAATTTTTGTATCTAGAAGCTAGAAGAAGAAAGGCTCAAGCTAAAAATACGACCAATATTATTTTTGGCGAAGAAGATACTTTCTTGAAGCAACCTAGTCGAGCTGAAAAGCACTGGTAGTAGTGTTTTTAATTGCCGTCCTCCATAGCAAAGAAAATTTGGCTGGAATGCACTCGTCCTTGTCAAGTTGA
>NZ_AZDO01000135.1 GCF_001435505.1 Companilactobacillus futsaii JCM 17355 | reverse complement strand
ACATCAATCGCTTAAGCGATTGTAAAGTCTAAGGCTTTTTTTATGAATTATTCAGGAAAAATGTTCTTGAGATAACTTGACGAATTGATTAATTTATTTAAAAGTTAAATTATCAAATACTAAAGGATTGATAATATTGTTCAGGGTAATTATCTCGGATTCAGTCAAAAATTTATTTTCAAAACAGAATCGTTTTAAAAATATTAATATCATAAAAACCAAATTAACCAATAATTTAAATAATGATTTTTACAGAATCAAACCAATTCGAATGAATAAAAAAAGCCATACCTTTGAAATGAGGGTTCATCTTGACTCAAAAAATTATCGAATGGCTTTTAGTTTAAACGATCACCTCGCTTCAGTTTTTTATTTAAGCACTACTCTGCAAAAGAAAAGCTTTGATAAGGAGGTTCAAAAAAAATTACGAAAAGGATAAAAATCACCCAACTAAAAAGTATCATTAAAACTCAGTTCAAAAATAATGATGATTTAACTTTAAAAATATTAACTTTTAAAAAAGACGCAAATTGCAAGAACAAGTTAGCCACTTTGGAAAAATAAAGAAAAGTTAAGA
>NZ_AZDO01000134.1 GCF_001435505.1 Companilactobacillus futsaii JCM 17355 | reverse complement strand
TCTTAACTTTTCTTTATTTTTCCAAAGTGGCTAACTTGTTCTTGCAATTTGCGGATTTCTTTTTTTCGTTAAGAGCTTCAATAATTTCTGCAATATCGCTCTTTGAGATTTCTGAATTATTGATCAAATCTTTGATAGCATACCCTTTTCTCATACAACAAAGATTATCAAATAAGTCATTGACATTATCATGAATAGCCTCATCTTCTGAAACTAATGGTTGGTAAATATAAGGACGTTTAGTTTCATCAGCCTGTAAAAAATTCTTCTTTTGAAGACGACCAATCAAAGTTTTAATTGTGGCAGCTTTCCAGTCAGTTTTCTTCTCCAAAAAATCAATTACTTGCTTACTAGTGGCTTGACCCAAAGTCCAAATAATCCTCATTACTTGCCATTCAGAGCGACTCATGGATTCAATTTCTTTCATGTCGGTTCCTCCTTTTTGGTTTACATTTGTAATCTTTCTCAACAAAATACAGTTTACAACCGTAAACACCAGAAGTAAAGTTTAACGCTCAAAAAAACTCACCAATCATTTTGATCAGTGAGTTATTGATTATTATCTAATTGGACAAGCACCGCCAGCACAATCTGATTGATCGACTAGTTCGATATCTTTCTTGTCATGATTATCATTTTGTTCAGCAAAAACTTTAGCGACATTTTCGTCAACTTCTGATTCACGCTCTTGATAAACTTTCTTGTTGATTGGTTCTTTAGGAGCTTGTTTGAAACCTGAGCCAGTATATGGCAAGAGTGATGTTGACTTCGTTACATTTCTGTATTGATACATTAATGGTGCAATTTGGTCGCCTTCTTCTGGTTGGAAGGTAATTGTACAACTGACCGCATTATCTGACCAATAAGTTTGTAAGAATGCTTGTGTAGCGAATTGTTCAGCGATAGAAACTGAGCCAGCTGAAGCAAAATTAGGATCATCAGCATTTTCAGCTTTGACGGGGAATTCAACACACATTGTATGCTTTGTATAAATATCAGGTTCAATCTTGTATCCACAAGCCTTCAAAGCTGGTAGTAGTGGATCTGAGTCTTGGAATCTGATTCTTTGAATTAAGTAACCTGCATAGTGGAAATGCATACCTTCAGACACACCAGCAAGCTTAGCAACTGTACCAGATGGTTTAACGGTTGTGTGCTTGATAGATGCCTTACATCCTAATGCGTTTGAGTACTCCTTATCAGCTTTGACAACTGTCTTATATAAGTCATCAAATTTGTCAGCAACGCGTTGGTCATAAATAGGTTTTTGAATTGTTTCACCTGTTTGGGGATCTGTGGTAGGTTCAAAACCAGTTACAACACGATTACCAAATGTTGTCAAAATCCAGTCTTGAATACCAGACATTGAAACACCGATACGACGATTCTTTTGAATAACTTTACGAGAAACTTCCCAATCGTAATTACTAAATGTAACACGTTTTGTATAGCGAGCAGCTAGTAAGAAGGCTTCTTCTAAACTCCAGCCTTGTTCGTCAGCAATCAATGGGAACACTTCAAACAAGTTACATGGTTCACCATTACTTAGTGAGATTTCACCACAAGGGTTAGTTCCTTCAACGCCATCATCGATTCCAGGTTGGTAGCCATCAATTGCACGACCATAATTACGTGACAATTCAAGGTTAACGATTCCTGGTTCACCATTATGAGTAATCGAATCAGCGATAGGTGCATATTTATTGAACTTACTATCAACAGCAACACTGTTATTTGAAGCCCAACGGTGATGATAAAGTTTCTTTTGATCTTGTTTCATAGTAATAAAGTCATCATCAGTAGCTCCACCTAAAGCGAGTTCAGCAGAACGACGAACGTTACCAGCAACGACTGTTTTACCAATCATATTGCCCATATCGGTACAATCAACTGAAGTTAATTTTCTACCAACAGCTTCATTCATAACTTCATTAATATCAAAGAGCATTTCAACCAATGGTACAGGACCTGAAGCAGTACCACCAAAGCCTTTGATTTTTTCACCTTTAGCACGAATATCAGTAATATCTAGCACTACATCGTCCAAGCCGTCATTTGTATCATTAAAGTGAGCATCGATCATGTTGGCATTACCAATAACCCAACCTTCACGCGTATCTGGCAATTCATAGTGACGCTTATTGTCATATGAATTATCAGCTAACCATTCATCACGGTCCACAGCACCAGCAGCAATTGAATCCTTATAAGAAGCACTTTCTTTACCAATCAAAACTGTCAAGTTGACCTTATTATCAACAACTGGCATCAACTTCATATTTGATGGGACAACGGAAAAACCAACGCCGCCACCCTTCATCAATTGGTCGAACATAAATGAAAATGGCATGGAAACAGCTAATTGATCTTTTTGTAGATATGAAGGAACGATGTGACTGTCACCATATTTTTGTGGTCTAACAGCGATAAACCAACAATTGTTCAAAGCATCCCCATTACGGTGTTGATACTCTGTTCCAGAAATCCAAAGATTTCTACCTGAAGGAGTGGCAGCTAATCCATAGATCAATTTATAAAGTTCTTGGGCTTCTTTAACTAAGCCATTATATTGCTCATCGGTTAAATCATTATTTTGCAAACGAGGGTCCAAATTGATGTTACCTTCTACCACACGTTTAACTGTTTCAGACCAATTTTCAGTCCGACCTAATTCATCAATAAAACGAGCATAGGTACGTTTATACGTAACCCAGCCCAATTCACCCCAGTGGGGTTTAACTGTCTTTTTTACTTCGTCAACGAAGTCATCTGATAAAATAATTTTATTAATAGTGTTCATTAACATTCACTCCACAACTTTTTGATAACACAATATATAGTACCCCGATTTAATTTGAATAACAATATATAGTGTCTAAATTTATTTGGCAAATAATTTGGCACTAAATTTTGCATTGTTATTTCGGCATTTATAATCAAAAAAAGGTTCACCATTATTTAATAAATTCCTAAGAATTTAAAGCGAAAAAACTAAGGTCGCAATTACTATTCTAATATCGAATCAAAAGACTTAGCAATGATTATTTTAATTTAAACTTCTACTCGAATTTCAAGTGGATAACGGCAAATTTTCTCCTTGACACGAACATATGGTTGTCACGTCAGGTGTTCCACAAGAAAAATAATTTTGAACACTAAAAAAGCTACCCGATTCATAACGAGTCGAATAGCTTTTTTCAATTTTCCCATTTAAAATTCATTTCGTAACGCTCACTAACCGTATATCTCAACCTTTACCCTACATCATAACGGCATCCTCATAACGTAACATTTATAAATTTACTTGATCAATATGAGATGTAACTTGTGAACTATATTGTGATAATAAACCAATTTGATGATTCTTTCGATAATAGTCCCAATCCATCTTACGAACCCAAATTTTATCACTGTTCGTCCTAGTTTCAGAGACCAAGACCTTCGAATGACTGATCGGATAAACAGCAATTAACAATAGTGAAATCAAATAACCCTTTGTGAAAAAGAGACAAACAATCACCATCATGAACGTTATAACGTCTAAGGCGGTTAATCTTCGATAATATGATTTTGATTGATCCAATGTTTGCATCCCGAACACTCCCATCATTTTTCACGCTTATTATAATATCGTTCTCTAAATTTAATTGTAATCAACTTGAAGCTTAAGAATATCTTATCTATTTGGGATACTAACTAAAAAAATAATATCTCTATGGTAATATAATTACGTTATTTAAATTCAGGATTAAATGTAATGTTCAAATAAATATCCTGATGCATTCAAATAATTAGGGAAAACAAATTAAATGATTAATATAGGGGGATTTTTTTGATGCAAAATTTTATCAATAAAACCATCTTGACTTGTGTAGGTATTTTCACAACTACCGTTTTCTTATTGATGGTTTTATTTTATTATCAAGAATTCTTATTTCAAAGCCCGCTTCGAAATACTGTTGTTTTAGTTATTGCTTTAATATTGATTTCTGTAGTCGGATACGGATTAATGCGAATTAGAACTGACGATGAGCATGTCAACCGAATAGTTTTGTTTTCGTTAATTATTTTCTTCATGACGGTTGCTTTAATTTGGATATCATTAGTACCTAAAACTCAAATTAGTGATTATGGCAATTTCTGGTTGCGGTTATATCACTATCATATTGGTGATCCACTTTACCAAACTGATAATGATTATTTTTCTAAATATGCTTATCAAACTGGTTTTATGTATTATGCATTCTTAATTTCAAAAATTTTTGGATATAATATCTTTGCAATCCAATTTCTAAACGTAATTTATCAAGGCCTGACATTATTATTTACTTACTTATTGGTTGATAAAATTTTTGACAATATCAAAATGGCTCGCCTATCAGTTTTATTACTAATGATTGATTTGGATTGGTTTGCCCTAAATGCCGAAACAAGTAATCAATATTTAGGTTCATTACTTTACTTAATTACCTTTTATTTAATAATTCAAAATAAAACTTGGACCTATGCTTTAGCTGGAGTTACTTTGACAGCTGGTTGCTTGATTAGACCGATTGGACCTGTAATAATTGCTGGAATCGTCGTCTTTACTTTAATTTACTTACTATGGGAGCAACACGATTATCGAGCTTCTCTTAAGGTTTTAATGACCTTAGCAATTTACTTTATCCTCTTTAGTCTCGCTGGTTGGGGAATTAAAGCTTCAGGAATGAACCAATATGGATTGAATAATAACGATCCTGAATGGAAATTCGTTACCGGTTTAAATTATCAATCAACTGGAACTTATTCATCCGACATGGAACGTTTGATTGATGCTAGTAAGCCTCGAGCTACGATGAGTAAAGTCGAAAAAGCTGCCTTAAATGATGAAATCGACTATCTCAACGATAATCACGCCTGGCTCAAGCTATTCATCAAGAAGACACAATTACTCTGGTCATCACGAACTCTTGCTACTGATGGAGCCAATTTTGCCATGAATCATAGACAAAAAGCCGTTGATTTAGTCAATTATGTATCGTACTTAGGTTCAGTAGTTTTAATTATCTTCTCGTGGATTGGGTCATTATCACTATTTAAGACTAAATTCGATGATAATTTATATTTGCTATTATTGCCACTAATGGCCTTTGCAGTCGTTCAATTAGTCATTGAGGTGGCAAGGTCGTTATCGTATCGAATTCTTACCAATAATCTCAATAATGGGAAGTTTAGGTATTTACAATACAATTAAGATTTTGGGCAGTTCTAAAATAAAGCAATAAAGAAACTTTCAGTTTAAACTAATTTAATACAAAAAAAATCCTCACTAGAAATTTTTATTCTAGTGGGGATTTTTGATTAGGCTAAACTACTTGCTTTAACCCATTCGTTAGTAGCTACTTGATAATAAGTTTCACCATTTAGATCCATCTTATTAGCTGTTTGCCACTTGCTGCTTGGTGCTAAAGCACGACTAGTAATTGCTCGACCGTCTTTAGAATACAATTGAGCAACTGTACTGCCGATTGTTACGACGCCCTTGGCAGGTGTGACACCAGTAGTATCGTTATTAACTGTAACGTCACTGGCTTTGACCCATTCGTCAGTAGCTACTTGGTAATAAGTTTCACCATTAAGAACTAACTTATTGGCAGTCTTCCAGCTTGAGTTAGCAGTTAATGCACGACCAGTAACTTCTTGGCCATCTTTAGTATAAACGTGAGTAATGGCATCTTTAGTAGTTACTGTATTGTTGAACGGTGTAACATCGCTTGTAGTTGCTTCAGCTGTTACATCACTAGCTTTGACCCATTCATTAGTGGCAACACGATAGTATGTTTCACCATTGATAGTTTTTGATTCATAGTATTTCCATGAACTATTAGCTGCCAATGTACGACCACTGATAGTATTACCGTAATTTGTGTAAAGTTGAGCTGTTTGATCTTTAACTGTTACGACACCAGTTGGTTGTTCAGAATCCGCATTCTTTGTTACGGTAACGATTTGCGTATTATTGTCGCTTTGCAAAGTTACTGATTTAGTAGTTGTTGTGTAACCACTAGGAATTTGACTATCAGTTAAATCGACGGTATCTCCAACATTTTGGCTGTAAACTTCAGCACGGCCAACTTCAGTGTTATCAGCTGTCTTGAAAATTAATGTATTAAAGACTTGTTTGTTGACCTTAATGTTGTATTCTTTACCATCTTCCAAGGTAATTGTCTTGTCAGCGTCGTTCAACAAAGTACTACCAGCTGGAATATCAGTCAATGTATACCTATTGCCGTCACCACCATTAACAACTTCAGAATTAACTAAGTTATTATTTTGATCAACGTAATTAACTTTTGCAGAAATCATCTTAGTTACGTTAACAGTGACGTTAGCACCATCTTTTTGGAAGTTAGCGATACTACCAGAATAAATATAACCATCTGGATAGTAGCCTAGTGGTTGGCCTTCAGTTCCTTGTAAAGTCTTTTGACCAACTTTTTCTCCATTGTATTCATAAGTAACGTTATTAGTTACACTAGCAGCAGCTTGAGTAGTAACTTTATCAGCGGCTTGAACGGTTTGTGTCATTGGGAGTGTACCAAGGACCATACCAGAAACTAGCAATCCACTAAATAGTAATGATGTACTCTTTTTCAATATAAACCCCTCCATATTTTTAATATATATGAATTTATATCATATATACCTCAATTATAAAGGGATGGCATAATTTATTTGGATTTCATAAAATATTTAAAACTTATTTAAAGATTATTAAAAATTTTGATTCAAATATTTAGTAATTTTGAAAATATTTGAATATTTTGATTGATTCTGAACCTGATAAAAAGCCGGATTATTCAAACGATATTTATCATTTCTTTTAATCCAAAAAGTAACTTCTGGATTGTTTACAACATAAAAATTTTTACTAGATTGACGTTTATTTAAGCCCAAAATTATCGTCTGACCAATCTTTGGCATTGGCTTAGTTAAAGTTTGACCATAGACAATTGCTTGTGGATTTTTAATCCCAAATTGCTCGCCAGTATATTGACCTTCAATGTTCACTAAATAATTTTTAGCATGGATCAAACCACCCGAAAATTCTGTTTTAATCGTTGAATACTGCAAGGTTTTGTCTCCTGAAATTACTTTATCAATATAAATCGATGCCTTAGTCTCTGGTGTCAAAACACGCTTTAATTCCGGCTTTAGATCAATCACCCTAGCTTTGACCACTAGTTGACTGCCATTCTTAAAACGTGTTAATGACATATCTTCATCATTATACCCCACAGGTACGGAAATTATTTTTTCTCCGGGAAATTCTACCGTTTGAGCTTTTTTTAATCTTTTATTCCAGATTTTTTTATTTTTTTGAATTAACTTAGTCTGTTCCTTTGAGTCTTGTTGCTGATTTTGAAAACTACAACCGGCTAAAATAAGACTTAACAGTGCTACCAAACTAAGAAGTTTTTTCATCGATGGTCTCCTTTTTTAAATTGATTTCCAATAAACAATGTAATAGCTGTGAAAAACAATGCCATAATTGCAAAAACCACTAATGAAGTCCAGTTAACATATCCAAAGTAACTACTATTTGTCATCATATACAAAAAGAAAACTACAAAATCTATAACTGGAATCACTTTTTTACTCAGATCAGTTGTTAATTGGAGTAATGATAATAAGAAAATCAGATATACTTCCCAAGGAAGATTGATCCAAAAACTTCTCCCATGTAATAAATTTAATCCAATAACGATGATCGTCCAAAAGAATAAAAACATTACAAAGTTCTTAATTACTCTATTTTTCATAAATACCCCCTAAATATGATTTAAGATTAACATAATTTCTTCCCACACAAAAAAAGAGAACATCTTCAGAATTGCAATCAATTGAAGTGCAATAAAAAAGTTAGACATTTTTATAAGTTTTAAGAAATCATGGATTGTTCCCTGTATTCAACAGGAGACAATCCTTTTCTTTTTAAAGAAATTCGGTCATTGTTATACCAATTAATATATTCATCAACTAATTGCTTTAACTGATCTAAATCAAGAATGTTATACCTGTAAAGACACTCTCTTTTAAGCAGATTGAAAAAGCTCTCGATAGGGGCATTATCGTGACAATTACCTTTACGAGACATGCTTTGCTTAATATTCATTTCTTTTAGGCAGATTGCAAGAAATAACCGAACATTTTTTAAAACTTAATATTTTCCATAAAG
>NZ_AZDO01000133.1:426-3856 GCF_001435505.1 Companilactobacillus futsaii JCM 17355 | reverse complement strand
AATCTTAACTTTTCTTTATTTTTCCAAAGTGGCTAACTTGTTCTTGCAATTTGCGGCATTAATTATTCTCTCTAACTTTAAGATTTTAATGTATTATAACAATTAATTTGGTAATATGTCATTATTGTTGCAACACCATGTTTCATATAATAAAAAATATAATTGATAAATTCAATCATCAATCTGAGACAAATTGTTGCACAAATAGGAGATAATTATGGTCGGAATCAAAAATAACAAGCAAGCACAACATACGAAAAAGGCCCTACAAGAGAATGTTTTACAATTGTTGCAAAAAAAGAGCCTCAGTTCTATTACGGTTACCGAGGTTTGCCAACGAGCACACGTCAATCGAACGACCTTTTATCGTTATTTCGATGATATTTATATGTGTGTCGATAAAATTGAAAGTGAATTTTTGGACGGCTTAGATATGCCTAAAGAAATTTCGCCAGGAAAAGCATTGCAAAGACTGTTAGAAGGTTTTTATGCTAATCCGCAAATTAGTAATTTAGTTTTTATAGAAGGTGAAACTAAATTATTAGAAAAAATGCATAAGTCAATGGAACAAGGCGGCCAACATCTTGAGCCGATGACGGGATATCAAGAAACATATATCATGTTGGGGATGCAGGGAATTATGAAGCGATGGGTCAAAAATGGAATGCCAGAGACTCCAGAAGAATTGACAAAGATTATTATTCGAGTAGCTTTTGCGGATGATTTACAGAGTCTTCGTTCTAACTTTTTTTGATAGCTGAGTTTAAAAGTTTAAGATCAGCTTTTTTAGTGGCGAGTTCTTTTCTTATGATAAATTCACGGCCATATTGTTCAGGATGATGCACGACTTCAGTGAGTTCAAGCTCTAGTTGTATTAATTCCATTTTGATTGTTTGTCTGCGTAAGATCATTAATGGTTGTAAAATTTTTTGATTTTTTTTACCTAAAAAATGCAGCCTTAAAATAAAGTCGTCATTATTCAATTGAGTTACCCCAGGTGTTAAAGGAATTTGTAACCAATCGTTGAATAATTTCAAACCTTGAGAAGAAATTCGATAGGTTTTTTTTCTGGAATTTTTTGTTTCATCAGGTACTAATTCAACCAATTCTTTTTTTAGTAGACGACTTAACTCTGGATAAATTTGACTAAAGGGAGCGCTCCAAAATTCGGCTTTTTCTTTATCAAAAGTTTGTTTGATGTCATAACCAGTCATTTCCTGACGGGTGAGTAATCCTAAAATCATGTATTGTAAAGTGTTTGCGCGAGCCATTTTTGTTGTCCTTTACTTTTTTTATTTGTATATTAAACTATATATATTAATATATAGTATTGAGGATAATTATGGAACAGATTAAGAATAAAAACTTAACAATGATCCTGATAGGAATTGGGATCGTTATTTTTATGTCTACTTTAGATAGTAGCATCGTAACAGTTGCACTACCAGTGTTGAGTAAGGCTTTGAATACTAATATGAGCTTGATCAATTGGGTCGTGACGATGTATTTAATTGTGATGAGTAGTACTTTAATGATTTTTGGAAAACTCGGTGACAAATACGGCAAAATTAAATTTTTTAAGTGGGGAACTTTCTTATTTGTTGTTAGTTCGGCCTTGTGTGCGTTGTCAGTCAGTTGGTTGACATTGATAATTTCACGCAGTTTACAAGCAATTGGTGCTGCAATGACGATGGCGACCTCAAATGGTATTATCGTTGAGGTTTTTCCTGATAGTCGTCGTGGACAAGCTTTAGGTTGGATGGGTTCGTTCGTTTCTTTAGGTGGAATCATCGGACCTAGTATCGGCGGAATTTTATTGAACTTTTTCCCTTGGCATATTATTTTTTGGTTGAATGTACCAATTGGTATTATCGCGACATTTTTATTATTTAAATACTTGCCTAGTAAATTGGATCAAAAATATACTAGTCAAGGCTTTGATTTAACTGGATCAATTCTATTAGTGATTGGTTTTACTACTATGTTTGTCGGTATTTTATTGAGTCAACAATTAGGATGGGCCGATTGGCGAATTCTTACTATGACAATCGTCGGACTTATTTTGTTGATTATTTTGTATCGTTATGAAGCTAAACAAAGTGAACCGATTTTGCCAGTAAATTTGTTTAAAAATAAATGGTTTACTATGCAACTATTAGCATGTTTTATGGTTTTTATCGTCGATTTCTTCTTTGATGTCATCGCACCATTTTACTTACAAAATGCTCGAGGATTCAGTCCGTTATTCAGTGGTTTCTTCTTGTTGATTTTTCCAGTAGTGCAGCTATTCGTGGCACCAATTTCAGGAAGTCTAGCTGATAAACACGATCCATTCAAAATTACTCTGATTGGCTTAGCAATTATTAGTTTTGGACAAATTTTTTACGTTATCAGTGGATTAAATAATACTGTGTTGATTTTTGCCATAGGGGCAGCTTTAGCAGGATTAGGAAACGGTTTGTTCCATTCACCTAATAATGTTTTAGTAATGAGTAACGTCTCGCAAAAAGACTATGGTTCTGCCGGTAGTGTTTATAGTTTAGCTAGAACTGTCGGCATGGTAGTTGGTTCAGCTATGTCAACGACTTTGTTATTTGGTTCAATGTCGATTTTAGACGGCAGCCGAGTTAAGTCTTATATGCCAAGTAAGCCACAATTATTCATTGATGGAATGCATATTACTTTTGGTTTGTCTTGTGCTATTAGTGTTATTTTGCTGGTGGGAATTTTTATTTGGCATCGTCGCAGTAGTAAATGATATTTTGATTTTTACTAAAAATGCCGTCCTCCATAGCAAAGAAAATTTGGCTGGAACGTAGTGGGCACTACTGAGCCAATTTTCTTTGCTATTCCGGACTAGATAGAATTTTATATTTTTATACAATCAAACAAATAAAGCATCTATTCAGATAATGGCAGTAAATGCTATATCTGAATAGATGCTATTTTTGACTCTGAATTATTTGAAATAAACCATAAATGACGTTATCTAGTCGGTAGTGGCAGCTTTGTGGATGCTCAGTTGCGTCCAGTACGTTCCAGCGTCCACAAAGCAGAACGGACGACGGCATCCAGCATCAACCTAACTTAGTAAGGAACCAGATGTCAACTACCACTGACTAAAGTCAGTGGCTTGTGAACTTCACTAAATAGCTCATCACTAATTAATTACTAGTCACAACTTATTCAGATAAAGCATTGCATTACAGTATCTCATGTTTTTAGATAATCGGAATCATAACGTCTTATTCGCTAATTACCAGAACTTAGGACGTGAGTTGCCAAACGCCCATTTTTTTATTTATATATTGGACTATCTTCAGTTAATGGCTTGGATAATTCGATCAAACCTTTGGTTAAGATATTTTTAGAAGCATTCCAGTCTCTAATGTGGTGGGTTTCACAGTTAGGACAAGTCCATTCTCTATCT
>NZ_AZDO01000133.1:0-416 GCF_001435505.1 Companilactobacillus futsaii JCM 17355 | reverse complement strand
TGTTGTTTGTACCCATTCTAAATTTACATTCACTACATTGTTGGGTCGTATAGGCTTGGTCAATTTCGACAAAGGTTCGACCGTACATCGGAGCTTTATATTCCAACATGTTAATGAATGTTCTCCAACCAACATCAGAGATAGACATAGCTAAAGCATGATTTTTCAACATATTTTTGCTCTTCAAATTCTCTCCAACTACCAAATCGTGGTTTTTGATAAGTGTAGTTGATAGTTTATGAAGGAAGTCTTTACGTTGATTTTTTACCTTAGCGTGAAGTTTAGCTACTAGTTTACGTTGTTTTTGATAATTCTTAGATTTCCAAAGTTTCCGACCATCAGATTTAGCTCGTCTAGCCTTTCGAGATAGCTTACGTTGTTCCTTGGTTAACCTACCTTTGATGGAACGGTAAAAC
>NZ_AZDO01000132.1 GCF_001435505.1 Companilactobacillus futsaii JCM 17355 | reverse complement strand
TCCAAGGAGCGATTACGCTCTTTTGTGTAAATATCAAGCGAATAACGAAACTAATAGATGGAAAATAAAGCAATATACGACGAATAGAAACAAAAAAATAACGATAATTAATCGAAAAATAGATTAATTATCGTTATTTTAGATTTCATCAAACACTGAGACAGACTTTTTCAGCAGTCTCGATTTTTCGATTGTTTTTTTATTAAATACTATTATAAAGCCTGTTCTATCTTCTTTTGTGTCTCAAGGACATAAGAAATTATTTGTTTTTTACGTTTACTATTCATTCTATAATCTGGTGTACTTACACTAAAAGCACCATAAACAATACCATTTTTCTCTAAAGTAGCTCCGATACAGACTACTTCATCTTGATTTTCTTTATCATCAATAGAATAACCTCGTTTTTTAGTAGTCTCTATTTGATCATATAAATCGGCAATACTTGTAACAGTATATTTAGTTAGTGGTTTTAAGGTTTCTTTAGATAAATATTCATCCAATTCATCATAAGTTTTTTTTGCTAATAATGCCTTACCCATTGCTGAACTATATAGATTTAGTTTCCCACCTATTCGAGATTTCAAATTTACACTCTGAGGGCTTTCCAGTTTTTGAAGATAGACGACCTTATTGTTTTGCTCAATTCCTAAATGAACCGTTTCTTCAGTTTCATCTCTTAATTCTCTAAGATAAGGTAATGCAATACGACTAATATCAAAGTCGGCTAATGCCCTTTGACCATACCCTATTAACTCGGTTCCAAAATAATATTTCTTTGTATCATCCGTTCTCCAAACTAAATTTTGTTCAGACATAGTATTTAAAATTTTAAGAGTAGTAGATTTGGGAGAATGTATTCCCTCGCTTATATCCTTTAGTGTTAAACCTGTGCCTTTCGACATCAAATAATCTAAGATAGTTTTTGCCTTTATCAAAACTGTCCCATATGTTTTTCCTTCTGTCATAATTAGTGTACCTTCCACGTTAAAACTTTATTAATTTATATTACAATTATAAATTAATGGTTTATTATACAGAAATTATAAACATTTTATCATTATTTTTTTGTCTTTTTTATTTCTGTAAATTCATCACAATATTTTCTAGCTATTTCGGTAACTTTATCAAAATCACCGTGGTCTGCTGGTGCGGTTAAAGAACTACCCGCTCCAACAGCAACAACTCCTTTAGCAAACCAATCCTTCATATTTTCAAGCGATACTCCACCGGTTGGCATTATATTCACTTGTGGCAATGGTGCTTTAACAGCTGATATATAATTCATACCTAATACACTTCCGGGAAATACTTTGACTATATCCGAACCGTAAGAAATTGCAGTTTGTATCTCCGTAACTGTCATACAACCTGGCATATAAACGATACCGTACAAGTTGCACATTAAAGCTACATCTTTATTAAAAGTTGGCGAAACAATAAAATCAGCCCCTGCCATAATTGCAATTCTTGCAGATACTGGCTCTAAAACAGTCCCCGCACCAATTGCTAATGAATCATCATGAGGATAGTCTGATTTCAATTTAGAGATTATTTTATCAGCATTAGGTGCAGTAAAAGTTACTTCAATACTTTTAATCCCACCAATAATACAAGAAATGGCAGTTCTATAAGCAGTTTCCATATCTTTTCCTCTAATTACTGCAACAACACCATTATTCTTAACATTGTGTAAAACGTGTTCCTTATTCATTATTCTGCCCCGTTTCTTTATAAGAAATTGTAATTACTAATAAGAAATTGGACACTTGTATTATAGCGCTTACATTAATTTATAAGCAAGATTTTATTCTTAATATCTATAAAAAATAAAATTTCTATTTTTATATCTTCAATTCGATGTAACCGCAAACAAACCAATTGACATCCCCCACAAAACCCACAATAATTAAGATGATACTGAAATATTGGAGGCAAAAATAAATGAAACAACGTTATATTGGTGATAGTAACTGGCAATCCTCAGCCATTGCACTGGGTATCATGCGTATGAACAGTTTGACAGTGGATCAGACCGCTAAAGCTATCGACACAGCTTATGATAGCGGTATCAACTTTATTGATTCAGCTGACATCTATGGTGGCGGGGATTCAGAAAAAATCTTCGGCCAAGCACTCAAGCAAAGCGGCGTAAATCGTGACCAACTATACATCCAGTCAAAAGGTGGCATTATTTCTGGCAAGAGATATGATTTCACAAAGCAACATTTGATTGATGCAGTTGATGGATCACTAGAACGTTTAGGTGTCGATTATCTTGACTCCTTCCTCTTGCATCGCCCAGATCCATTGATGGAACCTGATGAAGTCGCTGAAGCTTTCGATGAATTGCAAAAATCTGGTAAAGTTCGTCACTTCGGTGTTTCTAATTTTAATCCTCAGCAATTCTTACTCGTTCAAGAAGCAATCGACCAACGTTTAATGATCAATCAACTTCAATTCAGCATTATGCACACTGGTATGATTGACTTTGGCATGCACACGAACATGACTGATACTCGTTCTATCAATCATGATGGTGGTATCCTTGAGTTCTCCAGACGTATGGGCGTGACGATTCAAGCTTGGTCACCATTCCAATATGGCATGTTTGCTGGTACTTTCATCAACAACGACAAGTTCCCCGAATTAAACAAAGTTCTTCAAGAACTCGCTGATAAGTATGGTGTAAGTAAAAATGCGATTGCGGCTGCTTGGATCTTAAGACATCCCGCCAATATTCAAGTCATTATCGGTACTATGAATCCTGAACACATTGCTGATAGTGCCAAGGGTGGAGACGTAGATCTTACTAAACAAGAGTGGTACGACGTTTACTTCGCTGCTGGTAATGATTTGCCATAAGCTTTAAGAATTTATCACAATAAAAAGACAGTTATTTCATTTCTATTTTTTGAAATAACTGTCTTTTTTTAGTTTATAATGTAAATAAATTATTAAACAAGAGGAATTTCTTATGCCAAAAATACTTGTAATATATGCCCATCCTTTGACCGAAAAAGGTTCATCAACTCACGAATTATACAAATATTTTATCAATGCCTATCAAAAAGCTAATCCCAATGATGAAGTCCTAATTCACAACGTTTCTGAATACATGCCGTACCCTTTGAACAAATTTGCCGTGTCAATCTATAACAAAAAGTTAGCCAAATGTGACCTAAACGTCGATGAAAAACGTTTTAATGATGCTCGTCAAACGTGGATCGATGAATTCAACAACGCTGACAAATACGTCTTTGTCAATCCAATGTATAACCTCTTCATCCCTGCCGAAATGAAAAGTTACATTGATATGATCATGGCCTCTCACGATACGCTACATGGGTCATTGAACAAACTACACGGCAAAAAGGCAATTCACTTGCAAGCTAGTGGTAACAGATATCATAAGAATGCCTCAACTGACGACCCACAGATTAAAGATTTAGCCGATGAATATCTCAAGATGATGCTACATGTGATTGGCGTTGATGACTATTCTAGTATTTTCGCTGAAGGCATGGACGTTGACCCAATCAATGCTATTGAAATATTGGATAATGCTTATGATGAAGCTGAGATTGCTGGACAAAAATTTTAAAAAAGAGACTTGATATCGATTATCAGGTCTCTTTTACTTTATCTAAACAAGTAAACCTTCGATTCATAAGGTCTCAAATTCATATTTTCATCATCATCGTAATTGCTAATTAACAACTGACCATCTTTTTGACCATAATCACGAGTAATTTCTTTATCAGTAAAATTACTAATAACTAATAAAGTCTCATCGTTATAACGACGTTTATAAGCAAATACTTCTTCATCGTTTGGATCTAACAACTCATAATCACCATAAACAATCAAATCAGTCTTGTGACGCAAATCAATCAATTTCTTGTAATAACTAAATACTGAATCAGAATCTTCAATTTGATCTCGAGCATTAATCGTTTGATAATTAGGATTCAAATCAAACCATGGCTTACCACTAGTGAAACCAGCATTCTTAGTTTTATCCCACTGCATTGGCGTTCTAGCATTGTCTCTGGATTTATAGGACAAATATTTCAACATTGAATCTTTATCAACAATCTTCTCATCGTCCACAAATTCATGATAAGCGTTTAACGATTCGACATCTTCAAACTGGGAAAGCTTAGAATAATGAACATTGGTCATCCCTAATTCTTCACCCTCATAAACATAAGGAGTTCCCTGCATCATGTGCAGAGTTGTTCCTAACATTTTGGCAGCTTTAACACGATACTTAGGATCGTCAGTCGCAAATCTAGAAACCGCTCTTGGTTGGTCGTGGTTATTCCAATACAAGCTATTCCAACCCTTACCATCAAGTTCAGTCTCCCAAGTACTCAATGATTTCTTCAAATCTACCAATTTAATCTGTTCATCATACCATTTACCTAAACGTTTATCAGGATTACCAGACAATGCTACGTGATCAAATTGGAAGACCATGTTCAATTCATGCGAATCCAAACCAGTATATTTAATGGCATCTTCTGGTGTCGAATCGGGCATTTCACCAACCGTCATAACGTCATATTTTGATAAAACCTTCTGGTTCATTTCTTGTAGGAATTCGTTCAAACGCGGTCCATCAGCGACTATTTTCCCAACATCAGCGTATTTTTCATCAGGGGCTTTTTGACCATCTGGAAGTCCTTGCGGTTTAGAAATCAAATTAATAACATCCATTCTGAAACCATCAACGCCCTTGTCGAGCCAAAAACGCATAATACTCCAAACTTCATCACGTACTTTAGGATTTTCCCAATTTAAGTCAGGTTGTCCTTCGGCAAATAAGTGTAAATAATATTGTCCAGTAGTTTTATCAAATTTCCAAGTAGAACCATTGAAATATGAACCCCAGTTATTAGGTTCATGTCCATCTACTGGATCACGCCATACATAATAGTCACGATATGGATTATCTTTTGATTTTTTGCTTTCTTGGAACCACTTGTTTTGGTCAGATGTGTGATTTACAACCAGATCCATCATAATTTTCAAACCTAGACTATGAGCTCGTTGGAGCATTTGATCAAAATCATCCATCGTTCCATATTCCGGTTGAATACTACGATAATCACTAATATCATAGCCATTGTCTTTGTCAGGTGACTTATAAATTGGATTCAACCAAATCACATCTGCACCTAAATCTTTAATATAAGCCAAACGACTAGTTAAACCGGGCAAATCACCGATCCCGTCGTTATTACTATCTTGATAACTTCTTGGATAAACTTGATAGACGACTGACTTTTTCCACCAATCACTCTTTGCCATTTTCGAATTCCCCCTTTTATTCATTAACTCAATCTTAAAAGGAAAATCATTGTTTGACAACGGTTACAAAAAATTAGTTAGCGGTAACTTTTTTCGATTCCCGATAAACTAAATAAGAAGTAATCGGCACAGTCAAAATAACCCCAATTGTACAAATCAAAGTAGTCAACACCTCTGCCACCACTAACTTATCATTCACGATTTCACCTAACCCATAACCCAGTGAATGAATAACAAAGAACAATGGGAACGTCGATGAGAAGAAGTTGAACAATAACGTATTGGTTTGCGTATTCAAAATCTTGTTACCGACCGAAAAACCATCATTGAAGATTTCCATCGGTGTCAAAGTTGGCTTATTTTCGACGATTTCATTCAAACCACTCGTAATTGCAACACTAGTTTCCGAAATGACACCTAAACTGTTGATGACGATAATAGAAATGGCTAATTGAGGATATGAGATTCCCGCTGCCAAAGAAAATGATTCTAGTTCATCTTGGTTTTCAGCCGCTAAGCCTTGCGCATTGGCCCAAAATTCCAAAGGTATTGTGATCAATAAAATTACTACCATTATTAATAAAGACGTTTTGAAAGCCGTATTGGCAGTTTTTCCATTATCGACATTCATATAAATTGCTACAACTAAAATAACCATGGCGATAATTCCCGTCGTTATTAAAATATTGAAGCCATCAGCAATCAAAATTAACAAAGCCAAAACTGAAATCACATTGATACCTAACCCAAACAGTAAGGTAAACCCTCGAGTTCCCATAACCATCAACAATAAGACAACAAAGGTCAAAAATAGATACAACATTATTTCACCTTCCTTGTAATTATTCGACTAGCAATAAAGCTTGTTATCGGTACAGTCAAAACGATTCCAATTGCACTGATCAACAACTGAGTAATTCCTAAACTCAAAGTCATGTTTAGCGTGTAACCAACAGAATTGCCATTGCTTAAATATAGTAAAACTACGTTTAAATCTTCAGCGATTACAATAAATAGCAAAATATTAATCAATGGTCCTATCAGCTCTCTACCAATATTGATGCCCGATTTAAATAACTTTTTTTCAGCGATATCTTTAACTTCTTTTTTCATTTCAATCAATGACGAAGAAATATCCATCGTTTCATCCAAAATAACACCTAGAACACTGAAGATAACTTGTGACAAAAAGACGCTTAAGTATGGCTGCAGTTCAAAATCAGTCAGTTCCAAATGTATCCCACTATAATTAGACAATCCCAAGACAAAAACACTCAGCAAAATTGCTGCTGTCGTTGATAAAATAGTGCTCGAGTAAGCCATCAAAGCCTGATAGCTCGGTCCTAAGATAACTAATAACGCCGTTGCAGATATCAGCAAAGCCGTTATAACGGTTAATGGCAATAAAATGCTGTCATGAGTTTTAATAATGATTTGAACAAAACCATAGTAAATTACAGCGTTGATCAAAACACTAATAAATAACCTACGCCGGTCGAATTTCATGCAGAACAATAAGAAAATAACTAAGCCAGTGGCAAAGACAATAGTGGTATCACGCTTAACATTTTGTGGAGTATAGTGTTTACCTGATTTAGTCAAGATCACCTGTTGATCTTTTGTATACTTAGTATCGATCAACTGTGACTTGTAATACGTATTTCTAAAAGTCACTTTTTTGTGATTACGATTCAATAAAATTCCACTGACACGTTGAGTAATTTGCGTATCAGTATTTTTATATTGATCAGTCGACGTATCCTTATTTAAAACCTGAACTTCTTGGACCTTCATAACAGGATTTTTGTACAAAAAACTGTCGAAATGAGTAAAGACCGTTGCCAAAATGACTAACAGTCCAACTAATAAGAGTGTCCGTATATTTTTTTTCATAAAAATTCCTCGCATTTCTGCTGATGTCTACATTATATGTTTTTTCAGAAAAAAGTTAATAATTTTCGTATTAACAATTTGTGGTTGACAATCCGTGATTATTGAAATATATTTGAGACATCAAATTTGTTAGGAGAAAATATTATGAAATCATTTAACTCTCTAAACATCGTAAATGTTCGTTGGCAAAGCCGATAATTCAGATTGGTCCGAGATGGATTCAGTCTGAAGTGGATTGAATCCGTGTCGGCCTATTAAACTATGAAATTTTAAGCCCGCATGGATAAGTTTTAACAATTTAGCCATGTGGGTATTTTATTTTTTAAGACAATCCCACAAAATTCTGGGGTTGTCTTTTTTATTCGGGGGAGATTTTACGATGAAACATACGAGAAGACTTTACGTAACACTTATAGCACTAGCAATGTTCTTGATTTTTGCATATTTTTATACAGGAAGAGCTGACAGTCAGAAACAAAATGCCATCCCTAAAGTTGGTATCTTACAGTTGATGTCGCATCCAGCTTTGGACCAAATCAATAAAGGAATCAATGATACTTTGAAGAAGAATGGTTACGTTGACGGCAAGAATATCAAAATTGAATTCCAAAACGCCCAAAATGACCAAAGTAATTTACGGACTATCAGTAAACAATTTGTTCAAGACAATGTCGATGTAGCCGTCGGTATTGCTACTCCATCTGTTCAATCACTCAAAAACGCTACTTCCAAAATTCCTATCGTTATGGGAGCTGTAACGGATCCTGAAGGTGCCGGCATCATTAGTAACAACAAGAAACCGGGCAAGAACATCACTGGTGTTTCCGATCAAGCACCGCTCGAAGCTCAACTAGAATTAATGAAACAAGTCATTCCTAACCTCAAAACTATCGGTATTATTTATACATCTAGCGATGCATCCGCAACTAGTCAAATGAAGAAGATGCAAAAACTCGCTAAGAAACAAGGCCTTAATGTCAAAGTTTCCAGTATCAATTCTGTCAACGATATCCAACAAGTCGGAACTGCTTTAGCTGAGAGCGTTCAAACAATCTATGTTCCAACTGACAACACCGTTGCTTCTGGTATGAAACTACTATCATCTATCGCCACTAAACAAAATATCGCCGTTTTCCCAGCTGCTACAACCATGGTTAAAGATGGCGGACTCGCAACAGTTGGTTTGAGCCAATACGAACTCGGTGAAGAAACTGGTAAACACGTTGTCAGAATCCTCGAGCACAAAGAAGATCCTGCCACAACTCCTGTTACTTTCATGAAGAAAGGTCATTTAATGCTCAACGAAAAAATGGCTAAGAAACTCAATATTCAATTCTCTGACTCACTCATTAAAGAAGCTCAAAAGAAAGGACAAATCCTCAAATGAATCTAATCGTCTCTACTATCAGTCAAGGTTTCATCTGGTCCATCATGGCCATCGGATTATTCATCACCTTCAGAATCCTCGACTTTCCTGATATGACCGTAGAAGGAAGTTTTCCATTAGGTGCTGTAACAGCCGTCAGTCTAATTCAAAGTGGTCATTCAACGCTCTATTCACTCTTAATTGCCTTTATCTTCGGATGTTTAGCTGGCTTTGCGACAGCTTTTCTATATGCCAAATTAAACGTTCCTATCCTATTAGCTGGTATCTTAACAATGACAGCACTTTATTCCATTAATTTGAGAATTTTGGGTAAAGCTAACATGTCATTAACTAAATCTACTAATATCTTCAATCAATTTGGTTTAGATAAATTACCTACTAATTTCAACGGTATCATCTTAGGTATCATCATCATCGCCATTATTATTTTCTTATTGATCATTTTCTTGAATACTGAAAAAGGACAAGCTGTTATCGCTACTGGTGACAACGAAACAATGGCCGCATCCCTTGGTATCAACACCACTGTTATGAAATTCATCGGTTTGATGGTTTCTAACGGAATCGTCGCTATAACGGGTGGCTTAATTGCTCAACAAAACGGTTTTGCGGACGTCAACATGGGTATCGGTGTCATCGTTATCGGCCTTTCTGCCATCATTATCGGTGAAGTAATTTATCCCGATGTTTCATTAAGTATCCGTCTAATTACTATTGTTATTGGTAGTATCGTCTATCGTTTAATTTTGATGATTGTTTTACAACTAGGCTTCAATACCAACGATTTGAAGTTGATCTCAGCTATCATCTTGGCATTATGTCTAGCACTACCAACGATTCGTGCACAATTCTTAAAAACTATGAGAAATGGGGTTAAAACTAAATGAAACCATTACTAAAAATTAAACATGCCGTCAAAACTATTTACAATGACGACGATAATCTCAATATTCTCAATGACATCAATCTAACTATCAATCCCAAAGATTTCTTAGTCGTTTTAGGAACTAATGGTGCCGGAAAATCAACTTTACTAGACGCTATTACGGGAACTAACAAATTAACTTCTGGCCAAATACTTTTAAACGGAGACGACATCACTGGTGAAAATCTTGCCAAAAGAAGCCGTCACATCAGTCGAGTTTATCAAGATCCAAAATCAGGAACGGCTCCTCGAATGACCGTTGCTGAAAACTTATTATTAGCCAAGCGCCGTGGTTTACCTAGACGTTTAAGATTACGTAAGTTAAAAGAAAATATGCCCGAATTTCAAAAATTAATTTCCAACTTGCCTACTCTGGACAATCGTTTGAATACTTTCACTGAAAAGTTATCCGGTGGTCAAAGACAGACATTGAGTTTCTTGATGGCAATCATTCAACGTCCAGAATTATTACTGCTGGATGAACATACCGCCGCACTTGATCCTCAAACTAGCAAGGATTTAATGGAATTAACTAACAAGATTATTTTGGAAAAAGAATTGACTTGTATGATGATCACCCACGATTTATCCGATGCTATGAAATATGGTAATCGTTTGATTGTTTTGAAAAAGGGTGAAATCATCCTTGATTTAAATAAAGCCGAAAAAGATAAATTGACTGAAAGTGACTTGTTGCAATACTTTTAGCCACAACAAAAAGACGATACCTGCCATAGTATCGCCTTTTTTTAATGCTTATTTTGCCAAAATTTACTGAATTGTGATTAAAAAACGTCGCTTGCTTTAACCCATTCGTTTGTGGCTACTCGGTACATTTTTTCACCATTGATTGTAGCGTATTGGTCTGTATACCATTTTGAGTTAACACCCAAGGCACGGTTTGTAATCATCTTTCCTTCAAGAGTGTATAGACGCTTGTATGAACCGTTAGTTGTTGTAACTACGCCTTCATGTTTAACAGGTGCACTAGTCATCTTCTTAACAAAAATCTTAATGTCCTTGTTACCCTTTTTATCAAACTTGATTGTAGCATCTTTTTCATTTGTGAATGAATAACCCTTAGGTGCTTCAATCTTTGTTGAGAATGAGGCTTTTCCTGTTACTTGCTTGTAGCCTACTAAATTCTTTGAATTTTGATCAACGAATGTGATACGAACTCTTTGGATTGTATAATGTGCTCCTGATGGGCGGTGCGATGGTGCTGGTGTAGTTGGTGTCTGTGGTTGACTAGGAGTTGGTGCTGGTGTAGGAGTTGGTGCAGATTGTTTCTTTGTTACTTTAAAAGTTACAATACCCCTTTTATCAATTGCACCCTTTTGTACACCTACAAACTTATAATCTATAGGAGCATTATAGTTTGTTAACATTAACACAGTTTCATTGTTTTTTACATAAGTAATAATCATTGACCCAATAGTCGTGTTCTGTTCATCTACATATTTAATTCTAACCTTTTTATACTCATTGGTATTTACAGATAAATTTACCTCAATGCTACCATCTTTAATGGGAAAACTGGTAGCATTTGCCACATAGTAATCACTAGTATTTCCTACCATTTTTAGTTCATCGAACGATATTGAATTTTGATTTTTATTAACTTCCACTTCTTTTTTAAATCCTGGAATACTATCGACAATCTTTTTGCCATCAATATAGTATTGAACGTTAATCTTTTCTGTATCTGTAGACGCCTGACTCTGGTTTACAGTTTCTGCTGCCATAGTAGTAATGGTACCAACATTCACGCTCCCCAAAACGCTTGAAAACAATAGTCCAGATACAATTACAGTCTTAGCTAACTTCATAATTTTTCCCTCCGAAAAACAATTTTCCTTAATAAACTAATAAGGTAAAGCTAATATAATATATTTGGATTTTTCTAGCAATAAAAAAAAGCAATATTTAAATTTAGTTACTATAAATATTAGTTTAACAACAATTTAATTATCATTTACGTATTGAAACATTTTATATTAATATAAGAATTTCGTTATGTAACCGACAATTTCTAATATATTCTTAATAAAAAAACACACCGATTATGATTTGTGTTTTCTTCGCAAATTGCAAGAACAAGTTAGCCACTTTGGAAAAATAAAGAAAAGTTAAGAT
>NZ_AZDO01000002.1 GCF_001435505.1 Companilactobacillus futsaii JCM 17355 | reverse complement strand
TTTATGGGTTTTTGTGTCCACTAGTGTTCGGTTATATTTTACAATCTGCCATTTCAAATAATTATTCCGTTAGTTTTGCGGATACTAACAGTGCTATCGCCTCTGCTCCTGAGGGAATTGATATTAGTAAATACTTCTATCCCGTTACCCAGCCATCTCCTTACGGGGAACATAATCCTTTCAAGACTAATTCTGCTTCAATAAAAAATAATTACATCCTAGATTTAGCCGATGGTTATTCTACTTATGGCGCATTATGGGGTCGCGATGACATTAAAAATTATATTGATTTGCGCTACCCTCAGACTATTTCTGCCTGGTTATATTTTGGAAAAGATCAAGGTTCTGACGTCTTCAACGGACAAGGAATGGCTTTAGTTTTACAAAATGACAGTCGAAAACAAGCAGCTTTAGGTGCCGGTGGACAAGCACTAGGTGTTGATGGATATGATCGATCTACAAAGACACAAATTTATGGTACTGCTGGATTAACCGGTTATACTACGAAATTCGATGATTCCATCGCTGTAGCTAAAAGCGCTATTCAAAATAGTTTAGCAATTGAATTTGATACGCAAAAAAACGATGTGACTAATTCACAAGGAGATGCGCCAACAGCTTTTCAAACATATTCGACTGGTAGTATTTGGAGATATCCATTCATAGTCTATCAACATGCCGATTACTCACTAAATGCGTTTGATACTGTAGATACTAGTGTTACTGTGCCGAATGATTTTCCGGACAACACTTTATTAGGGGCTTATTCCGGACAATACGGTCACATTTCTTTTACTTTTCCATCCAATCCCAATTCCTATCATTTAACAAATTTAGTCACTGGAACATCTAATAGTAATACTTATAGTCCCTTTACGAAAACTTACTCATTATTTCATACTGAGAACACCACGGCTTCCTTAATTGACGGTACTAATTCACATAATCAAAACGTTGATTGGCATCATATGACCTTTACTTGGACCCCTCCAAAAGCTGGTAGCACAATCGGTAAAGCCACTTATTATTTTAATGACAAAGATAAAGATGGTACTTTGAACCCAGTAAATACCGGTAATCAATTCAACAAAAGTATTTCACATTCAATAGATGTTAATACTGATATTTTTCATTTAGCTAGTGGTCAGCATACTGTATTGTGGGGGTTTACTGGTGCCAATAGTGATAAACCCAATCCAAATGAATCTAGAATTGTAGCCAGTAAATTAGTCGACTTCGAATCCATCCCATCTCTAGTAGAAGCTCATGCCACCAGTTCAATATTTGATCAAGATCTAAACAAAACTATTACCAATGATTCAACCGATAAAACCGTCTTAGGCGGCGACAAAATATCTCTTAATTATCAATTAAATTACGATACCGGAAATGCCGATTGGAACGACATCAAAGCACATTTTAATTTACCAGAACACTTCAAATTAACTCCTGATGCTCAAAATAATATTGGAACTATTTATTACGCTAATGGCATGATTGAAGACATCCCTGCAAGTTCTTTAGCAACTGACAAAACTTATGTTTCGTACACACTGCGCTCTCCCTTAAATTCCAATAACGGTACCGCCAAAATCACTTTTAACGGAACTGTCAACAACACGACTGGTAAAAATTTAGAGGTTACTAAACAACCAGCCAAATTCATCGGTGATACTAATATCAGTTCGACTGAAACACCTGACTTTACAATCAAATATAATCCTACTTGGTCGATGTCTATGAAACCATTAACAGATAAAAATTTATTATACAAACAGGAAAATGCCACACTCGATATCAACCCACAATTAACTTACAGCGATAAACATGACTTCTATGATTCCGATAATATCAAATATACTTTTGAAGTCGGCAATCATACCTTTTCAAAAACTTTACCATCAGATTCTAATTCTGATACTTCATCCAACACAATTGATTTACGTGAACTAATTGATAACGATTCCTCAAAAATCGATTTTTGGTCACTCTTTCCCAATCAAACCAATGTTTCTGTATCAGTTTTTGCTACGGACAAAGATGGTATTAAAACCCTAACACAAACTTTTACCGTTCATGTCCTACAAAATAAGATCTTACAAATCAGAACATCAAAAAATATCGAATTTTCTGACACTACCATTTTTAACAAAAATAAAATTCTACATCGAAAAACAAATTTTATCCTCGAAATAACTAGTTTCCGTGAACCTTGGTCTTTGAGCGTTTCTGCCACCCCATTAGAAGATAGCGAAACTCCTTTCAACGGTTCATTAGTTTTTATTGATCAACAAAATTCAATGCATCCACTAACTGACGCCCCTACCTTCGTTACTGATGACAGAACCCTTCATGATCCAATAAAAGTCGATGATATTTCACAAAAATGGGACAATAATTCAGGAATTTTATTAAAACAAAACGGAAATTCCAAAGCTGGTAAATACCACGCCACCGTGACTTGGACGGCCAGTGATATTGCTGAAAACATTTAATTTGGTGTTATAACGATAAATTTTTTTCAAAACATATTTGACAAACTAAAAATCAAGGTGTAGATTAATCACCAATCAATTAATTAAAACTTATTTAATTTTATTAGACGTTGAAGAGAAGAGTAAGTTGACGAGTAGTTTGGAGAGTGACCGCTAGATAGTGAAAAGGCGGAACGAAAGTTTAACTGAAGATGAGCTTGGAGTCTTACCTAGGTGCAAGCCAAAGGTACGCAAGGATGCGATATCATCCCGGACATGTTAGTGTCGTTGAGGTATTTTGTGTAAGCAAAGTATAAATTAGGGTGGTATCACGGGAAATCGTCCCTACAATTCAGATTTAGGTCTGTTTTGTAGGGGCGATTTCGTCGTTTCAGGGGAAAATTAAATAAGCAATTTCAGGAGGAAAAACAATATGACAGTAAAAACAGCAAATAAAATCGGATTCCAACACGTAGGAAGTTTTCTTAGACCAGAAGAATTAAAGCAAGCACGTAAGGATTTCAATAACAAGAAGATCTCTCAAGCAGAACTTACAGCAGTTGAAGATAAAGCAATCAAAGACCTAGTAGATAAAGAAGTAAAAATTGGCTTGGATTACGCTACTGATGGTGAATTCCACCGTTCTTATTGGCATCTCGACTTCTTCTGGGGCTTTGAAGGTATCGACCATATTCATTACGGCGAAGGCTATCATTTTGCTCATGAAGAAACTCGTGACGACACAGCTATCCTTTCTGGAAAAATCAAATTTAACAAAGATACTCACCCATTCATCAAACGTTTCGATTATTTGAAGTCATTGACTGACAACTTGGATATCGAACCTAAACAAACTATTCCCGCCCCTTCACAACTTTATATCGAACTAATTCGTGGTACTAATGATGATAAAATCAAAGAATTTTATCCTAACATTGAAGATCTTTATTCAGACATCGAACAAGCTTATCATGACGCTATCTTGGCTTTTTACGACGAAGGTGCTCGAGTGATTCAATTAGATGATTGCTCATGGGGACTATTCTTAGACGATAGTTTCCTTTCAACTCCTGATGGACAAGCTTATGCTAACTCGGGTATTCAAGATATCTTGTTGAACCTCAATAACAAAGCTATCGAAAACTTGCCTGAAGATTTAACTATCAACACACACGTCTGTCGCGGTAACTATCATTCAGATTTTGCTTTCTCTGGCGGTTATGGTCCCGTCGCTGACACACTCTTTGCTAAAGAAAATGTCGACACTTACTTCCTCGAATATGACTCAAAACGTGCTGGTGGCTTTGAACCTCTAGCTAAAGTTTCCGGCGACAAGAAAGTTGTCCTAGGACTTTTGACTACTAAATCTGGTGAACTAGAAAACCGTCAAGACATCATCGATCGCATCAAAGAAGCTAGCCAATACTTACCACTAGATCGTCTCTGGTTATCAACTCAATGTGGCTTTGCATCAACTGAAGAGGGCAATGTTTTGACCGAAGATCAAGAATGGGCCAAATTAAAACTCGTTAAGTCAATTCAAGACGAAATCTGGGGTTAATAATCATTGATAACGCTTTCATTTACAACTATAATATAGGTAGAAAGAATAGTTACTGGAGGTGTTTGACTATGATGGAATTAATTGCCAAATTATTCAACAAGATTGTAGACTACACCCTTAATTTCGATTGGTGGTAAGCTTACAAATCTGTAAGAGTAATGTAAGTGAATCAAATGTCTAAAAAAGCAAAAAACTCTTAAGATACTTTTCAGGAGGTAATTCAAATGAGAAGTTTTTTAAGAGTTTTTTTGTTGGGTATTTTTCTATTAGTAATCGGATATTTTGGGGCTTGCGTTGGTCTCAAAGATAATACAAGTGAGATGGGACAAGCTCTCAATCAATTCAATGTTTTGACCAAAGAAGAACCACGTTATGTCAAAATCGATAATTCTAAAGCGGTCGACGAAGATGGTTATGGCAACTACGAATACACTTTGACTAGTTATGATCAAAATGGTGGGAAGCATCCTATCAAATTTACCGGAATGGGCAAGTTAAAACAAGATCATTACTTGAAATTGACTACTAAGGGAACTTATGTCATCACATATCAAGAAGCCTTTGCAAAAAATATCCCTCACAATGTCTACGAAAAGCTAAATAAATAGCATTTGACCAGCCTAATCTAAATAACTAGAATAAATAGGTTACTACTTTTAGATTAGGAGCACCAAAATGTCAAAACAAATTAAGAAATCACTATTCATCATGGTCTTTGGGACCTTCTTCGGTGTTTTGTGCTCTACTTTAATGAACACAGCTCTACCTACTTTCATGCACGTCTTTAATGTCAACTCATCTACTGTTCAGTGGCTGACAAATGGTTACACGCTGGTCAATGCAATTATGATTCCAACGAGTGCTTACTTTATTAAGAAATTTTCTTTTCGACACTTATTTATCGCTTTTAGTTCGATCTTCTTAGTTGGAACAATCCTCGGTGCGATTGCTAATACTTTTATACTCGTGATTATCGGGAGAATGATTCAGGCTATCGGTACCGGAATGATGATGCCTTTGGTCAATGTTTTAGCAATGCAATACACAACTAGAGACAAACAAGGAGCCGTTATGGGGATTATCGGCTTGGCCTTTAACTTTTCCCCTATCATCGGCCCAACCTTGTCAGGTGTGATTTTACAGTACTTCCCTTGGCAATACTTGTTTATCTTGATCTTGCCATTCATCATTGCCGTCGTTTTACTATCGATCTTCCAATTGCCACAAGTTGAAACGAGTGAAAATCCTAAATTCGACGTGCCAAGTTTGATTACAATCAGTTTAGGATTACTCTTCCTATTAACTGGTTTCTCAAACATTGGTCAATCTCAATTTCTATCTTTCAACGTTTTAGGATTCACAGTTATCGGATTGATTTTAATCGGTATTTTCTCAATTATGGAAAATAAAGCTGACAGTCCCATTATTAATTTTGAAATTTTTAAACATTCACAATTCTCAGTCGCTACAACTATCAATATGTTGATTGTTTTGACTATGTACGGCAACACGATTTTACTACCATTAATGATTCAGAATATCTTACACAAGAGTCCATTAATTTCTGGCTTAGCTTTGTTACCAGGAGCTATTTTAACTGGTTTCATGTCGCCAGTCAGTGGCCGCCTATTTGATAAATATCCCATTAGACGTATCGTTGTCACTGGTGTCTTGATTGACTGCTTTGGTACCTTTATGCAAGCTGTGATCGATGTTAACGCCTCAGTTTTAATGTTGACCCTAGGGCAGATGATTCGCCAATTGGGATTAGTTTTGATCTTGATTCCTATTCAAACTCAAGCTCTAAGTGCTTTACCCAAAAAATATCTCTCTGATGGTGTGGCAACCTTCAACACGCTTAGACAGATTGCTGCATCCTTTGGAACAGCCATTATTATTGCCGTTATCACGATGACTGACAAAATCATCACTGGTAGCACAGTTAATCAATCTGTCGGTATTCAAGCCGGATTTCTAGCTTGTTTAGGATTCTTAATTGTAGCTTTAGTTTTGACCTTTAAATTACACCGTCCAGAAACTGTCGATTAAAAATATCCTATAAAGAGGATTTAAATTCTCTTTATAGGATATTTTGTTTATTTCAACTATTAATTTTCTTAGGAAATACAATTATACTTGTTATATACATATAAAGGAGGGATAAATATTTGTTAACCAGCTCATTTTTAGATGCATCCATATTATTACCGAGTTTGTTTTATATTCTAGGAGCCTTTTTAGTCTTCCAAGTATTATTCTCTGGTATTAAAGTTCTTCTCAATAAGATGGCTATTCATTACGATCCCTACTCCTTAAGAGCTGCCTTAGGAGTTATTTATATCATGTCGCTTTTGTTTTATATGGAAATTGCGGCTACCCACGTACAACAATCCTGGATCTATATTAACTTTGAATTGATTTCAATTATTTTCTATACCGTAATTCTCAGTGCCAACAAACGCTACTATTACTATTTCTTCCCTCTAATATTGTTAGCATTCATGGTTTTAAATTCAGCTTTAACGAGTTGGGAATCTTGGTGCTTATCATTTGATCTGATCGTCTTTTATCAGGCTCTGAATCACATCAAGAATCATACAAAAAATAAGTTTCCGTTCTTTAAATACTTACTAGTCAGTATCATCTTTGGATTCCTCTATTGGTTCTTTGCCAAAATCAAATTCAATATCAGTAATCCTGTTTTCATCCATCAATTAGTTTCATTATTCGTTATGGAACTATTCACGATTGGATATATTGCTGTTTTGTTCTCTGATTTAGAATCTCGGGCCGCACTGTTTAGGGATGCTACTCACGATCGACTCACTCACGCCTTTAATTACGACGCTTTTGACATCGATCTACGGGCCATTTTTAAAGATGATAATCAACCTAGTACCAAATTTACTATGATGATGTTCGATATTGACCATTTCAAGCATATCAACGATACTTATGGCGACTTAGCTGGTGACGAGGTTTTAAAAGAAGTCGTTCATATTGTTCAAAACGTACTCAAACAAAGTAATCCCAAAATCAAGTTGTACCGAACTGGTGGCGAGGAATTCAACGTTATCTTTCCTAACTACAAAGTCGAGCAAACAACTGACATCGTCAATAGGATTTTTTCAGCCATCAATTCCACTCCCATTCATCTCAAAGAAAAGGATATTCATATTACTGCTTCATTCGGCGTTTCAGAAATCAGTCCTCACGACGTTTCAATAACCGACTTCTATTCTCGAGTTGACAAAGCTTTATACCATTCCAAGCGAAATGGTCGCAATACAATTACAACTGTTTAAAAAAAGAGCTAACGGATTTTTCCGTCAGCTCTTATTTATTACTAATTATTTTGATTCTTTTGTGTCGCGGCTCTTCAAGAAGTCAAGAACAGCTTGTGTGTTAGCGCGTTTTTCTGCACCATTTTTTTGGTTTACAGGACGGCGGTGGCCAGTCATACCTTTATGTGTATTTTGTGACATCTAAAAAAACCTCCTTCCCGTTATTACATTTAACTTATTTTATTAACCCTATTATTATAAGAGAATCAGTTGTATATTTCAACCTCAAATTTACATTCATGGCATAAAAAAAACTAATCAATTACCATCTTGATCAGTTTTTTTTGTATCAATTGTTTTTTACTGAAAAACTTCGCGACTAGTCTATTCAGTTACAGTATTTTCACCCTTTTCAGGAGAAGCTTCTGTTTGTTTGGAACTTACTGTTTCTTTAACCTTATTGTGCACACGGAATGCCAATAAGAATCCAAAAACAGCTAATACTAATGTAAACACAAATCCGTAGTGAGCGCCATTAGTAAATGCTAATTTTGCAGAATATCCACCATTAGCAAAGTACGTACTTTGACCGGTACTCAAAAGAATTGTGGCGATACCTGTAGCAACCGCACCAATAACTTGTTGGAAAGTATTGATAATAGCCGAACCATCAGCTGATTGATAGGCATCTAGTGAATTTAAACCATAAGTTTGTGATGGTGACATAGCTAGTGGAACACCAATCATCAAGACAATGTGGGCTGCAATGATATATCCAATAGAACTGTTTTGATTACTGAATAAGAACATTGCAGAACCAATAATTGAAATCAAGAAACCAAGACGTGACATCATCTTAGCACCGATTTTATCGTAAGCACGACCGGCACCAAATGAAACGACCGCGTTGATGACTCCACCTGGCAACATAATGATACCTGTTAAAGCAACGGCGACACCTAAACCATTTTGAAGGTACATTGGCAATAGGTACATTGCTGAAAGTGTGATACCAAAGTTGATCATTACTAGTACAGAACCAGTAACAAATTCAGGTTTCTTTAGAACTGTAAAGTCCAAAGTTGGAACATTTGCATGCAGTTGTTGTCTGATATAAACGACTAAGAAAATCAAGCCAATTACTAGAGCAATCAAAGCGACTGCCATGTTTGAACTTAAGAAGCTGATACCAAAGACGATCAAACCAAAACTAATTGTTGAAAGAATAATAGCAAGCCAATCAACTTTTGTTTTAGTAACTTCAAAGACGTTAGTAAGATTCTTTTCCATGATGGCCCAACCGATCAATAAGAACACGATAAATGACCAGAAAATGAATCTCCAAGACAAAGCGCCTAAAATAATACCAGAAATTGTAGGTCCGATGGCTGGTGCAAACATAATAACCAATGCTGCCATACCAAGGGCTCCACCCAATTTATTAGGTGGGAATATTCTCATAGCAATTGAGAACATTAATGGCAAAATGATACCAGTAGCGATACCTTGAATCATTCTACCAACTAAAAGCATTGGGAAACTAACGGCAACAGCTGAAATAACTGAACCGATAATGAAATCCCAAAGTCCAAATCTAACTAATCCCCTAGTTGAGAAGTGTTTAGTCAATAAACTTGAAAGTGGCAAGACGATCGCAATTACTAGCATGTAACCAGTAACTAACCATTGTGCAGTACCTGTTTCAATATTAAAAGCTTTCATGATTGATGGAAGAGCAATATTTAGTGAAGTTTCACTGAACATCCCCACAAATCCACCAATTAGAACACCCATCAATGCGAGTAACGGATGAAGAGGTTTTGTATTAATTTTTTGAGTTTTACTCATATTTACCTCCGTTTGGTTACAACAGTAGGTTAATATACCAGAAAAAAATTGATTTGGTAAGTTTTTTCTGAAATTTTTTTAGGTTTTTCAACTTAGCTAAGTAAAATATTTTCGATAAATATTTTACTTACTCACTATCTATAGTTTCATTTCCTATTTTATTATTACTCAAATTTGAATAAAAAAGCACTCCATAATAACGTTATACTACTTGACTCATTAGTTCTCAGATATCTACCAAAAATTCTAAATCAATTCCAATCATTTTATTTTGGATAATTTTTTTATTTATCAACACTGTTAAATTTCATTTTCTAACATCTTCAATACATTAACCGTTTTCATTTTAACCTAATGATATATGTTATGTACTGAAAAAATGTAACTCACATTAATCAAATCTATATAATCATGCTATACATACAATATAACGTTACGTCTACCTATTTATTGATCTCGACATTCTCACAATTGCATGTCGTTCACCACGGATTGCCTTACTTAGTGCAAAGATATTTTCCATTGGTGACTGAATTCCCCAAGCCGCATCGCCAACATGCTGAATATCGACACCGCAAATTTTATTCTTGATGGCAATATTCTCAATAAAATTATGGCCTGAACCTTCTTGACTAGTCCCAATCGTACTCATCACTAAAGCTCCTGATCTATGAACCAGTTGAACTATTTTCTTCAATTCAACTTCGTCAAAACCAGGAACTGTTCCAACTGCGGGGACCAAAATTACATCGGCACCTGCTTCGAGAAATTGCTCGACGGCTTTCTCACTAACTACTGCTTCATCAACACCAGCGCCATGCATCTTCCCGGCAATTACTAAACCAGAGAATACTTTTTTAGCTGTAACAATATTCTTAGCAATTTGTTCATTCGTGACACCCGTACCAGGATTTCCGGTCAACACAACAAAATTAAAACCTAACTTCTCAGCTTCTTGTAGGGTCTTTTCGCTAGCCATTCTTCCCTCTGGAATTGTCAAACGATCTTCTAACATTTTGGCGTCAGGATCAACTGGTTCTAAATTGACTCCGATTGGTCGACCAACTAATTTTTGTAGTCTTTTTACCGTTTTGCCATCGTTATGAACTTTAGCTGTAGCCAAAGTACCTTCGCCGTCGTAAAGTCCCAAAACTAAGGGATTAAAGACATCAAAAACGTTTAATAGAATCATGTCCGCTCCAAACGCTGCTGCCATTTCTGAAGTCGTAATGCCATCCAAAGGTTCATGGACGACAACATTTTCACTCAAAACAACCCGTCCTTCACTTGCCTTGATACTTTGTTTTAATTCTTTTCCATTCATCCTTAACATTTCACTAGAATTGGCACTAATTAATCTCTTAACCATTTATTTTCTCCTCTTGTAATCGATTTCAAACTAAACCTTAGCATAAAAAAAGAAGCCCCGCGATAACACGACACTTCTAATTTATTAATACCAAGCAGGTTTGTCACCATCAGTGTTAGGTTTATTAACGCCAATTGATTCACGGCTATATTTGTCAGGATCTTGAGTTATATCAACGACTATTTGAGCAATTGATCTTCTTGAAACTTCAGTACCCTTAAATGGTTCACCTTTTTGAGTAACTTCATAATCAACTTCTGGTTTATCAGTTAACCAAGCTGGACGAATGATCGTGTAATCCAAATCTGAGTCTTCGATAACTTTAGCGGCAGCAGCATAGTTAGTAATATAATCGCCTAAAACTTTCTTATTCCATTCACCGAATTTGCCGGGTACTTCATCATAAATACCTAATGTTGAAATCCAAACTAAACGTGTTTTATTTTCTGCATGCATAGCTTCAACAACGGCACGTGCTTGAGTCTCAATATTATCACCAGCTAAATTAGCATATACTAAGTCGACATCTTTCATAGCTTCTGCCAAATTATTTGCATCAGTAGCATCGCCTTCAACAGCTTCAGCCAAAGTATGAGAATCCGCGAAATCTCTTAGACGTTCAGCGTGTCTGAGATATAATTTTAAATCTGTATCTGTTGTATCAACAAAAATATGTTCTGCTAGACGGGCAATCTTTCCGTTAGCACCTAAAATTAAAACTTTAGCCATTTATTTTTCCCCCTGTGTTAGTTTCTATAATCCAATATAAGAGAGTTTTTCAATTAATACAAAGAATGTTTCTCGTAATTCTTCGAAAATATAAAAGAAGGAATATTTTAAAAAAATATATCAAAATAAATTGATGATAAGTAAATTTTTGTGAATTAATCTACAAGCTGTCTCTCAGAATCCAAAACATGATGTTATAATTATTCTGTAACACAATGCTCTAAGGAGGGTATTTTATGACGGGTGACGTGGCTCATTTGCTTAAGGTTGCATCGAATGAAATTTCAAGAGAGATCAATTCTTTTGCCCACAAATACGGTTTAACGGGAACTCAAGTCCAAATAATTCACTATTTGGCCAACAATCATCAAGACCACATTTATCAAAAGAATATCGAACAAGAATTCAACATTCGACGCTCGACAGCGACTAATATTTTGAAAACTATGGAAAAAAACGACTTAATATTGCGCCGGACTGTTCAAAATGACTCACGCCTAAAACGAATTGTCTTATCTGACAAATCAAAAGCTATGCAAGACACAATTGAGAATTTTATGGATAAAAATGATCAAATGATTCTTTCAACTTTAGGTGCATTGGAAAGACACAGTTTCGTCCACGCCTTGAAAAAAATTCCCCAAAAATTAAAAAAGTGAGGTAAGGATTTAATGACAAAAGTAATTATGGATTGTGATCCTGGTATTGATGATGCGATTGCTCTAACAGTTTTACTTGCACATCCCGAAAAAGCTGATTTGATTGGTGTAACTACTGTTGGTGGTAACGTTCAACTAGACTACGTTACTCAAAATGCCCAAAAATTATTGACCTTCTTAGGTTCTCACGCTGAACTAGCAGCTGGTCAAGCAACTCCACTAGTTAAAGAGATTCAAACAGCTAGCCATGTTCACGGTAAGACTGGTATGGATGGATATGATTTCCCAGAAAACAGTCTTGACTATCCTATCAAGAGTCATAACGCCGTTACATACATGTATGACAAAATCATCAATAGTGATGAAAAAATCGCCCTTGTTGCCACAGCTCCATTGACAAACGTAGCATTGCTTTTGAAGACTTTCCCAGATGTTAAAGAAAACATTGAACACATTTATATCATGGGTGGCTCAACTCTTCAAGGTAACATCACACTAGCCGCTGAGTTCAATGCTTACGTTGATCCTGAAGCTATGGACATCGTCTTCAATTCTGGTTTACCAATTACCCTATCTGGCTTGAACCTAACTGAAAACAAAGCTTATGTAACAATGGATGAAATTTCTAAGATCAAAGACCTTGGACATGTCGGCGTTATGGCCAGTTCAATTCTTGATATTTATGCCGGTCACGAAAGCTCAATCGGTATGACTAAAATTCCAATCCACGATGCTTGTGCCGTTATTAGTTTGATTGCCCCAGAATTATTTACAAAGAGTACTAACTACTCAATGGACGTTTCATTAACTAACGACCAATATCGTGGTATGACTTACCCAGACCGTCGTGTTGACTCAGAAAAGAAGAACAGTATCAAAGTTCTTGAAGATGTTGACCGTGAAGCCTTTGTTAAGTTTATCTTTGATTCAATCGCTAGTTATGACAAAAAATAATTTGACAATTAAAATTTTTTAATCTATTCTCTAATCATAATTTTAACGGAGGACTAAACATGATTAACGTAAATCAATTCAACTTGAATAGTTGTTGTTGTGGATTGCATCTTTTGCGACCCACTGATTTGCGTGTCTACTTTTAGATCCTAAAGTAAAACTAAAAATCAGAGTGCAAAGGGTGCGGATTTAATCGTCTGCACCCTTTTTGTATACTCTTTTGGAGATGGAAAAATGTTAGTGAATACTATTTATCAAACGATTGGCAACACACCCTTACTAAAATTAGATATAACGGCACCTAATGATGTCAATATCTACGCCAAATTAGAAATGTTCAATCCTGGTGGCTCAGTCAAAGATCGCCTAGGCGTTAATTTAATTGAAGATGGTCTTAAAAAAGACAAAATCACTAAAAATACTACAATTATTGAGCCAACTGCTGGTAATACTGGTATTGGCGTCGCTCTAGCAGCTCAAAAATATCATCTTCCAGTTAAATTAGTTGTCCCTGAAAAATTCAGTCAGGAAAAACAAATCCTAATGAAAGCCTTAGGTGCACAAATCATTCATACACCTAGCTCACAAGGAATTACTGGTGCCATCAAAAAAGCTCAAGAATTAGCTTCAGAAATAGAAAATTCCTACGTACCTCTACAATTCAAAAATCCTGCTAATCCCGAAGCTTATTACAGAACACTTGGTCCTGAAATTATTGCTGACTTAAAAGGTATCGGCGTGACTGCCCTAGTTGCTGGCTCCGGTAGTGGTGGTACTTTTGTTGGCGTTACACAAGCGTTACGGGAGAAATATCCTAACATGCAAGCTATTACTGTTGAACCAGAAGGCTCAATTTTAAATGGCGGTGTCGAACATGATCATCGAATTGAAGGTATTGGCGTAGAATTTGTTCCACCATTTTTTGATTCCATAACTATTGACACCGTTGAAACTATCAGTGACGACATCGCATTCTACTACGTTAAATGGTTAGCTAAAAATCAAGGTGTCTTTGCCGGTAGTTCTAGTGGTGCAGCATTAGCAGCTGCTTTACGAGTTGCAGAAAGCTTACCTGACAACTCCAATATCGTGACAATTTTTCCAGATTCTAGTGAGAGATATTTGAGTAAAGGTATCTATGATTAATTTCTGAAAATCAAAACTAATTTTACAAAAAGTGATTCATGGTTGTATAGTTTATAGGTTATATATTTATTGAAAGTGATGGATTCTTATGAAAACAAAACTCTACACTCCGAATGTCACTCTAGTTTTAATCGCCAGTTTCTTCTATATGATGTCCTCGATGCTCATTACGCCAATTATTGCGGAATTCACTCAAAATATTGGTGCTACTAGTGCTATTGCTGGATTGATTGCCGGTATTATGAACATTACTTCACTGTTATTACGACCAATTGCTGGTAATCTAACTGATCGAATTTCCAAATACAAATTAACTATGATTGGTGCTTCTTTTTTACTACTAGCTAATCTTGGCTATGGTTTAACTACTAATTTAGTTATCATCACTGCTTTAAGAATCATCAACGGACTAGGTTATACACTTTGTTCCGTTTGTATGTCGACTTGGATTGCTGATTTACTGCCGCCTAATCGTGTCGGCGCTGGTATGGGAATCTACGGTTTAGCCAACGCTTTAGGAATGGCTTGCGGACCTGCTATTAGTATCTCCCTATACAAACACATCAGTCACCAATCATCATTTTGGTTAGCTGCTTTTTGTAGTTTATTACTGATAATAATTATTCAATTCGTCAGCAATCGTGGTTTACCAACTAAATCTACTAAACCTACAACTAAACGTCATTTACAGATTGTTCAGCCTAAAGTAGTGCCAATTGCAATAATCTTGTTGCTATTTTCATTGCCATATTTTGCCACTCAAACTTACTTAGTTAGTTACATTGCCCAAAGACATTTCTCTGTTTCAGCAGGAATATTCTTCCCAATTTACGCAATTATTTTGTTAGTTTTACGATTATCAATGCGTGATCTCTTTGACAGAGTTCCTTTCAAAACCTTTATCAAAATCAGTTTAATTGGAAACTTAGTTGGACTGTTTGGTTTAACCCATTTAACTAATTGGTTCTTCCTTATCATTAGTACCCTAGGTTTGGCAGTCGGATACGGATTAATGTTCTCAATTTGCCAAGCTAAAGCTTTGATGGTCGTTTCACCTCATGAACATGGAATTGCTAACAGTACCTTTTACATCGGTGTCGACTTAGGAATGTCCTTGGGTCCAATTACTGGTGGCTTGATCAGTGATTTTTTGCCAATTTCGTGGTTCTACCCAATGATGATGATAACTTTACCTTTAATCATTTTAGTTTATTGGTCCAACAAAAAATTATTAGCCTAAAAAACTCTAGTAATCATTTTCTGGTTCTTTCTTAAGTTAGGTTACTGCTGAATGTCGTTGTAAGTGAAGCTTTGTGGATGCTGGAACGTACTGGGCGCAACTTGAAATTAATTTCAGTACTGAGCATCCACAAAGCTGTCACTACCGACTAGATAACGTCATTTATTGCTTATTTCAAATAATTCAAAAATAGCATCTATTCAGATATAGTCGATTAACGGCTGTTATTATCTGAATAGATGCTTATTTGTTTGATTCTATAAAAATAGAAAATTCTATCTAGTCCGGAATAGCAAAGGCTCCAAGTCGTGTCCACTACGTTCTGCGATAATCCTTATATAGTTGACATTTCAAAATAGTATAAAAAT
>NZ_AZDO01000131.1 GCF_001435505.1 Companilactobacillus futsaii JCM 17355 | reverse complement strand
GGTGTTTCTTTTAAATCATTAATTCTTAATATCCAGTTTTCAAGGTACGAGTTTGACATCTCTGTCAATGGAGGTTAACGGGATCGAACCGATGACCTCCTGCTTGCAAAGCAGGTGCTCTCCCAGCTGAGCTAAACCCCCATGGTACTATTAAAATTTCTGAGAATGGGCCTAAATGGACTTGAACCATCGACCTCACGCTTATCAGGCGTGCGCTCTAAACCAGCTGAGCTATAGGCCCGAAATGCGCCCGGTAGGCCTCTCAAAACTAAACAAAGTTTTAACGTTGTGTATTTCCGTTGATGCTAA
>NZ_AZDO01000130.1:80326-106024 GCF_001435505.1 Companilactobacillus futsaii JCM 17355 | reverse complement strand
ATTTCCATCTGAAATTATTCCATTTCATATGTCAACCACAAAGGGAGTATAGCAGACCAATGTGGGCACGACTTGGAGCCTTTGCTAAGCCCAAAACCGGGCAAAGTCTTCAAGCTCGACCTTTCACTAGGCAATAAATTGCCAAGAGAAATTTCACATTTGAGCCAATTTGCTTTGCTATTCCGGACTAGATGGAATTTTCTATTTTATAGAATCAAACAAATAAGCATCAATTCAGATAAATAGTTAATGCAAACGACTATATCTGAATTGATGCTATTTTTGACTCTGAATTATTTGAAATAAACCATAAATGACGTTATCTAGTCGGTAGTGGCAGCTTTGTGGATGCTCAGTACTGAAATTTCACTTAGCAATTTATTGCTTAGTGAAAGGTCAATCTTGGAGATGATTCCCGGTTTTGGAATTAGCTTCAAGTTGCGCCCAGTACGTTCCAGCGTCCACAAAGCGGAACGGACGACGACATCCAGCACTAACCTAACTTAAGAAAGAACCCTATATTAGTCGGGCTTTTTTTGTTTTTATGAAACAATTCAGGGATAATTTTCTAAAAAAAGGCTAAATCACGAACAATGATTATGAAATATTGAAATTATCCAATAAAGGATAGACCCTTTTTTTATTGTTAGGAAAAAGATATTTCTATGCCAGACGAAATGATTAATATTACGTTTTTATGACAAATACTTAGTAAGCTAGTTAAAAGAAAAGATTAATTAGGATTAACTAAATTATTGATTAAGATTTGCTATTAAGAAACTTAGCCTAAACATTTTGAGAAACAGAAAAAAATTCGACCGAACTATTCTCTGAATTAAAAATAAAATAGTTTGTTTCTATTGATTTTTTTCTAAAAGCGAGTATTATAAGTAATCAAATGATAGGAGGTAAGCAATATGAGATATAAAGTAACACTTGATACGAAGCATCAATTGTTTACCGTATTTGATAAGAAAAACACTCGGGTTTCTGCATGCGGTAAATCAATTGAAGAAGCTATGAATAAATTGTTGAGAATGAGCGCATAAGATTTTACAAATATTAGATTTAGAATACAAATAGTTTACACTTGCTCTAAATTATAGATATGTGCATGAAGAGATGTTATATTAAACTAGCAACGGAAGTTGCAGTTCTATCCTCAACGATAACTAAAAGAGACCTTTTCCATATAATAAGTGGAAAGGGTCTTATTTTTGTGACTTTTAAAAGGGTAAAAAAATAACCCATGTCGTCAGATTAGACGATCATGAGTTATTTTGGACTTAAGATAGAAAAATGTCACAGGTGAGATTCGAACTCACGACCTACGGTTTAGAAGACCGTTGCTCTATCCAACTGAGCCACTGTGACATCACTCGTACTATTATAGAGAAAAGAATTTGATTATGCAATAATAAATTTGAAATTTTTTAATTAAAAAATATCTGTAGGCAACAAAAAAATCGCCAGATTACTCTAGCGATTTAGATGTATGTCACAGGTGAGATTCGAACTCACGACCTACGGTTTAGAAGACCGTTGCTCTATCCAACTGAGCCACTGTGACAGCACATTTATTATTATAGATAAAGCACTTGCTTTATGTCAATCTAATTTTTGATATAAATTAAAAAGATTCTTAATTTGGACAAAATAAAAGGTCCACTTAATATCTAAGTGAACCATCCCTATAAATAATTTACTGGTTGACATTACTTTCCATAGATAAAAGGCTTGTTTTCAGCCTCTAATTCACATAATACCTCACGGTCTTGTGTGGAAATCTCAGTTCTTTCGGCTTTAAATAATGATTTGATCCATACTGTCAATTTCATGATTGTCATCTCCGAAAAATAATGCAGCTTTTAATGTCATCAGCATCTGGACAAAACACAGCAGATAAGGCTTCCTTCTCCCTTATCTAACAAAATTATAACAGAATTATTACAAATGACATAAAAATAAGTCTTATTTCAGTAAAAATAATCATATTTTCAAAATGTAATGGTTTACATTTTTTAAATATGACTATTTAGGGTTCAACTAATTCTTTGCGACGATTTTCGATGATATTTTGCAATTCTTCGAGGTCTTCAAGAGTTGATTTTTTTCTAATAAAGCTACGTGCTGATGAGCGCATGGCGATATAATTTGCGCGTTCACGATGATTTCTGTGCCATTTTTCGTTAGCACGTTTTTGTGCGTCTGTTAATACCATTTATATCTCTCCCTTAAAAACATATCTTTGAAATTATATACAAGGTTATTTAAGTAAACAAGGGAAATTATGAATTTTTTCACACAACTTTCTTGTAAAAATGGTTACATGAAATTCTTGTACAATATTGATATTAGTTTAAAATATTAATTAAATTGATATTTTGTTCATTGGGGGTCTATTTTTTATGAAGAAGATTATGAAAACTACCACAGGGACATATCACGGAATTGTAGATCATGAACATCTTGATTTCTTAGGAGTTCCGTTTGGATATGGACGTCGGTTTAAACGTGCTGAAGAATTTTCTATGTCAAAATTTGGACCAAATGAAATCAATAAAATTCATTATGCAGTGCATCATGGCGTGCAACCGATGCAAAAAGATGCATTAAACCAAAATAGTAAGATCAACTTTGGCGAGAATTGTTTAAATCTTGATATTTGTACCCCTGGTGTAGACGGAAAGTACCCAATTGTCATCGAATTTTATGGTGGTGGCTTTTTGCGGGGAGGAAATTATACTAAAAAGATGTCTTGGTTAGATCATCAATCGGTAGTTCACGTAGTACCAAATTATCGTTTAGGACTATTCGGTTGGGGCAAAGTTGAAGGCGGAGATAGTAATGTCGGTATGTCGGATCAATTGATGGCAATTCAATGGGTCTTGGATAATGCAACAAGTTTTGGTGGCGACGTCAATAATGTCACCTTAGTAGGTATTTCAGCTGGAGCTAAATCTATTTCTGCCTTGATGGCTTCTAATGCGACCGTTTTGGACCGAATTCAAAAAGTGATTTTGTTTTCTGGTGGTGTTCAGACGATTCGTGATATAAAGACAGCCCAAAAGGTAACCGAGGCAATCTGTCGCGAGAGTGATATTAAATCCACTAGGGATCTTTTTAATTTGACGGATGATGGCTTACAACTTGTTCAGGAACATTTGCTTGATCAACATGTGGCTACTAATTGGTTTGGCCCGATGATTGATGACGATTTGATTTCAGTAAATTGGCAAGAAAAAATACTTGAGAGAGTGGAAAGAACACATTTTAAAACGATTATTTCAGCTGGAAGTAATGAATTAGAAGATTATAAATCGATGAATATAAATCACTTAGAAAATGAGGTTTTTCCTGATTTATTTGGTAAAAATACTAAACCTTTAAGAGCTGCCTTATTAGGTGAACAATATTCTAAAAATGACTTTGTACAAATGCTTGGAGATGCTATGTATGCTCTACCAGCAAGAAGATTAGCAGAATTATTGACGCAAAAAAGTGATGCGGAAGTCTATTGCAACTATGTCAAAGCGGCGCAAGGAAGACATGGTGGAATTCTTATGTATTTAAATACACCAGTTGAAGCATTAAATATCGATTATCGTAAGAATCAGCAACATTTTTTGGACTTATTGTTTGAATTTATTAGTGAAGGCAAGCCTTACGAAGAAGACATTAAATACGAATGGCCATTGTTTGATGATGATCGTTTGGTTCTTGAATTGGATTCGGATGACTTAAAAAGTGTTTCAGTTATTAGTCGCAGGATTCCAACGGAATTGCCATGGCAATCGTATCTTTTATAAAAAAATAAATGTTGTTAGATAAGCATTTATAGTTGAAAGTAAAAAAATAATCTTGCAAACGATAATTTTTAATTTTACAATAGAGTCGTTGTGCTTAAACATTAGGCACTTTTTGTGGTACCTATAATTTTAGAGGTGGACGAATTTTGAAAAGAAAGTTTGCATTTTTTGTAACGATTGCTTTCATTCTAATAGATGTTTTAGCTGCATTTTTAACTCAACAAGCAATTATTAGTAATTTGATGGGTATTCTGATCGGAATTGGTCTAATCGTTGCCCTCATTTTAATAACAAAGATCTTAACGAAGATGGATTTAAAACGGGGAAAGCTAGTTTTTGTAGCGATTTTCTTTTTCATTGTTTTAGGACGTTTGTTTATGACGGTTGCTTAGAAAAATAGAAAATGATTGGGGATTGTGTTTAAGCACAGTCCTTTTTTAGTATAATAATGTCATTATTTGATAAAGGGGTTCTCCGTGATGACCAATCGTTCATGGAAAAAAGTTATCTTAGGATTAATTTTTTTGATTCTAAGTGTTTTTTATACAATACTATTTTTTAAAAAAGCTAATTTTGGGGAAACGATGGTTTTTAATGTTGCACATTTAAAAAGTCTTTCCAACGTATTCGTCTCACCAATAAATTTTGATTTTTGGAATCATACGGGCAGTCAGATCAACTTTTTTAGTCCTTGGTTGACCGTCTTGACGGGGTGGTTATTCGTTCAATTTAATGTAACTTATGGGTTCAGTGTTTATTTGACGATAATCACTTTTTTAACTTTAATCAGTGCCTATTTTTTTATGAATAAATTCCACAAAGATACTTTTGAGGCTATTTTATTTGCCATTGCCTATACATTTTCTTTAAATCGGTTTGTATTAGTTTTTTTCAATCAAAGGTTAGAAAATTATTTAGCTTTGATATTTTTGCCGATGGTCTATTTTGGCCTGTATCAATTCCTTACTAATCAGTCTTGGAAATATTTAGTTTGGGGTGAGGTATTGCTGGTTTGGACTTCGCCGTATCTTGCTATAGCAGTCGCAATGACTGCAATCGTGGCATTTATTTTGATTCCATTTTACAAAGTGAGTCATTCTTGGAACTACTTAAAAAATTTTTCGTTTAACATCTTTAAAGTAATCGGGATGGGTATTTTAACAACTATTGGGTTTATAGGTCCATTAGTCTTGAAACAATTGAATTTGAACTGGCAACAAGATCCGATAAAAAATTTTGGCTATTTAAATTGGTTTATAAATTTACATTTACCACAAACTCAGTGGTATTTGCTGATAGCGGTGGGTGGACTGTTGTTGCTACTGATCTTAATGATCTTTTTACAAAGTTCATTTGCCTATAAAGTTATTATTTTAGAAATTATTCCTATCACTTGTTTATTGATTTTCCAACCAACTATTTTGAAGTTAGATATTAGTCGCTTGATTTTTGCTTTCCAAAGTATTTTTGATTTGTTCATTATTATGATTTTGTGTCGAATAATCTTACTAGTCTTTCAAGAAAGTCCAGCTACTTTAAGGTTAATGATCTTACTAATTTCGATTGTTGGATTGGGATATATTAATTACAGCCAAGTAAGCTCTGACAATCCTAAACAAACTTTACAAATGGCTGATTCTGTAAATTATAATAAGTTTGTTATGAATTATCATGATGTAGCAAAAAACTCTAATAATGTTTTTAAGGTTGATGGCAAAGAAGAAAGAGTTTCTTACCACACGAAAGGGTCTAACTATTGGATTCAATACATTAATCCACAAACGACGGCCCTTGAAGTACCAATACAGTATTTAGCTAATTATCAAGTTCAGGTCAATAATGAACCGGTGTCTGTGAAGAAAACCAAGCAAAATACCATTCAATTCAAAACAAATCCAGGTAAAAATATGATTGAGATTCATTCTCGTTATGATTGGCCAAGTTTAAGTTTACTAACAATTAATTTATTTGGATTTATGCTGTTGATTTATTTTAGCTTGCAAAACATTCCATTGAAAAATAAAAAAAATCCTGAGAATAGTTGAAAAAGCAAGTAAAATTTGCTATATTTTATAAGTTGCAATCACTATTGCATCTACAACCGCTCAAAATTAGGTTTAAGCTCAGTGCACCTAGTTGGCGAGTCTTAGAAGGGAGTGTACGTTTATGTACGCAATTATTAAAACTGGTGGTAAGCAATATAAAGTTGAAGAAAACTCTTCAATTTATGTTGAAAAGCTTGATGTCAAAGAAGGAGACGCAGTTACATTTGATGATGTAATCTTAGTTTCTGATGGCAAGACTGTTAAAGTTGGTAGCCCTGTAGTTGAAGGCGCAAGTGTTTCTGGTAAGGTTGAAAAGCAAGGTAAGGAAAAGAAAGTTGTTACTTACAAGTACAAACCTAAGAAGCATTCACATACAAAGACAGGTCACCGTCAACCATATACAAAGGTACTTATCGATAGTATCAAGGCTTAATCATGATTAAAGCTAGTTTTCACCAGGATGCAGATAAACAGATCGATTCTTTTTTGATTAAAGGACATGCTGATTCTGGACCCTACGGTCAAGATTTAGTCTGTGCTGCTGTTTCAGCAGTTACGATCGGTACAATCAATAATCTGGAAAAACTTACTGGGGCTAAGCCTCAAGTGGTCATGGATGAAGTAAATGGCGGCCATCTAGGTTGTCAATTTGACGAAGCAATATCACATGATACTGCCTTGTTGTTGGATAACTTGTTTTGGACTCTTAAAGATGTCGAAGGAAGTTATGCCAAAAACATTGAAGTTTCAGTACAAAAAAATAAAATAGATCTTGATTAGGAGGTAAACTTCATGCTTAAGATGAATTTACAATTTTTCTCTCACCACAAGGGTGGTGGATCAACAAGTAACGGCCGTGACTCTGCTGGTCGTAGACTAGGTGCTAAGCGTGCTGATGGCCAAGCTATCACAGCTGGCTCAATTATTTACAGACAACGTGGTACAAAGATTCACCCAGGTGCTAATGTTGGTCGCGGTGGCGATGACACATTGTTCGCACTTACAGATGGCGTTGTTAAGTACGAAAGACTTGGCAAAGACAGAAGAAAAGTTTCAGTATATTAATATATTGATGAAAAAAAGAGGACAATGTTCCTCTTTTTTTATATAATAAGTATGAGTTATTGCCATTAACACCGAAATATTGGTAAGATATTGTATGGTGCTTTATCGGTAAAAATTTACGAATCAAGGGAGAAATAAATGTCAATTTCAGTAAATGATTTTAAAAATGGTTTAACAATTGAAGTAAAAGACGGTATCTGGCGTGTTGTAGAATTTCAACATGTTAAGCCAGGTAAGGGTAGTGCTTTCGTTCGTTCAAAGTTAAAGAACTTAAGAACAGGTGCTGTTCAAGAAATGACTTTCAGATCAACTGCTAAGGTTGAAAAAGCCAATATCGAAAACAAGAAGATGCAATATCTTTACGCTGACGGTGATAACTACGTGTTCATGGATACAACAACTTATGAACAATTATCACTACCAGGCGATGAGATTAGAGACGAATTGAAGTATTTGAAAGAAAATATGGAAGTTAGTGTCATAATGTATGGTGGCGAAACACTTGGAGTTGAATTACCTAATACCGTTGATCTAAAAGTTGTTGAAACAGAAGCTTCAATCAAGGGTGATACTCAATCAGGTGGTTCAAAACCAGCTACAATGGAAACAGGTGTTGTTGTGCAAGTGCCATTCTTCGTTAACGAAGGCGATATGCTAACAATTAATACACAAGACGGTACTTACATTTCACGTGCCTAATTAATATTTGATTATGGAGATAAGTTTATGGCTGAACAAAAATATGTTTCTCTACAACAAGATAGTGGAAAAATAAACGGTAATGTTGAAATATCACATCAAGTTATTGAGATCCTTTTAGGAATTGCTACAAACCAAGTTGAAGGTGTTTACGAAATGCGTGGCACTATTTCTAGCCGAATTGATTCACTCTTTGGCAGAATCAACCATGGTAAGGGAGTTGATGTGTCATTTGCAGACAATCAAGTATCTGCAGATGTCTATGTTTATTTAGAATATGGCGTATCGATCCCTAAAGTATCCTTAGAGATCCAAAAATCAGCCATTGAACAACTTGAATTCATGACCGATTTAGACTTAAGTGAGATTAATGTGCATGTTGTCGGATTAATCGCTAAGAAAGAAACTGGCGATATCGAACGTGTAACAACAGATAAAAAGGAATAAAACTAGTGATAAGTAGACATAAGATCAGAGAACTCGCAGTTCAATCACTATTTTCCATTGAAACTACTAAAGACACTCCAGAGGAAGCAATCGCATCTACCATGCAACTATGTGATCTGACTACTGAAGCAGTGCCTGATTATTTGACATTCTTGGTTTCAGGAGCAAATGAACATCAAGAAGAACTCGATGAAAAAATTGCTAAATATTTAAAGAACAAATGGACAGTTCAGCGCTTGTCCAGAATTGATCGTGCAATTTTACATATTGGTTTATTTGAAATGGAAAACAGTTTGGAAGTGCCAAAGAAAGTAGCCATTGATGAAGCCATTCAAATGGCTGGAGACTTTGGTGATAAGGACTCAAAGTCCTTTATAAATGGAATTTTATCTAATTTTGTAGAAGGGTAAAGGCTGATAATTTATCAGCCTTTTTATGGTGATTAGTATGAAATTATTAGAGGGTAAAAAAGTAGCACAAGCTTTGGATGAAACAATGACTAAGCGAGTCGAAGAATTAAAGAAAAATGGTGTAACTCCTGGATTAGCTGTTATTTTAGTCGGTGACAATTCAGCCAGTGCAGTTTATGTTCGAAATAAAAAACGTCGTGCTGAAAAACTTGGAATTGACTTTCAATTGATTCATTTTGATGCCACTGTAACTGAAGATGAACTTTTGAAGAAAATCGATGAATTGAATCATGACGAAAATGTTGATGGCTTTATCGTTCAATTGCCAGTTCCTGACCATATTGATGAGGACAAAGTTATTGAAGCTATTGATCCAAGAAAAGACGTTGACGGATTTACTCCTATCAGCGTCGGGAACCTTTGGATCGGGACACCTTTAACAAAACCTGCAACTGCTTCAGGGATTCTAATGATGCTTGACCATTATAACGTTGACTTAGACGGTAAAAACGTCGTTATTGTTGGTCGTAGCAATATTGTTGGAAAACCAACAGCTGCTTTAATGTTGGATCGTAATGCCACTGTAACGATCACACATTCACATACTAAGAACCTAAAAGAAATAACAAGTAAGGCTGATGTGCTAGTTGTAGCCATTGGAAAGGCCAAATTTATCACTAAAGAATACGTCAAAGACCAAGCAATCGTCGTTGACGTCGGTATGGATCGTGATGAAAATGGCAAGCTTTGTGGGGATGTCGATTTTGATGACGTTAAACAAAAGGCTGCTATGATGACTCCGGTTCCTGGTGGTGTTGGTCCAATGACAATCACGGCCTTAGTAGACCAAGTGATTGAATTAGCCGAAGGCAGGGCAAATGGATAATGAGCAATATTTAACAGTTACCGCTTTAAGCCAATATTTAAAGAGAAAATTTGACGTGGACCCTTATTTGGGACACGTCTATTTGATGGGGGAGATTTCTAATTTTCGTTTACGCCCCCATGCTCATCAATATTTTTCTTTAAAAGATGATAAGGCCAAGATTTCGGCGATAATGTTTAAGAGCAATTTTGAAAAAATCAAATTTAAACCTGAAGAAGGGATGCAAGTTCTCGTTCAAGGTCGAATTTCTTTGTATGAGCCAGCTGGGTCATATCAAATATATGTTGAATCGATGGAACCGGCTGGATTAGGAGCTTTATACGTTGCTTTTGAGCAATTGAAGAAAAAGCTTTCTCAACAAGGTGTCTTTGATTTGCCTAAAAAGCCGATTCCTCAATTTCCTAAGCGAATTGCTGTCGTAACTAGTGAATCTGGTGCGGTTATTCATGATATTATGACGACCGTTGCCAGAAGATTTCCAATCGTACAATTAGTTTTGTATCCAGCTCAAGTTCAAGGTGATGAGGCTGCTAAAACGATTGTGAGTCAATTAAAGCGAATCAATGAAGACAGCAACTTTGACACAATCATTATTGGTCGTGGTGGAGGTTCAATTGAAGATCTCTGGCCATTTAACGAAGAAATCGTTGCTCAAGCGATTGTTGCAAGTAAGATTCCAGTAATTAGTTCTGTCGGGCATGAAACGGATACGACTATTGCCGATTTAGTGGCAGATTTACGAGCTGCAACACCGACTGCGGCAGCTGAATTAGCAACACCTGTTTTGAGCGATGTTTTGGAACACCTTCAAGACTTGCATACGAGACTTTACAGCGCTCAAAATAATTTAATCAATAACTATCAAGACCGTGTTCAAACATTGTCTCAAAACGTCTTTTTGCAGCATCCTGAACGAATCTATGAAGTATATTTACAAAAAGTTGATAGTTTAGAGGATAAATTACGTCAAAGTTTAAATAACTCGTTGAATAGTTCTAAATCTGAATTGATTCAATATGCTAATCGTTTAGTGAGAGTTTCACCGCGGGACCAAATTTATAGTTACAACAATCAAGTCAATCGCCAGTATCAAATTTTAATCAACAATATCAACAAAATCATTAATAAAAATCGTAATGTATTTAATAGTCAAGTTGCTACTTTGGATTCTTTGAGTCCCTTAAAGACCTTGAGCCGTGGATTTGCTATCCCAACTGATTCAAAGGGCAAATTGTTGACTAAAGCATCTGATTATCGAATCGATCAAACAGTGAATTTGAGAGTTAAAAATGGTAATGTTAAATTAATAACCAAAGAAATAAGCGAGGATAATAATGGCTGAAGAAAAGAAAACATTTGAAGAAAATTTGGCAGATCTAGAAGAAATCGTCAAAAACCTTGAAACTGGGAATGTTCCATTGGAAGAAGCCATGGAAAAATTCAAAAAAGGCGTTACTTTGAGTAAAGAACTTGAAAAGACGCTTAGTGAAGCTGAAGAAACAGTTACTAAGATCATGACTAAAGATGGTCAAGAAGTTAATGTGAAAAATGATCAAAGCAAGGACGAATAGTTATGGAGATTAAAAAATTTTCTGATTTTTGTGAACAAATTTTGCCGGATTTTAATCAATTTTTAAACGATCGATTAAATTCTGAAATCAAACAAGAAACTTTAAAACAAGCCATGCTTTATTCTGTTAATGCTGGTGGCAAACGTGTTCGTCCAATGTTGTTTTTGGCTGTCGCTTATTCATCTGGAGTTAAATTAAAGGATTTACCAAAATACTTTGATATCGCTGGTGCTATTGAATTAATACATACTTACTCTTTGATTCACGATGATTTGCCAGAAATGGATGATAGTGATTATCGGCGAGGCAAGTTGTCCAATCACAAGAAATTTGGTGTCGGTCCAGCTGTTTTGGCCGGAGATGCTTTGTTGACACAAGCTTTTTATTGGATTGCTAAATCCAGTTTGAATACTGATAAACGAATGGCAGCAGTTAGAATTTTGTCCCACAATGCCGGTCCAATGGGTATGGTTGCTGGTCAAATGACTGACATTACTATGGAAGATAAAGTTTTATCGAAAGTCGATTTGACGACTTTGCATAAAGAAAAAACAGCTGACTTATTGGTGGCTGCTATTACCATGGGAGCTTTTTGTGCTGATCATGAATTGTCTAAGAATCTAGTCTTATATGCTCAAGATATAGGCTTAGCTTTCCAATTAAAAGACGATTTAGATGACTTTGACGATGGTGAAGATGCAAATAAAAATACTTTTCCTAATTTAATTGGTAAAGAGGCAACTGAAAAAAAACTTACTGAACTTATTAAAGAAGCCTTCAATGCTGTTTTAAAGGAAGACAAATTTGACAAAAACTTGTTAGTAAGTTTTTTGGATTATTTTAAAGAATAGGTGACAATATTGGCAAAAAAGAGAATTGATGTTTTATTAGTTGAACAAAATTTATTTGAATCTCGTGAACAAGCTAAGCGTTCAATCATGGCTGGTGAAGTTTATAATCAGGATAATTTACGCTTTGATAAACCAGGTGAAAAAGTCGATCCAGAGACAGTTTTTCATTTAGCAAAGAATACTCATTCTAAATATGTCAGTCGTGGTGGCTACAAACTTGAAAAAGCTTTGAAGTCATTTGATATTGACTTGACTGATCGAATTTGTTTGGACATTGGTTCTTCAACTGGTGGTTTTACTGATGTAGCGTTACAAAATGGTGCTACTAAGGTCTATGCTTTGGATGTTGGTTATAACCAATTAGCTTGGAAACTACGTAAAGATGAACGTGTTGTCGTTATGGAACGAGTTAATTTCCGTTATAGTAAACCAGAAGATTTTCACGAGGGCTTGCCACAGTTTGCGATGACTGATGTTTCATTTATTTCTTTGGAATTAATTTTGCCACCAATGTTTAATATCATTTTGCCGGGTGCTGATGCTGTTTGCTTGATTAAGCCACAATTTGAAGCAGGTCCAGAAAATGTAGGAAAACACGGTATTGTCAGAGATCACAAGGTCCATCAGATGGTGTTAGAAAAAATCATTAATTTTGCTAAAAACACTGGTTTCATCGTTTCTGGATTGGATTTCTCACCAATCAAAGGTGGCGAAGGCAATATTGAATTTTTGATGCATATTCAAAAACCTAAAGAGGCACAAGATGGTAAGATCTTAGATACTGTTTCAGTAGAAAAAACCATGGAAGCAGCATACTCAAATCTAAATAAATAGGTGAAATTATGCTAAAAAAACTTATAATCAATAATTTTGCAATTATAAATAAATTACAAATTGATTTTCATCATGGTATGACTGCTTTAACTGGTGAAACTGGTGCTGGTAAGTCAATTATTATTGATGCTTTGGGATTGTTAGTTGGAAGCAGGTCTTCAATTGATTTTATTAGAACCGGTCAAGAACAATTGAAAGTGCAAGGACTATTTGAGGTGAAACCAAGTAGTCCTCTTTTTGCTATTTTGGACGAATATGGTATTAATCATGAAGATAACCAGTTAATCATCAAACGTGAGATAAATCGTAAAGGTCGAAATGTTTGTCGTATCAATAATGAGTTGGTAAAAACAAATGTTTTACGTCAGGTTGGTAAATTTTTGGTTGAAATTCACGGTCAAAATCAACAACAAGAGTTATTGGATGAAGACAACCATATTAATATTTTAGATAGATTTTCTGATGATGATTTTCAAAAAGATCTGTTGAAATACCAGCGAATTTTTGTTGAATATCAAGACAAACGTAGTCGTTTGCGAACAATTCAGAAAAATTCGCAAAATTTAGTTCAACGAATTGATATGTTGAAATTTCAAATTGAAGATATCGACAGTGCTAAAGTTGGAGCTAGTGAAGATGACAAATTAGAGGATGAGAAAAATCAATTATCTAACTTTGAAAAAATTAGTTCAGCTTTGCAAGAAAGTTACCGTGGCTTGTCAGAAAATAATGTTGGTGTTGTCGATGCACTTGGAAATGTTAGAGATCAATTAGAAGATATTATGGATTATGATGAATCTTATAAAGAACTATATGATTCTGTTAATGGTGCATATTACCAATTGCAAGACAATGCGGCAACAATTGCTGATCAATTAGAAAATTTGGATTTTGACGAAAATCGATTAGACAATATTCAAAAACGTTTGATCACTTTGGACAATTTGAAGAAAAAATATGGTCCGACCTTAGATGAAGTGATTGAATTCGGTAAAAATGCTCATCAAGAACTTTCAGAAATCGATATAGATGACGATACTGAAGCTAAGCTAGAAAAAGAGATTCAGCAATTACAAGCCAAGCTGCTCGATCTAGCAAAAGATTTGTCTAAGAAACGTCATCAAACAGCAACTTCTCTAGAAAAATCTATCAATCATCAACTAAAAGAGTTGTATATGCCAAATGCTAAGTTTGGTGTTTCATTTAGTTCATTAGATGATAATAACTTATCTGATAAAGGTATCGATCGGATTCAGTTTGATTTAAAAACTAATTTGGGAGAAGATTTTAAACCGCTAGTTAAAGTTGCCTCTGGTGGTGAGTTGTCTCGAGTCATTTTGGCATTTGAGGCAATTATCGCTGAAAAGATGAACGTTGAAACTATTGTCTTTGATGAAATTGATACTGGGGTTAGTGGCCGTGTAGCTCAAGCAATTGGCGATAAAATCTATAAAGTTTCACAATTTCTACAAGTCCTTTGTATTACTCATTTGCCTCAAGTGGCAGCTATGAGTGATATTCAATTTGAGATAAAAAAAGAGACCGTCAAAGATAAAACGGAAACTAAAGTTTCGTTACTTGACGATCTTCAAAGGATTGAAGCAATATCCTTGATGTTAGCTGGAACTAAGGTGACTGACTTAACTAGAGAACATGCTAAAGAATTGTTGGAATTAGCTCAAGGCGAACAAAAACGTTTAGATTAAATTGATTGACTTCAAATTACCTAAAGTAACAATGCTAAAGAGGTTTTTACTGACCTTGAAAACGTATTTATTTTGATTAACTTGTGAAATAAATTTGCCATGAAGTTGATTGTCGTTTAACATTGTAATAACGACAGAATAATTTTTTTGGAAACTTTGTTCTGCAAAAATTTGTAATTGCATTAATGGCATTTGTTTGAATTGAGTCTTTGGTTCATTTTTGAGATTGAAGTCGAAATTATTATTAATAAAGTTAGTGGTGTTGTTGATTAGATTTGCAGTGAAGCGATTGTGTAATTGTCTTGCTTGCATTTTTAAACCCCCGAACGTTTGTTTGTATCTCCATTATACGAACAAGGGTTCGAAAGAGCAACTTTATTTTTATATTTCTTAAGAAATTTTTATCTTGACGTGGTTCAAAGTCTTGAAAAACAAGTGAATTTATTGCATTATAGATATCAATATTAATATAGATAGTAGGGATAGTTTAATTATGTCAAGGGGAATGTTAATCGTTTTATCAGGTCCATCTGGAGTTGGTAAAGGAACTGTTAGAAAAGCCATGTTGAAGAATTCATCAATTAAATTTGATTATTCAGTTTCGATGACAACGCGTCAAATGCGTCCTGGAGAAGTCGATGGAGTCGATTATTATTTCCGAACAAATGAAGAATTTGAAAAGGAAATAGAAAATGGTGGGATGCTGGAATATGCCAAGTATGTTGACCATTACTATGGAACTCCTTTGAAGTATGTCAATCAAAAGCTTGATGCCGGAATTGATGTGTTGTTAGAAATTGAAGTCAATGGTGCTATGCAAGTTCGCGAAAAGATGCCTGATGGCGTATTTATTTTCTTGACACCGCCTGATTTGACTAGTTTACGAGATCGTATTACTCACCGTGGTACAGACGATGAGAAGACGATCGACAAACGTATGGAAAAGGCCAAAAAAGAGATTCAAATGATGACTAGCTATGACTATGCCGTCGTAAATGATAAAATACCTAATGCAGTCGAAAAAATTGAAGGTATAATTAAGAGTGAACACTTAAGAGTGCCACGCGTAATTGACCAATACAAAAAAATAATAGGAGATTGATAATTTATGATTATTTATCCATCAATTGATAAACTTTTAGATCGAGTTGACTCTCGTTATTCACTAGCAGTTCTAGCTGCCAAACGTGCTCACGAATTGGAAAATGGCGATGTTGAATTGTTGAGCCATTACGAATCACCAAGAACTGTTGGTCGTGCATTTGAAGAAATTGCTGATGATAAAATCGAAATCGATCCTAATTCAATTCTTCTTGAAAAAGAAGCCGAAAAGGTTGAAGAAGAGAAAAAAGAAGAAAACGAATAAAATTATTCCTTCACTGATTTGCGAATTAGTGGGGGCTTTTTTATTCTTAAGGAAGAATAGGTGGTTTTTATGTCAGTAGCGGAGATAATCGTTGATGTACCGACGATGCAAACAAATCGACCATTTGAATACGACATTCCTGACAGTTTATCTGAAGTAGTCGTTCCAGGGATACGAGTTGAAGTACCCTTCGGACGTGGCAAAAGAAGGATTCAAGGTTTTGTCATGAAAGTAAAAGACAACAGTGACTTTCAAGGAAGGTTGAAACCAATTACTCGTGTGATAGATTTAAAACCAGTCTTGTCAAAAGAAATGCTACAGTTGTCGTATTGGTTAGCTGATAAAACATATTCCTTTCAGATATCTTGTCTGCAAACGATGTTACCTAGTGTTATGCGGGCTAAATATCAGCAATTTGTGATTCCGATTGTAAAAGATGACCCGGAAGTTAAGGCATTATTATCCAATCAAGATAGTCTAGAAATTACCAGTGCCCTTAACGACCAAACAATTCGCTTCATCAATAAATTACGAAAGAATAATAAAGTTGATATTCAATACGTTGTAAAAAATAAAGCCGTTCAAGTAAAACGACAAGCTGTTACAACAGATCTGAATGTCATTCAGCTACATGAAGCTAAGAGCAAATTGCGAAAGAACGCTTCTTCTCAAATTAAATTATTAGCTTTTCTAGCTGATCATTTACAAGAGTTGCCAATAGAATACAATATTTTGGAAAAAGATTATGGCATCTCGAGGTCAGCTATTAAAACAGCTGAGAAAAACGGCTTGCTCAAAACGATTGAAGTTACAAAATTACGTAAGCCAGTTGGTATCACACCAGAACAAACGACAAAATTAGCTTTAACATCTGAACAACAAGTTGCTGTTGATGAAATTTCCCAGGCTATTACTAATGAAAGTCCTCAGACGTTTCTGATTGAAGGTGTCACTGGTAGTGGTAAGACAGAGGTTTATTTACAGACGATAGAAAAAGCGCTGCAACAAGACAAAACCGCTTTGATGCTAGTTCCAGAAATTTCGTTAACACCTCAAATGGTGAACCGTGTTGTTGGCCGTTTTGGTGATCAAGTAGCGGTATTACATTCAGGTTTATCCAATGGCGAACGTTACGACGAGTGGACGAGGATTGAAAATAATGAAGTCAAAGTTGTCGTAGGAGCAAGAAGCGCCGTCTTTGCACCTTTGAATAAAATTGGCCTGATAATTATTGATGAAGAGCATGAGGCTAGTTACAAACAAGATGATAATCCTCGTTATCATGCACGTGATGTAGCGTTATGGCGGGCAAAAGTCAATAAATGCCCGGTTGTTTTAGGTAGTGCTACACCATCTTTGGAATCAAGAGCTCGGGCTGAAAAGGGTGTTTATCATCTGATAAGAATGAAAAAAAGAATTAATAATCAGACTTTGCCACATGTGCAAATAGTTGATATGCGCGATTCGGAAAATTCTGCTGTTAAAGGTGATTTTTCGCCGACTTTACAAAAGAGCCTCCAAGAAACATTGGATAATCATGATCAATCGATTGTTTTATTAAATCGTCGAGGCTATTCGTCCTTTATGATGTGTCGCGAGTGTGGGTTTGTTTTAAAATGTCCTAATTGCGATGTTTCATTGACTTATCACAAAGATCTAAGAAGAATGAAGTGTCATTATTGTGGACATGAGGAGCCAGTTCCTAATATGTGTCCTAATTGTCACAGTAAAAAAATCGGCTTTTACGGTACCGGAACGCAAAATATTGAGCAGCAACTAAATGATTTATTCCCAGAAGCTCGTGTTTTACGGATGGATGTTGACACAACGAGAAGAAAAGGTGCTCACGCAAAGATTTTGCAACAATTTGGACAACACAAAGCTGATATCTTGTTAGGGACACAAATGATTGCCAAGGGACTAGATTTTCCTGATGTAACCTTAGTTGGAGTAATTAATGCTGATACTACTTTGAGTTTGTCAGATTATCGTGCCAGTGAGAGGACCTTTCAATTATTGACTCAAGTCAGTGGTCGAGCAGGTCGCGCCCAGAAGGCCGGTCACGTAGTGATTCAGACATTTAATCCTGATCATTATGCAATCAAAGATGCGGCTAAACAGGATTATGAAACTTTCTTCAAGCAAGAAATGTATCTGCGTCACCAATCCAATTACACGCCATATTATTTTACGACTTTGGTCAGTGTTGCAAATCAAGATGAAGGTCAGACTTTGAAACAGGCGTATTGGTTGAAAAAACAACTTCAAACAGCTTTATCTAAAGATGCGATTCTTTTGGGCCCAAGTCCGACGATGATTTCTCGAAAACAAAACAAATATTATTATCAAATTATTGTAAAATATAAACATGAGCCAAAATTGCATGAACGATTGCTCGAAATTTTAAATGAAACCCAAGCAGATGCTAAAAGAGGGTTTACGATTGCAATCGATAATGAACCACAACACATTGATTAGTGAGGATGATTGAATGACGAAAATTATATTTTTAGGAACACCAGATTTTTCTGCAACAGTTTTGAGGGGATTATTGAAGGAAGGGTATGACGTAATTGCAGCCGTTACACAACCAGATAAGCCAGTTGGTAGAAAGCAAAAACTTCAAAAGAGTCCAGTTAAACTAGTAGCTGAAAGTGAAAACATCAAGCTTTTCCAACCAGCTAAATTACCAGGTAGTTCTGAAGTTGAAGAATTAAAAGCAATGCATGCTGATTTGATCATTACAGCTGCTTACGGTCAATTTTTACCAACTAGTTTTTTGGACTCGGCTAAGGTCGCTGCGATTAATGTTCATGGTTCACTTTTGCCAAAATATCGTGGTGGAGCACCAATTCAATGGTCGCTATTAAACGGTGATAAGGAAACTGGAATTACCATCATGTACATGGTCAAAGGGATGGATGCTGGAGATATTATTAGTCAAGAAAAATTACCAATTGAAAAAGACGATGATAATGGTAGTTTATTTGAAAAAATGGCTATCGTTGGTCGTGAACTTTTGTTGGATACGATTCCTAAGATTTTAAGTGGCAATATCGACCCCATTAAACAAGATCTTGACAAGGTAGTATTTTCACCTAATATTTCTAAAGAACAAGAACATATTGATTTTACAAAACCTGCTGAAACAGTCTTCAACCAAATTCGTGCTTTGAGTCCTGATCCAGGTGCTTGGACAATGTTAAGCGGTCAAAGAACAAAATTATACAAAACTGAAGTTGTCGAATTAAATTCCAAACAAGCTGTCGGAACCGTAGCTGATTTAGGCAAAAAGAAATTGGTTATTATTGCCGGTGATGGTCAAGGTGTTTCTATTAAAAAGATTCAACCAGCTGGTAAAAAAATCATGGATATTGCTAACTATATGAATGGCTTAGGCAAAAATCTAGAAAAAGGACAACAAGTAATTGATGAAAAATAACCCTCGTGAACTAGCCGTAGAAGCATTAACTAGAGTTTTCAAAAATAAGGCGTACTCAAACATTGAAATCAATAATATTTTAAAAGATTCAGATATGTCTGATGCCGATAAGCGTTTGATGACTAATATCGTATATGGTGTTATTCAACATAAATACGTTTTAGAGTATCAACTAGAGCCTTATTTAAAAGATAAAAAACTAGACTTGTGGCTAGATTTATTGCTTCAAACAGCAATCTATCAATTGTCATATCTCGACAAGATTCCAGAACACGCAGTTTTAAATGAATCAACTGAGATTGCTAAACAAAAGGCTAACCGTGGTGCTGGTAATTTGGTCAATGCCGTTTTGAGAAACTTTCAACGTCACGGCGCTAGAAAAATGTCTGGCAAGGACACAGTTTATGATTTGAGTAAATTTTATAGTGTACCTCGTTGGCTCGTGCAATTATTCATCGATCAACAAGGATTGGCTAAAACTAAGGAAATTTTAAAGTCGATAAATCAGCCATCGCACGTATCTATTCGAGTTAATACGAATAAGACAACAGTAGCTGATTTACAAAAAACACTGCAAAATAAAGGCTTTGATGTAAAACCAAGCAAAATTTCTTCAGTTGGGTTAATCTGTGAGAGTGGAAACTTAGTTAATACTGATGAATTTAGAGAGGGCTTATATACAGTTCAAGATGAAAGCTCAATGCTGGTTGCTCCAGCACTTGATTTACAACCAGATAGTAGAGTCTTAGATGCTTGTGCTGCTCCTGGCGGTAAAACGACACACATTGCTAGTTACATTAAAAATGGCGAAGTAACGGCTTTAGATATTCATAAGCACAAGACTAAATTGATTCGTGATAATAGCCAAAGAATGGGCTATAGCGATATCATTAGTACTGGAGCAATCGATGCCAGAAAAGCTAAAGACGTTTTGAACACGACTTTTGATCGTATTTTAGTCGATGCTCCTTGTTCTGGTCTTGGATTGATCAGAAGAAAACCAGAATTAAGATATTTCCGCCAAGAAGAAGATTTATTGAACTTACAAAGAGTTCAATTACAAATTTTAGATAGTATGGTTGATTTACTAGAAGTCAATGGTAAGTTAGTTTTTAGTACTTGTACTTTTGATGATGAAGAAAATGAAACAGTCGTAAAGAAATTCTTAGCTGATCATAAAAACTTTGAACTTGAGCCTGTTAAGCATGAAGCTGTTATGGACAAATCAGTCAAAGACGGCATGTTAAAAGTCCTACCTAGTGATTACTTTACAGATGGTTTCTTTATAGCTACTTTCGTTAGAAAAAATTAAAGAGGTAAGGTCTAAACTGATGGAATATGCGTTACTAACTGATGTTGGAAAACTCAGAGAGAACAATCAAGATTATGTGAATGTTTTCAAGAATAAAAAGGGTATTGTCTTTGGAATCGTAGCCGATGGCATGGGTGGACACCGTGGTGGAGATGTTGCATCTGATATGGCAGTATCTCATTTAGGACATAATTTTGAAGAATCAGAAGTTGAAGAAATTAGTGAACTTCGTGAATGGATTATTCGAGAATTAAGTAAGGAAAACGATCGAATCGTTTCTGTATCGAATCAATTTGATGATTTAAATGGTATGGGAACGACGATGGTTGGCGTATTTTTTGTTGGATCCAAAATGATGGTCGTTAACGTTGGTGATTCAAGATGCTACATTTATGCAAACGATGAATTGAAACAATTGAGTGTTGATCATTCGTTGGTTCATGAATTATTAGAGACTGGTCAAATCAGTCCGGAAGAAGCTGAGAATCATCCACAAAAAAACATCATTACACAAACTCTTGGTGTATCACAAACAGTTCAACCACGAGTAAAAAATTTTGATTTGATCAATAATGCCATTATTTTGTTGTGTACTGATGGTTTGACTAATATGGTCCCAGAAAATGAAATCAAAGAAATTTTATCTAAAAAGATAAGTCTTGAGACTAAATGTCATCTTTTGATCGACAAAGCAAACGCCGCCGGTGGAAGAGATAATATAACCGCCTTACTCTTTTCTACGAAGGATAACGGAGGTAATCATTAGATGGAAAAAGGTTACCTAGTAGGCGGTCGTTATGAGATTCTAGGTACGCTTGGTGAAGGCGGTATGGCTAATGTTTATTTAGCTAATGACACTTTATTAAACCGTAAGGTTGCTGTTAAAGCATTGCGGTATGATCTTCAAGATGATGAATCCGTTAAAAGGAGATTTGGTCGTGAAGCCAAGGCAACTAGTGGTCTCTCCAATCCCAATATCGTCAATGTTTTAGATGTTGGTAATGATAACGGAGTTCAATATATTGTTATCGAGTACGTTGATGGCCCTAATTTAAAGAAATACATTCGTACGCACTTTCCAATTCCATATCATGAAGTAGTTGACATTATGAGACAGATTTGTATGGCTGTTTCTGACGCTCATGAACACGGAATTATTCATCGTGATCTAAAACCAGAAAACATTTTAGTCGATGAAAAAAAAGACCCAATACAAGTAAAAGTTTCCGATTTCGGAATTGCGTTGGCTTTAAGTGAACGCTCCATTACTCGGACTAATTCTTTATTGGGATCAGTTCACTACATGTCTCCAGAACAAATTAAAGGACGTCCAGCAACAGTGTTGTCAGATGTTTATGCTTTGGGGATCGTGTTGTTTGAATTATTGACAAAACACGTGCCATTTACTGGTGATACGGCTGTAACAGTGGCATTAAAGCATTCTAAAGAAGAAATGCCAGATTTGAAGAAAATAGATCCTGATATTCCTCAGCCGTTAGAAAATGTAGTTTTAAAGGCTACGGCCAAAGATCCTGATCAACGTTATCAGTCAGTCAAGGAAATGTGCAAGGATCTAAATACTTGTCTGATGCCAGAGCGTAGCGACGAACCAAAATTTATTCCGACACCAGTAAATGATTTGGAAGAAACTCGTGTCATGGAACCTATGGATGCTAAACGGGAAGAGAATGTCTCTGCACCGCAAAAGCCCAAAATGAGTCGTAAAAAGAAAATGATTTTGATGCTTTCGATAATTCCAATTGTTTTGATTTTGTTTGTCATAGCGATGGTTATTAAGAGCAATCAAGAGACGACAGTTCCCGACTTATTCAATCTAACTGTCAAACAAGCTAATGTCATGCTCAAAAGTTCTAATTTAACGGCCGGTGATATCTCAAAGGAAAATGATGATGACGTTGAAGCAGGTCACGTTATTAAATCAGTTCCGGCTAAGGGATTGAAACTAAAGAACGGTGCTAGTGTTAATTTGGTAGTTAGTTTGGGAGCTAAGTATTATAAAATGCCAAAATTAGTTGGCCAAGATTATGACGATGTTTCTGCTAATTTGAAAAAGCGTGGATTTAAAATCAAACTACGATATAAAGCAACTAACGAATATGCTGCTGGAATAATCATGAAGCAAAGTATTGAAAGTGGCAAAAAAGTTGTTACTAAAGATAAACCTTTGACAATAACGATTGCCAAAACAAAGACAGTTAAGCCAAAAACGGTTAAAGTCCGTGATTTAACTGGTTATAATTTAAAGAGTATTCAAGATTATGCTACAGAGGAACATTTGCGATTAGACACGTCATATGCTTATTCTAGTGAGATTGAAGAAGGTTTATTAGTCAGTCAATCACCAGAAGCAAATACGACGATCAATCAAGGTGCTACTTTGACAGTTGTAATTTCAAAGGGACCAGATCCTGAGAAGTCATCTGACAGTGACAATGAAAATTCAAACGATGATACTAATTCAAACGCTACGAAGACGGTTACAAAGGATATTACGATCCCTTATGATACTAGTGGCGATAATAGTATTACAATTTATATTTCAGATGCCACACACAGTATCAATTCGCCATATAAGACGATGACTATTAGTGAAGATACACCAGTAACATTAAGTTTTAATTTAAGAGATGGACAGACTGGATCCTATATAGTTGAGCGTGATAATAAGACTGTATTAGGTGGTTCAGTCAATAGGTGATGTATGGAAAAAACAGGAAGAATTATAAAATCAATCAGTGGATTTTATGATGTTTTAGACGATGAAAGCAAAGAATTGATACGGACTAGAGCACGTGGCAATTTTCGTAAACGTAAGATAAAACCATTGGTCGGAGATAAAGTCAGTTTTGATTCGACAGGGGATTTAGGTTACATTTTAGAAATTTTACCACGTGAAAATAGTTTGGTTCGTCCACCAATTGCTAACGTCGACCAAGCAATCGTGGTAACTTCAGCAGCACAGCCCAATTTTTCTAGCAATTTGTTAGATAAAATTTTGGTAAATATCGAGCATAATGAAATTGAGCCCGTAATTTATTTAACAAAAGCCGATTTATTATCAGATGAGCAATATGAGGAATTAAAGACGACTTTAGAAGGATATCGCAACCATGCAGGATATCAAGTCTTTTGTGATCGTGATAGCTATAATGATTTGCAAGTGTCGAAATTAAAGGCGACTTTTACTGATAAGGTGACGGTCTTCACCGGTCAATCTGGTGCTGGTAAATCTACTTTGTTAAATCATATCGATCACGATTTAGGTTTAGCCACGGCGGAGATTTCTCAAACCTTGAATCGTGGTAAGCACACGACGCGTCAAGTGTCGCTGTTTGATATCGAAGGTGGTTTAGTTGCTGATACACCGGGATTTTCTTCAATTGATTTACAAAATATTGCAGTTGAAGAATTACCAATGATTTTTCCTGAATTTTTGAAATACAGCCATATGTGTCAATTTCGCGGTTGTCGACATGTGAACGAACCTAACTGTGCTGTAAAAGAAAAACTTTCAGAAGGTCAGATAATGCAAAGTCGATATGACAATTATCTCTACTTTTTGAATGAAATTAATTCGTACAAAAAAAGATATTGAGGAGTTGATTTTTGATGACAGTAAAGATTGCACCATCAATTTTATCTGCAGATATTATGAACTTGGAACGAGATGTTAGAGCCGCTGACAGAGCCGGAGCAGATGTATTCCACATCGATATGATGGACGGAAACTTTGTTCCAAATATGTCTTTTAGTCCTAGTGTGGTTGAAGGGATGCGTCGAGTAACTGACAAGCCCTTGGACATTCACATGATGATGGAAAATCCTGATGCTTATATCAAGCCAGTGATCGATGCTGGAGCTGATACTGTCTTGATTCATGCTGAAAGTACTCAACATATTTATCGCTCAATCGATTTAGTAAAGAGTTACGGGGCTCGTGCTGGGGTAGTTGTAAATCCTGGGACTCCGCTAGAGACTGTGAAAGAACTTTTCCCAATTATTGATCAAATTCTCGTTATGACAGTTAATCCTGGCTTTGGCGGTCAGAAATTCATTTCTGGAATGACTAAAAAGATTCAACGTTTGGATCAATTACGTCAAACAGCCGCTGATGACAATTTTGAGATTGAGGTCGATGGTGGGATCAATGCTGATACTATCAGTCAATGTGCCAGAGCTGGAGCTGATATTTTTGTAGCTGGTTCATATTTGTTTAATGGTGAAAATGGTTTGAATAAGAGAATCGAAGATATTCGTTCTTTGGCTGTGGAAGCTAAGCAATGAAACGAGTAAATATTTTATTAGGTGGTCCAACTAGCGAATATCCAGATGAATTAAGTAAGAGTATTAAAGGTATTCCTGGTCCTTGGGTCGGGGCAGATCGAGGCAGTTTACATTTGATGGCTAATGGAATAATTCCTGAAATTGCTATTGGTGATTTTGATTCAATCAATAAAAAAGAACAGAAATTATTACGTGATAATGTACCTGTTTTTGAAAAATTCCCTCTAGAAAAGGATGACACGGATTCTGAGCTCTGTTTATTAGCAGCTAGAGAAAAGTACAATGCTCAAGAATATTACGTTTATGGGGCTACTGGTGGGCGAATTGACCATTTTTTAGTTAATTTGTTCTTTCCATATGATCCTAGATTTTTAGATTTCTATGACAAGTTATATTACAAATCTGCCACGAATACGATTAGATTTTTCAAACCTGGTCGTTATACGATTTTTCATGAGAATTCAATGAAATATGTCGCCTTTGTCAATTTGGGACCAGTGACACATTTAAATCTATTCGATGCAAAATACAAATTGAATGATTATAGCGTGGAACATCCTGTTAGCTGGGCTAGTAATGAATTCGTCAAAGATACGATCGATTTTAGTTTTGAAAGTGGAATTGTAGCCGTTATTCAGAGTAAAGATAAAAAATAAATTTAAGACATTTTCTGATGGAAGATGTCTTTTTTTATGCCCATTAAATCAAGGATTTGAGGTTGTTTTTAAAGTAAAGATTAAATGCCAAAGGGAAATTATTTTCAAAATAACGTTGACAAAGAAAAACTACTAGAGTAAATTAATTACCAATCAAACGATTAAAAATTAATTAATCTTATTAGACGTTGAAGAGAAGAGTAGATCAATTATTAGTTTGAAGAGTGACCATCAGATAGTGAAAAGGTGGAGCGAACGTTGATTGAAGATGAGCTTGGAGTCTTACCTAGGTGT